>JBEKCV010000073.1:0-20272 GCA_050014695.1 Thermodesulfovibrionales bacterium
ATCCCGCAGTTTCCCGATCTTCTTGTCACGATGAAAGACCTTCGTGCCGATAATATCGCTCAGGAAATACACGGCTTCGACCAGTTCCTGTTTCTTATCAATTGCGGTGTTCATGATATGCCTCCCTTATCGCACCAAGGTGATGAATTTATAAAGCAATAAGACTAAAAGAAAAATCAAATAAAGCCGTAATGATAAAAGTGAAAGCTTTACCCACTTGGACATCTCTATATTGGGGGTCGCATATTTCTTGTTGATCTCGCGGACCTTCGCGTAACTGTGGCTGAAAAAACTCTGTATCTTTATCATGGTCATCCTCCTTCACTATTTGAACATATTGGGAAACAGGGTACCGACGCCGTAAAAACTCGATATGATGATGATCGCCACCACGATCACTACGTTGATAATGTTCTGCGATAAGGTGTTAGTATATTCCCCCATGGTCTCCTTATTGTTCAAAAGGAGGATCAGGAAGACGAGCGCGGCGGGCAGAAGAGTGACGGCGACGACCTGCACGAACAGGGTGATCAACACCAGCGGTGCGTTGGGAATCAGCACGACAATCCCGGCGCTTATCAGGAGAAAAAAGTAGAACCCGTAGAACCAGGGGGCTTCTTTGATTTTGTAATTGAGCGAGTGCGCCCAGCCGAATACCTCTCCGAAGGCCCACGAACTGGCAAGGGAGATGCAGATCGCCCCCAGGAAACCTGCATCGAAAAGGCCAATGGCCATGAAAGTGCCGATATACCTGTTGGTCTTCATCAGCATCACCGAGGCCTGCGCTGCATCGTCGATATTAACCCCTGTCAATACCGTACCGGTGACAATAATGATGAATATGGCGACAATGCCGGTTAATAGCGAACCAATGAAGGTGTCCAGCTTACCCCAGGGAATGTCCTTTTCCTTCATGGCTTTGTCCACAACAGCGCTTTGCTGGAAAAAAAGCATCCACGGAGCTATGGTGGTGCCGATATTGGCCATCAGAAAGAACAACAACTCGTTGTTCAAACCACCAGGGAAGTTGGGCAGTATTCCTTTGTGCAGAATGTCCGACACAGAGGGATTGACCATAAATGCGCCGGGGATATAAATCAGGTTCAACGCGCAAAACAGCAGGGTGATTTTTTCCCAGGTCCAGTAACTGCCGTTCAAAACCATAATGCCCATCACCACACACATCCCTATTATCGTCAGGTACGGCGATATACCAAAGATATTGAGGGCTGCCGCCATGCCGATGAATTCAGTCACCATGGTAAGCCAGTTGACCAACATGAGATCAAGGAGCGAAAACCACCCCCAGAAAGAACCGAATCCCGCAAAGATCGCCTCGGCATGGCCCCGCTTGGTAACTGCACCCAACCGTACGGTCATTTCCTGTACGTAATAGCAGACGGGGATGAGGAGTATGATCACCCAGATCAGGTTATAGCCGTACTTCGCGCCGGTAGCCGCGTATGTCGTAATGCCCCCCGCATCGTTGTCGGCGATCATGACGATGATCCCAGGGCCTGAGATAATAAGAAAAAGTTGAATTGCCTTGATAATCCTTCGATATCTGTAATAAAACCGTGTGAAAATATTCATAATACGTTCTCCATCCAACATTCAAAAGTAGGCACGTTATTATTATTTAACCATCCTTGAGTACGACAAGCTATTTGAACCATCATTCCTGGTCTCATTCCCGCTTTCCTTCTCATACGGAAATTCTTATGCATACTACAGCTGTAAGCGACAGGTATCCTCTTTGCATCAGTAGACGACGCGCAGGCGCATGGAGTACACGTTCTCCGCACTGCGGTCGCGGCCATCTTGCCCACCTTTATTTCTACGCGGTTCGGGGGCTGCTTTCCGGAGAGTTGATCTATGCCCTTTTCGACCTCCTCTGTTTCCCCGGATAGGGGGAAGAGCTTGCACAGATAGAGGCGAGCCACACTCGGAAGCGAGAGTCTTTGGATTATAATGAATGAGGATGCTGCCCGTAATCAGATTGATATGCAACATGCAGACGCCTGCAAGCGTGGTCAACCCCTTCCTCACTTCGTTCGCAACCTGAGGAGTTCTCTTGATAGCCTCACTGATGATCCTTACTCTCCCGGGCACATTGTAGAAGTAAAACACGACACGCACCTCCTGCGTTTTCCTGGTCAACATAAGAAACAAACAGGTAGGCAAAAAACCGAACAGGAGGACTCTTTACAGAGGAGTTAGGATAGAACGCGTGTCAGAAGAGAGGCGGGTTAGAGGTGGGTAATGAACACGCAAGCATCCGTCCCATCAATCCTTTGCCGTCACTACTATGACTACTTCGGCCAACGTCCATTACCATCGCCTCCTTTTGCATGCCTCATTGTTTGATCAAAAGCCTTAAAAGTTTAAAACATGGAAGTATCTATGTCAATAAAAAAATGATATTCTGTCAAAAGGTGTTACCAAAAATTTGCAGATGCATAGCCTCTCACACTCCTGTCTCTTCTTAATGCTTACTCTTGTATTTCGCGCTGTGAGACCTTCGGGCAACTGCATCCTTGAGATGGGATGTCACGCTTAAGTCATGTTCGATTTTCCTTATTATGGAAGGTTGAACTAGTGGCTGTCACCCGCACTGAGGGGCAGAACCGGAGCATGCGAATTTCCGGACGTACCTTTTAGATGGTGCGGCCTCCGATACCGGTCGGTTCGCAGGAACAGCGCGATTAGGGAGACTCTCCTAACGGTTTATCCCGGTTTGAAATGTGATAACGGGGGAAGGCTCGCTTTAAAGGACTATATGGGTATCAGGATAATAACGCCGAAGCAGTTTCTAGGAAACTTTCGAAGATGAGGGAGTATATGCATCTTGGCGACGCCGTTGGTTTCGGGAGGAAACCTTGGGAGGCGCACGCCGTCTCGACTCCTCCCGGGCCATCCTGTACAAACACTTCAAGGTTGATCAAGATGGGGTTGTTTTATTGCTCCTACGTTTCCTAATCAAATAAAGCCCGTCACGGATAGTGAGAAACAACTTCTCAGCCCGGTTATCCGCTTTCACCAGTTCATTGAAGTCTGCCATCGCCCGGCTTTCTTCATCCTTGGGATCGAAGACCCTGCCGTACCACAGAGCATTATCGGCAAGTATCAAGCCGCCGGTTCGTACAATCCGCATGGACTCGCTGTAATAGGCACTGTAGTTTTGTTTATCGGCATCAATGAAGACGAGATCGGTGTTTGCATTCGGCAGGGTCTTCAGGATTTCCAGGGCCTCCCCCATGCGCAGGGTGATCTTAAAGCCGTTGGGACTGCGGTCGAAGAAATCCTGCGCGACCTTAGCATGATCTGCATTATGCTCAATGGTCAGGATTTTACCATCATCGGGCAGGACCTCGGCCATGGCGAGGGCCGAGTAGCCGGTGAAGGTGCCTATGTCGACAATGTGCTGAGCTCCGGACAGTTGAGCAACTATCTGCAGGAAACGGCCTTCGACCCGTCCGGTGACCATATTGGGATAGGGCGTCCTTGTCAGGGTAAAGTATTCGATTTCTTCGAGTAACGCCGACATGGGCGTTGTGTGATCTGCGGCATATTCTTCAGCCTCCCTGGCCACCATATCCATGAAGCAGTAAATGCCGGATGCGTTATCGGATTGCCTGTCCGACCCTTGAGTACGTTTTCTGTGCATCGGACCCCCTCTTTAATTTCTTCGATGCCCCTTCAATCGCATTAAGCATCTGGGACAATTCTTTATCCTTACGCTGCAAAATGCCTACTCAACTGGATCGAGCACCTCACCGTTCATGAGGCCTTCGAGGACCTGCACATAGGCGTGAGCAACCACCTCAACGGGGGTTCCGATCGATGGATCCATTTTGAAGGCCTTGAGCGTATCTGTTACCCAATTGGGACTTACGACGTTAATGCGAATACCGCGCGGCATTTCCAACGCAGCAGCACGGGCGAAGCCCTCAAGAGCCGAATTTACCAAGCTGATTGCAGAAGAGCCCTTCACGGGTTTACGACTTAATATACCACTTGTCAGCGTAAATGATCCCGCGTCGTTTATGTGATCTATGCCCAAGCGCACCAAGTTCACCTGTCCCATCAGCTTGTTGTCCAGGCCCAGTGCAAAGTCTGCATCTGTAAGCGAGTTCAGGGGAGCGAACTTCGCGAGTCCCGCTGTACTGATCACGGCGTCGACTCGTCCTAGCGTCACGAACATCTTTGTGATGGATGTCTTGTCCGCGATATCAACCTTGATCGCAGATTTGCTGAAACTGACCGGAATCACATCGTGACGATTCCCGATAGCCTGTACGACCGCCCTGCCTATCGTTCCCGTTGCACCGACGACGACCACCTTCATGGCTGAATCCTCCTCACTCATAATATTCGGAGCTGCAAAAAAAAAGTTTACTGAAGTACTTTCATTTAGTATAGCATCGAAGCATGGGTTCAAAAAAAGACGGTCAGGAAAAACTGAACAATGGTATGTTTTTTTCAACATATTCTTGCAGCTAATTCCTTGATGATGGGGTGATTTCAAGGCTTCTGTACGCACGTACCGCACTTTGCTGGCCAAGAAAGGAGGAGAGGGAGTGTGTAACCTCTTTTTTCACTGCTGTTGAGATCAGGCGCGATAGTGCAAGACTGTTTCTTCTTGTGGTAAACAGAATGGAAGTGGGATTCAATAAAAATCTTTTTTTCTTAGCAGCTCAAACTGCTTCGCCGTGCAATCTTTTTTCACAACCCCGGTCTCTTTAGATTGAAATAGTGTTTTCAGAATGTTTCCCCTTGTTCCCTCTCGGAGGAAGTCTGCTCTAAAACAGTTATGAATAACAATAATGTTTCATCAGAAACAATTACGTAACATGTATCAAACAGCTGTCTCTGATAACACCTTGTTCTTAAAAAGCTTTTACTCCTGGCATGCCAATTGCTTCAGAGGACGGCAGAATCTACGTAAATCCGGGAGGAGGAAATGATGAGACAGATAGCAATTTATGGTAAAGGCGGAATTGGCAAGTCAACAACAGCCCAGAACACGGTCGCCGCACTCGCTGAGGCTGGATACAAATGTATGATCATAGGCTGCGACCCGAAGGCGGATTCTACGCGCCTCATTCTCAACCGGAAGGCGCAGAACACA
Source organism: Thermodesulfovibrionales bacterium (assembly GCA_050014695.1). Lineage (GTDB taxonomy): Bacteria > Nitrospirota > Thermodesulfovibrionia > Thermodesulfovibrionales > UBA9159 > UBA9159. The sequence goes on from JBEKCV010000073.1 coordinate 5,132, forward strand.
GTCATGGACATGGCCCGGGAAAGGGGCACGGTGGAGGACCTTCAACTCGACGAGGTGCTGCTGCACGGATTTAAGGGCATCAAGTGCGCGGAGTCCGGCGGTCCCGAGCCCGGTGTTGGCTGCGCCGGCCGCGGCGTGATCACGGCCATTAATTTTCTGGAAGAGAACGGTGCATACGGTGATGACACGGACTTCGTGTTTTACGACGTACTTGGGGACGTGGTCTGCGGCGGATTCGCCATGCCGATCAGGGAAGGAAAGGCAAAGGAGATCTATATCGTCACCTCAGGAGAGATGATGGCCATGTACGCTGCCAATAACATCTCGCGCGGCGTGCTCAAGTATGCTCAAACCGGCGGCGTGCGGCTTGGCGGCCTTATCTGCAACTCGCGCAAGACCGATAAAGAGTATGAACTCATCGCGGAGTTGGCAAGTAAGCTTGGCACTCAGCTGATCCACTTTGTGCCGAGAGACAATGAAGTCCAGCGCGCAGAGCTCAGGAGGAAGACCGTGATTGAGTACGCTCCCGATCATCCGCAGGCAGACGAGTACCGCGCGCTTGCCAAGAAGATCGCTGAGAACAAGAACTTCGTTATACCCACACCGATATCGATGGACGAGCTGGAGCGGTTGCTGATGGACTTCGGCATCATGGAAAGCGAAGAAGCAGTGGTATGAACTAGAGGGGCCAAAAGGGTCCAGGGTTTGAGATTTTAATTCTTTTCACTTGAATCCTCGAATCCTTGAACCCTTCTTAATATAAGGAGGAGACAATGAGCACTGCGATTAAAGACACCCAAAAAATAATAGAGGAAGTTCTGGATGCATATCCGGAGAAGGCAAAAAAGGACAGGGGAAAGCACCTTGCAGCTAATGACCCGTCGGGCAATTGCAGCACCTGCAAGGTAAAGTCGAATGTCAAGTCCCGGCCCGGCGTCATGACTGTCAGAGGCTGCGCTTATGCGGGGGCAAAAGGTGTTGTCTGGGGCCCGGTAAAGGATCAGATCACGATCAGCCATGGCCCCATCGGATGCGGCCAGTATAGCTGGTGGGCACGCAGGAACTACTACAACGGCCAGACCGGGATCGACACGTTTGGCACGATGCATATCACCACAGACTTCCAGGAAAAGGACATTGTGTACGGCGGCGACAAGAACCTTGATGCAGCGCTCCATGAACTGCACGATCTCTTTCCGCTTGCAAAAAGTTTCGGTATCCTTTCGGAATGTCCTGTCGGGCTCATCGGCGATGACATTGAAGCTGTATCAAAAAAGGTCGAAAAGGAATTCAAGATGCCTATCGTGCCGGTGCGTTGCGAGGGCTTCAGGGGAGTAAGCCAGTCCCTCGGCCATCATATCGCTAACGACACAATAAGAGACTATGTTCTCGGCAAAGGCAAGCTTGAAAAAACAACCCCGTACGACGTGGCACTTATCGGTGATTACAACATCGGCGGCGATGCCTGGGCATCACGGAAGATGCTTGAGGAGATGGGCCTGCGGGTCATCGCTCAGTGGACTGGTGATGCATCAGTGAACGAGCTCGGCATCGCGCACAAGGCAAAGCTGAACCTCATTCATTGCTACCGCTCCATGAACTACATATGCAGGCATATGGAGGAGCAGTATGGCATTCCCTGGGTTGAATTCAACTTCTTTGGCCCGACCAAGATCTATGAGAGCGTGAGGAAAATCGCTTCTTATTTCGATGACACCATCAAGGAGAACGCGGAGAAGATGATCGAGAAGTACAAGCCTAAGATGAACGAAGTGATCGAGACGTACCGGTCAAGGCTGGAAGGCAAAAAGGTGATGCTCTATGTGGGCGGCCTGAGGCCACGGCATACCATTGGCGCCTATGAAGACCTTGGCATGGAAGTCGTTGCTGCAGGATATGAATTCGGTCATAACGATGACTACAACCGGACCTATCCTGAACTGAAGGAAGGAGCAGTGATTATGGATGACGCAACTCTTTACGAACTCGAGGAGTTCACCCGGAGGCTGAAGCCGGACATGGTAGGCGCGGGCATCAAGGAAAAGTACTCCTATCACAAGATGGGCGTGCCCTTCAGGCAGATGCATTCATGGGATTATTCCGGCCCTTATCACGGATTTGACGGGTTCCCGGTCTTCGCGCGGGATATGGATATGACGGTCAACAGCCCGACGTGGAAGCTGATACGGAGGAAGAGATGAAACTGAAAATAAAAGACCACAACGAACTGTTTCGAGAAGAAGAATACCGCAAGCAGTTTGAAGGCAAGAAGGAGTTCGAGGATCCCTATCCGGCAGACAAGGTAAATGAAATTGCTGAGTGGACCAAGACCGAGGAGTACAAGGAGCTCAACTTCAAGCGGCAAAATATCAAGATCAACCCCGCAAAGGCATGCCAGCCCCTGGGCGCAATCTTCTGCTCCTCGGGATTCGACGGCACTCTGCCTTTTGTCCAGGGCGCCCAGGGATGTGTTGCGTACTTCAGGAGCCACCTGAACAGGCACTTTAAGGAGCCCGTGGCGGCGGTGTCCACATCCATGACTGAGGACGCGGCAGTTTTCGGCGGACTAAACAACATGCTCGAAGGCATTGAGAACGCCTACACGCTCTATAAGCCGAAGATGATCTCGGTCTGCACCACCTGCATGGCAGAGGTGATGGGTGACGATCTCAATGCGTATATCAGGACTGCTCGGGAGAAGGAACTTATCCCGAAGGATCTTCTTGTGCCATTCGCCAATACCCCGAGCTTCGTGGGTTCACACATCACAGGATACGATGTCATGATGAAGGGCATCCTCACCGCAATTACCTCGGGGAAGAAGAAGGAGCCGAACGGCAAAGTCAACATTATCATGGGGTTCGACACCTATACCGGGGACTATCATGAGATCAAGAGGCTCATGAGGACTATGGGTGTTGACTTCACGCTCCTTTCTGATGCAAGCGCTTCCTTTGACTCTCCAAACACCGGCGAGTACAAGCTTTATCCTGGCGGGACGCCTCTTATGGACGCTGCTGACTCTATCAATGCAACTGCTACCGTGGCGCTCCAGAAATACTCGACCCTGAAAACCATGGATTACATCCAGAAGGAGTGGCGGCAGCAGGTTTCAATGATGCCCATGATCGGGGTGAAAAACACGGACAGATTCTTTGAAGAGCTGAGTAAGATCACGGGCAAACCAGTACCCCAGGAGATCGATGACGAGCGTGGCCGTGCAGTGGACGCCATGATCGACTCTCACGCGTATGTGCATGGCAAGAGGGTTGCGCTTGTGGGCGACCCGGACCAGCTCCTTGGCCTGATCAGTTTCATTCTCGAGATGGGGGCAATGCCGATTCATATCGTCTGTACCAATGGGGACAAGAAGTTTGAGGAGGAGGCCACTGCGCTCCTGAGCGAAAGCCCCTTCGGCGCAGAAGGTAAGGTCCATATCAATAAGGATATGTGGCACCTCAGGTCCCTGCTGTTCACGGAGCCTGTTGACTTCTTGATTGGAAATTCCTATGCGAAGTTCCTCTGGCGAGACACAGGCACGCCGCTCATCAGGATCGGCTTCCCGCTCTTTGACCGGCATCAGCTGCACCGGTATCCGATCATCGGTTATCAGGGTGTGATCAATCTGGTGAACTGGGTGGTGAATACGATTCTTGACGAGATGGACAGGAAGACGATTGATACGACCAGCTTTGATGTAATTAGGTAGGAACGTAGAAGGTTGCTTCGCAAGAACGCATATCAGCAAAAGAACAGGGAAAGACGAAAGAGATACTGAGATGATAGGCAATGTGGATAGGCTTATAACAAGCGGGTGTGGTGCGGAGAAGAAAGACCAGATATGCAGATCCCGGGGAGGAGAGTCGTGCGCCTTTGACGGAGCAATGATCGTTCTCCAGCCCATTGCAGATACCGCCCACATTGTCCACGGCCCCATAGCCTGCTGTGGCAACTCGTGGGAAGGGAGAGGAACCCTTTCCACAAAGGGAAACCTACACAGGATGGGATTTACTACGGACATGGGAGAAATGGATATTGTCTACGGAGCTGAGCGAAAACTCTATGACGCAATACACCAAGCGTATGAAGCAGTTAACCCGAAGGCAATCTTTGTGCATGCAACCTGCATCAGTGGCCTTATTGGAGAGGATCTGGAATCAGTCTGCAGGAAGACCGAACAAAAACTCGGTATCCCTGTCATTCCGGTCAATGCACCTGGCTTTGTGGGTCCCAAAAACCTTGGCAACAGGATAGCTGGCGAAGTACTGCTTGATCACGTTATCGGCACGGGCATAACGAAGAGCACCTCGGACCACGATATCAACCTCATCGGAGAGTACAACATTGGGGGCGACCTCTGGTTGATCGAGCCGGTGCTGAAGGAAGCAGGGTTCAGGGTGCTTTCAAGGATCACTGGGGACTCAACTTTTGAAGAGATCACCTATGCGCATAAGGCACGTCTGAATGTCGTTGTATGCAGTAGGGCACTCATCAATATTGCCAAAGGTATGGAGAAGAAGTACGGCATACCCTATGTTGAAGTTTCCTTTTTCGGAAAAACCGAAATGGCAAAGGCATTGAGGGCAATTGCGGCAAAGGGCATAGAACATGCTGCGTGGGACAGCAAGACACAGGAAAACATTGAAGAGGTGATCAGGACAGAGGAGCTGGCCCTTGAGAAGAAGATTCTGCCGTACCGGCACCTGAGAGGCAAGAAGGCGGTGCTCTACACGGGCGGGGTGAAGAGTTGGTCATTCATTTCAGCTCTCTTGGACCTCGGTATTGAGATTGTCGCTGTGGGGACAAAGAAAAGTACCTTTGAGGACGAAAATAAGATGAAGGAGATCCTCGGCCCGAATGCGCCCCTTGTGGAAGACGTAACGCCGAAAAACCTCAAAAAACTGCTGATAGAGCGGAATGCAGACATTCTGGTCGCAGGGGGCAGGAACCAGTACCTCGCCATAAAAGAAGGGTATCCGTTTGTTGATGTAAATCAAGAAAGGCATATTGCCTACGCGGGCTACGACGGCTTGGTCAACCTTGCGGAGCAGATCAGCAAAAGCATACATTTCTACGAAGGGAATAAGGAGGAGGGAAGAGGGCTCAAAGCACAAAAAATGCCTGAGGGGACACTCGATGCGCCAAACATTAAGTGCCATGCTCGGAATAACCGCGTTGTTATTAACCCTCTGAAGCATTCTGCATCCATAGGCGCTGCAGTAGCATTCCAGGGGGTGCACAATGCTCTCCCCATCATCCATGGAGCTCAGGGCTGCACATTCCTGGCGAAGGTGCTCCTCACAAAACATTTCAGGGAGCCAATAGCCCTTGCAAGCACCAAGCTCTTCGCAGAGGATGTGGTTATGGGAAGCGATGAGAATTTGTCAAAAACCGTTCAAGGGTTCATTGATAAAAACCGGCCGGCCGTGATCGGTGTTCTGACATCTGGTCTTACCGAGGTGAAGGGCGACGATGTTGCAGCATCCGTGAGAGAACTCAATGCCAACCTCTCAGGCACACGAGTGCTCTACGTATCTACCCCTGACTATGAGGGGGGGATTGAGGCAGGTTACTGCAAGGCCGTCTCTTCGCTCTTGGGCATTGCCGAAGCCCCGCACCAGCCGCTGCCGTTCACAAGAGGGCAGGTCAATATCCTTGCAGGCTCGCACCTGACGCCTGCGGATTTCCTTGAGCTGAGGGAAATAGCTGAGTCGTTTGGTCTCAGGCCGGTCATACTGCCAGATCTTTCCTCACTTGACGGAAGCAGGCTGGGAATATCACCCCTTGCAATAGGGGGCACCGAGATACGGGATATCATCTCTCTGGGCTCATCAGAATTCACCATTGCAATCGGGATGAGCATGGAGCCCGCTGCACAATCATTAAAAGAGCGATTCGGCATTGAATACCGGGTGTGTGAAGGCATCGCAGGCATTAAGGATACCGACATTTTCATGGAGACACTGGGCCTGCTGAGCGGCAGACCTGTGCCCTCGCGCTACCAAAGACAGAGGCGTATCCTTGTCGACACCATGCGCGACGCCCATTTTGTCTTTGCGAAGAAAAGGGTTTGCATTGCCCTGGAACCGGACCACTTACTCCAGACATCACAATGGATAACCGAGATGTGTGGCGAAATACCTCTGGGCATAGTTCCTACTGCATCAGGAGCTGTGGAGCATATCCCTGCAGGCCGCGTGATTATCGGTGACCTTTCTTCGATTGAAGGCGCATTCGATCTGCTTATATCGAATTCCCATGCTGAAGATACGGCAGAAAACCTGGGGGTTCCGCTCCTCCAGGCAGGATTCCCTGTGTACAAGATCTTTGGTAATACGAACAAATTAACCATCGGATACAGGGGGACTGCCTCCCTTATACAGGAAGCAGCCACTCTGTTCGCAAAGGAGGTGCATCGATGAAAGTGGCATTTGCAACAACAAACGGTGTCTTGGTAGACGAACATTTCGGGAGGGCAGGCACGTTTGCCATTTATAACCTCAACCGTGAAGGCTACCATTTCGTCGAAATGCGGAAGTTCGCTGACGGCAGGGACGCCGCTGTCGAGGAGACAAAGGGCATGGGGAAAACGCACGACGACCTGGTGGAGAAGAAAGTCAATAAGCTGGCGGACTGCAAAATAATCTATCTCACCGAAATCGGCGGTCCCTCTGCATCGCGCCTTATAAAAAAAGGCGTCATGCCTATCAAGGTGAAGCAGGTCGTTTCAATAGAGGAATCTCTCGAGAAGCTATTTGAGACCATCAAGACCTCACCTCCTCCGTGGCTTAAAAAAGCACTCCACGGGAAGAGTTCAGGTTAGGATGAAACCCTGCCTATAGGTGGGAAGAAGCCATAAAAGGCAAGACAAACAAAGGAGGAAAAAATGAAGATGATTAGAGCTTTTATCAGGCCTGAAAAGGAACAGGAAGTGGTACTTGCCCTTGAAGGCGCAGGGTTCCCGTCACTCACCAAGGTACCGGTGTTTGGACGTGGGAAACAGAAAGGACTCACTGTTGGGCCTATGCACTACGATGAGTTGCCAAAGGTCATGATCATGACTGTTGTGGCAACTGAGGATGCTGACAAAGTGATCACCATCATCAAGGACAAGGCAAGAACCGGTTTCATTGGCGACGGAAAGATATTTGTCAGCCCTGTGGAGGCTGCATATACAGTCAGGACCGGCGAGGCTGCGCTATGAAGGAGATTACGGCAATCATACGAAGGGACAAACTTCCCGAGGCAAAGAAGGTAATGGAAGAGTTGGGATATCCATCCTTAACTATCCAGAGCGTTGAGGGACGAGGGAGGCAGAAGGGCGCGATGTGTGCAGAGATGGACTCGGAAATGCCTGACAGCTTTTGCACCGCAGTCAAACTCACTCCGACACCCTCATCCTATGCACTTGAGCATACTCTGCCCAAGGTGGCACTCTTTGTCCCTAAGAGGCTGCTCACCATTGTTGTGCCGGATGACGCAGTTACAGAGATTGTGAAATCTCTTATTAAGGTTAATCAGACCGGCAGGGCGGGTGACGGAAAGATCTTTGTCTCACCCATCGACAGCGCTGTGAGGGTCAGAACCGGAGAGACCGACAAAGAGGCAATCGCTTAGAAAAAAACTAGGTGGGGATAAGAACATAAATTGAGGGAAAGGGAAAGAAGACGCTTCGTCTTTCCTTTCCTTAAACTCAGCCTCAACCTGTCTTACCCTGAAAGGAGAAACTGTATGGCAATCATAGGATACACTCGCGGAGGACGGACATGGTCCCCTCGGTTCATCGAATCAATCGATGTGAACAAATGTATCGGCTGTGGCCGCTGCTACAAGGTCTGCGACAGAGAGGTACTTGAACTTATCGAAAAGCCCTTTGAGGGAGAAGATGAGTTCGGCGACGATATGGGCAATAAGGTGATGTCTGTTGTCAATCCGGGCAATTGCATCGGCTGTGAGGCATGTTCCAGGGCCTGTACGAAGAAATGCCATCTCCATATTGAATTATGAGTGCGGATAGGTGAATCAACTGTTCGTGACGTGACTTGAAAGGGAAGCGTACGAAATTGTCAGATAAAATACAGAAGTGTTTGCCGTTTATGTGCTGATCTAGCTTGCACTTGCAGCAAAATCAAGGGCTTAAGACGTGGCATTGATCTTGCTCTCTAGATAGGAAACTTGAGAGTGAGGTGAGCCATGATACCACTGAAGGTCGATAGCATAAAAGGAAAGAAGAGCCCGGATATTGCGAAGACCCATCCGTGCTTCTCAGAAGAAGCGCACCACAGATTCGGAAGAATACATCTGCCCGTAGCCCCAGCATGCAATATCCAGTGCAAGTATTGTGTGCGAAAATATGATTGTGCCAATGAATCAAGGCCTGGCGTTACCAGTAAAGTCATGACCCCGCACGAAGCCGTGGAACGGGTGCGGATGCTTGTGGATAGGCATGACCGAATCACTGTCGTTGGCATCGCTGGGCCGGGAGACCCTCTTGCAAACGATAGCACGTTTGAAGTCTTGAGCACAATCAACCGGGAGTTTCCTGAACTCACCCTCTGCGTGTCCACAAACGGACTTCTTCTCACTGACAGGCTCCAAGATCTCATGAAGTGTGGCGTGAGAAGCCTTACGATTACGATGAATGCGGTATCATCCGAGACGGCCGAGAAAATATATTCATGGGTATCTTACAGAGGAAAGAAATATACTGGCAAAGAGGCAGCGGAGTGCCTTGTCTATAACCAGGCGCGGGGACTAAGAAATGCCATTGACGCTGGATTCATGGTCAAGGTTAATAGCGTATTCATCCCTGGAGTAAATAACACGGAACTGCCCCTTGTGGCATGGCTTTCCGGAATGAGGGGAGCAGAGATCATGAATGTACTGCCACTCATTCCCCAGGCGGAATTCACAGATCTCAAAAGGCCTCCTCGTGAGATGGTGAACAAGATGCGCGATGAGTGCATAAAATACATCCCCCAGATGACCCACTGCAAACAATGCAGGGCAGATGCCTTCGGGATCCTCGGAGAGGACAAAGATATGGAACTGGAGGCTTTGAACGCGAAAATTGGGGAGGACTATTGCGAGATGATCGCGTGAAACACGAATGCCATGATTTCCCGGATGCAGATAGGGTTCAAGGCTCGGGACGCGTTGAGGCGGGCGAATGCATCTGCTAGAATGAAGGAGGGTATACGCTGTTAATCGCAGGAGTTTGTTTTTCAGTATTTTAGTGATGGGACTATCGTTTACGATCTTCAAGAAGTTTGAGGCTTTGGAGAAGGCTGAGCTTCCTACCTATGTCGTAATAATTGCATGGGGCTCCCTGCTCTTCGGGCTTTTTTGGGCAAATATCTCGTCTTGAGACTGACTACGCAAAAAGAACATTCTAAGGTGCTGGGTAAATGTCATGAATAGGCAATTGAGCAAGAGAGAACTGGAGCGATATCGGAGACAGCTGATGTTGGCTGGTTTTACTCCTACTCGTCAGGGCAGACTGAAGGATGCAACGATTCTGGTAGCTGGCATAGGTGGACTGGGCGGTGCCGCTGCAGTCTATCTTGCCGTGGCAGGCATCGGGAAAATGAAATTTGCCCATTATGGCAACCTTACCCTTTCAAATATGAACAGGCAGGTACTGATGAGAGACCGCTGGATAGGACAAAACAGGGTTGCTCAAGCAAAAAAGAGCATTCAGGAGATTAATCCCGATGTGGAGATCGAGCTCTATAATGAACGGACAACGGAGGAGAACGTTGACGAGCTTCTCGCCGATGTGCATATTGCACTCTCTGCACGGCCAAATTTCTCTGAACGGCGAGTGTTGAACGAAGCCTGCGTGAGAAAGAATACTCCCATGGTGGAAGCTGCAATGAACGGTATGGAAGGATATGTGTTCAACGTGATACCTGGAATTAGCCCCTGTCTGAACTGTCTGTATCCAGAAGATGACCCTGAGTGGGAAGAACTGGGATTCCCTGTTCTTGGAGCCGTCTCAGGAATGGTGGGTTGCATTATGGCTCTTGAAGCGATAAAGCTACTCACCGGCTTCGGGAAACCGCTGGTTTCCCAGATGCTTGTGTTTAACACCTTCGATCTGGAATTCAGGAAGGTCCGGATCAAAAGGAACAATGCATGCACGATATGCGGGAATGCCGTAGATACCGGTGAAAAAGAGGGGCATGGCGGCACCTGCGCAGAGGGTGAGTCATCTTTCCAGGCATAGTTTCTCTCAAAGGTCGACTTGAAATGCCATTTTTCAAACACGGCTGTCAACATCACAGGAACCGCAAAAAGCCCTTTCGAAAAATGGTAGCGGCTATCGAGAACCCCACTAACGGCAGGTACGGATACTTCTCAGCACAAACATAATATAATAACTAAAACCAGTGGTCGGCATATGAAGAGGGAGGATCAACGGCACGATGCTCCAGAGAAGATTAATAAATAAGCCGATGTTCTCCATGCCACATGACAACTGCTGTGAAACCCGCTCTGACTAAAATGAGGGTAGAAACTTGATACTTGGAAAAATATTTCGCCGTCAAAGGAGGAATATTGGCCACTTACTCAAAGAAGTCAAGTTTTATGAATCCTTCCTTTGGGCCTACGACCACTCCGCCCACCGCAATGTTAGCATCCTTCAGATTGTAGACATACCAGCCCGCCTGAAGAAGCATGTTGTTGATTTTTTGCACGGGATTTCGGAGAGGGAGGGCATCTTGCTATTGTTCAGCGACGTTCCAGAGTCCTTATAGAGTCAGATGTGTCTATTCAGCAGTGCAATTGAACTCCCTCCCTACCTACCTATTAAGATCAACCTTGCTTTCCATGCCCACTTCCTGTCCATCCTGCGTTTGAAAAAAGGTGATGCCTTGAAAACCTGAATCGCTTTCTTGAGATATTCTACCCCTTCCTCTCTGGAACCAAGCTTCAGTTTCACAAGTCCCATCCGGTACAACCCCCTCGAGCTTGAAGAATGGATCCTCTCAAACTTTTCAAGCAGAGGCAGGGCGCTTTCGTAGTCCGCGTTATCCACGTAAACCTCTGCCATCATTAGATAGGGCTCTCCATATTTCAACGTGGGTGAGGCGGTCACTGCCTGCTCGAAGAGTCTCCTTCCCTTGGCGATATCGCCGGCCCGAGCGGTGGATATACCGTAATAATAATTGAACTCGGGATCGTCAGACATTTTCTCTTCTGCCATAGCAAAAAATCGCATTGCATTTTGATACTTCCCCTTTTCGACCAAACACATGCCCAGTTCTTTCAGAGAGCGACCATCATGAGGATTGATCGAGACAACTTGCCGGAGTTCTCTAATCCTGGAAGAGGTCCTGAAGGCCCTGAACGGGTCAGGTAAAAAACCAAGATACGCTCTGTCCACCGCCAGATAAACCGCAAGAAGGACAAGAAGAGCCATAACTGGATTCCCGGTCAGCCGGTAGAGCATGTAAAAAATAAAAAGTTTCCCCATTTGCCTTTTTCGTGGAGCTTCAATCAGCTAATCATGTCTCGGCAACCTGCCGATGTCTCTTCATGGTTTCATAAATTATACACCGGCGAGGGGCGCATTGTGTATCGCCGCTCTATTGCGTAGATATCAAGAAAGGATATCCTGAGAATGAGACCAGGCCTTCTACGTTTAGCAATATCTGTTGGTGGTAGCAGTACACCTGATTTACTGGATATGGGCATTGAGCATATCATCTGCGAGTCATAGCAAAAGAAAAAACAGGTTCAACAGTTTCCGCCCGCGGAAATCAACGGTGTCGCGGAGATGCCCGGCAAGTTCAGCAATGGGATGGGATGTTTCAGAGGGGAAACGACAAAATAACTGGCCCAAGTGTCTTCTTGTCATCAGATTCGTTTGAGCACGGTACCTCGTTGCCATATCTATCAGCACATCATTTTCGCCGGAGAAACAACCCTTCTTAAAGTCTGGTTTCACTGTGGCCTGCTCAGCCGTGGAGTTGGGTCAGGCGAGACAGAAGTGAACTACGCACGGGCAGTTTTCGCGAGTTCTATGGTCCACGTATTGTAGGTTGAATCTTCCTACCCCGGCTCTCACTTTGCTAACCGATTGCTGACCGCGACACAATCTTACGGTATAATGAAAAAAAGGGGGACATTGACCCTTTTTCGGATAACATCGAGCTCTCAGGAACGCATCCGGCAGCTTACTGGGGAGATTTCGAGGCGACATCATAGGGAAGAAGAGCGTATCGATGCAAACAAAAAGCAAGCCATCCTTAATCGCGAGGGCAGGGTTTTTCATAGCCCTGATAGCGGGTCTTGTCGCCCTTCTATCGGGACCCGGCACGAGCTATGGGCTATGGAACTACTGGACTGGTATCTCGGTGCTCCGGTGGGCTGCTTACGGAGGGATCGCAGCAGCGGCCCTATCACTGATCGGACTCATAGTGTCTCTCCGCATCGTTATAGTTCGAGGTTTCCTGTGGGCTCTCCTAGGGGTCCTCATAGGCGGTTTCCTCGCAGGTCTAATGCTTCACTGGAAACAGGTAGCAGAGAGCGTCCCGCGGATTCACGACATTACTACCGACACTGAGAATCCCCCGCAGTTTGTCGCAATCCTAAGGATTCTCAGGAGTGATGAGAATTCTCCTGTCTATGGGGGAGCGGAGGTGGCCGTCCTGCAGCGGAAGGCATATCCAGACATAATCCCGCTCATGCTCACTGTCCCCCCGGATCAAGCCTTCGAAAGAGCTCTTGCTGTGGCAAGGCGGCTGGGATGGCAGATCATCGATGCTGACAAGAACGCGGGCCGGATTGAAGCTGTTGCCACGACCTTCTGGTTTGGGTTCAAGGACGATATTGTTATCAGGCTCAAGCAGCAAAATTCGGGAAGCCGGATCGATATTCGGTCTGAATCGCGCGTCGGCGTGAGTGACCTTGGAAAAAATGCAGAAAGGATACGGAAATTTCTTCGGGTGATGAAGAAGTGAAATGAGTCTTGCCTGTGACGCATGCGGCATAAAAAGAATGTTGGCACCACAGCAATCAATTCCGTAGCATTGGAGAGGCAGTAATATGAGACAACGATATGTAACAGCAATCGCCCGCAAGAAGAGAAAATTGGGATCGAGATAAGGCCCGCTCGTGGTTTATGCGCCCAGCATGGGCATCTGCACTCTGTCTATCGATTCTCGCGCCCAACCCTCAGCGATGCAATTACTAAGGCAGCTATTTCTTTCTCATCCCCAAAATACGACAATCGGTTCCGCAGCCAGGGCTCCTACAGTACCAATAACGATCTCAAGCGAACTGGACAAGGATATTCCGTTGCCTTCTGCTAGCGAGAATTTATCGCTCTGAAATACTCCTATATCGTCTGTCTACTCATACTGTGACCCGCTTCTCCAACGCACCTTCCCGGGGTTACACGCGCAATATAAGCGATTGCAGAAGCTCGCTAAATATGCTATAAAATAAATATTGTTTAGTTTATCACTGGTCTGCGGGAGGGAGGGCATGAACCCGGCGCAAATTCTCTCCGTTTTATCGGCATTGGCTGCAGCAGTCTGGTCCGTTTTGACCTGGAGCGCTGATCAGCAAAAGGGAAGGCAACTCAAGCGCGACCAGGAAGCTGCTCTATATGTGAATCCTTTCCTGTTAGCCATAGAGGAATTGCAGTCGCGGCTTTATAGTATTCTTGAGGAAGACGAACTGGCTTTTTATAAGAAGGAGTATCCGGATGAGTACGAATTTGGCTCACCAGCTGCAGTTGAAATCCTCTACCGCTTGAGTCAGTATTTTGGATGGGGGCATCAAATCATGCGGTACGGCCCTTACACGAAGGACCCCGGAGTGATAGAACTGATCAGGAAGATAGGGGAAACCTTCGAAAGCCGAAGCAAGTTTTCAGGGGATGCTTTCCGCTTCAGCATTGACGAGAGAAGTTCTCTGGGAGTAGTGGTGGTACGGCGCGTAGGAGATGTCACAGCCTATCACCCCGTATTCGAGTCTATGCCGCTATTCCAGTTCGAGGAGGAGCTCGGTAACGAACAAAGCAAACACGCTCCGTTGTATCAGAGTAAGGCCATCCGCTGTACCCTTGGAGCCATCGATCGGGCTGATCAGGCTGAAGCTCTCGAGGGACATGAACGATTGGCAGTCTTACAGAATCTCCTTGTAGACTTGCTCTCATACCTGGAAAGCAAGGAGGGTTTTCGGGTTTCTCTCGGAGAGCTCAGAAAAACAAGGCTCAGAGGAGCTTATGCCGTGGTATCCCCAACGCAGTCAAATATTGCGAGAATCCTCCACCAGACCCGGGGACGCATCCGATTGGGGGTTGCGCGCTTGAAGACAAATAAGGCTTACGCAAATCGCCTGCAAACGCTTTTAGAATCAGTGGAGAACGTCGGGAGTGTTCGTATTAGTATCGGCGCTGCTTCTGTAATCATTACTTATAGTACGGACATTTCGGAGGTGGAGTTTGCAAGGAGAGTAGTGAAAACTATTGAAGAGGGGTTCCCTGCAGCCTCATAACCGTTGAAATGCTACTGGAAGCGAAGCTGTCTGGCAAGGGCAAGAAGACGGGAGTGGATCTTGGTCTTACCAAGCTGGCTGCCCTGTCAGACACAAGCTATGTCCAATACCCGAAGTTTCTGAAGCAGGCAGAGGACAAGCTCAAGCAGCAGCAGCGGAGCCTTTCTCAAAAGGCAAAAAAAAAGGGGTTCTGTCAATTATCGAGAGCAGCAGAGAGTGCTTGCCAGGACCCATGAGCATAGAGCGAACCAGAGGCAGGATTTTCTGCATAAAGTGTCGCTCTGGCTCGTGATCTCTCACGCATACATAGCCTTTGAGAAGTTGCACATTCCGGGCATGGTGAAAACCCATCATCTCGCAAAAGCGATTCTGGATTCCGGGTGGGGCACCCTGATACGGTTCGTCACTTACAAGAGCGTAATGCTCAGGGGGAACCGAACGGTGACCGTCAATCCGGCCTACACGAGACAGGATTGCTCAGGCTGCGGGTATCGGGTGCCAAAGACGCTCTCAGAGAGAGTGCATAAGTGCCCTCAATGCGGGCTGGAGTTATGCAGGGACACCAATGCTGCCAGGACTATCGAGCAAGAGGCTTTTGGTGCAGTGTCAGCGTACGCTGAATCGAATGCT
>JBEKCV010000074.1:0-20107 GCA_050014695.1 Thermodesulfovibrionales bacterium
CAGTATAAGACGTCAGGTTGGGTCCATAAACCGGTGCGTATCACTCCAGGAGGTCAACAACACGCAACTTCACGGTGGGTCCAATTACAGCGGTAAGGTGGGTCCGATCTTAATCGGCGGTACCATATATAAGTCCTCGACGGTGATATGTCTTTCGGACGAAAGAAATGTTTCCAGGATGACCTCCCGCTGGCTCGTGTATCGGAACCCGCGCTCTTTCAAACAATCGATGAAAATGTCCCGCACTTCTTTCATTTCGATTCTGGTGACACTTAATAGTAATGATAACTATTATCAATAGTGCCGGAACATTTCAGTTTTGTCAAGAACTTTTTCCGGAGCACGAGAAGCCGGCAGGCTTTCGAGCTGGAATCTTGTGCCTTGGACCTCCAGCACGTTAGGCAACATCTGTGTCCTGCTCCTTGAAGAGTTTCCGGTGTCGTCACTGCCAGCCGAACCATATGCTTTCGATCGTGCAGTTACCCCAAGCGGTAGTATCAGCAGCCATTTTTTGTGGCAAACAGGTTTTATATAACCATAGCGTCGTAGTTAAGAGACTGCTGGGAAGCGAAGCATGCCTGACATCATCCCTTTTCGTCACTTGTTTCCTGTTGTTAGGACTGTTTGAGTAGCTTATCTAGGCAGTCTCTTAGGGAATCGATCATATATGGCTTATTCAGGGATGCCGCAAAGCCATATGCGCGGTGGTCCGCAACAACGCGATTGGACTCATACCCGCTCGAGACAACCGCCACAACCTCAGGATCGATCTCCCTGAGCTTCCCGATTGCCTCTTCTCCGCCCATCCCCCGCTTGACCGTCACATCGAGGATCACCAGATCAAATGGGTTTCCAGCTTCCATGGCATGCCTGAATACTTCGACTGCCTCTTCTCCATCCGAAGCGCTCTCAACCTCGTGGCCGAGGGCAACAATCATCTTCTTCGCAACGTTCAGCACTACCTCCTGGTCGTCCATAACGAGGACCCTACCCTTCTTCGTCGATTCCGGTGTGGGGGTTGCCGATGCTGCCGCCTCAGTATGCTCTGTCGCTGGAAGGTAAACGGAGAAAGTACTGCCCCTGTTTACTTCGGATTTCACTTCGATCACCCCCCCGTGATTTTTTATGATCGAGTAAGACGTCGCAAGCCCCAGACCGCTGCCCCTCTGCTTCGTCGTGAAGTAGGGATCGAAGATCTTCGCCAAATTCTGCTCAGGTATTCCTATGCCGGAATCCTGGATGTCTACGCCTACGAACCGCCCTCCATCCGGCAGTCCCGGGTTGGTTTCCCTGGCAAAATTAACATTCCGAGCAGAGACTCTTACGGTTCCTCTCCCCTCCATTGCTTCATGAGCATTCAGCACTATGTTCTGGATCACCTGTGCCAGTTGCCCCTCATCCGCCTCAACCGGCCAAAGTTCCGTTGCAATGTCCAGCAGATGGTCTGTATGTGAACCGCTCAGGGCGAACTTCACTGAGTTCTCGATCGTGGTCTGAAGCCAGATCACCTTCCTCACCGGCTTGCCGCCCTTCGAGAATGTGAGGAGTTGTGTTGTCAGATTCACCGATAGATGGAGCGCCTCTTCAGCCTGCTCAAGCATGACCCTGACCTGCTCGGGACGGTCCAGTGACATCCTTGCCAGGGATATGTATCCGAACACACCCTGCAGGAGGTTGTTGAAGTCATGGGCGATGCCGCCAGCGAGCGTCCCTATCGACTCGAGCTTCTGGACCTTCAGCCGCTCCTCCTCGAGAAGATGTTTCTCGGTGATATTGTTGATCGTCTCAATCACTGATATGACGCGGCCTGCAATATCTTTCAGGGGAAACGCTTTCGTCTCCACGTGGAGAACTTGTCCGTTGCGGTCCTGATGCTTATGGACCGCTGAATGGGGCCTTCCTGTTGCAAAGACCTGCCGGACAGCGCACTCTTCTCCCTCCTCATAACAGGGCTGGCCGGTCTTGTGCAATATTTCGTAACAATGCCTGCCGATCACATCATCGCGGGGCAGGAAAGCCTGGTCGCAGTAAGAATTGTTTGCAGTCAGGATACGGTAGTCCGGGTCGATTACAGTGAATCCCTCATCCACTGTGTTTAGGACGTTGCGGATAAATTTTTCGGACCCCCGCAGTGTTTCCTCAGCCTCCTTTCGCTCGGTGATGTCGAGGACTGCTCCGATGGTGCGCACCTTCCGGCGCGCGCTGCCCTCACCGTCGAAGAATGTCTGAGACCGCGTGGTTACCCAGCGGATGGTGCCGTCTCGGCGTATGATCCGGTGCTCTACGTCGAATAGACCGACACCCGCTGGGGCGTGAGCCCACCCAACAGCAACCGCAATCCTCTCACGGTCTTCTGGGTAAACACAATCGAGAAACTTCTGCAACGTTACCGTTTCCTCAGGGTCCCAGCCATAGATTTTTCGTTGCTGAGGGGACCAGTAAATGGCGTTAGTAAGATGGTCGTGATCGAAGATGCCGCTCTCAGAAACGCGAATGGCCTGTCGCAATCGCTCCTCGCTTTCTCGCAGTGCCTCTTGCACCTTCTTGCGCTCCGTGATGTCATGAATTATTGAGTACAGCAGGATCCTGCCCTGCGACTGCACTGGCCCCGAATAGACCTCCACATTGCGTATGGTGCCGTCCGCTTTCCGGTGCTTGAAGACAAAGTAGTTTCGCTGCTCTGTGCGCGAGAGCTCTATTTCAGCGTCAATCTCGGCGGGTGGCTGCGTGTTGATATCGCTGATTCTCATGGTCTTGAGCTGTTCGCGCGTCCATCCGTAATATGCCTCCGCAGCCGAATTGACATCGACTATCGATCCGTCCACGGGATCGATGACTAAAGCAATGGTGCGCAAGTTCACGAAAAGGTTCTTGAAACGCTCCTCGCTTTCCTTTAGTGCCTCTTCCGCCTTCTTCCGCTCGGTGATGTCACTGGCTACACCGGCGTAGCAAGTGACCCGTGTCGTTCCCTCCTGCTGAACTGGAAAGCCACGATCCCAAATCCATCGTATGGATCCATCCGGCTGGACGATCCGGTATTCATGATTGAATGCCTGTCCGATTCTCTGTACTTTGAGGTCGTTAAGCACTCGTTGTCGATCTTCCGGGTGAATGGCGTCAATAAAAGAGCGAGGGTTATCATACAAACTTTGCCGCGTGCGTCCCCACAGATGCTCGTATTTCGGGCTGATGTAGAACATCTTTTGGATGTCAATGTCCGCCATCCAAAAGACTTCCTCGATGGTTTCCTCAATTAATCTGAAGCGTTTCTCGCTCTTGAGCAGCGCATCCCCTGCCTGTTTGCTTTCGGTCCGCTCCGGGCCCGCCCCATCCTCTCTCGGCAGTTTAACCCCCTTTTGTGTTGTTCTTTTTTTCACAGAAAACACCTCTATAACAAATCGTATCTAAAAAAAGTTTGACTATTCTGTTATCAAAAAGTCAATACAAATGAAGTCAAAAGTTAGGGGTGCTTTTTTATTCGGTAGCGGTCTGCCTGAAGCTTCCGGTTTGTGAATATGATTTCCAGGCGCTGTGCGGCTTGTGGGTGAAAGCAATCCACTGTTCTTTACCAACAGATATGTCAGATTGTTGGCTGGCTTAGTTTGGATGTCGACCAACATATTGGCGGCAGACTGCAGGTGTCAGGTACAGCAAATACCCGATGGTGGCTAACATCGGCATTCCGAGTTGTCGTATTATGTCCCTTACTCCTTCTGGCAATGAAAAACGACAAAACCCTGCTCCGCAAGGGTTAGATCAGTTTTTTAGCTTCTTCCTCACGTAACTATTTTGTGTCTCACGATTGCAGTGTACCCGCGCTCAACAAAACGGGCTTAGATAGCAGGTGTAAGTTTCCGCTGGTTATCAATCGCTGTCAAGTCCGCTGCTGCGACGAGCATCAGAAATAACACGCAGCAGAAACGGGCCGAAGGCGAGGGGGCATTCTCTTCGAGGCTGACTATCGCGTCCACCGACGCAGAATACAAGAGGAAACTTGAGGTGACACTCACGCGAAGATTCAGCCCTGTCGCGTCTTGTTCTCGGCGGATATGTTATCTCGAATAAGAACTGTTTCTGTAGGGAATGGGATGGTAATTCCTTCAGTCCTGTATCGTTCATGTAACCTTTTCATGAATTCATGCTGTATCATATCCTGATCCGCGAATTCTCTTGCACGCATGGTTACTGACAGAGTGATTCTTGAATCCGCAAAGGTGTGAAATCTTACGTATGGTATAAAGTCAGGGATACCACCGAGAACTTCTCGCATCACATCCGTGGCGACCGCAGCAGTTACGTCTTCAACTTTTTTCAAATTGCTCTCATAATCCACTCCGACCTCAGTAGTGAAGACCATCTCGTTGCCAGGCAGTGAGTAGTTTGTCACGCTTGCGGATGCGAGCTTGGCGTTCGGTATAATTATCATGTTCTCGGATGACATTCTGACAGTTGTGTCGCGCCAAGTCATGTCTATGACGTATCCTTCCTCCCCGGTACTAAGCTTAATGTAATCTCCCTGCCTGATTTTTCCCGAGGCGACAACATGCAGCCCTGAAAATAAATTAGCAAGCGTGCTTTGAAGCCCCAGCGCAACGGCCAGTCCGCCAACACCCATTGCGGTAATGATTGGTGTTATGGAAACACCTAGCGAATCGAGAATTATCGTTAAGCCAATCAGATAGATCAGCAGCTTAACCAGGTTTACGAATATTGTCGGAGTGCTAAACAGTCCCTCTGTTCCGGTCATATACATTTTCATAAAGCCAGTTATCAGTCTTGCTACGATAATCGTTCCGAGCAGCATCATTATGATATGAAGAGCATTCCTCAGGAAATGAAAGAGCGTTCTGTCCATGGTGGTCAGATGTATCGCGGCGTAAATGCTTGCAACTGCGAAGGATAGTATTATCATGTAACGCATGGACGATAAAAAGTCATAGGTTTTGCCTCCCTTCTTTGAGAGTTTCCTGAGCAGTAGTATTTCCACTAGAACTCCCAAGAGGATTCCGCCGAAAAACATTGAAAGAGGCAGCACTATGTCAGACGTTATTTTAAAAGGGGGATCAGTAGTCATGTTCCGTTCTCCTGTGATAGATTAACATGAGAGATTACATAGTCAAGGTTGCCATGAGTTGACCAGCGCTTGGGTAGAACGCTCCGACAGGCCTTAAAATAATGCTGGACATCCTCTGCAGGGCATGTGGATATCGGCAGGCAAAAAATGGGGATAACGATATAATATTTCCATGCAGGTAGAGTCCATGACAAATCCCCTTGAAGACCGAATCGCTGGGGGGGCGCATTGTGCCTTCTGAGCCGCATCTCACGCTTATCGCCAGGACTATCCAACTCTCGGTGGCTCCTGTCTTTTGCTTACTGCAATCGGGACGACACTGGGCGTTCTGACCAGTCGATTAAACCGTATTGTTGACCGGTCACGCATCCGTGAAGGACATATAGCTTCTTCGTTTGCGAAGGAAGAGGGCGAAATCCGTACCGAACTCTCGACCCTGTCCCGACGTTCCAAATTGATCAACATAGCCATCACCCTTGGTACTATATGCGCACTCCTGATCTGTTCCATGATCGCTGCCATGTTTGTTGGGGTATTTCTCTCGATCGATCTCACCAACGCGGTTGCTGTGCTCTTTTGACTGCCGTAGTCGCTTTTATAGGAGCCTTTCTTGCCGTCTTGCGTGAGATATTTATTGCGGTCAAGGGCCTGCGGATTGGAATGAACTGGAATTCTGAGGGAAGGGTGCGGAGTCAGGTTTTGGAGCGGCGAAGAGGGGGAGAGGATCCTCATAACGTAAAAGCTATAGAAGGCAAGTGCATTACCTGCGACTGAGATGCTGCTTCAGTCGGGGCTTCTGCGCTTCAACGACAGAACTTACCGCGTGAGGGGTGCGCGGCAGAGGCCCTTGTCTCCACAGAGTTTGTTCCCTCGGACTTCCGACAGGATAGCATGAGCCAGGGTTATTGAAGGGCGCGGCGTCTCCTGTCCCGCACCTTTTCACGAAATCGTTCCTTATGATCGCCCTCATCTGAATTTCTCGCCTCCAAATACCACAAAAATACCATTCTTAAAGTAACAGTCCACGTCCACAAATCCCGCTGATTCCAATGCCCTCAACTGATTTGACAATGTTTCGGGCTTGTTCATGCTTGAGGGGTCTTTATAGCGCCTTATCACGTCTTCAGGTACTTCATCCTTGATCTTATTTCGGCTCATCATATGGGTAAGCCAATCTTTCCAAATGGCAAAATACCATCCCTCCAGTTCTTCTGATGGAGGGAGTACGACATCGATATCTGCAAAACGTCCTCCAGGTTTTAGCCATGACGCTATAAGGCGAAACAGGGAAGCCTTTTCATCCATTTCAAGGTGGTGAATCGCCATAGAAGAAACAATGAAGTCGTAAGTTTCCAGCTTGACCTTACCGCCCAACAGGTCCTGAAACGTTGCCTGAATGAAAGTTGTGTTCTGGTATCCCTTCAGTCTTTCCTTGGCTTTCTGAACCATGGCTTCACCGCCATCAAGCAGGGTTGCAGACACCCTATTATTGGTTTTAAGTAATTCCTCTGTCAGCGCCCCATCTCCGCATCCCAACTCCAGCAGTTTGATATCCCGTTCGCCATAACGAAAATGGGACACCAATGAGGAAACAAACCAGTACATTTTCCTGCGTTCCACGACATAGATATCTGCCTTATCCAAATAGTTCTGCGCAAATTTATTGTCTGCCCATGCCGACTTGTTGAAGTCACTCATGTCATCTCTCCTGACGGTTAATTATTCCTGATTCAGTAGTATTCATTATTTTTTTCTCAATATTATCAGGCACTGGCTTTACCAGTTTTCCGTGAATAAAAGAAAAAACCACACAGCATACATGTGGCGTTTTCGGGAAAGAAAGGGACTCCGGTGCCTCCGAGAATGGGAGGACACATAGCCCTTCGCATGGGTGATTGTCCGATTTTCTCAGTAATGCTCTAAGCCTTCTTATCGGTTGTATCTTGAGGTTTTACCTCGATAGCTGAATCATCATCTCCAGCAATGGCTTTCTTAAAACCCTGTATGGTTTTGCCAAGTGCTTTGCCCAGTTCTGGTAGTTTTCCTGGACCGACTACCACCAGTGCTATCGCAAGTATTATAAGCAGATGCATCGGTTGAAAAAGTCCTCTAAACATGTCGCTCACCTCCTTTGTTAGCCTATTATATCATTTCTGAATGGTGCATTACTCGGGGAGGAACTCGCTATGCTCGGCAGTTCTCAGAACCGTTGCCGCACCGCGATGGAATCCCATACCAGCATCGCCGTCACGCCGGATAAATGCGGTTTTGTTTGAGCATTGGTGCTTGCCGGTGCAGTTCTGCTCGTGATTCTGCGAAAAAGAGAAAAATATTAAATTTCTTAAGAGCATAGGAAAACTTTCACCCGAAAATAGGAATTTCTTCCAATTGGATTAAACTCCGGTATCTGCTATAAATAAACGAAAGATGAAAGTATATTTCGAACAAGCAGGAAGAGAATGACAGCAATAGCCATTCACGAAGGGAAAGTTTGTCCTTTTACCCTGGAGCTATATAAAAGTTGTTTTTTTTTGGAACGCATTCATGAGCAAAACTTATGTCCTTATACTCTTGAAGCCTGTTTATTAATACCAACAGAAGGTAATCGTGTTCATCTAAAACTGAAGACCGATAACCGGCAAGTACCGTCCGAAATAGCTTCAAACAAGGCTCCGTTTTATTAAAAAGGAGATTGCAATCCCTGAGAAGGATATCCCATGAGAACTATTTATGAAGAATTTAAGGAGCAGGAGTTAGATGTGGGTGAGCAAGCCTCCAACAGCGAGGGGGAAGCCCGAAACATCTACCGAGGCACCAGCTTAGAAAAAATGCTCTGGGAATCCGACTCGGGATTGAACGTTATATATGTGTAAGTAGTTAATAATAATAGTTGATTTGCATTTAAAGACGCATGAAATGAGATGGTGCCGATGAATGTATGTCCTCGCTTAAGGGAATGGCTTATCGCAACCTGTACGTTAGGGAATATAGGCTTTGTCATTGATCCCGAAATCGTGGAAAAGTTCTGTAAGAACGGGAATTACAGGGAATGCCCTTTTACTAGGGAACTCCAGAGTGTTGCGAAGGACAGGGAGAGATAACTCGTGGGATTGATGCAAGAAACGAATGGGAACAAAACGCCAACGGCTATTGAGCCATCAGATCAGCGAGGAGCGCATAGCCTTTGAAATATGCCTTTTCGAGGGGTTGTGCAAAAAAAACCATGCTGTTCTCTTTTCTCTTCATCACCGCCTTCTCAAAATGAAGCCTCGCAAAAAAAAGTGTTACCATTTGACTGAAAATATTGATAAACTTGTTCATACATCCCCCCAGTCTGGGTTTATTTTTGTTTTTCTCAACTATATTACCCAGATCGGGGTTCGTTTGAAAATCTATTTTGGACCAGAGTGGTAAGATATAAATAAAAGAGGAGGGCATATATATGGCAAATCCAAAAGAGACTCTTGTGGTCCTCAAGAAACCTGACGGCGAAACGGTCGTGATCCGTGATCCCGACTATGTCAGCTACCCTGACGCCTCGCAACCTTACTGGAGCATCGTGAAGGACAAGAGCGAGATCCGTACTACCGGCGAAGTCTGGGTCGAAAAAGGTTTGAAAGGAGACGAGGTCTTTTGCGAGGACTCGGTCATCTGCACGGGCATAAGGTGTTTTCATAAATTGCCCCACCCTCAGGCAGAGGATTGCGGCAAGTCTTGCGAATTGGACAAGGCGGCCAATTGCAGACCTTACAGGATATAAAGAGGGGACCGTCTCTCTTTGGCTTATGGCGGCGCTTGGCAAAATTCCGCGAATGGAATGTTCCGGAATCCGGCTCCGGCGCGACTTCCGGTTTGGCCGCAAGTTTGCGAGATGTGCGTGTGCTCGACTGTCTTTATCGGAAGGCAAGGACAGGATCGCCGCACGGAAATGTTCGTCGCCTGTCTGACCCATATTGACAATGAGCTCTGCGGTGGCAGGCCGATAAATGTCGATCCACTGCTCCCCTTTACGAATCGCAAGTTTGGCATTGAGGATGTAATGCCCGTTCTTTTTCTCCGGGGAAAGTTTGCTGCAATGAGGGTTAGCCCTGTCCGTTTCATTTTTCGCCAGCAAAGGCGGCATATGCGCGCTTCTTGCGTTATGTGGAGTTACCCGGATTCCTAAGAAAGCATGCTTTTGAACTTGCGGGTTCGAAAAGTGTCATGCCAACAGTATTGTGCATGAATATACAATTCTGAAGCGGCGTGAGATGCAAGTGAATGACGCGTTAGCGATATCCGCACTCATTTTTCAATGGCATGGATATTGCTTGGTAGATTTTGACGCTGCCGTCGCCATCGGAAATGGTGAATCACAAAAGGAGAAGAACCATGAGTAGAAGACTTTTCATCGCAGTTGCATGTATCGTATGCCTTTGCACAGTTTCGTCAGACCGCACCCAGGCCGAAACTAAAGGTATTATTGTATCGGCGGCAATAAGTCTCAAGAATGCTTTCGAGGAAATCGGGAAGCTCTACGAATTAAGACAGAGGGGGGCTAAAGTGTCCTTCAATTTTGGCGCTTCGGGCGATCTCATGCGGCAGATAGAGGGCGGGGCCCCTGTTGATGTGTTTGCGTCGGCCGCACAAAAGGATATGGACGAAGCCGAAAAGAAAGGCCTGATAGAGCCCGGCACGAGAAAAGATTTTACGACAAACACCGTGGTGCTGGTAGTCCCAGCAAGGGAGAAAAAGCTGATAAAGTCTTTCTCCGACCTTTCTGCAGAAAAAATAAAGAAGATCGCCATAGGGAATCCTAAGACAGTGCCTGCGGGCAGGTACGCGGAGGAGATCTTCCAGTACTACGGAGTTTACGATGCGGTCAAAGACAAGCTTATTTTTGCTGAGAATGTACGCCAGGTGCTGGATTATGTCGGTCGCGGAGAGGTCGATGCAGGGGTAATATATCTTTCTGATGCACTGCTCAAATCAACCGGTGTCACAGTTGTAGCTGTAGCCCCGTCGGGCAGTCATAATCCTGTAATCTATCCGATCGCGGTGATCAAGGAGACGAAAGTTTCGGATTTATCGAAGGAGTTCATAGCAGTTGTTACTTCTGAGGAAGGCCAGGCGATTCTCCGGACATATGGGTTCGGGTCTGTGACGGGAAAGTGACGAAAAAAAATGGTATAGTGGACAGAGACAGAAGCGTCACTTTGTTCTCATAGTCGGGCTCATTGTGGAATTCTATGGAAAGTTCTATTCTCTTTTCGATGAGGCTTTCGTTACAGGTAGCGACAGTTGCGACTATCTTTGTCGTTATTGTAGGCATTTGCGTTGCCTATGTCCTTGCGCGAAGTGATTTCTGGGGAAAGGAGTGTGTCGATATCCTGTTCACCTTGCCCCTCGTATTGCCTCCCACAGTCACCGGCTATTACCTCATTGTCCTGTTCGGAAGAAACGGATTGATAGGGAAACCCTTCTTTGAATTGACGGGCCTTACGGTCATGTTCACATGGTATGCTGCGGTTTTCGCGTCCTTTGTTGTAGCCCTTCCGCTCATGATCAAGACGACCAGGACGGCCATCGAGTCGGTGGACAGGAATCTGATTGACGCCTCCTATACCCTGGGTCACAACGAGTTCGAGACAGCCCTAAGGGTCATTCTTCCTCTGGCAAAGAGGGGTATCATCGCCGGAACCGTGCTCTCTTTCGCGCGGGCCATGGGAGAGTTCGGCGCAACCCTTATGCTTGCTGGCAATATTCCGGGGAAGACGGATACGATGCCGCTTGCAATCTACAGCCTTGCGAGCAGCGGAGAGTGGTCGAAGGCTCACTCGATGGTGCTCATACTTACCATAATGTCAGGGGTTTTTCTCTATCTCGCAAGCAGGTATGCAAAGAGAATTGTGTAGATGGGTCTTGAGGTCTCTCTGAAAAAGAAGGTAAACGGCTTTTCTCTCGACGTTGCATGGAAGACCGGGAACGAGCTTGCTGTGCTCTTTGGATTCTCAGGGGCCGGGAAAACGATGACCTTACAGATGATCGCAGGACTGATCAAGCCGGATGAGGGGATTGTGCGCCTGAACGGGAATGTCTTCTTCGCCAGCACGAAAGGTATTGATGTGCCGCCGTATCAACGTTCTTTTGGGTATGTGTTTCAGGACCTTGCCCTTTTCCCCCACATGACCGTCATGAAGAATATCTTCTATGGCGCGAAGAACATCCCGGAGCCTGAACGACGAGCCAGGGCCGAGGGAATTATCAAAGCCTTTCGTCTTGACGGCCTGGAAGACAGGCTACCCTCGGAGATATCCGGCGGTCAGAAACAGCGGGTCGCATTCGCCCGAGCGCTTATAAAACGGCCTGACGTGCTGCTGCTCGATGAACCCTTCTCGGCCCTTGACTATCCGCTCCGCCGTGAGATGAGAGAGTTTCTGAAAGGGGTCAGGAGAGACTTCAACATTCCGGTTGTTCTCGTCACCCATGATCT
Source organism: Thermodesulfovibrionales bacterium (assembly GCA_050014695.1). Classification (GTDB taxonomy): domain Bacteria; phylum Nitrospirota; class Thermodesulfovibrionia; order Thermodesulfovibrionales; family UBA9159; genus UBA9159. The sequence continues at coordinate 11,547 of JBEKCV010000074.1, forward strand.
CGGTGAAGCAACAATGTTAGCCGATACAATGATTGTTTATACACATGGAAGGATCGCACAGGTAGGGTCGCCTGAGGAGGTTTCCCGGAATCCATCATGCGAGGAAGTTGCGCTCCTCGTAGACAGGACGGAGATTCGATAAGCACGATTCTCCACCGTTCAGTCCATCAGCCCTCGGGTGATAGTTCGAATGCGTGATCCTGTCCGCAGCAACGCGGATTTCACTCGGAAACAGTCAGGCCGTTCCCGAGCAGGGCTCCTGAAGAAAACTCGTTGTGAAAGGGCTCGTGACGTGTATCCCTTTGGCTGAGCCCCAATCTCCAATCGTGAGGCTTTTACTTACCGATCATGACGCTACTGGCTTTTATAAGAGCAGTAACCTTGTCACCCTTCTTCAACTTGAGGTCGTTGATGGCATCCACCGTGATCGTGGATGTGATGATATTACCACCTCCGATATCTATCTTCACTTTTGCCATAATTGCACCTGTCACAATCTGAGTAACCTTGCCTTTGATCTGATTTCTAGTACTTAGTTTCATATAGCTCTTCCTCCTTAATCAAGAATATAGATTCGCATGCCTTCTCCCAGCAGGAACTTCGCCATATCTTCGAGAAAAAAGCTCGGAACGATATGATCGATTATGCTCTTCCATTCGAGCGGACTCCACCTCCTTCGCCTCACAGCTATAGTATAGCGCTTATGGAGAGCGCGGCAAGAACAAATCCAACAAACATGTCCGTCGCTCCCGAATTTCCTTGTGTAATGGTTTACTCATCGCTGTGAATCATCCGCGACTGAGATGAGGCTTCAGTCGGGGCTTCCATGCTTCACCGACAGGGCTTGCCGCTAAGGCTGACGCGGTAGAGGCTCCTATCTGCACAAGCGTCTGTTCCATAGAAACCGGAACCAGTTCGGGATACACCGTCCCTACTCTACCATTCCTGACTGCTTTCACACGTTGGTCCTCCGCCCAAAGCCAGTTCTTGGATGTTCCTGGCGGCATTGGTGTTCCTGTATAAGACCGGTCCATAAGTCGGAGGAGGCGAGATCCCGGTCCCCTCTTATCTATTCTCATTTACAGTAGCACCGAAAAAACACCGCGCGGGTGGGGATGCAGCCGTCACAGCTATGGGGTCTGGGGTAGAAGGAGTTGAGTCAGCCCTCATCTTAACAAAATTTTTATATTTTCCGGCTTTTTTTTTGCACCAACTTTATACCGCTTCCTGTTACGTTATCAAAAGAAAGGCGGTCATCATGAAAACGATCCCTGTTGCAGAAATGGCACTGCTTGTAGTCGGGAGGCTGCGCAGTAGCTTTTTGTGCACCCATGAGAGTCGATGCGGGTGTTCGATAGCCGTTATCAAAAATGAATGCTAAAGGATTACTGAGCGGCCTCCAGGCTTTGGAGCGTCTTTCCAGAGTACCTGGAGACCCCCCAATATCCCTGGTGGGACATCCGTCATCCCATGAAGTTGTATTCAGCGCGAGGGATCGAGAGCATTTTGTGTTGATTCTTGTCGAGGATTTGAACAAGCCGGTGATGAACGCAATTCGCTATGCAAGACTTCTTGCCGGCGAAACCGTTGCTATTCATGTACAGATTAATCCTTCGGACAGGGAGAGAATCGAGGAGCGATGGAAAGATCGTGGCATAGATGTTCCGCTTGTTGTGCTGGACTCTGCCGACGGCTCCATCATCCGGCCGCTTACCGTATTTATAGATGGAATACGTAAGCGTCAAAAAAGGAGTCTCTTCATCTTTCTGCTGCCGGAACTTATCGATTTGAAATGGTGGCAGCGCTTTCTGCACAACCAAACTGCGCGTTTAATAGAAAGGGCTTTTCAGGGCGATGATGGGGTCGTGACAATACGGGTTCCTTTTCCTTTGACAGGGAGTTGAACCCGGTACGAGGATGACCTATTATTTTAGCAGAAGGGCTTAACCAAGGAGAGAGTTTTGTTGCGGTCCGATTCCATCTCAAAAAAGGAGGATGTACCATGAACCTTGCAATCTGGCTTCCGGCAATGTTCTTTCTGGGCATTGCCGCAATGGCGCTGTGTTACCTGTTTATAACAGCCTGCGAGAAAATATAAAAACGAGGTGATGTCAATGATGATGTATCTTACAGCAGCTATCGTGGCGTTTCTTTTTGTCTACCTGTTTCTGGCCCTGATCCGGCCGGAATGGTTCTAACAGGGATATCAAGGAAAACTGGAATACCTTATGAAAGGAGCTAAATAATGTTTATGCAAACCTGGTTTCTACCCATAGCGCTTCTGGTAGTCGGGAGCGTGATCGCGTTTCCGTTAAGCCGGTATATGGCTTGGGTCATGGACGGAAAGTACCGGCCGTTGCCGGTTTTCGGATGGTTCGAAAAACGCCTGGACAGCGGCCCCCAGAACTGGAAACAGTACGCGGGATCTCTGCTCGTATTCAACACCCTGCTTTTTGTTTTCAGCTTCATTGTGCTGGCGCTTCAGCAATGGTTGCCGCTTAATCCTGACGGCAAGGTGATGCTTGCCCCAAGTACGATTTTTCACAGCGTAGTATCGTTCATGACGAACACGGACCTCCAGCACTATTCGGGGGATCAGCACCTATCGAACTTCAGCCAGATCTTCTTCGGCATCGCCAATCTCTTTATGTCCGCCGCAATCGGGTTAAGCGCGCTCACCGCGATTATCCGGGCCCTGCGAGGGGATTCCGCCCTTGGCAACTTCTTTGTGGACATGTGGCGGGTAATAGTCTATATGTTCGTGCCTGTGGCCTTTATCGTAGCCCTCTTTTTCTTGGTGCAAGGCAGCCCGATGACCTTAAAAAGCTCGTATCAAGTTTCAACACTCGAACCTGCCGCCATGGGAACGACGGACAAGGGCGAGGTGAAGAAGCAGACGATTGTAGTTGGACCGGTGGCGGCCTTCGAGTCTATGAAGATGCTGGGGACAAACGGGGGCGGATTTTATGGCATGAACGCAGCTCATCCCTATGAAAATCCCACGGGATTGTCGAACTTTGTAAACAACCTATCGATGATGATCTTCCCCTTCGCGCTTGTCCTTATGTACGGCCGAATGCTTGGCCGGCTGCGACACGGCATCGTCATTTTTTCGGTGATGCTGGTGTTAATGGCGGGCACAATCGCCTGGTCTGTCTACTATGACACGCTGAAACCGAATCCGGGATTGACCGCGCACCCGATGGCCCGAACGTATGAAGTCCCCAGCGCGACAGCGCCTGGCGGGAAAAGGGTAATTTCCATCCGGGCAGTTCCCGGCTTGCCCGTGGACCAGCACCTGGGCAATCTCGAGGGCAAGGAGATGCGGTTCGGTACCTCGGCCGGTGCCACATACGCGGCGGTAACGACCGATGTGACGTGCGGCGCGGTGAACGCAGAGGCCGACAGCCTTAACCCTCTTGCCGCGCTGTCGCCCATGGTGGGCATGTGGCTGAACTGCATCTTCGGCGGCAAGGGTGTGGGAATGATCAACATGTTGCTCTATATCATAATAGGCATCTTTCTGGCCGGACAGATGGTGGGCAGGACGCCCGAGTATCTGGGCAAGAAGATCGGGGCCCATGAGATGAAGCTCGCAACAATCGCCCTTCTGGTGCATCCTTTGATGATCCTGATGCCGACCGGCCTCTTTGCAGCGACTGACTGGGGACTCAAGGCTGTAAGCAATCCCGGGGCGCATGGTTTTTCACAGATGCTCTATCAGTTCTCCTCGGCCTCTGCAAATAACGGCTCTGCCTTCGACGGATTAGGGGTGACGTACGGTTTCTTTAACAGCGCAAGTCCGGCCCCGACCGCTGTCCCATGGGATATTGCTACCGGGCTTGTCATGGCCTTCAGTCGCTTTCTCCCGATTATAGCGCCAATAGCTATGGCGGCTTCGCTGGGAGCAAAAAAGTCCAGCCCCTTTGGATTAGGGACCCTGCGGGATGACAGCGCCACCTTCGCCGTCCTCTTGTTCGGGACGATTCTCATCATCGGCGCATTGCTCTTCCTTCCGGTCGGAGTGCTTGGACCCGTGGCCGAACACTTGGGTCCCATGCCGTTTGGCGGCTGAATGAAAACTGGGGTGCATTATGAAAACTTTTGAATCTATGAAAAGAAAAAGCGAAACAAATAGAGGAGTCCAATATGGTTAATGCATCGAATGTTACAGAAGAGATACAGGAGGCTGGCATGCCTTCAGGACAGGCGAGACCTCCGAAACGCATTAAATCGAGAAGTCTGCTGGAGAAGGAAACAACGCTGGCGGCGTTGAAGCAGGCATTCATCATGCTCAGGCCGGACATCCAGTGGAACAACCCCGTAATGTTCGTCGTGGAAGTGGGTGCGTCTCTGACCCTCCTTTATATCATAAGGGCTATAGGGGGCGGCGCGGTAAGCCTGGTGCCGATAAGCTATTTTATTGCGCTCGACGCATGGCTTTTTGCAACCGTTCTGTTTGCCAACTTTGCGACGGCCCTCGCGGAGGCCCGGGGGAAGGCCCAGGCGGACTCCCTTCGGCGTGCCCGCCACGACACGGTGGCCTATCGTCTCAAGAACGGGGGCAGCATCGAGGAGGTTTCCTCGGCCGTATTGAAGCCGGGCGATCGTGTCGTTGTACAGGCGGGACAGATGATCCCCAGCGATGGAGAGATCGTCGAGGGGGTTGCCTCTATCAACGAGGCTGCGATTACGGGGGAATCGGCTCCGGTCATCCGGGAAGCCGGCGGGGACCGCTCCGGGGTAACCGGAGGCACTACGGTGCTCTCCGACCGGATCGTGATTCGCATTACCAGCCTTGCGGGCGACACGTTCCTGGACAGGATGATCGCCCTGGTTGAAGGCGCGATCCGTCAGAGGACCCCGAACGAGATTGCGCTCACGCTTGTGCTTTCGGCCTTGACGCTGGTATTCCTGATAGTGGTGGTGCCGCTTTGGGCCATGGCCTGGAATGCTGAGCAATACATGATGGGTTATCTCGGGATTCAGGAACCGCTGAAAAGTCTCGGCACGGATGTTCCCACCCTCATTGCGCTCCTTGTATGTCTCATTCCTACAACCATCGGCGCTCTCCTTGCCGCAATCGGGATCGCGGGCATGGACCGTGCCCTGCAGGCCAACATCATCGCCAAGAGCGGCAAGGCCGTTGAGCTGGCAGGCGACGTTGACGTCGTGCTGCTGGACAAGACCGGTACGATCACGATAGGAAACCGCAATGCGACAAAGTTTCTACCCATAGGGAAGTATTCAGCGGCTGACCTCGGCAGGCTGGCCGCCCTTGCCTCTGTAGCCGATGAGACACCGGAAGGGAAAAGCATCGTAAGGCTCTTTGAGAAACAGGGCGACGGCGGCGCTCCGGCTGAAGTGCCGTCAGATGCGAAGTTTGTCCCCTTCACGGCCCAAACCCGCATGAGCGGTATCGATCTTCCGGATGGCAGGCGGATACGGAAAGGGGCACCGGACGCTGTTATTAAATTCGTCACAGCTATAGGGGGTAACGAGCCCAATGGCCTGAAGGCCCTGGTTGACGATACCGCCACCAAAGGGGCGACGCCGCTTGTCGTAACAGAGGGGGCCAATATCGCAGGAGTGGTCGTGCTTGAAGACATTTTAAAACCGAACATGCACGAGCGCTTCGCGCGGCTGAGGAAGATGGGGCTGCGGACCGTTATGATCACCGGCGACAATCCTCTCACTGCCGCGACCATCGCGGCAAAGGCGGGGGTCGATGACTTCCTCGCGGAGGCCACGCCGGAGAACAAACTGGCCTTCATCCGGAAGGAACAGGCAGGAGGGAAATTGGTTGCCATGATGGGCGACGGCACGAACGATGCCCCGGCCTTGGCCCAGGCAGACGTTGCCTTGGCCATGAATGCCGGCACGCAGGCGGCCAAGGAAGCCGCCAACATGGTGGACCTCGACAGCGATCCCACGAAGCTGATCGAAGTGGTGGAAGTCGGCAAGCAGTTGCTTATGACCCGCGGCTCTCTGACGACCTTCTCCATTGCCAATGATGTGGCCAAATTCTTCGCGATCATTCCGGCGCTTTTTGCCGGCACGTTGCCCTGGCTAAAAGCGGTGGACATAATGCATCTGCATTCAGCTACGTCGGCCATTCTCTCGGCGGTTATCTTCAATGCGATTATCATCCCGCTGCTGATTCCGATCGCGCTCAAAGGCGTCGCTTACAAGGCCCTGGGCGCCGAGGCCCTGCTCCAGAGGAACCTGCTGATATGGGGACTGGGGGGAGTAATCGTTCCTTTTATCGGGATCAAGCTGATAGATACGGTCTTGGTGGCATTGCATTTGCTCAGCTGATGTTTGGTGAATAAAGGAGGACATGAATATGTCGAAATATATTTTGAAATCCATCTTGCTTTTGACAGTCGCAGTAGTCATCTGCTGCATCGTTTATCCGCTGGCGTTATTGGCGGTCGGACAGGCCGTATTTCCCTTTCAGGCCAACGGCAGCCTGCTGAAAGGCCCCGACGGCGTTGTGGTAGGCTCAAGGCTTATTGCACAACCCTTTACCAAGGACGAATACTTCCAGCCACGTCCTTCTGCTCCGTCTTACGATGCGTCGGCCTCAGCCTCGTCGGCCCTGGCGTCTTCCAACTACGCCCTGCGCGACCGGGTAGCCCGCACTATTGGCCCGATTGTGAACTATCAAAGCGGTCCCAAGGCCGGAAAGCCTGTCGCGCCGGATGTTGAAATCTGGTTTCAGAAAGATGTCTATCAGGGCAACCCTCACATCGTTGCCCAGTGGGCGGACGCGCATAATTCGCTGGCCCAGGCATGGGTCACCGGCGATCCTACGCATGGGCCGTATGTGGACAATTGGTCAAAGGCGCATCCGGCTGTGGTAATCCAGTTCATTAAGGACAATCCCGGTACACCTCGGCCCAAAGCTGCTGATCTGGCGGTCGTGTTCTTCAAGAAATTCTCCGAGGAAAACCCCGGGAAATTCCCTTCGGCTGTGACGCACAAAGGAGCGGACGGGAAGGACCAAACAACTATTGAACCGGTCAAGGAAGGTTCGGACATTCAGTCGACCTTCTTTGCCATGTGGCGGGAGGACCATCCCGATGTGGAACTTCAGGACATTCCCGGCGACTTGGTCACTGCTTCGGGTTCCGGGCTTGATCCTCATATCACGCTTCAGAATGCCGAGTTTCAGCTCGACCGGATAGCCACCAAATGGGCCGCGAATCTGAAACGCGACCCTGCTGCAGTCCGGAAAGAGATCGGAGAGATGTTGCAGAACAACGCCTCAGCCCCGTTTGGCGGCCTTGCGGGTGAGAAGTTCATCAACGTGCTGGAAGTCAATCTCGAACTTCGCAAGCTCTACGGGGCACCGTCGCCCTAGCCGTATAACGGCCGAGAGCATAGTGAGATTCAGTCTAAAGAACATATGGGATAGAGAGAAGTGGTTTTCGAGCTACAAGTTCAGAAAGCAAAGAGGAGAGGAGCGTTATGAAACTGATAGAAGCCATGATTAGGCCGTTAAGGTTGGCAGAGGTAAAAACTGCGCTTCAAGAAATAGGAATCGAGGAAATAGGGGTCGAGGAAATAATGGTTAGCCAACTCGTGAGCAAAGGGGAGGCATTGTCTTACCGTGGGGCGGAATATGTGCCGGACTTTATGACAAAAATGAAAGTCGAGATCATCGCTGCGGATGGCCTGGTGGACAAGGTTGTCGAAACAATCCGCAGGATTGCCTGGACGGACCGGAAGGGAGATTGCCGGATATGTGTCCTCCCTCTCATTGAAGCACTTTAGGCCTGTGCTCTCTTGTCGATAGAAAAACGCTGTTGAGAGGGATGATGCAGAAATATGCATATGGTCGAATCAGCCTATGCATAGCCCTGGAGAAAATAAGTGGTGACGCTGAAAGAGAAGGTGGAAGATATGGAGAGGGATGAGATTATCGATGCCCTCACAGAATGTAATGGGGTGATGGCGAAAGCCGCACGGCAACTCGGGATAACCGAAAGGATGATCTGGTATAAGATCAAAAAATACGGGATTAAAAAGGAGGTGACATATATCAGCAGCAATGTTGAAGGTCACTGAGAACAAAAAATATTTTCAGGAATACCTTAAATGAGGAGAAGGTGATGAAAAGAAAGTTTTTAGCAGTGGGTATGGCGTTTATGATATGTATCACAGTGGGGGCGAGATCATGGGCTGATGAGGCAGCGCCTGCGGAAGCGAAACCTGATGAGGCAAAACCCGCAGCGGCGCCGGCAGGGGCCCCGACTCTGGACGATATCAAGAAGCTGCTCGGCCTGAGCATCTATCTGCAGGGCGGCTATACATACAATTTTGAAGGCTCATCGGTAAATAACGAGCGGATATTTGATCAGAAGGCGAACACGTTCCTTATCGATCTCGCGGAGATACAGTTTCAGAAAGACCCGGCGGTCGGCGGCGTGGGCTTTAAGCTCAAAGTCTCGGCCGGGGAGACGGCGAAATACATTCATGCCTCGGGGCTGGGCAATACTGATCAGCCTTTTGACCTGACCGAGGCGTACATCAGCTACGTTGCGCCGTTGGGCCAG
>JBEKCV010000075.1:0-19868 GCA_050014695.1 Thermodesulfovibrionales bacterium
CTTTGGTGTTTGCCAACAGCAACCTCGATGACGACCAGAAACACTCCTGCTTCTGGATGATGAAGGATTACAGCCGTATGCAAAGGCTGCTGCAGTATGGATACCCGGAGCCAGACTGCAAAGGCAAGGACGGCAACGGTATGTTCCTTGGGCACAAGCGCAGGAAGCAGGGCCGGCAATTACCTGAACCGGATCATCCGTAAGCATACGGGTAAGTCGCCCAGGGTGAAGAAAGCCCGCAGTTTCTGTCTTGATGCCAATATGTACGATGTGTTCGAAGAGGGAGGCATGCAGTATATCTCGATCATGACGCTGTGCAGAGGCAAGAACGCGCGATTATGCAAGAGATTTTTTCATTTCGGACCATTGAGCTTCGACCGTCGGCCTGTTAGAATAAAACATGAAGTATAGAGCTCTCGTTTCTGCAGTCCCTTACCGGAGTTTCCGGCTCTTAATGGATGAGCTGAAGCTAACAGAGAATGATCTCCTCGTTCTGAATCGTCACCGAGATTTCTTTATAAGCAAAAGGGAAGAGTTTGCAGAGCTTTTCTACGGACTCTTCTTCAAGCTGACGGAAACCCGCATACTGCTCGAACACTTCGGCAAGCCCGATGTTATGAAGCTCACCTGGGCTACGTGGTTCGAAAGGCTTTTCCGCCAGAATATGGACTCACATTTTATTGACTATCTTTGGCGCATAGGTATCAAGCATGTGGAGATAAACGTCGATCAGCGTTTCACCAGTCTCGGCTTCTCTCTTGTGCGGAGGTTCTGTCATCGTCTCGCAATCGAGGGCTGCTCATCGCAGGATGCCGTCGAGATTTTGCCCGTGGTGGACAAACTGATAGATTCCTGCATTCTTGTTGAAACCAGTGCTTTCATAGAGGCCACCGTCCGCTGCGATGTGGAAATCCTCAGGGGGATAGCTGATAAGATCCGAAATCCCGTAACCATAATAGGCGGCAACCTCAGAAGGCTTCAGAGGCGCACGGATCCGAACGATTCCCTTTATAAGGACTATGAATTTCTCATCTCTTCTACCAGTCACTGCGAAGACATGATAGAAGACATAAGCACTTATATTGACATGTTTCAGCGAGAGGCGAGATTCGAGCAGGTCATGCTTGAAACGGTCATAGAAAACATGCTTGAGAAGCTCACGGTGCGAAAGAAACTCGAAGGCGTCAAGGTGGATTTTCTCCTGAGCTCCGATGCCCGCTTCGTCAGGGGTGACCCCGTAGATCTTCGCCACCTCTTTTACCACATTTTAGAAAACAGTATCGAAGCAGCCTGTGCTGCGGAACATCCCTATGTGCGCATAAGCTCTGTCTCTCAGGAAGTCCCTCCACATACGGTACGGGTGGAGGTGTTCAATAATGGCGAGGTTATAAACCTTGCAAATATTTCAGACATTTTCTCCCCTTTTTATTCGACGAAAACAAAGGGTTCAGGACTAGGGCTTTCAATCGCAAAGCTTGCCCTACGCAAGAATTTCGGCGAGATAGATTTAGAGCCTGTCCCTCAAGAAGGGACAAGGGTTTACATAACGCTGGAGAAAGCAGACTGACTTCTGGATCCGCTGCAGAACGTACAGGTGGGTCACCAAGGGTCCAGCGATAACTGACATTGCATCGAGAACTGTACTTGAGAGCCTGAGAACATCAAGAAGGGCTTCGACTGGACTTTCATCGGAATTTTTTTTGATGGCTGCCTTGAAAAAAGAAGAATCCATTCTTTCTGTAGCCGTTGTTCACAATCAACCGGACAGCAGTGATGTGAACCAACATTTATTTATTTGTCGTCTTTTTTCTCCGTCTCCTGTTTGTCAAGTTCTTCCTTCTTGGGAGTGACATCTATCTCATCGGGTTCGGATAGTCCTTTCTTAAAATTCTTTATTGCCTCACCTATGCCCCGTCCCATCTCAGGCAATCTTTTTGCACCGAAGAGCACAGCAGCTATGGCAAGAACAACCATTAAATCTTGTGTGCTTATCATACGTTCCTCCTTTCAAAGTGACCGTGACGCATCAGTTTCTCACGATTTTCTCCCGTGGTCCTATTATACTAAAACAGAGTACGATTTTTCTGGAAATGCGTGCCGGCGCCGTTAAATTCGGGCTTGCATACAAACAGTTTTCTGGAAGCGGCAGAGATTAGCGAGCCGGCCCGCCGGCTGCTGATTGTTTTTCGTGCTCTGGAGATAACACTCCTGGTGATCTCCGCAGCACGAGAAGGGCGCATAATTTGCCGTATTCGATTCTCTCAGGTAACGGATGCCTCTGGAGTTCTCCTTGTCTTTTTTCCCTTCATTATCGGGACAGAAGTGTCCGTCTGAAGAGTATTATGGGACAAAAAATGACCAACGGGGGACAACAATCAAGCCCTTCTTTCCTGGATCCAAACCCTCGATAGAATGAACCGAAGGGATAACGAGGCGCTGTAACGGATTGCAAAAAGGATCATTTTGAGAAGCCTCCTGAGATGGGCGACGCCCGTTGATTTCATGTGATTTATTCCCTGCGCAAAAGATATGCAAAATGGAGCGGATCAATATATGTCCATACTTTCCGGATGGTCTTTTCTGCACTTATTAACAACTTTTTCACATGTGTTCATATTGGAAATGATGCGTTGAGAATTTGCCTAAGTTTCGATAGTGCACCTCGATGAGTACGGACTGAAGGACGATTAAGGATAAGGCTAGAAAGTCTGAATCTTATTCTCGTTGAGCGACGCGCCGCCACTCGTGCAATCAATAGGATGCCTTGTGAGTTACCCTGTTCATTTTTTTCCGCGTCTTCAGAGGAACGTGAACTATTCTGTCAAGCATTTGACTTTTTCTGTCACCCCATTTCCACTCAATGCTTCAGATACTGTCATTGCAGGCCAATAAAATTAATACTTTCATAATGCACGGACTTGGCAAGCAACTTGCTTGACAGATGACAAATGGAAAGCAAGAGAGCGACGGGCAGCAAGAAAAAATGTCCCCATTTGACGCAATCGCCTGGAGGGCGCTGTAAAGCGCATGCAAACCCATATTCACCAAGTCTCTTTCAGCTTCATGAATATTGTCAAAACAGACGCCATCAAAAATGTCCTTTCCTGTGGCGGGTGGTGAAGTTCCATTCTGCTGTTTAAAGACAATTCAGCGTTGCACGTGATGCCCGAATAGGCTGTGGCGCGATTAAGTAGGAACATTTATCTTTCCTTTAGGCGGCAGCGGCCCCTCCCGCGAGGGCGGGGAGGAACAGTCTTGGCCTTTCTATCAACAATGCTGTCGCTCTCTCAACGAGAGCGCGTTCCCAAGCTTTTCGGAAGAACTTATGCTTGTCCCGTCCGCAATTCATAAAGCGAACTGTGCTTGGGTCCTCTTCGGAGATTGCTTTTCGCTGGATGTTTCCGCTAAATTAGATTCCATGGCGAAAGATTATAAAAGACAAGAGCTCTCGGCACTTTATGAGATCAGCAAGATTTTGGGTTCGTCCCTAGACCTTAAGGTTAACCTGAAGAGCGCCATGAAGGTCCTCGCTGAGTTTATGAATATGACTCGTGGCACTGTTGCGCTCAAGGAAAACAGCGAGATCGCAATCGTGGTTGCCCATGGGCTTACCGAGGAGGAGATAAAAAGAGGGAGATACAAACTAGGGGAAGGGATCATCGGAAAAGTAGCAAAGCTCGGTTCGCCCATTGTCATTCCCAATGTAGGGGACGAGCCCCTTTTCCTTAATAAAACCGGTTCGAGGCAGGAGGTGAGCAAAGATGATATTGCCTTCCTCTGTGTCCCCATCAAAGACAAATCCGAGGTATTGGGCGTGCTCAGTGTTGACCGCTTATTTGGTTCAAAGGGTATCTCCTTTGAAGAAGATTTGCGACTCTTGAAAATTATCGCTTCTCTCATAGCACAATCAGTAAAACTTAACAGGGAGGTAAAAAAAGAGAAAGAAGCTCTCCGGGAGGAGACCGAGGAACTGCGCAGGAGACTCAAGGGCAAGTATAGCATCGAGAATGTCATCGGTCAGTCTGAAAGGATGCAGGAGGTCTTTGAAGGAGTTCACCGCGTGTCCGTTTCAAAGGCCACGGTTCTCCTCAGAGGTGAAAGCGGGACGGGGAAGGAACTTATTGCGAAGGCGATTCATTATATGAGCCCGAGGGCGAAGGGGCCGTTCATAAAATTCAATTGCGCTTCCATCCCCGAGGGCCTCCTCGAATCAGAACTCTTCGGTCATGAGAAAGGAGCCTTTACCGGTGCAATCGCATCGAGGAAAGGAAAGTTTGAGCTTGCGGACAGGGGCACTATATTTCTCGATTAGATTGGTGACCTCCCTCTTAACCTCCAGCCCAAGATACTCCGCGTTTTACAGGAAAAAGAATTCGAACGCGTCGGCGGCGAAAAGACAATAAAAGCGGATGTGCGCCTTATTACGGCTACCAGCAGAAATCTTGAAGAGCTTGTAAAGGCCAATAAGTTCAGGGAAGACCTCTACTATCGGCTCAATGTTGTACCCATATCTCTTCCGGCGCTGAGAGAAAGGAGAGAAGATATCCCTCTCTTGATAGAATTCTTCCTGAAGCAGTTTAATGAAGAGAATCAAAAAGGCATAGCGCTTTCATCCGAAGCGCTCAATATTCTCATGGAGTATCACTGGCCGGGGAATGTGCGTGAACTGGAGAACACGATTGAGCGCATTGTGGTCATGTCTCACAGAAATACCATCAGGGCCGCAGACCTCCCCGTTACCCTCAAGATGCCTGAACCCAAGGACCTTGCGACGAAAGGCTCCCTGAAATCCACCATTGTGGAAACCGAGAAGTTCAGGATACTTGCAGCCCTTGAAAAGACCGCCTGGGTTCAGGCAAAGGCAGCGAAAATCCTCGGAATCACTCCGAGACAGATCGGTTATAAGATAACAAAATACGGGTTGAAAAAGTAAAGTGGGTGGGTCTCATAAAAAATCCTTCTGACTGACTGCGGAGATCGCCGAGGCTTTTGAGATCAGCCGATCGGCAGGAAGAGAGACGTGCTCAGATGTGGAAGCAATTCCGAACTGCGAGAAAAGAATCCGGAAGGCTTGTTCGCAATCCTCTTGACACTCTGCGAGCCCTGCGGTGAAATCGCTAGCTGCATTTTTTCTTGGAAGTCCCCGACTTCCGCGGATTTGTGCCTCATACGGGCAGGCCGAGACGAGGGAAAACCACAAACTGGAGAACCAGCCAGACAACCACTATTGCAATTCCTAAAAACCAGTCATTCACTGTCCTTACCTTTAGGTTCGCCTTTTGACTTCTCCTTTTTCGCCTCCTGCTTATGTTTGGCGTCTTCATAATCGACAAACTCGAGGACTGCCATGGGAGCACCGTCATTAATCCTGTTTCTTGTCTGGACGAGTCTGAGATAACCGCCGTTCCTTCCCGAAAATCTCGGAGCTATCTCATTGAAAAGCTTTGAAACAGCATTCCTGTTGGGGACGTGGGTGAGTGCAACACGTTTGGAATGAAGGTCACCCTTTACGCCCATGCTGATAACCCTTTCGGCGAGTTTTTTCGTTTCCTTTGCCTTCGCCAGTGTCGTCTCTATCCTCTGGTGTTCGAATAATGAAGTCAGAAGGCCCCTCAAAAGCGCCTTCCTCTGGTTCGCCGTTCTGCCAAATAGTCTGCCGGAAACTCTATGCCGCATGCCTGTTTATACCTCCACGTTCAGATATGCCACTATTTCAGCGCATCCAGATCGAGCCTCATACCGAGACGCAGCCCCATGGAATGGAGCACTTCCTTTATCTCGTTGAGAGACTTACGACCGAAATTCTTTGTCTTCAACATCTCATGTTCTGTTTTTTGCACCAGCTCGGAAATCGTCTTTATTTGCGCGTTCTTCAAGCAGTTCGACGCACGCACTGAGAGTTCCAACTCATCGACATTCTTCAAGAGATTCTCATTCGCCAAAGGATTGACAGAACCCGACGACAACGCCAACACAGAGCTTTCAGCAGACTCAAACTCTCCTCCTTCTTCCATTTCCTCAAAGATGAAGAGATCCATGTAATCAATGATGATCGAGGCTGCTTGCGAGATCGCTCTTTGCGGGGTTATGCTTCCATCGGTCCATATCTCTATTACCAGTTTATCGTAGTCCGTGGCCCTTCCGACCCTTGCCTTCTCGACCGCAAAGTTGACCTTCTGAACGGGGCTGAAAACAGAGTCTATTGCGAGCATATCCACGGGGAGCCCTTCTTCTTTGTTCAGCTCTGCGGGCGCGTATCCCTTTCCCTTTTTGATATACATTTCGGCATCAAAGGTGGCACCTTTATCAAGGGTCGCGACGAGTTGGTCTGGATTGAGGATCTCAATCCCCTGATCGAGATGCAAATCACCACCCTTGAGTTCCTTCGGCCCGTTCGCCTTGACCGTAACCACCCGCTTGCCGTCTCCATGCATCCTGAATCTCAGCTTTTTTATGTTAAGGATGATGTCCAAGGCATCTTCCTTGACTTCTTTAAGATGGGAGAACTCATGTAACGCACCACGTATCTTCACTGCAGTAACCGCTGCGCCCTCAATGGATGAAAGCAGGACTCTCCTGATCGCATTGCCGATGGTTATGCCGTAGCCACGTTCAAACGGCTCGACAACAAGTTTTCCATAGGTATCCGTGAGGGTCTCTTCATCAAACCGAATCTTGTCCGGTAATTGAAAGCCCTTTTTCTTTAAATCCATTCGGCCTCCTCTGCTTTAAATTAATGCTGTTTTTATTTTGAATAAAGCTCAACGATGAGCTGTTCTCTCACCGGCAGCTGAATCTCTTCCCTTGAAGGAATATGCAACACCTTGCCTCGAAAATTCGTTCTATCCAGCTCAATCCATGCCGGCAGACCGCGGTGCTCTACCTTGTCGAGACTTTCCTGAACAGCGGGGATATCCCTGCTGGATTCCTTGACCTCAATGACATCCTCCGGCTTGACGATATACGAAGGGATATTTACCGAGGTTCCGTTAACGCGAAAGTGCCTGTGTGTTATCAGCTGCCGGGCCTGTCGCCTGTTGGCCGAAAACCCCATCCTGTGTACTACATTATCAAGGCGGCATTCAAGAAGCTGCAACAACACCTCTCCCGTAACGCCATTACTCTTTTCAGCAGCAAAGAAATACCTTCTAAACTGCCTTTCTACAAGGCCGTAAGGTTTCCTCACTTTTTGTTTTTCCATGAGCTGCACGCCGTAATCAGAGAGTTTGCCGCGGCCCTGACCGTGTTGTCCGGGGGGATATTTTCTCCTCTCGACGCCGCATTTCTCCGTATAGCACCTGTCGCCTTTAAAATAGAGTTTTTCTCCTGCTCTCCTGCACATCCTGCACACTGCCCCAATATATCTCGACACTTACACCCTCCTTCTCTTTGGAGGCCTGCATCCGTTGTGGGGAACGGGCGTAACGTCCTTGATAAGATTAATATCCAGACCCGCCGCCTGTAATGCCCGTATAGCAGACTCCCTGCCAGCTCCCGGACCCTTAATGAAGACGTCCAGTTGCTTCATTCCCATATCGATCGCCTTTTTTGCTGCAGCCTCAGCGGCCATCTGTGCCGCGTAGGGCGTGCCCTTCCTTGATCCTTTAAAACCGAGGCTCCCCGCGCTCGACCAGGTGACCACGCCGCCGCTCTGGTCAGTTATGGTGACTATCGTATTGTTGAAGGTTGCCTGGATGTGAGCTGCACCAACGCCGATGCTTTTCTTCTCTCTCTTGGCACTCTTTTTCCTCTGAGCCATATTCGGTTATGCCTCCTTCTTCTTGCCCATGATAGTCTTCCGCGGCCCTTTCCGTGTGCGGGCGTTGGTTTTCGTCCTTTGTCCCCTCACCGGTAAGCCCAGTCGGTGCCTCAAACCTCGATAACACCCGATATCTGTAAGCCTTTTAACGCCCATCGATATTTCACGCCTCAGATCCCCCTCGACCTTATAATCCCGATCGATGATATTCCTTATCTTCACCATCTCGTCATCTTTTAAATCCCTGACCCTGACGTCGGGGTTAACGCCCGTCTCAGCCAAGATCTTCTGAGCCAGAGACTTTCCAACGCCAAATATCCTTGTCAATCCTATCTCAATCCGTTCATTCTTTGGTAAATCTACACCGACGATCCTCGCCATAATTAACTCCCTCTCCGCCTACGTTATTGCGTCATTGAGTGATGAGTCATTGGGCCCTAACAACAAATTCCCTTCCGACCCGTTAAGCAATTATCCCTGCCGCTGTTTGTGTCTCGGGTTCTCACAGATGATTCTGGTGACTCGCTTTCTCTTTATGATCTTGCACTTCGCACATATGGGCTTTACTGATGACCTAACTTTCATGATTCGACTCCATGGAATGCTTTTTTTTGCACTTCGCCATATAATTCTGCACCTTTCATTTGAACCGGTATGTTATCCTGCCCTTTGTCAGATCATAGGGAGAAAGTTCAACCGTAACCTTGTCTCCGGGCAGTATCTTGATAAAATGCATCCTCATCTTCCCTGACACATAGGCGAGGATTACCTTTCCATTCTCAAGTTCAACCCTGAACATAGCATTCGGTAACGTTTCAAGGATCGAACCCTGAACCTCTATGTTTTCTTCTTTTGGCATTTTAAACGTATATTATAGTTATTTTATTCTACCTTAGTCAATATTCTCGTTCCACTGCTCGTCACAGCAACAGTATGTTCGAAATGGGCCGAGAGGCTGTGATCCGATGTCACAGCGGTCCACCCGTCATCGAGAACTGTTATCTCATAACTGCCCGCGTTCACCATGGGCTCTATCGCAAAGGTCATCCCTTCCCTCAACCGCGGTCCGTGACCGGGACTGCCATAATTGGGAACCTGGGGCTCCTCGTGTAACGATCTCCCGATTCCGTGCCCGACAAGCGCCCTTACAACAGAGTACCCGCTCGCCTCAACATATTTCTGGACGGCATGAGATATATCGGACACCCGGTTGCCGATGATCGCCTCTTCAATGCCGAGGTGCAGGGAATCCTCTGTAACCTGAAGTAGCCTTTCCGCCTCTTTGCTTATCTTACCGACAGGCAGTGTGACAGCGCCATCGCCATAAAACCCGTTCATATAGACACCAAGGTCGATACTGATGATATCCCCTTCCCGTAATACCACCGATGAGGGTATGCCATGGACGACCTGATCGTTGATAGAGGTGCATATTGCGGAAGGGAAACCCCTATATCCCTTAAATGCAAGGCCCCCCCCCTTTGCCAAAACCATTCTCTCAGCATATCCTTCGATATCCTTCGTTGAGATGCCGGGTTGAACGATATCACCCACGGCCCTCAGGGTTTCTGCCACGACACGACATGCACCAGCCATCTTCTCGATCTCCTCTGGAGATTTTATAATAATCATTTCCCCGCTAACCCAGGAGTCTTTATGCCTTTTTCAAAGAGCCGCCTGACAACCTTTCACGAGAGGCAAACAGGTCCTGCTACCAGGAGAAACCCTGAAACAGATACGGTCATCTCCTCCCCTTCAGTCTTCCCTTCTTGAGGAAGCCTTCATAGGACCGGGTTATGAGATGTGATTCTATCTGCGAAACAGTATCGAGAGCAACTCCTACCACGATTAAGAGCGATGTTCCGCCAAAGTAAAAGGGGACATTGAATTTGCGTATCAGAAGCTCGGGCAAAACACAGATAACCGCGAGGTAAAGAGCGCCGACAAAAGTCAGCCTCGAAAGCACCCTGTATATGTACTCAGATGTCTTCTGGCCAGGCCGTATCCCGGGGATATATCCTCCGTATTTCTTAAGATTATCTGCAATATCAACCGGGTTGAAGATAATTGCGGTGTAGAAGTAAGCGAAGAAGAAAATCATCCCCACATAGAGCAGGGTATGGAACACTGTTCCAGGGGCGAGTTGCTTGGCAAAGCTTTGGACCCATGGTATCGGTATGAATCCTGCCACCGTCGCCGGGAACATGATGATGGAGGACGCAAAAATGGGGGGGATGACTCCCGACGTATTTATCTTCAATGGCAGATGGGTACTCTGGCCCCCGTAAACCTTCCTGCCCACGACCCTCTTTGCGTACTGCACGGGTATCTTCCTCTGTCCGCGTTCAATGAAGACGATGATACCGATGACCGCAACCATGAGCGCTATAAGAAAAATGACTAAGAATATGGAAAGCTCATTCGCTTGGACCAGGCTGAATGTGCTGCCGACAGCATTCGGAAACCGAGCTACGATGCCAGCAAAGATGATGAGTGATATCCCGTTGCCGATGCCCCTTTCAGTGATTTGTTCTCCCAACCACATGATAAATGCCGTACCCGCCGTAAGCGTTATCATCGTCAACAGTCTGAAAGACCATCCGGGGCTCTGTATGAATTGACCCTGGTTCATGCCTTCTAGACCGACCGCAATTCCAAAGGACTGAACCGCACTGATGACGACAGTGCCGTACCTCGTATATTTAATGATCTTTTTTCTGCCGGATTCCCCTTCCTTTGCCATTTTCCCGATAGCAGGCACAACTACCGTGAGAAGCTGCAGGATAATTGAGGCGCTGATATAGGGCATGATACCGAGAGCAAATATGGTGACTCTTGATAATGCGCCCCCGGAGAACATATCGAAGAAGCCCATCAATGCTCCCCCTTTTTCAGCAAGGAACTTACTGAGCGCTTCGCCGTTTATGCCGGGTGTGGGTATGTGTGCACCCACCCGGTACACTGCTAAAAGCGCTAAGGTGAAGAGCACCCTGTTCTTCAGCTCTGCTATCTTAAAGATGTTCTGAAATACCGTGATGAACCGCAATCAGATCACCTCTACCTTGCCGCCCGCCTTGGTTATTTTATCCACGGCCGCGGAACTGAACGCATGGGCCCTGATTGTTATCGCCCGTGTGATTTCCCCTTCGCTGAGGATTTTCAGACCGTCCTTGCTGTTTCTAACCACCCCCCGCTGCAATAAAATTTCAGGAGTGATGAGGTCAATATCATCTATCCTTGCAAGGTCTTTGAGATTGATGACAGCATATTCGCGGGAAAAGGGATAGTTGCGGAATCCTCTTTTGGGGAGCCTCCTCTGCAGCGGCATCTGACCACCCTCAAAGCCAGCCCCCTTCCCCGAGCCGGACCTCGCCTTCTGCCCTTTGTGTCCTTTGCACGAGGTCTTGCCGTGGCCTGAGCCTACGCCGCGACCAACTCTTTTACACTTCTTTGTGCTACCGTCAGCTGGTTTTAAATCCTCAATCCTCATAGTGATCCCTTATTCCTTAATCTCATGCATGTCTTGTTCATCTTCGCCCTTTTTCCTTAACTTCGCCACAACACCGGGGTCCTTGAGCCTGGATAACCCGTCAAGAGTAGCCTTGACGGTATTATATGGGTTATGGCCACCGAGCGATTTCGCCACAATATCGTGTATGCCCGCCACTTCGAGGACAGCCCTCACCGCGCCGCCCGCGATAAGCCCGGTGCCCTTTAATGCCGGATTCATAACTACAGAGCCTGCCCCGTATTTTCCTATAATCCTGTGGGGGATCGTTCCGTCCCTGAGGGGGAATTTCAGGAGGGCTTTTTTCGCCTGTTCCACCGCCTTCCGTATCGCCTCTGGAACTTCGGATGCCTTGCCTTTCCCGATGCCTACAATGCCTCCTCCGTCACCCACAACGACCAGTGCGCTAAAGGAGAATCTTCTTCCCCCTTTTACAACCTTCGCAACTCTGTTGATATATACAACCTTGTCTTTCAGGGTCAGTCCCTCTGGGTCAATCCGTCCCACCATACCTCCTTCATTGCGTAATGCCTCATGCGTAATGTGTCATGGCTTTTCAACCACAACCGATTCTGTAACGGGTTAAACGATTCTCCTCTGTACCCATCACATATCACTCGTCGCGCCTTTATCAAAACTCCAAGCCCGCTTCTCTCGCTGCTTCAGCTAATGCTTTGACCCTTCCATGATACAAGTAGCCACCCCTGTCAAAGACAACCTTCTTGATCCCCTTGCCCGTGGCCTTTTTCGCGATCAGTCCGCCGACCTTCCTCGCCATCACGGTATTGCCCTTGTGTCCTTTCTCTGATTTAAGCTCTCCATCAAGGGTGGACGCAGCTACAAGAGTTTCCCCTTTGGAATCATCGATAATCTGTACATATATATTATTCAGGCTCCGATAGACCGAAAGCCTCGGTCTTTCACCAGTCCCAAAAACTTTCTTTCTCAACCGTGAATGACGCCTGTCTCTTGCTATGCGAGTATCTTCAGCCAATCCTGCTCCCTCCTCATCGCCTATTTCTTGCCTGCCTTGCCCACCTTAAGCTTTATTCTCTCGCCTGCATAACGGACTCCCTTACCTTTATAGATATCAGGAGGTCTTAATGCCCGGATGTTCGCCGCTATCTGCCCAATTTGCTGCTTATCGATCCCTTTCAGGGTAAGCGTGGTCTGCCTCTGATCAACAGCGGCGCTGACCCCTTCAGGAAGCTGATATTCAATAGGATGTGAATAACCAAGGGTAAATGTGATCTTGCTCCCCTGCACCTGCGCACGGTAACCGACTCCTGAGATCTCCATGACCCTCTCATAGCCCTGCGAGACACCCGTAACCATATTCGATACAAGGCTTCGCGTAAGGCCGTGCAATGACTTGTCTTGTTTTAAATCTCCGGATCTCTGCACGAGCACCTTGCCTTCCCGGAGCAGGACGCTGACCCGCTCAGGGTGTCTCCAGCTCAATTGCCCCTTCGGTCCTTTTACCTGGACGGTGTTACCATCTACCGTAATGTCAACACCCTTAGGTACATCAATAGGTTTTTTACCGATCCTCGACATGCTTTGGTCTCTCCTTACCAGACATAACAGATAACTTCACCGCCGGTCCCTTCACGACGGCACATTTTATCGCTCAAAAGGCCGACGGGCGTTGTCAGGATGGCAATCCCGACCCCTCCCATCACCCTCGGTATCTCGGTCCTTCCCACGTAAACTCTCCTCCCCGGCTTGCTCACCCTCTTGAGCCCCGAGATCACATTATCGTTGTCGGCATACTTGAGAGTCAACCTGAGAACGCCCTGTTTTTTGTCCTTCAATATCTTATAAGCCCGAATAAATCCCTCTTCTTTTAGGATCTTGGCGATCTCGAGTTTAATCCTCGATGCCGGGATATCAACCTTCTCGGCCTTGATCATTGCCGCATTCCTTACCCTCGTGAGCATATCCGCAATAGGATCAGTCAGCATCCGTTCACCTCTACCAACTTGATTTTGTCACGCCGGGAATCTGTCCCCGCAGCGCCAGTGATCGAAAACAAATTCTGCACATCCCAAACTTCCTGAGAAAAGCCCTCGGCCTTCCGCATAGCCTGCACCTGTTATAGGCCCTCACCGCGAATTTCGGCTGCCTCTTCATCTTTTCTATCAAGCATTTTTTAGCCATTCCCACCCCTTATAGAGTCAATATGTCTATCAGTGACCGAGCAAACGAATGAAGGGGTCCTGTTCGCTTCGACTCCCCGCACCCATTTACTCATATTCCACGAACCGCTCATTTCCTGAAAGGCATTCCCAAAAGCCTTAAAAGAGCCTTGCTTTCAGCGTCTGTCAGGGCTGATGTGCATACGGTGATATCCATTCCGTGCACCATCTCAACCTTGTCATAATCTATCTCAGGGAATATAAACTGCTCCTTAACGCCGAGGGTATAGTTGCCCTTCCCGTCAAAGGCCTTTCCGGAAACACCCTTAAAGTCCCTTATTCGCGGGAGAGCGACACTGATAAGCCTGTCGAGGAACTCATACATCCTGTCTCCTCTCAGGGTCACCTTGCAGCCAATCGGCATTCCCTGTCGCAACTTAAAGGTCGCTATTGATTTCTTTGCCTTTGTTGCTATCGCTTTTTGACCCGTGATCATCGACAGTTCCTTCTGCGCGGCGTCCAGCAGCTTGATATTCTGGACAGCCTCGCCCAGGCCGACATTGAGAACGACCTTCTCAATCCTCGGCACCTGCATTACATTCTCATAGGAAAATTCCTTTATTAGCGCGGGAACGACATCCTCCCTGTATTTCTCCTTCAGTCTCGGAAGCATTACTGATCTATGACCTCCTTGCATTTCTTGCACGACCTTACTTTCTTGCCGCCTTCGAGAATAACACTGGCAATGCGTGTAGTTTTACCGCATTTAGGACAGACGAGCATAACATTCGATAGATGAAGAGGTGCTTCCTTTTCGATGATTCCACCCTGAGAATACGCTTTACTTGGTTTCATGTGCTTCTTTATGACATTGATTTTCTCTATGGTCACCTTACCCTCGGCAGGCGCCACAGAAAGAACCCTTCCTTTCTTTCCCTTCTCTTTACCGGCGATTACCGACACCGTATCTTGTTTCTTTATTCCTAAGCCCATGAAACCTCCTTACGTCTCGTAGACTACAGAACTTCAGGCGCCAATGAAATGATCTTCATGAATTCTTTCCACCTGAGTTCCCTTGCAACGGGACCGAATATCCTTGTGCCAACAGGCTCATTCTGCGCAGTTATAAGCACTACCGCATTCTGGTCAAAGCGAATATAGGTGCCGTCCGGTCTTCGGTGTTCTTTTTTCGTCCTCACCACGACAGCCTTTGCCTTATCACCCTTCTTAACGTTACTTTCCGGAATCGCTTCCTTAACGCTCACAACCACGACGTCGCCAAGCCTCGCATACCGCTTATGAGAGCCACCCATGACCTTTATGCACTGGACCCTCTTCGCTCCCGAATTGTCTGCCACCTCAAGCATGCTTCTTGGTTGGATCATGTCAATTAACTCCTTAAGCCTTTTCTATTATCTCCAGCACTGTCCACCTTTTTTCCCTGCTCAGTGGCTTGGTCTCGATTATGGATACCGTGTCTCCTACCTTACACTGGTTTCCTTCATCATGAGCTTTAAATTTCGTCACTTTTTTCACCGTCTTCTTATACGCCGGATGCTGATAGAGCCTCGTAACGGCTATGACAACGGTCTTATCCATTTTATCGCTCACAACTTTTCCTGAATAAATCTTCTTTGGCATCTCTCTTTACCTTTCTGCCGCCTTCATTGCGTAATCTGACTCAGCCTGAAGTTTTCTTTCCCTCTCGCTTTTGCGTCATGACCGTTAAAACCCTGGCGATGTCTTTTCGAGCGCTACGGATGCGCATCGGATTCTCCACCTCACCCGTGGCGAGACGGAACCTCAGGTTGAACAGTTCTCTCCTCAAATCCTGCTCCTTCTGTTTAAGTTCTTCTACTGATAATTCACGCAGCGCAGAGGGTTTCATCCTACGATCTCCCCCCTCCTGACGAATTTGGTTGCGATCGGAAGCTTATGCTGGGCGAGTCTGAGCGCTGTTTTCGCGACATCCTCGGTCACCCCTGACATTTCATACAGCACTCTTCCCGGCTTCACCACCGCTACCCAATACTCTGGCGATCCCTTTCCTTTTCCCAT
The DNA here is from genome assembly GCA_050014695.1 of Thermodesulfovibrionales bacterium. Lineage (GTDB taxonomy): Bacteria > Nitrospirota > Thermodesulfovibrionia > Thermodesulfovibrionales > UBA9159 > UBA9159. The sequence continues at coordinate 15,464 of JBEKCV010000075.1, forward strand.
TCTTGTCTCAGCAGGCTTCTTCGTTATCGGTTTGTCAGGGAATATCCTTATCCAGACCTTACATCCTCTTTTCACGTGTCTGGTGATTGCTATCCTGGCTGCCTCTATTTGTCGCGATGTAATCCATCCTGGCTCGAGTGCCTTGAGGCCGAATTCCCCAAAGGAAACATCAGCACCCCTGTACGCGATTCCCGTCATCCTGCCTTTTTGCATCTTCCTGAATTTTACCTTCTTCGGCATTAACATTTTTCGATCACCTCATTACGATCTCGCGTCAAGCAACCGCCTGGGCATCCCCGGCCCTATGCGGCTCAGGAAGTATATCGCCGTTATAAATCCACACCTTAATTCCAATCGCACCGTATGTCGTTCTTGCCTCTGAAAAACCATAATCGATGTCAGCTCGAAACGTGTGCAACGGCACCCTTCCCTCCCGGTACCATTCCGTCCTGGCGATCTCAGCCCCGGCAAGCCTGCCGGCGCAGGCAACCCTCACACCGAGCGCGCCAAATCGCAATGAGGACGCCACAGCCTTCTTCATCGCCCTCCTGAAAGAGACCCTCTTCTCAAGCTGCAACGCGATATTCTCTGCGACAAGCTGCGCATCAACCTCGGGCTTCCGAATCTCCTTAATGTCGATGGATGTCTCCCGCCCCGTCATGGCCTCCACATCCTTTCTCAGCTTCTCGACCTCTGCCCCCTTCTTACCGATAATGATGCCCGGGCGGGCGGTATGGATAATAACCCTTATCTTCTGGCCAGCCCTTTCTATCTCTATCCTCGATACCCCCGCATGGAAAAGCCTTTTCTTAATCGACTTCCTGACATTAACATCCTCAATTAACTGGTCGGCGTAACCCCTCTTCGAGAACCACCGGGAGTCCCATGTCTTTACTATTCCTAATCTATTCCCTATGGGATTTGTTTTCTGCCCCAAAGTCAACCTCCCCTGTCATTTTTTCTCCGCTAATACTAACGTTATGTGAGATGATCTCTTTCTGATCACATTCGCCCTGCCCATAGACCTCGGCTCCATCCTTTTCATGACAGGCCCCTGGCCGACATAAGCCTCGGCGATGACCATCTCCTCAGGATTCATGACCTTTTTCCCCTCGGCATTTGACATCGCCGACTTTAATATCTTTTCCACAAAATGAGACCCCCGGTAGGGCATAAACCTCAGAGCTACAAGGGCTTCACCAGCTTTCTTGCCCCTTATCAGGTCAACAACCCTTCTCGCCTTTCGCGGCGTAATCCTGGCATATTTCAGTATAGCCTTCGCTTCCATACGTTACCCTTTCGTTGCAGCTTTTTCCGATCGTGAATGTCCCTTAAATGTCCTTGTCGGTGAAAACTCACCTAGCTTATGACCCACCATGTTTTCGGTGACATAAACGGGGATAAACTTCTTCCCATTGTGAACGGCAAAGGTATATCCGATGAATTCAGGGATGATCGTGGAACGCCTGTACCATGTCTTGATGATCTTTTTCTCCCCTGTCTCGATCATCTGATTCACTTTCTTCATTAGTTTTTCATCCACATAAGGACCCTTCTTTAAGGACCTCGGCATTACTTACCTCCTCGCCTCTTCACAATGAATTTATCTGTTCTTCTATTATGACGGGTTTTTACGCCCTCGGGCTTCCCCCAGGGTGAACATGCGGGCCTGCCGCCTGAACTCCGCCCTTCACCGCCTCCGAGGGGATGGTCTACGGGATTCATCGCAACACCTCTCACATGGGGCCTTCTCCCAAACCAGCGGGTTCTTCCAGCCTTGCCATATGATACATTCTCGTGGTCGGGATTGCTCACCTGGCCGATCGTTGCCATGCATGACGGGGGAACCAGCCTCACCTCATCCGAGCAGAGCTTGACGTGACAATAGTCCTCTGCCTTTGCAATGAGCTGCGCGGAAGAACCGGCGCTCCGCACCAATTTCGCGCCTTGCCCGGGCCGCAATTCTATATTATGAATAAATGTCCCGAGGGGGATTTCCTTTAACGGCAGGGAGTTGCCAACCTTAATTTCCACTCCGGCCCCCGAGAAAACCTCATCACCGACGTTCAGGCCCACGGGCGCGATAATATATCTCCGCTCGCCATCGCGATATTTGAGGAGGGCTATTCTCGCCGACCGGTTCGGGTCGTATTCTATCGTTTCCACAGCCGCAGAAATGCCGTGCTTATTCCTCTTAAAATCGATAACACGATACAGTCTTTTATTGCCTCCCCCTCTTTGCCAGACGGTAACACGCCCGGAGTTGTTGCGACCACCGGATTTCTTTAATGCCTTCAGCAGAGGTTCATAAGGCTTCTTCGCGGTAAGTTCCGCAAAATCCGTGACTGACTGAAACCTCGTGCCTGGAGATGTTGGATTATATTTCTTTACCGCCATTATGCACCCTCGATAAAATCAAGTTTTTCACCCTTTTTCAGGGTGATGACCGCCTTTTTCCTGTTAGGCCTCTTACCCAGAGACTTGCCGTACCGCTTCCATTTTCCCTCTGTTTTTATCGTGGCCACCTTTTCGACCTTAACTTTAAATATCTCCTCCATGGCCCTTTTTATCTCGAGTTTGTTGGCATGGGTATCCACCTCAACGAGAACTTTGTTCTCCGACTCCTTAAGCATCGCCCCTTTTTCGGTAAAGAGGGGTTTCTTTATTACCGTATAATTATTTTTCATCGCGGGCAGCCCTCGGTCATTGCATTGACGGCATCCTTTGTCATGAGAATCATATCATGGGTAAGGATGAGATAGGGGTTGAGATCCGAGACCCTGGCGACCTTCAGCCCGGGAATATTGCGGGAAGAGAGGATGATATTTTCATCTTTAGCAGGAAGAACAAGCAAAAGACTTTTGCCCTCCAGTCCGAGATTCTTGAGGACTTCCACCATGCTCTTTGTCTTCGGTTTTTCCAGAGCGAGAGTTTCGATGATCGTTATTTCACCATCAGAAAGTTTCGCTGACATCGCCTCCGCCAAAGCCCTCTTCTTAAATTTTTTCGGCAACCCGAAAGAATAATCTCTGGGTTGCGGTCCGAAGATGGTTCCTCCCTTTCTCCAGAGCGGGGAACGATTACTTCCCGTCCGCGCCCTTCCCGTATGTTTCTGTTTCCACGGTTTCTTTCCGCCGCCACTGACGAGCCCCTTTGTCTTCGTTGCATGGGTTCCCTGCCTCTGATTGGCGAGATAGTTTACGACAGATCCATGGAGAATATCTTCCCTCCTGGTCAGACCGAAAACTTGATCTGGGAGGGTCACTGTACCTGTTTCCTTATTGTTGATATCCTTCACTGCGATATCCGGCATCTCACCCCCCCTTCCGGATCTCAAGGTAGGAACCGTTTGAGCCAGGCACTGAGCCCTTGACCAGCAAGAGATTCTGTTCCGGTTTTATATCCACCACCATGAGATTCTTGACAGAGACTTTTTCGCTCCCCATGTGCCCTGGCAATCCTTTATTCTTCCACACCCGTGAAGGGTAGGAACTCGCTCCAATCGAACCGGGGGCACGATTGAACATCGAACCGTGGGAACCGGGACCGCCGGCGTAGTTATGTCTTTTCATAACGCCCTGGAATCCTTTGCCCTTTGAAATCCCCGAAACCTTGATCCTATCGCCTTTCCTGAAAAGCTCAGCGGTCAGGAAATCACCGACCTTCAGATTCCCCATCTTGAACTCTTTTAACACCTTATAGGGTTTCACCCCTGCATTCTTGAATGCTCCGGACATCGCCTTCGTCACTTTCTTCGTCTTCCGTATCTCGGAGAACCCCACCTTGACCGACTCATAGCCGTCGTTCTCACGGGTCTTGACCTGAACAACACAGCAAGGACCGGCCTCTATGACCGTGACGGGGATCGCTCTTCCATCCTCCAGGAATATCTGGGTCATGCCGAGCTTCTTGCCGAGGATACCTATCATAGTTTTATCTCCACATCGACCCCAGCAGCAAGCTCCAACTTCATGAGTGCATCCACTGTCTGGGGCGTAGGGTCATAAATATCGATAAGCCTCTTATGGGTCCTGATCTCAAATTGTTCCCTTGACTTCTTATCAACGTGCGGAGATCGCAGAACAGTAACTTTGCTTATCCTCGTTGGCAGAGGAACCGGCCCCGCTATTCTTGCTCCTGTTCTCTGTGCGGTATCCACGATCTCTTTGACTGACTGGTCAAGGACCCTGTGGTCGTACGCCCTTAATTTAATCCTTATTTTCTGATTCATGATTTATCTTTTTTACCCTCAAAATCCCTTTTTCATTCGTAATTAGACCAGCACCTCGGTAACGACACCGGCACCCACTGTCCTTCCGCCTTCCCTGATCGCGAACCGCAGTTCCTTCTCCATCGCTATCGCGCTTATCAACTCCACCGTCACCCCAATATTGTCCCCCGGCAT
>JBEKCV010000076.1:0-19805 GCA_050014695.1 Thermodesulfovibrionales bacterium
GATGCCTTGATTGTCACACCGGGGTCGCGGGAGCAGTTCCTGTTGACACATCGAACTGTGCAGTATGTCACCAGTTCCCGCCCAGTGCCACTGGTCATCCTACCGTCGGTTTAATTTGTTTGCATACCACAGATGGGGTAACGGCATGCAGCACTTGTCACGTTTTCCCGTGTGCAACAGCGACTCCAACTCCAACACCAACTCCGTCTCCAACTCCTGTGGGGGCGATGCCTTGTCCTTCGGATGAACAGGTCTTCTGGGATGGCCAAAACAGTTCTATTGTGTTAAGCACAGATCAGTCGACTGCCGAACCTATAGCTGTAACGGTTAAAAGTGGAAAGGAATGTGTAAAGGAAAACGGAAAGGTCGACATTAAACTGGAAGCTTCTTTCGATTGTCCTGTGGATGTTGAATTGAGTGTATTTACACCAGGATTTGACCCTGGGGATATCTTTTACATGGATCCGGACGGCAACATGGCTTGTCTCACCGATAAAGTGTATAAAAGCAGAGGAATGGACAATGACAATCAGTTCAAGAATCTCATCTTCTTTAAAACCGATGTACTTGAGGTGAATGAAGATTTGAGTGAAGAGCTCCCCCCGGGACTATACCTGCTTACGCTCGGCGTAACACCACATCGCAATGGAAATCAGCACTTTTACCGTTGGGTGGTGTATTTCATAGTTCCATAGGTTCTCTGAGAGGATTACTTGAGTATCCCTGCTCGGGCTGCCCGTCGTTCGTGATAAGCAGCCCGAGCCTCTTTAAGGCACTGAATCACATAACGGTTCAGGCCAGAACGAGATTATTACAGGAGACGGCAAAAAACAGGGGGAACTAAGCAGCCATTTTCGCAGTTCCCGACTTTCTTCAAAATCTACTTTTTCAGGGTGGTTTGAAGGCTTTTTCAATTCTGCAGGAATTCCTCCCAAAAACGGCCTGACGTGGGATAACACGGTCACTGATGAAAGAAGGGTCGAACGCTTGCCTGACCTCTAAGATTTTTTCAAGAGTCACCTCGATAGTAGGTTTCGTACATCGGAAAGAGGGATCTTGTCCAAACTTGTAAGTAGCTTATTTCATTGATGAAATAGGATTTACAGTCAATTTTGGTCTCTACAATTGACCTTCTAAACCTGCAACAGAAAACTCTGAAAAGAAAAACTATTCTGTTGAGTGTTTGTGCTCTCTTTGAATGTCGAGAAAACTTTCGACAGAAAACCCTTATCTTTCTGTTTAATTTCATGTCCTAACAGGGGAATCCCAATTCTCTCATTCTGCCAAGTTCTTCAACCGTTTCCGCCAATAGAAAGGCCGCCGTTTCAGGTGAGCGAACGCCACAATTCGTATTCTTTCAGGAGAAACCGCGTATAGCAGATTGTAAGGGAACCGCCACAAGGACTTCCGCCGCACTTTCCCTCCGATTCTCTGGCAAGCCTCCGGGTTCGCCAAAATCTGGTCAAATGCTCTTTCCACTTCTCCAAGCAAATCCGAACCGAGACCTGGCTCACGATACTCGTAATACTGCGCCGCCTCAGTGATCTCCTCATCAGCATCGGGATGTAAGGTAATTACTTTCACGAGATAGCCGCCCGCGCTCGGCGGAGTGCCTCTTCAGCCGGTATCTCGGTCACCGATCCCTTTTCCATCTCATCCAGGCGGCGTTCCGCCTCTTCAACCCACAACGCCTCGACCTCTGCCTTGGACAGTTCTTCGAGACTCTCGACTATCCACTTTGCGAGCATAGCGCGGTCCTTCAAATTCAGTTTCCTGATCTCAGCCTCAAGTTCTTTAAGACTCATATGGTCGTCCTCCTTCGCTATAAGAGAAATTATTCCCTGATGTTTGATTCAGAGTATCGTACCACCCGTTGAGTTCAAACGGAGGTCTCCTTTGTAAATCAAGAGCGAACTTTCCTACAAAGTTAATGTGCCCGGTCATGGTCGGCAGTATATGCCTGAGATCATCATCCAAAACGAGCTTTGAACCCGTGCTTATGATATTCTCAAGGGCCAGGGCATTCCACAGCACGATAGCGTTTTGAACTACCGTCAGAAACCAAAAGGCCTCTTCCTGGTCTTCTAGCGTCTTTTCTCGGATGAGGTCCCCAAAGGCCTGTACCTCGCCCGTGAACTTGTTCCAGTGCTCTCGCCTGGAAGTATGTGGCACGACGAAGCGCCGCATCTCCATGACTCTCCCGTAGCGAATAAGATACAAAGACCGATCGAGCTTCCCCAACTCGTCCAGCCCTTGAGTCGCCGGGTGCTGCGGTTGCATGGCAAGATGGTTGAGGACAACGAGAGGCTTGGCAGTTCCGGCCTCAATCGATGCCAGTATCCACATGATATCCTGCCATCCTTTGTCTATACGGTCACAGCGGATCTGGCCCGCAACGGAGGCAGCGATATTTTTGTATTTTATCTTGTCCGCCATTCCCCAGAGCTTCAAATGACGGCTGCGAACACGGGGACAGAGGAGGATGTTGAGCAGGCCAGAGAGGCCGAACACGAGGTTCGATTTGCCGGCGCTGTCATAGATATTGATCAAAGGGTCATCGCCGGTGCGGCACTCCATCACGCCTACCAGCATGTGAATGGCCTCAGAGACATTGCACAAAGCAATGCCTGTGCGAATAGGCAAACACAGTTTGAGGTTACATACTGGTAAAGCAGCGTGCTCTTGCCACTGAGGTAGCGGTGGTGTTGACGTGCGATCAGGCTTTTCTTAAGGGTGCGCACCTGCATAGAATCCGTCAGCAAAACGCGCATTTCACCCAGCCGTTGCGCCATCGAGGTCTGCAGGTAAGCTTGAGCGAGAATGGTAGCGGCTTCCATAAGATTTTGGGTAGGCATGTAGCGCCGGCGCATATAGACTATTTGATTCTGAAGAATCTGAAGCGCCCGAGAGGACTGGATGGGACCGCAGTTGCACCCGTAGGCATAAAGTGCTGCCAGCGAATGACGGAGCCTTTCCTCTTCTGACATGTTTTGCCGTCCGGAAGCTGGTTTGAAAACGTCCATAAACCTTGTCCAACGCTGGCAATCAAGGCGAACATCCAGGATGGATACCTCCGGCATCGATTGAGCGAGATCATTCCTTAGCCGTTTCATACGCGGAGAGGGTGACTGCCCGGGATGCGCGAGTATCCGAGCGTTCCGTTGCGTTTTACCCAAAACGTGTCTGCCGTGGCTTGATAGCTTTGATCGAAATCCTCCAGGTCCTTTTCCAGTCTGGCACATAACGGCGCATAATATTCAGCCGCAGTAGCTGGATGGCCGAGTCTACGGACATGCTCGTCGTATTTTTCGAGGAATTGATGCTCGCGCGGAAGCAGGTGGTCGATCATGGGTGCGTGACGCCGGGCGCCGTTGACAGCCACCGTGCGATTCTTGAGACATTGAACAGTAGCATCGAGGAGCCCAAGCTCGTAGGGCGCCTTCACCACGCGCACGATCCGGCCTGTGCGGACATACCGCTTTAAGGCCTTATTTTCCCATGGCGGCGAGAGAAACTCTGTGGGGCGATTTTCGATCGGCAGATCTGTCTGGTTGGAGGTCGCATGTTGTCTTGCAAAAGCCTGGGCCTTCGGAAGGGTATCGTCCGTGGTCGTTGCGCAAAGCGGCATGAGCCTGTACCAATCCGGAAGGAAACGTTGCAAAGCCGCATAGTGGTCCTCAATTTTGCCAAGATATGATTCGTTCCAGCTTGGTGTCCTCTCCAAATTGTCAAGGATGTCGTCATATTCTTTACGGCTTTTGTACTCATAGACAGAAAGCCACAGCTCCTCGGGATCACGGCTTGTTTTAATGAAGGAAAGAAGAGTCGAAAGCACGCTTTGATGGGACTCGCAGGTAGAAGCCATCGCCTGTTGACGGGCGTTGGCATAGTCGCCAGCCCCGTCCTTCGTGCTCTCCCATATCCGGATTATCATGTCGGCCGCGGCATCGAGAAAAAGAAATGCGTGCCGGTCGGCAATAAAGCAGAGGAGCAATGCTCTGCGCCGCGCGCGGCTCAACGGGGCAAGTTCGGAAGCGGTATAGCGATGTGCAAGACGCGCAAACTGCTCCTGCTGATGACGGGTGATCCTCTTCAAAGGCGTCTCTTTCGGAAAAAAAGATCGAAGGCGCTCGATTCGCAGCAGCTCCTTTGCCAGATTGTTGGCAGTCGCTTGAGGGACCGGGTCCTTGAAGGAATCAAAGAGGGTTTTGCCTTCCTTGCCGGAAAGAAGTGTATCCAGATGCTCCCCGTCATCGGCTCAGGCCTTGCCGGGCCGCAAGAGCGAGCTCCTCGCTCTCGAGAGTCGATACCACCGCCAAGCTGTCATCATCGAGAATGGCAGGAAGCATCGGGTAGAGAATCCGCCGGTGTTGCAGAGCTCTCCGGGAAGCCTTATCATCTTTATTCGGATCGGTTATCGAGGGCATGGAAGGCCTCCTGAAACTCCTTTTCCGTGGCTCTGGCATAACGGGCGGTGGTGCTGATGTCACGAAGGCCCAACACCTCTTTCGTGGCGGTCAACGTCCCCGACTTCGCGTAGAACTTCAAAGCGAAGTGATGCCTCAAATCACGAGCGGATAGGTCTTCGCGACCGGCAAAAGCGAGATACTTCTTTATCAGGTATTGAACACCAGCAATGCTCAACCGCTGCCGGCGCTCTGAAAGAAATAATGGAGATCCGCCTGTCACCGGCCCCGGGAACTTAAGATAGTCCTCCACGGCCTGGCGTACGGCTGTGTTTAGCGGAATTGTGCGTTCTTGCCGTCCCCTTTCGTCTCGCACACGGAGTCTCCCAACGCCTTTGGAAATGAGCACGTCATCGCGCAAAAGACCCGCGAGCTCGCTTATCCGTAGCCCGCACTGCAGGAAGAGCTGCAAGATGGCAAGATCACGCACGCCGTTTCTGCCGTTGGGGTTAACCGATGCCACCAGGCGACGCGCCTCCGATTTGCTCAAAGGCGGCTCTACCTCGGATAAATACACGCGGCGGGTTTTAAGGTCGCGCGCAAGCACGCGCCGGTGCCAGCCTCGTGCCCAAATGAAATCGGAGAAGGCGCGCAGAGCGGCTATGTGGCGATTGACCGAGGTGGCTGAGAGGTGACGGCCGTTGTGGATATGCCGGATAAAGGCCTGCATATCTGCCTCTTGGATCCTGGCTACGTACGGACCGGCTTTTTTGAGCTGATTGCGATAGAAGGCGCCGAATCCTTTCATGGCATACCCATAGGTTGAAACGGTATGATCGGAACGGCCGCGGCGGTACAGATCGTTTTCGAAAACGGCGAGCACCTCATCCCACTTATCCGGAGCATGGGCAGTGAACGGCGGTTTTTTCTTATCTGGAGGTCGCGGAGAATCCTTTTTCATTTCGGTCTCTTCTTCCGATGAGCAGTGCTTTCCGAATCAGTGTAACACTTCACAGAAGGACAATTCAATGAATGTTTTCTGTCGAGAGTTTTTTCGCCGTCAAGAGGGCAGAAACACTCAACAGAAGGGTTTTTCTTTTCAGAGTTTTCTGTTGCAAGTTTGGAAGGTCGGTTTTGGGGGACAAAATCGACCGTAAATCCTATTTCATCAATAATATTAGCTGCTTACAAGTTCGGACAAGGCCCCCCTTCCGATGTACGAAAACGGGTAGGGGACTTCGGGGATTTCAAATATGGGATGGTGCTTAAGAAGATGAAGACCTCTACGGTCGCCACCGCGGTCTCGGTCTTTTCCAAATACGCCTCCTATCTGAAACGCGACCACTCGGTGAAAGACCTCGACAGCGAGGAGACCAGGATGATGAGGCGAAAGGTTCATCAGACGTCCCCGGAGGCCCTCGAGAAATGGGAGGTCGAGAAGCTCTATGAGACCGCGACCGCCATAGAAGACAAGGCGCTTGTCCATCTCCTCTTTTACACCGGGGTCAGGATCAGTGAGCTGCTGAAATTGAGGGCAGAGAATATCTGTGACCGAACGGTTCAAAATGAGGACGGCCGGCAGGAGACCACGTGGATAGAGGTGCTGGGGAAGGGCAACAAACCGAGAGAAATCCCGTTTTCGATCAACGCCCCGCAAATACTCAGGCGATATCTAAGGTATTTGGGCGATGAGAACCCGAACGGCTTCGAGAGACTGTTTCCTCGTTCTTATTCGACCTACTGGCGGAGATTACAGCATTTAGGCGAACAAGCTAACGTGAAGGTGAGCCCACATGTGCTGCGGCATTCCTTTGGGGTGGGAGTTGATCGACAGAGGTGAGAACATCAGAAGAGTGGCCGAGTTGATGGGGCATTCCGACATGAACACCACAATGCGGTATACGGCTGTCAAAGATAAATCCAAGATAGATGCCGTAAATAGGTTGTAACTGAATTCCCAAAAAAGAATTCCTTAGCGCTGTTTTTTGTACGTTTGCTAATCTCACCCCAACTGCGTCTGATCGACTGTAACAGATTAGATTTCGACCATTTCACCTATTTGCTCTGCCTATTGGGATGGTTACTATTATTGTGGTCCCTTTGTTTGGACCCCCGTTTATTTTGAATTCTCCGCCAAACGAATGAACATGTTCCTTCATTCCGATTAGTCCGAAACATTGCGATTTGTAGATTTCTTTTTCCGAAATCCCTCTCCCATTGTCTGCAACGCTCAGTACTATATTGCCGTCGAACTTTTCAAGACGTGCTGTAACCTTAGTTGCCCTTGCATGGTGGGCCACATTCGTCAGCGCCTCCTGGAAAATACGAAAAGTCGCAGAAGAACGCCTCTCGTCCGTCACTATATCCTTTGGGGTGACGGAGACTTCGCAGTCAATGCCAGTCTTCTTCTCAAACGCCTCGGCCTCCCACTCGACAGCGGCAGAAAGGCCGAACGTGTCCAGTAAGCCTGGTCTTAGCTCGGCATAAATTGTTTTCACCGACTGGATAGTTTCATCTACGACCTTGGTCATTGATGCGCTCTTTTCCGCCAGTACTGCATCGTCTTTATATTTCTTCCTGAGCCAGGAAAGGTCCATCTTTAGCGCGATGAGCCCCCGCCCCAGTTCGTCGTGAATCTCTTGTCCTATTCTCGCCCTATCTTCTTCTCTCGCAGCTTGCAAATGTGAAGACAGGTTGCGAAGCTCTTCCCGGGATCTCTGCAGTTCTTCTTCAGCCTTCTTCCGACTTACTCTCTCCGACGCCTCGTTTAAGGCCCGGAGCACTGAAGGCACAAGCCTTGAAAGCCCGTTTTTCAAAACATAATCTGTCGCCCCACGCTTCAGGGTTTCGATAGCGAGTTCTTCCCCCATATTTCCTGTCACAAAAATGAATGGGATATCGGGACATTTGTCCGCTGCAATGGCAAGTGCGGAAAGACCGTCAAAGCTGGGCAATGCATAGTCGGCAAAGATGATATCTAAGTTGCCCTTGTCGATCGCCGAGATAAAATCAGCGCGTGTTTCTACCCGGCATATATCGCAGGCAATACCGTCTTCCTCAAAAGTAGACTGAACGAATTTGGCGTCAAAAGGATTATCTTCCAGGTGCAGGACCCTCAAAAGCGATATCATTGTGGGAATCTCCTTCTTTGCATGAAGCTTACGTTGTTTTGTATCCGTGGACCGGCGGTGGCTCGCTCACGATCGCCCAATAAGCCCCTATAAGTTTGATAGCATCAATAAACTGATGGAAATTCACCGGCTTTACTACATAACTGTTCACGCCGAGTTGGTACCCCTGGACTATATCCTGATTTTCCTTGGATGACGTGAGAATCACCACAGGAATGCACCTGAGCTTTTCGTCGGTCTTCATCTGGCTGAGAACTTCGAGGCCGCTTATCTTGGGAAGCTTAAGGTCTAACATGACAACAGCGGGATGGCCGTCTGTCCTGCTGGCAAACTTTCCACGGCAATGGAGATAATCAAGCGCTTCTTCGCCATCATGAACAGCTACAACCTCATTGACGAGATTGTTTTCGGCAAGACCCGTCATGATAAGTTCTATATCGTTTGGATCATCTTCGACCAGCAAAATGCGGCGAAGTTCCGGCATGTTTTATGTCTCCTTTGCCTTTGGAAGAATAAAGTAAAATGTAGCGCTTTTATCTCATAGCACCTTCGGCCCAGGTTCTGCCGCCATGACGGGAGATGATGCGCCGGACATTCCCAGTGCCAGTGCCTTCAAATCCTTCATGGGGAATGGAGCCGCTGGAAGCTGGAATACGCCGAAGAGTTCATTCCCGTTTCATTATCTTCTCTGTCATGTTCATCTGCACCCTTAAACGCGTAAGATGCTATAGACCATTTCCATCCGTAACGGTTTTCTGATGTATCCGTAAATTCTCAAATCATCCAATCTAGTTTTTATTGTGGATGGATCTTCTTCCGACATGACAAATATCCGAGTATCAGGACAATATATTTTTGTGTAGTCTATAAGGTCAAAGTCATTCATGACGGGCATGGTAAGGGTAGTGAGCAGGATGTTCACTGAAGTGGTTCCTAGAACTGTTAAAGCATCCCTGCCATTTTGGGCTATGCAAATGCTATAGTGCTTTGCGCACATGGCAAAACTCTGCGAAAGCTGATTCAGCACATCGCCATCTTCATCTACAATAAGAATACTGCGAATATCTCTCGATATGTTTATTCTCCGTTGCTTAGTAAAAAAATCAACTGATTGATCAACTGACGGTCTCTCTTTTACGTTTACGCCAAGCATATGCAACCCTCCTTAGCCTAGATAATGAAGTATTTGTCGTCGTCGCGTAATAAGGTATATTTATTTTTCGAAAGCTCGCTTTAGCATTATTTGTTTAAGATTAAAGGATTATCTGTACATTTGGTATCAGTAATAACCTGATTTTTTTGTAAGATAACATCCAATTTGCTTATCGGAAGAAGTCTTACATTTTTGCTCATAATGTTTCCTTTCCCTCGGGTTGGTACGTCTTCAACTATTACAATTCAGCCATTCTGTGCGGCTGATTGCCAAATATGAAGCGAACCCCAACATTCTGGAACTGATTAGGAAAATATCGCCGGCAGCCTAGCGGTGCTTTCACTTGAACGGCCACTAAACCTTCCGTGGCAGCGGGCAGGTTAGTGATTTGGACGCAATCGTGGCGGGATCGATCTAGGGATAAGGGGAAATCGGGGAACCATTCACACGCCAGCGAGGATCGCGGAATTTTCGCCGGTTTGGGCTTACACCCCCTTATTGTCGATTGGATTGTCAGCCTGGCTGAAAACATCTTATGCATTGTGAGACAAACACCGATAGAGATTAGAGAAAATATGAGACGAAAAAATCAGACTCTCACTGATAGATTCAGAAAAAAAATTACGATAAATTAAACATAGACCTGTTTCACTGACATTTGGTGAAAGCAATGAGATGCGCTCATTTGTGCCTCTGCCTTTTCCAGGCCAGGATACAGGATCCATGAGGCGATTTTAAAGGCTACAAAAAAGCGTTCCTTCTTTCCGCGGAGCATTGCGAAGGACAAAAGGACAGCCTTCTTTCTTCGCATGCCTGCACGAAATATTAAGGTGCAAGGAGGTATCTATGAGTTGTCCCTATTATAAGGCAGGATATTTCGGCGTGTGCGCGGCATCGGCATCGATGTACGTTCCCTCTATCGATGAAATGGAGAGACATTGTTTTAACGATGATTACAGACTTTGTCTGAATCTCTCCGCGTATCTGTTCGGTCAGCAAAGTATACATGGTATTTCTCCTGAAGGCGTCGGCAAAGAAAATCGAACTCTCGTGGGGTAGTCGGCTGAACAGACATACCAAATGTTATAACAGTGCTGCAAAAAAAAGGGGGATGCCGTGAATATCAAAAATCTTGCGGAACATATTCTACTGCAGTGTATCGAGGATTTATGGGATGAAGGGGAACGGGATGACGGCAGGGATTTTTTTAAAGGGGAGCGTTTTCATCTGTGTGCTGAAATGGCCGGTATGAGCCTGCACGATCAAAGCACGTTGCTTAATATGGTGAGCAAAATAATGGACCGAACCACCACGGCGAAAAGAAAGCCCAAAAAAAGCATTGGGAAAAAGACTCCCTGCTTTACAGTGAGACCTCAAAAAACCGGGGGCGGCGAAGAGTTTGTGATAAAATCCCATACGGAGGATTCCAAGGATTCTCTTGCCTACCACCCAATTTAAGGTCACCCTACTCCACGCTAGTCCTTTGATCCGGCGCCGCATCTTGGGGTTATTTGCACAACGCCTCGAAAAGGTATAGTTCATTGGATTAATCGATTCTGATCGATTTCGGTGCGGTTTTCGCCGTACTGTTTTTTTATGAATTTCTGCCACAATTCAGACCACCTCTCCAAAATCCCTCTCAAATTGTCCAGGATCGTCTATTTTTTGAATTTTACCTTTTCGAGGCGTTGTGCAAAAAACCCCATATTATTTCAGCCACATTTTCCTTAGCGTTGTTTTTTTGGCGTTTACTCATCCCAACCCGAGTTACGGCGGCGGTGGTTCAGGTGGCGGTGACGGACCAACAGTTCGCGGCACGGCCGGAGACCCAGTCGATCTCGCAACGGGTTACTTTATATACCGGCATACTGATTATAGTTTGCCCGGCATGATACCTGTGAACGTCACTCGCCATTACCGTTCAGGCGATTTGGTGGTCGTCGTGCCGATGCCCAAGGGGCTTTCGACCTCTATCTATCCTCTGATGCAGGTTCCGTGATGCTTGTTGAGACTGCCAATTCCCCTCCTCACTTCCCGCTATACCAACCCCCTCCCAGGGCCAGGAAGAGGGCGGCGCTGTCGGCAAAGCGAGCCGCTTCCGCCTGCACCCGGCTAACGCGGGTCTGCTGATACTGACGCTCTGCGTTGAGCAGCGTGAGATAGTTGACGGCCCCCAGCCGGTACTGCTCGGCTGCAGCTTGGAAGTTCTCCCATGCGGTGCTTTCTGCCGCGGACTGAGCCACCAAGGTAGCGGCATCCGCTTCCAGGGCCCGCAGCACGTCGGCCACGTTCTGGAATGCCTGCAGGACGGTCTCACGGTATTGTGCCGCTGCCTGGTCGTAGGCAGCCACTGCCGCCCGGCGCTTGGCGACCAGCTCACCGCCGTGAAAGATGGGCTGGGTGAGGCTGGCGCCGAGCCCCCAGACCGAAGTGCCCGAAGCGAAGAGATCCTGCAGTCGGCCGGGCTGGGACCCGAGGCTGCCGGTAAGGGTGATCTGGGGATAGAGGTTCGCTGTCGCCACCCCGACCTGTGCGCTTGCTGCATGCAGCAGTTCCTCGGAGGCCCGGATGTCGGGACGTTGGCGCACCAGTGACGACGGGAGGCTCACCGGCAGCTGCTGCGGCAGCGTAAGCTGTTCCAGCCTGAATTCCGGGAGGCCCCCCTCTCCGGGAAAACGCCCTACGTAAACTGAGAGTTGGTGTCGCGTCTGGGCCAGATCCCTTTCCAGCGGAGGCAGCGTGCTGCGCGCCTGTTCCAATTGCGTCTGCTGCGCCAGCACATCCGTGCGCGCCACTGCTCCCAGCTGGTATTGGCGCTGTACCACTGCAAGCTGCTTTTTCTGCAGGCCCAAGACCTCTCGGGTGGCTGCTATCTGCCCCCGGAGTGAAGCCTCCTTCGCCACAGCGGTCACGATATTGGCCGTCAGCGCGAGATGAGCCCCTTCCAACTGGAAGCGCTGGTAATCGACCTGCGAGCGTAACCCCTCAAGCTCCCTGCGCCCCCGGCCGAACAGGTCGAGGGTATAGGAGACGTTCACCGTGGCGTTGAAGAGGCTGTAGATGATGTTACCGACCTGCGGCTGCCCGAAGGTTGCACCGGAGACCTTCTGCCGGGTGCCGGAAAGAGTGCCGTCCACGGTCGGGAAGTATTCGGTGCCGGCGCGGGCGCGGTAGTTCTCCTGTGCCTGGCGCAGGGTCGCCTGGGCTGCGCTCAGCGTCGGGTTGTCCTTCAGAGCCTGCCGGATCAGCAGGTCCAGCGGCTCGCTGTGAAAGAGTTCCCACCATTTCTCCGGGATCGCCACTCCGGAAACGAACTGCTGCGCTGCTCCCCCTGCCCCCGGCGCCTCTGCCGTCTGGGCAGCAAGCGGCCCAGCCGTGTAGGAGGTGACCGCAGGTGCGGCAGTGACGTGGAAATTGGGTCCGACGCTGCAGCTGCCGGCGATGAGGCAGGTGCCCACCCCAACCAAAGCCGTCTTGAAACGTGCGAACGCTGTCATACATACCTCATAGCGTGCGACGGAAGAGCAGCGTCGCCGCACCCATGGCGAGCAGGGCGAATATCCCCAGGAAGAGGAGGTCGCCGCCGATGGCTGCCAGGCCAGTGTTCTTCAATACCAGGGACTTGAAACCGTGCACCGCATAGGTGAAGGGATCGACTACGGCGATCGCCTTCATCCAGGTTGGAAAAGCGTTGATCGGGTAGACCGCACCGCTCGGGAAGAAGAGCACCGTGTTGAGCACCCCGAAGATGGCGCGAGGGACCAGTGGGTCATTCACCCGGACCATGATCAGGAACATCATGCTGATGAGCGCCAGCGCCGTGAACACCACCAGGATTAGCATGCGCCCCAGGCGCAACAGGTTGAGCGGGTCCGGTATCCCGGCGATCAGCGACCCGATGGTGACCAGGACCAGTCCCGAGAGCATGGCCTTGATAGCGCCCGCCAAGTTGAACCCCATGATCAGGTCGAACTTGGTAAGCGGCGTCACCAGGTACCCCTCATGCAGTCCCCGCGCCTTGTCGTCGATGTAAATGATGCCGCCGCCGATCATGGCGGAGACGAAGATCGCCAGAACGATGGTTCCGGGGAGCAAGAACTGGATGTACGGAACGTATGGATACACCTCGACTACCGACAGCGATACGGCACCGGTTCGCCGGGGCGCAATCTTCTTAGCGTTATACGTCGAGAGCATCTCGGTGAGGCTCTCGGCGACCGCGGAGGAGCTGAACTGATCCGTGTTGTCCTCGATGAGGGCGATGTTCGGGTTCTGGCCCGCCAGCACCTTGCGCGAGAACTCTGGGGGAATGTTTAGCACGGCGTTGATGCGGCCGTTGCGCAGGTCCTGCAGCGCAGTGCGCTGATCGCTGTAGGAAATGGTCTCAAAGGTTTTCGCGTTGGCCGCAACGGCGTTGCACATCTCTCTCACCTGCACGGCGGGGACGCGGTGGTCCTGGTCGACTACCCCGACCTCCATGTTCTTGATCTTCCCTCCGAAGGCGTAACCGAGGACCACCAGTTGGACCAGCGGCAGCACCATGGAGACCACCATCAGCGCGGGACTAGCGCGGAAGCGGCGCATGTCGCGCTCGATGAGTGCCCAAATCCTTTTCAAAGCGTTTCTCATCTTGTCATTTTTCCCGACGCATCATGAACGGGCTTTCGCTGGCAGCGGGCACCTGCAGGGTGTCGCGCAGCTGTCGGCCGGTGTAATGGACGAAGACGTCGTCGAGCGTGGTGCTCTGTACCGAAAGCGAGGCAATCGCCACCTCGGCCTGGCGGGCGTCGTCGATCAGGGCTCCGGTGGTGCGCGGGCCGTTGTGGGAGGCGATGCGGAAGACGCGGTCCTCTGCCTTCACCTCGGCCACATCCGGCAGCGCCTCCAGGACCGAGGTCCACCCCTCCGGCACGGTGGCGAAACTCACCTCGATTACGTTCTGGCCGGGGATCGAAGCCTTGAGCTTGAGCGGCGAATCGAGGGCTACCAGCTTGCCGTGATCGACGATGGCGACGCGGTCGCAGAGCCGGTCCGCCTCGTCCATGTAGTGGGTGGTGACGATGATGGTGAGATCGCGCTCCTTCTTGAGGCGCGAGAGCATCTCCCACACCGACACTCTGGAGACCGGGTCGAGTCCAGTTGTTGGCTCGTCCAGGAAGAAGAGCTTCGGCTCGTGCACCAACCCGCGCGCAATTTCCAGCCTGCGCCGCATTCCGCCGGAAAACATCTTCACCGGCTTGTTGGCCCACTGCACCAGGTCCACTGCCTCCAAAAGCTCCGCTATGGTCCTCTTGCGCTGCTCGCGCGGGATGCAGTAGAGCTTAGCGAAGATGGTCATGTTCTCCTGGGCGGTGAGGTCCAGGTCGGAGGTCATCGCCTGCGGGATTACCCCTATCGCCTGGCGCACTTCGTTGGCCGAACGCACCACGTCATGGCCGATGATACGTGCCTGACCGGAGGTCGGAGGCATCAGCGTTGTGAGAATGCGGATCAGCGTCGACTTCCCGGCGCCGTTGGGTCCCAGCAGGCCAAACAACTCGCCGTGATTGACCGTGAAGCTCAGGTGGTCTACGGCGCAGAAGTCGCCGAAGCACTTGGTGAGATTGTCGACCTCCACGTCCACGACGGGAGAGGAATTGTTCTCGGAAGCCATGGTTGTCACCTTAGCGGCAGCAGCGCGTAGGCCGTCATCCCCAGGGCCAGGGCTCGGTCGCGGTTGTCGCAGCGCAGTCGGACCTCGAAGGTCCTGATGTCCCGCTTGGTGCGGCTCACGTCGCGCTGGGTGGCGTAGTCGGCGTCCACCCCGCGGAAGAAGACGATACCCTCGCGGGTGGCGCCGGAGGGGAGCCGGACCGTCATTTTCTCTCCCATGCGGATCCGGTCGATGTAGCTCTCCTCAACATCGACCCGCACCCAGAGGTCATCGGGGTTTACCAAGGTAACTATCCCCTGGCCTGGAGTCACCACCTCGCCCTTGAGCGCAGCCCTCACGTCGACGATGGCGTCGATCGGTGCGCGTATCTCGGTATAGCCCAGGACCACGCTGGCCTTTTCAGCCTGTGCGCCGGCCGCTGCCATATGCTGGACACTGGCTGCCAGGGCGGCACGGCGTGCCACCACCTGCTCGGCATTGCTCTGCGCCAGCCCCAGCGCCGCCTGCGCCGCCTGTACCTGCTTGCGCAGGGAGGCGACCCGCGCCTGCGTTGCAGCCAGGTTGCTGCGCGCCTGTTCGAAATCCTGCTCAGAGTTGACGTTGCTGGCCCGCATCGCCTTGGCCCGGTTGAAGGTGAGCTGAGCATACTCTAGGTCCGCCTCTCCCTGGGTCACCTGTGCGGCGTACATGGCGAGGTTCGCCTCGGCCTGGCGGATCTGCTCGCGGGTCTGGGAGGTCTGGAACTCCAGGTCCGCCTGGGCCTGCGCCACCTGGGCCTGCGACTCCTGATGGCTCTTCAGGTAGTAGGCCTGGTCCGCCTTTAGTTCCTGCGGCTGGATCACCGCCAGTAGCTGCCCCTTTTTCACGGCGTCGCCTTGCAGAACCAGAAGTTGCTGCAGGCGCCCCTGGATCTGGGAACTCACCTGGACGTCGTCGGTGGTCACGATGCCGGTCAGCACTTGGGTCTGCGGCCGGCGCGATGTCCAGAGATAGACTCCCAGCGCGGCGGCGACGAGGATGAGGATGAGGATTTTCAGTCTGGTTTTCATGTCGTTGTCCGTTCTAGTTGAAAGGATTCATGTCTGCAGCGAGGATTTGACTCAGTGTTTATGTTGCTACATGCCAGTGACATCAGAATTCACCTCGTCTGGAGACGATAAAGAGGCACACCAGAGCAATTCCGATAAATCCGCGGCAGAATGCAATCCATACTCCCATGTTCAGTTTCCACCTCTGTTATCTGCCTGTTTTGCGCATTCTGGCTGAATACCCTTCACAAAAACATTCACCATGTCGCTCAGGTGGTCTTCCAAAGCGTTTTCGGGGGCTAATGACCAGACCAGCGTGGTTCCCAAAACCATACTCTGAAGGGAGCGAGCTATCTCCTTAGCCGGGAGATCGGAGCGGATTTCTCCAGTTTGCTGTCGTGTTCCAATGAGATTGGCCAGCATTTCTCTGCCCTGGCCCGTTCCTTCAGCCATTTTGTATCGAATTGCGTCATTTGAAAAAATTGCGGTTATAAGACTCCGGAAGAGCGTAGGGCTTTTCTGCTGCTCTGCGGTCATGGTAACTGCCAATTTGTAAATGAGAGCGATGAGCGTTTTATCGGAGTTCATGCTTTCTGCAACAAACTCCTTGACTCTCCTTATCTGCATTTCCTGAAATTGCAGCAGAATGCTCTCCTTATTTTCAAAGTAGTTGAAGAAGGTTCCCTTGCCGATATCCGCTCCTTCGGCAATTGCATCAATAGTGGTGGCACTAAATCCTCGTTCCGCCAACAGTTGCAACGCTACGCGGAATATTTTCTCACGTGTCTCGATACAACGGCGAGCTCGTCTGCCGATACGCTTTTTTTGGAGGTCCGATTTTTCAATGGCTATTTCGGTGGTTTTCTTTGGCAAAAATAGCCTCCTTAGTGACCAGTAGTCATATATGACTGTAAGTCATTTTGATTTCGTTTGTCAAGTTATTTAGTTATTTAGAAAAGGAGGGATTCGAGAAATAGCTTTGCAGGCCGTGCCGGCGTAAGGTAGCCCATACTTCTATAAGGACGATAGCCGTATCGCGCTTGTAAACGCCTGCCATTCCTCTAACCATACACCGTTTTATCCTCAATTCTCTTAAAAAGGGAACACTCACCCCTTATGTAATCCTAATGCGCATACCCTTTGCATTTCATCCCGTATGCTGCTGGCGGACATTTGTACTTCAATGTGTTCCTGTCCTTCTCAAATCCGCAAAATGCCATCTCGTATCGTTCATTGCTCCTCGGACAATGACAATACACTGTCCCCCGGTAATCATAAGCAATATTAGCAAACAGCAGCCTTGTCTCATCCGTATCCTTCCAATGATTCCATACGACGATCTACCGGTGGGTGCAACAATACGCCCCTGAGATAAAAAAGAGAAGCAGAGGTTTGTTTCGGCAAACGAACGACTCTTATCGTGTTGATGAGACATATATAAAGGTAAAAGGGCAATGGAAGTATCTTGTACAGGGCAGTAGATTCAGAAGGCGATACCATTGATTTTATGCTGAGTGCTAAGAGAGATCGGAAAGCCGCTGAACGATTCCTAAAGAGGGCCCTCAAGGCAGAACATGCCTGGCCTCCCCGAGTGATCGATGTGGACCAGAATGCCGCCTATCCTGCGGCAGTTGATAATCTGAAAGCTGAAGGAGTTCTCGATGAGAGTTGTCAGTTGCGTACGTGTAAATATTTGAACAATATAATAGAGCAAGATCACAGAACTGTAAAACGTCTTTCGATCGCCGGCCTTGGATTTAAAATCCTTCTCGACAGCCAGCCGAACGATAGATGGATATGAGACAATGCACATGATCCGAAAGGGTCAAGTTATGGGGATCGCAAAAGAGGCAATAAAAGAACAAGGGACATTTATCGAGGAGCTGTTTGGAATCGCTGCATAACAGGTTATCTCAATGACGGATTCACTTGCCCAAGACTTATTTTTGCAACAGACCCGCGGGGTCAATACCCGGTGGTGTCGAGATTTAGTTTATTTTTATATTGTGAATTTTCGCTTTTCTTTTATGCCGGGAAGTCTGCTTGCTCCTATTTTTTCTAGTGGGATGCTAACTTCGGATATACCATAACTTTCTCCTTTCTCTTTTGCCGACTATCCCCCTATTGAATATTACTTACAATCTTATCGAAAGGGCTTAACTGAAAAGGCTTCACAATAGATTCTTTACACTTTTACTCAACGCTTTAGGACAGCCAGTGCTGCACTTAATTCCTCCCTAAAATGCGCAACAAAATATTCTTCCGAAAAATGAAGCATACAACCCGAAACAATGCCATGGAGTGGCCCTTTTCCGAAAGCGACTCAGCAACTCTTCCACCAGCGTCGCCTGTAACACCGGCTACGACATGCATGAAGTCTCTCCCCAAATAAGGCGCCAACCGGACGACGCACGGCCGACATCTCTTCCATGACTAAGTTATAAATCCGCACGAATCACGGAACAGTAATCACAATTTTCCCAACCTGCGCACTCGACTCGAGATATTTGTAGGCCTCCACCGTCTGCGCAAACGGAAATATCTTCGAGATCTTCGGTTGAAACCGTCCATCCGCTAACCGGTCGTAGACATACTTTTTCGCCGTTGCGAGTTTCTCCGGATTGAGCGTGATCTCCATCAACGAATAGCCGCGAATGCTTAGTCCCTTAACAAGCGCCGTTAACAGCGGAAAGGGTGTGGGTTGCATCGAAAGCGCACCATACTCAAAAACAATTCCACCGCTGGCAGCAGCCTCGGCCAGCTTTTCCAGAAACGGCCCAGCAACCGGATCAAAGATCACCCGCGCACCCTTGCCACCGGTAATCTCCTTCACACGCGCCACGATGTCTTCTTCCTCAGTGGCGATCACGTGGTTCGCACCCAGAGAAAGCAATTCAGCTTTCTTAGTGCTCTTGCGTGTCGTTGCAATTGAAATAGCACCTTCAGTTTTAGCAATCTCCGTCGCGGCAATACCCACACTGCTCGACCCAGCCGAGATCACAACAAAATCACCTTTTGCCAGATGCGCAATTGCAATCAACGCCCCATACGCCGTCAGATACCGCATCCAGACGCCTGCGCCTTCCACCGCTGACAGGTTCGCCGGATACTCACCGAGAGCCGCGGCCGGAGCAATTACTTCTTCCCCTAGCATGGCGTAGTTGTTCATGGAAAAGGCCGGAATCGTCGCGACCGGCTTGCCCACCCAGTTTTTGTCCACATCTGGGCCAACCGCTTCCACCACGCCCGCCGCCTCATAGCCAATTCCAGCAGGTAGCTTCGGCTGTTCGATGTATTGACCACGCATGAACATCGCTTCTGCCCGGTTCAGGCCTACCGCCTGCACCTGCAACCGCACTTCGCCTTTGCCTGGCTGCTTCGACTTCTCATCTTCGATCCTTAAAACCTCCGGTCCGCCCGACTCATGAAAACGAACGATCTTTGGCACGTGTATCTCCCTCCCTTGTCATTAGCTCGCCGATCAAACGCTGCTGCTGCTGATCTTTGCGTTCACCGACAATGTTAGTTGAAGCCACAATCCGATACTACCTCACAAATGGAGTATCAGACCAACTCATATTTAATTGTCAGATAGATGTTTCTGAGCAAACATGCCTTAACTAAAACATATCAGGTAATGACGTGTTGTCAAGTAACCCTGTGTGCCTTTGAATTCACCTCAAGGCTGTAGACTCGAAGAGGGCGTTTCTCGGGAGCATTTCTTTCATCTGGAAATGTGTAGCTTCACATTGTGGGTTGAAAGAAACGCATCTGAAATATTTCTTTCGCCGCCGAGTTTGCAAATCAAAGCTGACTTTCTACTGCTGAGCGATGATCATCTTGCCTCCCAACCGACCCTGTCACGCCTCGAGAATGCGACAACCTAAAAGGACCTCTACCGAATGGGGGAACATTTTGTCGATCTGTATATTCGACGTAAGCGGAAGCAGAAGCCGAGCAGATTATTCTGGACCTTGACGGCACCGAAGATCCCACCTATGGCAATCAGCAACTGACCTTTTTTGACGGTTACTACGATCAATACATGTGTCGTAAGGCTTTTGTTATATAAGCATATTTATTAGATCACATACCTAGCAGTCTTTGCTGTGGGTTGGGCACCTTACGTTGTCGGGGTGCACGGCATCTGAGCGTAGCGGAGGTCTTGCCGACCGACCCACAGGGTTAATGCCCTGTGGTGTCGTAGCGAGCGGCGAACACAGTACGGCGCGAGTTCTTTACTTTCGGTTCTTGAAAGAGTGAAATATGAGGATAGAGCGTTATGGAACCTGCTGAAAGATAGGGAAAATTATAGAGAATTGGCAACTAACCCATGTTCCGCAGTTTGAGATTTTAAGTTATTGCAAATCAATGAGTTAGCTGCTTCAGTCGGCCAAAGTCGGCACTACATCTTTAACAACCTTCGGTCTGCTG
>JBEKCV010000077.1:0-19734 GCA_050014695.1 Thermodesulfovibrionales bacterium
CACGTTCCCCACGAAAGCCTGAATCAGAGTCATGCCACCTTTATGCCGGACGCCGCCCAGTCAGTAAACAGGTTTCCTCTGGGCTTATTCTGGCACCCCATACGCCGCCAGTTTCGACGTCACTGATCACTTTCGACACCTCATCAGTGGTTCACTTGCGTTCATCTCTGCTGATTCATACCTGACACTTTTACCAGTGCCTTTTCCTTAACGCTAACCACACCTGCTCTTAACAGATGCAGCTTAAGGTGGTTTGGAGCCTGCTCCTGCAAGCCGACTCCGAGGGGCCTGCCCTCATCTTTCGTGCAGCCTCGTGGCGCACGTATAGGGTATAACACGCGAACTGACGCAACTGACGCGGTCGACCGCGACGCTATCAGGTCCTTCCTGTACTCGAAACTGTCAGGAATTTGCCACTGGTGCTACTTTTTTTTGGAAATTGATGATCGTTTCCGCTGCAGCTGATGAGGGGTACATCGCACGTTTATGACGAAAGTTTGCGCTAGGCAAGAGACCTCCTTCTTTAAGACGGATTGGATACCTTTTTCCCCTCCAACTAATGCGGTGGCTTTGAAGGCGGGCGTGACTTTCCAAAAATGATCTTCACTCGTCAAATCTATCGCAAGGAGAAGTACCATTTATAACATGCAAGAAATTTGCTGATGCGCGGTGGTGCATCCCATAGTGCATCCAAATGAATGAAAAGTAGCGACTGCATTGACAAAAAAACATTCTCAATAAGCAAGCTGCAATACCAACGTCTTTGCTGATGCAGACCGTTGGGTAGGTCCTCTCCTGCTTCGTATTGTCCCTTAAAACATGCCGCTACCCATACGCCGGTGGGCCTGGTTGTTTTGTTGCTTACTTCTTGATAAGATAGCTATAAGGAGGGGGAATATGAAGTCACAAAAAACATTTCACTGCATCCCCATTCTTATCTTTATTGCCGCGTTATTTCTTCTCTCAGGCAATTCGAGTGCAGACACTCTCGACAACTGGCATTGGAGAAACCCTTTGCCTGAGGGTAATAACAATAACCTTTTAGGAGCTGCCTGCGGCAATGGAACATTTGTAGTTGTCGGTAAGGGCGGCACAATTCTCACATCATCTGACGGTGTAGCCTGGGCTCTAAGAATTTCAGGGACAACAGCTGCTCTTTCAGGGGTGACTTACAACAATGGAGTATTTGTAGTTGTCGGTGAGAACGGCACAATTCTCGCGTCATCTGACGGTATTGTATGGACTTCAAGAACTTCAGGAACAACGGCTGGTCTTTCAGGAGTGACTTACGGCAACGGAGTATTTGTAGTTGTCGGTGAGAACGGCACAATTCTCGCATCATCTGACGGTATTGTATGGACTTCAAGAACTTCAGGAACAACGGCTGGTCTTTCAGGAGTGACTTACGGCAACGGAGTATTTGTAGCCGTCGGGGGAACTCTTTACAACACTTACCCCGTCATGGGCACTGGAGTAATTCTTACATCTATTGATGGTTTGACTTGGACTTTCGGATCTTCAGGGAATAATACTGGCGGTCCTTTCACTGGAGTGACTTACGGCAGCGGGACATTCATAGCTGTCGGTTTTTCTCCAGGCTTTGAGGCCGTGTCACCTAGCGGGATAATTATGACATCGACTGACGGCGTAAGTTGGACCTCAAGATCTTCAGACTTTGTCGAACCCGTGACTGGTGTGACTTACGGTAATGGGAAATTTGTGGTAGTTGGTAACACTGGCAATGGCGAATGGGTTGCTGAAGCCAATATTATTCTGATATCTGCTGATGGAGTTACATGGACATCAGCAGCTTCAAGGACGACTGATCTTTATGGAGTGACTTACGGCAACGGAATATTTGTAGCTGTCGGGCCCGCTGGCACGGTTCTGACGTCATCTGATGGTGTGATCTGGACTTCAAGAACTTCAGTGTCGGCTAATGATCTTATTGATGTGACATACGGCAACGGGTTATTCGTAGCTGTCAGTATTGCTAACCGGGTTCTTACATCTTCTGACGGTATAACTTGGACGTCAAGAACTTCAGGCTGGGTCGAGGCGGTGACTTATGGCAACGGTACCTTCGTCGCTGTCGGTTCGGATGGCGAAATATTAACATCTTCTGACGGTATAACCTGGACCTCAAGAAATTGTGGGTGCGGATATGATAGTTTTTATGGTGTTACCTATGGCAATGGTATTTTCGTTGCCGGCGGTAATTTAGGGGCAATTCTTACATCTACTGACGGTATAACCTGGACTTCAACATATTCAGGAGTAACCAACGATTGGAGAAGCGATCTTAATGCTGTGACTTTTGGCAATGGCGTCTTTGTTGCGGTCGGATATTATGGGCTGATTCTGACATCTACTGACGGTGTGACCTGGATCTCAAGAGATTCGGGGAATACTCAAGGTCTTGTTGGGGTGGCTTACGGCAACGGGATATTCATAGCTGTCGGTCCCGCTGGAGCAGTCTTGACGTCAACTGATGGTGTAACCTGGACCTCAAGAACTTTGGGGACTGCCGTTGATCTGGGAGGAGTGGTCTTCCACAATGGAATTTTTGTTGCCGTCGGTGGGACTGGCCAAGGTGAATGGGTTGCGGGAGAGAGTGCTATTCTGACAACTACTGATGGTATAACCTGGACCTCAAGAAATTCAAGGAATAGTGCTCATCTTTATAGAGTGGCCTTTGGCAATGGGACATTCGTAGCCGTAGGGGCTTTCGGCACAATTCTTCAATCAGATCCTGTGGCCACTAGTTGTACAGCGACTTTGTCTCCTTCGTTCAGCATGCATTTACCCATAATAGTCTATCAGGGCACTTATCTTGAGGCTGATTTGCAATATGAACAGGGACCGACAAATGGCATCGCTTTTAAAGTTACAGGCGCTGGATTCGTAACAAGTCCAAATGATTACCAGGATTGTAAGGCTTCTGTTCTATCATTTGATACGAATTATATTCTCCATGTACCATCGATCGATTACAACAATAACCTTTACTGGGCCGACTTTGAATATGTGCCCACGACTGATGGACAGATCTGGTTTAAGCTAACTGAGGGCGCGAATTGAGACATTCAACACACGGAGGGGAAAAATGATCAGAAGACTTTTCTTTGGCGCGGTTGTCATTCTGCTTCTTAGTATCGTTGTTTTCACACAGACAGCTTTCGCATTATCGTGGGCAAAGACATACAGCATCGAAGACTTCACGTACGGCACCGAAGACCTCACAAAGATTTATTCTATCAGACAAACCTCAGACGGAGGATACATTGCCTCAGGTGATGCCCAGTTTCCTCAGAGAATTGATTCTGATGCGTGGCTGATTAAGCTTGATGGCGATGGAAATGTGCAATGGGAAAAGACCGTTCGTGGTCTACACAGCGATAGCGCAATCGCTATTCAGCAGACCTTTGATGGCGGTTACGTCGCGGTAGGTTCTGATAGGACTCTTCTTTTTGATCCAATCCAGAGTGCGGGCACCATGTGGATATCAAAACTTGATTCAAGCGGCAATTTTCAGTGGCAAAAAACCTATGACAGCGCAAATATCAATATCGGGACAAGCTCCGTTCAGCAGACCGTGGACGGTGGCTATATTGTTGGTTGTTCCGCATCTGCATTCTTTACAACGCCAACTGCAAGTGCGATGAATGCCTGTATCCTGAAGTTTGACGGTGAAGGGAACATTACGTGGCAAAAGGCTTATGGTGGCGTCGACAGTTACGAAATCGCCGATATCCAGCAAACGTCTGATGGCGGTTATGTCGCCATGGGAAACATCTCTGCGTTCCCTTTCCCTACCTACAACCGCCCGTGGATTGTAAGGTTCGATTCAGACGGCCAGTTGCTATGGCAGAAGATCTACGATGACGCAAACAGGAAGACCGCTAACTCCATTCAGCCGACCCTAGAGGGAGGCTACATAGTGGGAGGATCAACTTCACCTGACAATGCGAACAGCAGTAACGCATGGCTCTTAAAACTTAATACGCTTGGTGATGTCGAATGGCAGAAAAGCTATAGCTCCGGAGACAATGATTTAGTCAATTCTGTTCGACAGACTTCTGATGCTGGATATATAGCTGAGGGTAATTCCTTTTATTTTACGCCTCTTATTTCTGGGCCCTTTCCCTGGCAAACCGGTCATTATTCGTCGTGGACAGCGAAATTTGATCCATTTGGAAATGTTCAATGGATGAAGAAGTACGGTGATGACAATGATTTTTCTTTGTCTGCGCAAGAAACCTCGGATAATGGCTACATCGTAGCGGGGAATAATGGAAGTGGTTATATATGGCTGTATAAGCTCGACAGTGATGGTGATATCGCAAGCTGTCCGATGATGGAACAATCGAACATGACGGTAGGCGCTGCCAGTGTAACGGTGACAACTGAAACTGCAAGTGAGGTGCCAATTTCCTTGTCGATGCAGCCAAGTGCTGAAACGGTAACGGAAGCAAATGCGACTATTACAGAGATGTGCGTCAACAACCCCTTACCCGTCCCGAATAGCCAAGAGTTTGTTACTTATATTCCGTCCACGTTGCCGAGCGGCGGAACCGATACCTCAGTCGTTAAGCCGTTTGGAGTTTACGCGAGCAACGGTGTCCTCTCTCTTCAAGTGTATATGCAAGAGTTCTTGAGTCCCGTTGATATATATCTCGCTATTTTTGCTCCCTCATATGAATCCGATATCTTAGTTATAAAGCCAGACAATAGTGTTCAGCCCGTTTCAGCGGGCCTTGTAAAGTGGCGAGAAAACACTGAAGGGCCGATATATGAATTCCTCTGCAGGGATATCTCTTTAAGCAATTTGCGATCTGGCACGTATTATCTTTACACCGGAGTGGCGTCGGCAGGGCAGACAAGTGATTACTCTATAAGTCTCACATCTTTTACGATTCCTTAAAAGTGCTCTTAGAAAAGCTTAAACAGCAATTCTCGGCGGCATGACCACATCAGAGGCGTCTCTTTGCGGTGCGGCCTCTAAAGTAGCAATCTTCTTTGGCTACTATGGGGATCTCTGCACCGTCTGCCTAAACTTAAGAAATCATCAAACTGCGTCCCTGCAGCGTTTATTACCCTTAAAACTGACACATGGTCCGGTTTCATCCAGCGTTTGGTTTCGCCAGAAATCCGCCTATAGAAACAACAAGCTACCTGTGTGGTGTTCTGGATGAACACGGCGAAATGCCGTCATCGAGAGAACGTTGGGGTTCAACCAGAAACTGTTGCCCTGTCAAAAACATGCCGGTGCCACTTTGTCGGTGAACTTGCCGCAGGACGCTGAAAATGGCGGATCACTTCCCTTGAGGCGGCTGTCGCACAAGGTTTCTCCCGGCATTTCACACAGGTAAAAATAGGATCCTTATCCCTTCACTGCAACGGGCGCTCTGTACGGGCGCGACTGAGCTGCAAAGTTACGGGACGAAATATTTGGTAACGAAAATGCGAGGCTTGCGAGGAGTTCTGTGAGTACTCAATTTTTGTTGAGACGTCAAATTCTGGATGAAGTAGCTGTGGAACCTATGCGTTTGCAGCCGCAACTTCCCTTCTTTCGCACGAATTTACTCACTTTTTAAATGCACCAAATTGCTACTCATGTTCATTGCTCACGCGACCTGCTTTCCGTTTCCCAGGTTTCGGGTCTTTATATAGTTGACCAAGTTTGTCCGAGAGGTCCCGAGCATCTTGGCGATGGCACTCTTAGGGACTCGATGCTTCAAAAACTCGCGGATAGCGTCTTGTTTTTCATCTAAACGGGATGCCTGAATAGTCCCCTTGGGTTTCCCCAGTTTCTTACCGCCAGCTTTCTTGGCCTGAAGCGCCTGGCGAGTCCTCTCGGAGATAATATCCCGCTCAAGCTCGGCAAACAAGCTGAACATGGTGACTATTACTTTTGTCTGCATGCCCATTTTTTTGCCGTCCTTGATCTGGAGGTTCTGCTTGATAGCGATCAGAGATACTCCCAACCTTATAAGCTCGTTGACTATATCGATGACTTCAGCTGTGGACCGACCCAGTCTGGAAAGTTCAGAGACAATCAGGATGTCGCCGGCACTCAGCTTCTCAAGCAGCTCCTCGATCCGGCGTTGTTTCTTGTCCTTACGTGAAGAGATCTCGATCTCAATAAAGTCCTTGATCTTGAGATCGTGCTTTCGGCCATACTCAAGGATCTCCATCCTCTGGTTATTAATATCCTGCCGCTCTGTTGAAACCCTGATGTATCCTAGAACTTTCATGATTCCACCTCCTGTCTACCTTAACGTCTATATCATGTTAAACAATGCACTTAATCTCAATAATAAATGTATATTTCATAGTCATGTGTCGACATGCTATAACGTCCGTTAAGATAGCTAATATGGCAAACTACTGCCGATTTTGGATATTCCGGTGATCTGCCGGATACTCAATAGTCTCTTCAGTCTGCTTGTCCGATCATTCTCACGGTCTCATCTGTTAATTTCCAAGGTAATTTCGCTCTTGGCGAGGCGTTATGGAAGAAGAGTTGGGCGAAGAAAAACCTCATTTGTTTGCCTCTGTTTCGGAAAATGGGGAACCGGCTAGCATTCCGGATGGGCCGATGACCGTGGGCATTGATGGCGGGTATGTCCGGGCGACCCACAAGCAGGGATGCTTTGAAGTAATAGCGGGCAAAAGCGAGGTTGCCTTTCGTCGTGACAGTAACGAACCACCCCCGGAGAAATGTTTTGGATTTGTACAAACCTACGATGAAAAACCTCGTCGTAGAATCTGGGAAGTATTGAAATCGCAGGGGATGCAGGAAAATCAAGCGGTGGAATTTCTGTCAGACGGCGCAGAAGATGTCCGACAGCTACAGGAATACCTTCAACCGTTCAGCGAACATTTCATCGATTGGTTTCATATCACCATGAGGCTCACGTTTCTTCAACAACAAACAAAGACCCTTATATCCGAACAGCTCGAACGTGGCACTGCTTTCTCCCGTCGATTGGAGAGCATCAAGCATTTTTTATGGCACGGCAATGTTGATGAAGCCCTGGAGCGTCTGGAAATCCTCATTCTGGATATGGATTTAATCCAGCCTTCTTCATCAACAGTGAAAAAACTTGGGGAGCGGATTGCAGAGTTTAACACCTATATTCGCAATAATCAGGAATATATTCCGAATTATGGAGAGCGATACCGGAACGGAGAGACGATCTCGACCGCTTTCGTTGAATCAACGATCAATCAGGTCGTCAGCAGGCGGTTTGTCAAAAAACAGCAGATGCAATGGACGCCCCGTGGAGCCCACCTATTGCTACAAACTCGAACCAAAGTGCTTAATCAGGAACTTAAGGATGTGTTCAGACGGTGGTACCCAAAGTTCCAAACTCAGGCAGCTTGACCCCCGACTTTTTAACGCTCTCGCAATGAACTATTCACCCGAATTGAAAGTGACAGGGGGCAAACCCAAATTACCTATTGACAATGAGAATCAGGTATGTTAAAAATAGGCACTTCTTGTAAAGAGAGCAATACTTGAGAACGTACTATATTCCATATCTCGCTTTATCTTCTCTCATAATTAATCTGGCTTCTTTATTGCTTAGTCAGTATTACCTCTTAATAAATCTTCTTTCAAAAATCAGACTTCAACCTATGGAAGTTTGTTTGAGCCTCCAGAATAAAGACCCATCCATGTTATTCGTGTTCCGCCTTGAAGCGTTTCGACTTGGGCTAAAAAGGGATTGCTTCTCCTATAAGTTCGCAATAACACAATAAATAGTTGCGAGGAGTCCGCTGGAGGCGGATAACAAAGCAATCTGCGTTTGAACAGTAACTTAAAAATAAAAGGTGTGTTAAAGGAGATCTTATTATCCATTTACCCATATCCTGTCATCAAATGGAAGCATATATTGTCGCAAAAACATCCCAAAAGTTAGCTTTTGTCCCGATCGTTCCCCAGCCATGGGAAGCATAAAATGTCGTAGAACCTAAAAAGGAAGCATAACTTGTCATTAGTTTCTTTAGCATATTCTGCATGAGTTAGTCGAGGCTCGATAAATGGATGAGCTGGGCCTCAGAGCAAGCGGATCGTCTTGACCCTGTGTCGAGGCTACTTTCGTTCTAAGTGTATATTCCGGACCATTCCGGCCATCTGTCCCGGGTTCAGGCCACTGATGTGATATCTCGGCGAGTTTCTTTCGCCTCGAAACACTCACAAAGATGTATTTCCTTGTAATCGAGACTGAAGCGCTTTTACCACAGTATGAAGGTTAGTAACGATAACCGATATGATGTTTAAGCCCTGTACGATGTTCAGTTCCCCCGCTACCCAACACTTTTGTTAAAAAACAATTGTATGCAGGTTTCGAAACAAACTGTCAGAACCATTTTCTCAGCAACTTCCTGAAATAAACGCAGGTGAAGTCTGATATAATTGTGCTGATTATAACCAGAAAGATACGTGCCATGACTGGAATAGTACTTATATTTTCCTAGGGTTTAAAACCGAGAGAAAGGTTTAAATGGAACATGATTATTACAGATGAGCGTGGCCTGACATTCGTGCATTTCCTGAAAGAAGAATTAGTTCGATGCGATCAAGTCACATCTGTAAGTATCAGCGACAATATTCTTATTGGGAATGTGGCAAAGGGCAAGAGTGAAGAAGTTAAAACAAGGGAGCGGTCCTATAAGTTCCCGCTGACGATGAAGGAGAAGGGACAGGTCTTTCCTATCTTTGGCGGAACAGTCGGAAACTTTTGGTGGAAAGACGAACATGGGAATAAACTACCTATTGATTCGGAACACTGCCCTTTGTTTATCGAAATCCAAAGACACATAAAAAATGAAGCTGGCATATAACACGTCAATCAATCCGATTTGGCTTCGCCGCTCGGATCGCGGGAATGCGGCGCTGAACAGTGGTCTCGCAGTGGACTGATAAATTACTAAGGAGGCAAAAAATGATTCCAGACGAAGAAGAAATTGAAAAGATCAATAAAGGATGGCTACCCTTAAATGTTATTTGGGCAGCAATGCTGATATCTTTGTTCATTTATTTATTTGTCGGCCTATACACGGAAGACAGAATCACTATTCCAATGGAAAAAAATATTGTTGATATATTGAGAAATATTCTTTATGTTGTATCGCTTATTACTTTAATTGCGTCAAAGTATGTTAGGAAGCTTGTCTTATCGGGAAAAGGGCTAAGCAATGTCAAAGAAGTTTATCAACAGTCAAATCAAAATACCCAATACCCAGCCCTTGCAAAATATACAACCGCAATGATAATAGCCTTAGCTATGTCAGAAAGTGTGGCAATTTACGGTCTAATCTTGTTCTTCTTGGGGAAAAATCAGTGGGATTTATATCTTTTAATTCTAATTTCAGCGGCTGCTATGCTATATTACCGTCCAAAGAAAGAAGAAATAATCAGCATGGCTAAAGAATTGAAAGAACCAAGAACCTAGAAGAATTCCATTCATTCATCGGCAGCATTGAACCGCCCGAAAAAGAATAAATGATGCATCGTATAAGACAAGCGTCCACGCCGACGCCGAATAATGCCGGTTTGAGTTTGCAAAGGCTGTACCGGCGGGGGTGACTCATCTCGTGCCATAAATAGAATTGAAAAGAATATTAAATGCGACGTCATCTTAATGAAGGGGCATAATGAAGAATAATAAAAAAGACGATGACAAAATTCCTTTTGCAGCCATATTTCTAGCAAAAAAGGAAGTGAAAAAGATATACATAGCAGTTTTATTTGCTGTAGCCGGTGCACTTATAATTCATATTTTATTCGAAATAGAAAATAGAACTATTGTATTTCTCATCTGTTTAGCTTTATCTTTGTTCAGCTACTTCGGCATAGCTCCTAAAATAATAAAAAAGTGACATCACAAGGCACAACCATTTTATCGAGCCGACAGTGAATAGCCTCCGCGGTTTTTTGCAAGTCTTGGTTGCCACTGCGCCTCATAATATTCATTGCCCTAGCTTTCTTTCGGAAACCCACACAAGTTTCAATGCGCGATAACTAACATATTGTCGGTGGACTCTATTCCGGCATGGTGTTATTATCGGAGCGAAACGTTGAGCGCCGGCCACGTTCTGCTTCGCGTGGGTTACCGGGGGTACCTCGTACATCGCGGTTCGATTGTGGGAATGTATGTTTGTATCGGTAATCTTGCGGCTGCTGAAAACTGCGCGGCAACGAGTAGTCGGTGAAACCGATGCCCAGCTCATGCAGGTTAGCCTTCTTCTGTTTGTTCGTTGCTATTCGCTCTCTAGATAGTCGGCGCTCTCCTTTACCTCTCGCTTGCGGCCTCGGTGTTATTGCCGGCAAGCTAAACCCTATAGCAAAGAAACCGATTTGCTAATCCCTTGTTCGCTGGCTGGGCCCACTCAACCACAAATCTTATCATGGTCTATCTGTGTGTCTTTCTTTTCATTAAATTTTCATCAATTCGCTTGAAAAGGTCTTTTTGTTTTAGGGTGTCCTCTTTTTGAATGGCTTTTTCCCCATGAGCTAATATTCTTATCAAGTTTAGAGAATTGATTGTTTTCTCATAGGACTCCACATCCTGGATAACTGCGCGTGGTTCACCATTCTTAGTAATTATCACCGGCCTATGAGTTTCATTGATTTGGGATATTAAATCAGCAGACCGAGACTTCAAATAAGAAATAGGTTTAATGTCTTCTTTAATTTTCATAGTCATCACCTCTAGTCCATTCCTAGTACCAAATATAGGCTGAATATTCAATCGTTGTCAAACTTCATAAACACCAACGGCAGGGCTAACCGGTCGCCGAAAACCCAAACTACCGATTGTCGGATGCCGCAACAACTCAAAATCCGACCTCACTATGGCTAGCCCTTCTATGGATACTGATCTCATTCGTCTCAACATCCTTATGAACATTCTCAAGCCAAACACATCGCTGAACCAAACGCGATCGGATCATGCAATGAGAATGCATAGAGCGGTTTTAGACCCCTTCCTGCATATTGAAGGGTCCGGAGTACATAATTGAGAAATTATCCTAACAACCGGTTTATGATACCAAGGATTTGAGAAAATAGGGTGATACTCCAAGTTTAGGTTAACGAGAAAGTACCTGAGTATTTTCTGTCATGAAAAGCGAGGAGTATAATCGGAAACCTAGCGTGTGTCAAAAGACTGGCTGTGCGCGTTTGTCGGTGAAGACCGCAAAATAACCGTGCCTGTTACAGTCTCAAACATGCACTGAGATGTTCTTCCTGCATCACGCACGAGCCAAGCAACAGTAGCTCGGTTTCTTTCTTTCGTAAATAACCACCATCGGTCTGCCGTTGAGTGTGTCTTTCTCCAGAAATACGCTGGAGTTTCAGGTTCCAATACCTTTTTGATACCCCTCCAAGTCCGCAAAATAAAGACTTCTTGAGTCGTCTCAGCTACTCCCTAAAATGCGCATGCTCACGCTGCCACCAGAAGTGCGGCTTTCTTTTGGAAAGAGTTAGGTTGTTCTCCGCTCTCTTGAACCATTGCTGCCCCGGAAAACGATATTAAAGCAGACATACTAGATCCGACGGGTCCGCCATAATTCTTCCAGTAGTTTTGGGCGACGCTGATATAAGCTAAAGCTGACCAATCCTCCATGAATTCATTCAAACTGTATAATCCCCGCGGATCAATATAATTTACCGGATTATTTTCGGTATAAGGAAACCGATTTATGCCCCCCGCGAGCCCGATTGGATCTTCGCTGATGCCTACCAAAGCGGGGGAACTTTCAGCTAATCATCATTTAGAGATACTGCATTCTGCTTTGATGGTATTACCACTTCTCCTGTTATATTTTCTTTCAATCGCCTAGCAGGAGGAACGGTTGGATTCCTCGGATAAGTCCTCCCATTGAAGCGGAGCTCTGCCTCATAACCTGGCTGGACACCTCCTCCCTGCACCCAGACACCGATGTTGTGCCACCCATGGTAAGTAGTCGCTAATACACGAATAGGAGGCTGTGTGACTGTTGTCTCCGTTATGATTCTCCAGGAACTACCATTCTGCTTCAGGACAAGAAGGCTACAACCGCCGCTTCCACACCATGAATCGCCTAACATATAGACAAGAACTTCTGGTGTTCCATCGCCATTAAGATCACGGAATGCCGCAATATATCGCGTTGTCTTATCGCTATCCAGCGTTTGAAGAAAATGTCTAAGGGACTCTTCCACAGACGAAGGATGGGTGTCTGGTTTCTGCTTTGCTTCACACGAGCTAATACTCGGTGCGAGAAGTATCGAATAAATCAAAGTTATAATAATGACGAAATAACATCTAGAAACAACTTCCATAGCGACGAACCTCCTTTATTAAAACATCTCATCAGACCCTGAATATTGCTCCCCGTAGTTATTTCCAGTACTCTGTCCGATATCATCAGAACTGTCATTAAGGGGCATCTATGAGCGGTTCGACTAAACCTGGGTCCTTAATGCGTGATAGACCTCTTATCGCCAACTTTCTAAGGGACAGCTCTTTGCTATGAAGGAGCTGTACAAGGAGGGGAACCGCTGGCCTGCCAATTCTTGACAGTGCGTCAGCAGCATCGATACGAACCGCTTCAACAGTATCTTCAAATTCATCAATGAGAGGGCCTACGGCACGACTATCGCCCAATTCTCCTAATGCCCGGATAGCTCCGCTACGTTGGCGAGGGTCTTCACTTTTGAGAGTTGCAAGAAGTGGCGGAAGAGCTATTGCACCCATTTTGGCAAAAGCTTCCACTACTGCGTAATAGACTTCATTATCTTCGTCCTTGAATGCTGCTAGAAGGGGTTTGATCGCTGGCTTTCCGATTTTACCGAATGCACGGGCTGCGTCCGTGCGAATGTCGTTGTTGCTGTTCCTAAGACATTTCATAAGCAGGGGGATTGCACGGCTATCTTTTAACTCTCCTAGTGCCAAGATCGATTCACCGTTTAATGCAGTCCTTTCATTCAGAGCTGTAAGCAGAGGCTTTACGGCAGGTTCCCCGATCTTTGCGAGTGCCCGTGAAGCTTTCTCTCGAACAAAGGAGTATTGATGTTGCAAAAGCGTAATTAAAGGCATGATGGCACTGATCGCTCTTTGATTACCCAAAACTTCCGCAGCAAGCGCTTTTATTTCCGCATCTTCACAAGCAAGGAAGGGAATAACGGATACAGTAATTCGATTGTCCTTTTTACCCTTCAGTGCTTCTAAGAATTGTCTTATTTCATGTGAACAATGTACCGGATCCTTTGAAGTTTTTTCTTTCATAACTCTCAACAACTCAGCAGTTACCCATTTGCTCGTCATTTTGCTGAGTAAAAACACAGCTCTTTCAGCCTTGTCGCCATAATCAGAGGACAGGTCTGATACGAGATGATCGATTAGCAACTTTACTTGATACTCATGGTCTTGCTGTGCTGAGCGGTGTCGCTCTTCCCTTATCGCTTCTGACGTCTTGAACGTAACGGGGTTTCCTTGATCCTCGGCATTCCGGAACCATGAGCCTGTGAACTTATCGAATGTTTCGGTGAACTTTCCCTTATAAGCTCTCTCCAGTTTTTCGCTTACATCTTTATATTCGGCAAAGACTGCGTTGCCCTGCCTATCGACTTTTCCATGTACTTGGCGCCGCTCCGAACCGTCCGGGTAAATAAGATATCCCGAAAGTTCATGGCTCTTCTTTGAAAGATGAAGAGTCATGCTCTTCTCATGCTTTATCGTTCCCACGTAACGCTTATTCTGGAAATTCTCCCAGGATTCCAAAAAAAGATGTGCAGAATAATAATACTCAGCGAGTAGAGTGTCCAACGGGCCGCTATATTCTTGAACATTAAACTCCTTTTCTGCTAATTTCGCAGTGCCATAATAAAGCTGTATCGTCCATTTGCCGGGCACAAGCTCCCATTCCCGTTCAAACATATAGCCATCGTAAGTCGCAGTGCCTATCTTCTTTGTCGAGGTCCATTCATCGACAAATACTTTTTCGCCCGTCTTAGGGTTAACCAATCCCGGCAACAGGACTTTGCATGTGATTGGAACTGATTCGCTCAACGGACTTCCCTTGACAATATATCGAAGCCCGAACTTAAATCCAAGGACTGCCGGTATTTGGTCCGTTTCTTTGAAAAGAGATAGACTGTCAATATCACAATACGTCGTAGCTCCCGTGGCAGTGCTCTCTTCAGTCTGAAATAGGTCTTCTGCAGTATATAGACCATAATCAGCAATCTCAATCCCTTCTACATCCACTGTCGCCGATTTAGCTTGCAAGGGTATTCCAGCAAGAAATACCGGACAAAGAGCGATGGTAACAAAGAGTGCCTTGAATGTAAGATGAAATGGCCAATCCGAAAAGCTTTTTAAGGAGCCCACGACATTTTTGGAAAGTCGGGCAATTGAGTATCTAATTAAACGACCCGCTCGTTTCATATGAAATATACTAAGTGTTTTATCGCTTAATTATCATGAAAACTTTAATTTGCCAATCTGACGAGGAAGAAGACGGGGTCAACAGGTGACGGCTTCATTCATCTGCACCAAACAAGGTAATACCCTTTTTTCTGGAGCCATGATGTGCGTGTCCTGAAAGACTGTGCGGTGACTATTGTCGCTAGTAACGGACATCGTTCGAAATTCTTACATGACCAAGAAAGCTTGCCGTGCGGTGGATATATTAAAGTTGGTCGTCATCATTACGAGGTGAAAGAGATATCTTTGAGGAGAACTGCATCTGTGCACCTCTTAGGGAGCAATGAAGTGCCGGATCTGTTGTCGGAAAAACCGTTTGTTTGTAATGAAAAGAAAGAGAGATCAAGAGATGATAGTGGTAAAAGGAAGAAGCCTACAGGGGGCATCTACAACCTCTCGATAACCACATGTGCTTAAGAGCACTGAGATTGGTGCTCAATATCTGATAAAATGGTAAATCATATGGACAACCAAGGTGATGACAGACCCGCAGAGACCCTTTTCAGAGAAGGAACAAAAGCATCCTTTTTTCTGTCTAATAATGAGGAAGGGAGGCAACAAAGAGGAGTCGACGAGGATAGAGATATTGTCGTTTCGGTAAGAAAGGGCAATATAGATGAATTTGAGAAGCTTGTTCAAAAGTACCAGAAGCTGGCGTTCAATATCGCCTACCGGATTGTAGGCAGTTACGAGGATGCGTGCGAAGTAGTTCAGGATGCCTTTTTATCGGGATACCGCAACTTGGACGGCTTTAAAGGGATATCAAAGTTTTCTACTTGGCTCTGTTCTATCGTCATCAATCTTTCAAAGAACCGGATCCTTAAAATGAAGGCGGAGAACCGGCATGAACAATATTCCCTCGACGATCCTGTGGAGACTAATGAAGGACCTACTGGAAGGGAATTTTCTTCTGGCGAGCCCTCTGTATTAGAAAAAATGGAGAGAAAAGAAGTCAGGGATCGATTGCAGGACTGCCTCAAGGAACTCGAACATGAATTCCGCGAGGTCATTGTGTTGAGGGACATCCAGGGGTTTTCATACGGGGAGGTGGCCGGAATACTCAACATTGCAGAGGGTACGGTAAAGTCGAGACTGTTCCGGGCAAGGGATGCGGTAAGGGATTGCCTGAAAAAAGTAATGGGAGAACCGTAAATGAAATGCAGTGGCATTAAGGAAAAGCTGTCAGCATATCTTGAAGATGCGGTTTCGCGAGAAGAGAAAATCCTAATCGAGGAACATTTGAAATCATGCGGAGACTGCAGCACCGATCTCGCCGATTTAAAGAAGACCATAGAACATATTAGAGGACTTGAAGAAGTGGAGCCTCCGGTTTGGATGACGCAGAAGATTATGACTAAACTGCGGGAGGAGACGCGACCAAAGAAATTAATCCTTCGGAGGCTTTTCTACCCGCTTCACATAAAACTGCCACTGGAAGCTGTCGCTGCCGTTCTGATCGTCGGTCTTGCTCTCTATGTCTACCGGGACATCAGACCGGTGGTGAGATTCGTAAAAGCTCCGTCGGATAGATTTGCTACTCGTGCCCCTGAGAGAGAAATAATCAAGGAAAATAAAACGGACTCTTTTGCAGGGAAAGAGATGAAGAAGCTCCCACCCAAGGTTACAACGGCCCCAAAGAAGCCTGCAGAAGAGCCGGTGGCGAGGAAAGAAGAGGCCAGAAGAGACAAGATAGAGGCGGTGCCCACGGCTCCTGAGCCGCCGAGATCACCTCCATTAATGCGAGAAGAACGCGAGATGGCCGCTACGAACCCCTCAAATGAGTCGGCGACATCCGCGGGCGCTATGAAAAAGGAGATAACCCCGGAAGTCGCCCAGGCAACCTCAAAATTGAAAGCGTTTTCAGAAGGGAAAATGGAGAGTTTGGTGTTAATCGTCAAGGTTAGGGAGCTCGAAAGCGCGACTAAAGAAGTAGAAAAGATTATTGTCACCCTCGGAGGGAAAATTGTTGAAAGGCAATCTAATGAGGGCCGGAGGATGTTCGATATAGACATAAAGACCAGTAAGATCGACGAATTATTTGAGAAACTGAAGCTTGTGGGGGACGTCGGGAAGAAGGGACCTACTCCGAAGGGCCATGATGAAAATATGAAAGTGAGGGTGGAGACAATTGAAGCAAAGAGCAGATCCCATGAGTTTAGTACTCCACATTAATTATTGAAGAATTATCCGGGAACTTTTTCGAACCCACCTTTGTCTAACAAATCAAAAGCTGGAAAAAACCATGCGAGGGGGTTCAGACATGAAAGCAAGACTGAAGACAGGCATTCTGGTGGCAGTTGTCATATTTACAATGGCGATAGGACCTATAGTGCCGGCAGAGGAAACCGGCAATAAGCCCGGAAATCTCTCCACGAGCCTTGAAGATCAAACCGGGATCGCGCTCACAATTTATAACGTAAACCTCGGCCTTGTAAAAGACCAAAGGGCACTTCGAATGCCGAAAGGGATGGGGGAACTTAAGTTTATGGATGTGGCTTCACAAATAATTCCGACGAGCGTTTACATAAAGTCGCTAGTGAATGCCCACAGCCTTCAGGTGCTTGAGCAGAATTATGAGTACGACCTTTTAAATCCCCAAAAGCTAATGGATAAGTATGTAGGAAAAGAAGTGAAGCTCTACCAGAAGAATCCTTATACAGAACGGGAGGAGATCGTGAGCGCGACTCTTCTTTCGAACAACGGCGGGCCGATATTCAAGATCGGAGACGAGATAACGTTTGGCCATCCCGGCAGGATTATCTTCCCGAGTGTTCCTGAAAATCTTATTTCAAAGCCGACGCTTGTCTGGCTTCTTGAGAATAGTTTAGCGTCGCTGCAGAAGGTCGAAGCGTCGTATCTAACTAACGGCGTCAACTGGAAGGCTGATTATGTTGTGACATTGAATGACAAAGACGATAAGGCCGATCTATCTGGGTGGGTGACAATAGACAACAAGAGTGGCGCGACATACAAGGATGCAAAGATAAAACTCGTGGCAGGCGACGTAAATAGGGTTAAGGATCGGGTGATGTATGAACAGAAGATGGTGGAGTTTGCTGAAGCAGCGGCAAGGTCTAAGCCACAGTTTAAGGAGGAAGAGTTCTTTGAATACCACATTTATACTCTTCAAAGGCAGACGACTGTAAAGGAAAATCAGACAAAACAGATAAGCCTTGCGAATGCCAACGAGATAAAGGTGAAGAAGGAGCTCGTCTTCTATGGCGCACCATACTACTACAGGAGCAGCCACGGCGAGATTATCTCAAACCAGAAAGTGGGAGTTTATGTCGAGATTGCTAACAAAAAAGAAGACAACCTTGGCATACCTCTTCCGAAAGGAACGATAAGGGTTTATAAAAAAGACAGCGAAGGGAGCCTTCAGTTTGTGGGAGAGGATTCAATAGACCACACCCCTAAAGATGAAAAGATACGGGTAAAACTCGGAGATGCCTTTGATGTTGTAGGTACAAGAAAACAGACCGATTGGAAGAAGATCTCCTATGATACCTATGAAGCGGCTTTTGAGATATCACTGAGGAACCACAAGAAAGAAGATGTCATGGTCAGAGTGATTGAACCGATCCCAGGCGACTGGACGATGCTCAGCTCATCTCATGAGTATAAAAAGACAGAGGCATCTACCGCCGAATTCAACATCTCGGTCCCAAAAAACAAAGAAACTGAGCTCACTTATGAAGTGAGGATGAGGTTTTAAAAAGTTTAGGAGCCGAAAAGGTAGTGAGATAGCCCCTACGGAAGCCTATGCTATCGCAGTTTGTAGCGTGCTACTTCCTGGGTGCTATACGTAACTATATCAGATCAGCTGGTTGCCAGTTACTAGTAGAAAGCCGCGTCATGGCCAAGAATTTTGTCGGTGAGGTGAACCGGATAGAAGTTTGATTGGGGAGTCATGATTATGGAACGAAAGAGGCATGTTTGAGAGGGGTCTCGTATGTGTGCCTTATAGGGAGACTCTGATGGAAACGGCAATCTTCTGTTTTTGCATAGTAGGAGTGTCATCTGAGAGTTGAAACACCTGCGTCTTTCTGGAGAATTACGCAAAGCCTCCTGCCCAAGAAAAAGAACTGATGCTACCGGAAATTGAATTTTCGTGAGGACGCTGGTTTTGTGACTTTGTCGGTGAAGGCAGCAACATAACCATGCCTGTTACGGTTCAAAACATGCACTGAGATGTGCTTCCTGAACTCCGCACAATTTGATATCATTTAAGCAATGAATGTTTCAACCAGAACTGTTGTAGGCAAGAGGGAATGACAAAAAGACTAAATATTACATTGGTCGTAATCGTTATTTCACTAATCTCTTTTCTTAACATTACTTACGCTGAAACCAACAAAGCACCAAAAAAACCACGAGCGAGCTTTCCGAAGCATATAGCGCTCTCACCTCCCTTTAACCACTGGAACAGTTGCGATTTAGTCTTGCTGCTATATCCCGGTTATAACTGCGAAACTGGCAATATTAATGAGAAAGAAGTGGGCTCTATCGAGGAGGCCACCATATGGAAAGAGGGAGGCAAGGAGCATCTTCTCATGTTATTCGAGAAGAGCGTAATTGGTGCCGAGAAATTATCATTGGCAAAGGCGGGAAAGCAGGTTGATATTGCCATGTATGACATCAGTGGTAAGGAGTTGACACTGACTGCCTTTTCTAAGGATGTTATTTCCTATCGACGGTATGGCAGTTCTTATTTTGATTTGGCACCCTATAGGTTAAGTTCAACCGAAGAAGGTGTTGGAGTGCGTGTTAGTCCGGGCATAGGCGGGACTGATACGATCGAAGAACTTTATCTTTTCAGAGTCAAAGGAAGCGTATTTCAAGAGGTATTTGCACGGGATATGGTTGATACGGAATATTATAGTGGATATGAAGATTTATCAAGTAAGTTACGCAGGAACTCAACACTTCAAATTATTCCGAAAGCTTCAGGCATGAA
This sequence comes from Thermodesulfovibrionales bacterium, assembly GCA_050014695.1. Lineage (GTDB taxonomy): Bacteria > Nitrospirota > Thermodesulfovibrionia > Thermodesulfovibrionales > UBA9159 > UBA9159. The sequence goes on from JBEKCV010000077.1 coordinate 19,441, forward strand.
CGATCTAAAGATCGTAACTCGCTACTACCGTTTTGATGATGGGGGACAAGAAGAAAAAGAGATTGTCAAAACAACTTCAGAAATATGGCGATGGGATGAAAATAGTCAGAAATACCAGCTATCAAGATGACAAAATATGAGAAAGGATTATTTCCATTCCTTCCTGAAGTCAAGTGCGACAAGAAGTCGCATAAGTAATTGTCTCAAATAGCAGAGCAACGTTATTAGGAGACCCTCTATTCCGTTAGAGGTAGCCTACTATCCTGAATAAAGTGCGGATAGGAAAAGGGTAAC
>JBEKCV010000078.1:0-18901 GCA_050014695.1 Thermodesulfovibrionales bacterium
TAACATTTGACTGAAAATACTGGTAAACTTATTCATACAGCCCTCCGATCTGAGTTTTATTTTTGCTTGTCACAACTATACTACCCAGATCGGGGGTTGTTTGAAAATCTATTTTGGACAAGAGTGACAATTTATACAAAATAACAGCAGCAAGTACTCGGCAACCTTCTGAGTGCCTTGACAAATTAAGGAAAACTTATGATAAAACGAAGAGAGAAGATGACTTAAAGAAACTGAACAGGAGTGCCTTAGAAGAGTTTTATCCACAGGAAACCCCGAAGAGCACTGCCACCACCCATGTTGCAAGGGGGCACGTCTCGACGTACGCTGTCACACCTGTCGAGTTGGCACAGCAAGTTTCGACGGCAGCTCGCGCGGCAAACGCCGTCCAAATAGCAGCGTCTCTGGCAGCATCATTGCCAGCCCAGGGGATTGGCGCAAATGCAGCATTTGGCTATATGAATGATGTCACCGGTAAAGTTGATGCGTTGGAACGCGTGCCACTCGTTATTGGTTACTCAGAATCTAACGATGAAGACGCCTCCAATGGTCATGTAGGTTTCGGTTGGCTGCTAGGGCCGAAAGTGGTGCTTGATGCTAATAATAAAGCTCTGGCGCTAGAACACAACCTTGTCCCCTACGATCTGACAGCAGATGTTTCGATGCCAGGCTGGTGGCCATATTTTGATATCACTTACAATTCGTCATGGGCACCCGATTGGCGGACGAAGTCGTTACCTGACATTCCGATTTGTTCAAAAGATTCTCTCACTTTGCGGGTGCAAAAGCCACTTAGCCGCGGTGATCTCGATGGTATCACAACATTGCTTCTCACATACCTTATTAGTCCGAAAGTCGACATTGTTTCCATTGGCCGAATCGATCCGGAGATAGTCTCTGCTTGCGCTAACTCGGTAACGTTCTTGATACAAGGTTCCAACCTCTGGCGTACCCAAGCAGCCTATCTCCTTGGCTCACCGGCGCAGGCCATTCAGGTTCTTCCGGACATGGCAGGTATTGCCGCGACCTTCGACATGTCCAGCCTACCTCAACGCCCGTTCAGCTATGCGCCGGCTCAGATCGTCCTCTCTACGCCCAGTGGGCTTACCTCAAGTTATATTACCATCGACGGAAGCCGACTTGCCGATCCCAAATGTGGAGGGGAAGGAATCTCGCCAAAGCAACGGAAGCCAGGTGTCGATGAGGAACAAGAACAGACGGTGTTTTTGCACGATAATTGCAAAGATACGGCGACTACGACGATTAGCGGATTTGGCAACTTGTCTCCAAGTCAATTCACGGCAAAGCTGATAATGAAGGGTTCTTCAGACTTTCGCGAGGAAGAATTTGGGGAGAAGTACACAATAAAGCAGTTATGCAACGCACTTAAAAAATCAAAGATACCAGATAAGAGTGAAAAATGTGAGACTCTAAAAGACCTTAATCAGCTACTAAGAGATGCTGATTTATATAGCAAAATAACAAAAGCGAGCGATCTGAAACCTTCTGAGTACTCCACGTACCTCACAGAATTAAAGGAAACTTATGATAAAACAGGTCCTTCAGACTTTCGTGAGGAAGAATTTAGGAACAAGTCAATAATTCAGTTGTGCGGCGCACTTAAAGACTCCGGAATACAATACGAGAAATGTGACACTGTAGAAGACCTTAATGAACTATTAAGAGATGAATATTTATACAAAAAAATAACAGCAGTAAGTGACCGGCAACCTTCTGAGAAGCTCACAGAATTACAGAAAACAAAGGAGGGAGATGACTTAGAAAAACTCAATAGGTATGCCTTAGAAGAGTTTTACCCACAACAAACCCCGAAGAAAGACCTTAATCAGCTACTAGCAGATAGAACAGAGAAAGAAAATGACTTAAAGAAACTTAACAAGATTGCCTTAGAAGAATTTTACCCACAGCAAACTCCGAAGGGAACAATGAAGAACGACGTCACGCTCGCTGCGACGGCAATCTCACAAAGTACGCCAGGGGGCCTTTCACTCTGCAATTCCCGTCACTGCGTCCGTTTGTGGCTTTCAACGCAGCGGTCAAAGTCGCATGCTCCGATAAAGGTTCAGACGGAGTGAAGAACGCGAAGAAAGACAAGCCGCAAGAGAAAGTCGTCAATTCAGATCCACCCCCCCCGGCGACGCAACTTGAGGAAGCTGTGCTCACAATGAATGAAGTCGTAAAAGATCGATATATACCTGCTGGAACTGACACCCCGTATTACAAATTTAATTTTAAGTCTGTCTATCTTGACCGCAACCAGCCTAGCGCAACCATTAACCTGACGCCAGCGGTCGACTCACTGACGGTGGACGCAAGCGGGAAAAGTCAGCTTCTTCGCCTGTTTGTTAAGGCTAAAGGTCTCGATGAAGTCATCTTGTCGTTCAGTGGAGCGACTCTATCGGTGTCGAATCCGGCTTCACTGCCGAACTATGTGACACCGGTTGAGAAGTCACCACAACCCGCTGCCTCACTTACGGTCACGCTCCCAACTGTCAGTGAAAGTCCCACCACTGACAATGATAATAGTCCCCCCACTGTGGTCGATGTTCCCCTGAATGGGCTTGTTGCGACACGTAGCGTTACTATTACGGCAGTGGGCCAGAAGAAGGGCATTAACGGCAGCAAGCCAACGCCAGTGGTGGGTGCAGTATCGGTAATCTCCGTCCCCGTAATCGCACCGAGACATCAGAAGCCAGCCACGCGGGCGGGCTCCGTCTTTACCAGCCCTTAGTCAGCATATGAAATTATGGCAATGTGAGGCGAAAAAGATACTATGGTAGATCTAAGTTGGCTCGACACCATTAAGTTATCGTTGAGAACGCAAAGTGCGACTTGGTTTGTGGGAGTGCTCATTGCATTGCTTACGTTGTTCTCATCAAAGCTGACCGAATCAATTAAGTTTGCATTGAACCGGGCCGATTCCCGAACCCGCCAGTACGAGGAGCTTGCAACAGAGGTTAGTGGATACATCTTTGCTGCTGAGCTAACTGTTGAGTTTATTGAAAACGACTGGACCACCAAACAATCCCTCACAGAACTCATCAAAGACTACAATCAGTCAATCACCACTCTGAGGAAGAAAGAATTCGTCTACTTGGCGTGGATCCGAAAGTACTGGAGCAGAGAACAAGTCGTTCAATACGAAACTTTTTTGCAATCAGTTCGGGCCTTTGATTCCGCAATTCATTCCCTTAATGATGAATTTGAGGCGGTGAACATAACTGGGTCCAAGCCGAAGGTCGAAAGGAAACGCGCAGATGAAGCATTGAAAGTGATGAAACCGGCGGTTGAACGAATGCGGGAGAACGGCAAGTTGCTCTTGACGTCGCTCTTGTGACCATCGGGCATGGCAATGAACATCTTTCAGCGAGTGCCCGATGAGCGCGAAGAAAAGCCATAACAATGGTATTGTGCGCGAGCGGTCAGCCGGAGCGGCTACCGCCCCGCACATGCCTGTGTTAGACGGTCAAATCAATCAATAAGCTGCAATCTCACTGCTATGGTTAATTGTTTTACACTTGCGAAGCACTTTTTGTGCCGAGGTTCTATGATCCGATGAAAGAGAGCTTTGCGTAGTTATTCCTTTCTAATCCTCCATCTTTGCTCGAGTCGATTCATATCACCTCCTGTAAAGCCGTCTCTGAACGAACCGCACAATCGATCATCATTGCCAATCAAAACAACTGGTTGTTAGATGTCGCCCTTGACTACCTAACATTGGGCCGGTCTGCGCTCTATACGACTTTATTTACCCTAATCGATATCCAAGAACCACACCTCTTTGCTCATATCAATTATAGGGAGGTCTTTTCTCTTTGCCATAATTCATTCAGTGGCGGGGCGAAGTTTGAATTCGTTTCCTCCGTTTCAAGAAAGTATTACTAGCATACACCGCAAAGCGAGCAATATCAAGCCTTCAGCAAAAAGTTTGGGCCGGTAATGGGCCGGTAATGGGCCAATTGGCCCAAACGGTTAGAAAAATCTCAATCCAGGTATGCGACTCAGACGCTTATTTGATGAGCGTTTGGAGAGCAATAGCTCTGTAGAAGGGCTTCTATAAAAGAAAAAAGGGCTTGCATCTCTACAAACCCTTGCCCCTATTGGTGGCGGGGAGAGGATTTGAACCTCTGACCTTCGGGTTATGAGCCAGACATAGTTATAGCTACAACATACCGTTTTATAATACTGGGTCATCGTGTAAGAGTGTGGGTAGTTTTCATCGCTGATGTAGCTACAAACGTATAATACAAGCCAGTTGTCCTGTTTTTGTTGCAGCCGGAATATATCCATATTTTCGATACTTAAATTCAAAAGACCATCGGTTGGTATTTAGTAGCTGTTCGAATAATCACGCCGGCGGGTAAAACGCCTTGTATACACGATGCACGCTGGGTGCGCCGGCGGACAAGCAGCGTTTATTTGCGGCAAGTTTCCCACAGATTCTTCAAATGAACGCTAAATTTACCCACACTCTTACGCGAAGACCCATAATACTAATTTAATCGTCAAGACCTTGGCAATCGCCATTTAGCACCTTTTAGTCTCATCTAAGCTCGACAGTGAACAGGAAGAGGTCAGGGTTTTAGTAATAACCCATAACGGCTGTTTTTGAAACGGCTCACTACCGTCAAGCCTCCCTCTTTGAGGGAGCGTTATGACTTCCGTAATTCGTTCATTTATTTCTGACACAAAAGTTTCGCGTATATCCAGGAATTCCGAAGGCATTACATTCAGTATTGTAATTTCCGTGTTATCAGGGAACGGTATCCCTGATAAAAACTCCTCGGTCGCAAGGGAGTATTCGGAGCCGTCAGTGGCAAAGAATTATTTTCATCTTGTCCGGTTTTTCATACACAGGAAGTTTTGTAACAAGAACGGGTTTCGGTGACTTAATCGCCACCGATCTTGTCACGCTCCCGATAAATAGCGATTTAATGCCCTTTATCCCTCTTGCCCCCATAACAATCAAATCCACATCTGACTTCGCAGCTACGTCTATGATACATTGTTCAGGAGAGCCATCTAAAATAAAGGTACTGATCCTTGCATGAACTGGTTACAGAATTTCCAGAGTGGAATCTATGATCCTGGGCGCAATCTCTTCTTTTATTTCCCTGAAAGTATCGCAATATGATTCTGTGTTGTACAGAAAAGGAATCCAATACACAGCATGGAAAACAGCGATTTCATCTTCAGAGGACAGCTTCAGGAACGTCAAGAATCTAGCAGCCCCCTTTGATTGTTCAGAGCCATCGGTTGCAAGCAATATTGTCATCTCATTTCACCACGCTCGTACCCCCATACCACCATTCCATAGATTACTTGAAAGGACAAAGCTGCACATTTATGCCGCGCATCCTTTTTAAGCCGGATATCAGAAAGAACCCAAATGCCAGGATTACTATAGCAAGGTTATAAGGGAAATAGGATGGAAACAGCTTGTCGACGATTGTGCTTGTGCGCCGTTTCTTCCTGTCGAAAGACCAGCCAGCACGGCGGGTTTTTTTGGAAATCGGTTTTGTGCAAAAAAGTTATTCCCGTCTGTCTGGCCCAACGCTTTGTCTTTTCATATGATCTGTGATATGTTGGTCTTATAGAGAGATAAGCAGCGGCTGAAATCAGATGAAAATATTACTGGCAATCGATGGATCTGTACACTCAGAGGGGGCTGCCAAGTTCTTGGCTTGCCTTAATTTGAGAATTACGGCCATCGGCCTCACTTCCGCGCTTCTCGCCTTTGTCGCGAACCGCCTCGCGGGATCGATGGGCAACATCGTGGTCGGCATTTTGGTGGCGAGTCTGCTGCATCTGATGAACATCGCTCTTGGGCTGTTTTCTCCGACCATCCACTCCATGCGTCTTCACTATGTTGAGTTTTTCAGCAAATTTATCGAATACGGTGGAAGAAGGTTTGAACCTTTGAGGAAATGAGGGAGAAGGACGGCGGCAGGGGGTGTGATTCCCTGAAGCTACTCCCGCACTGCTACGGATGTCAAATCCGCCATCGGCGGGTTCATCTTCCGAAAGGAGAAAGGAAGTCCTGACTGGCACCAGCTTTGTACAGTTTGGATAACCTGGAATGAATGAGTATGAATCTCGAAAAAGTTCTCGTTGCCTTATGCGCAGCACTCGCAATCGGTCTAACCGCCATCGCAACCGCTTGGGCGCAGTCGAAAATCGGCGCAGCGGGAGCCGGCACACTTGCGGAAAAACCGGAATTGACGGGTACAATCGTCATCCTCGTGGCCATTCCTGAGACCATGGTCATCCTTGGCTTTGTTGTGGCGACGATGATCCTCTTCACGGTGAAGTAGCATGGGCTGCAAAGAGTTGATTGAATCGCTCCGGAAAGAGGCTGACAAGAGGATCGAATCAATCTGGCAGGATGCAGGGGCCGAGGCGGAGAAGATAAGAACAGAGGCCTCCCGTAAGATCGAGCTGATACGAGAGGAATCCACAAAGGCCTGTTCTTCAGAGGTAAGGGACATACTCACGTATGCCCTCTCGGAGGCGGACAAACAGGCACGGATGTGCAAACTTTCAGCCGAAAAAAACCTCTCAGACCGCCTTTTCTCGGTCGCCACATCTTGCCTGGGCAGGCTGAGAAACGAGCGTTACAAGGATGTGTTCAAAGCGATCGCAGGAGAACTTCCTCCCTGTTCGTGGCAGACCGTGAGCGTGAATCCTGAGGACGTGGACATCGCCAGAGAAATTTTCCCCGATGCGGAGATCATCCAGGACACAGGCATTACCGGAGGACTGGCTGCAGCGGCGGAAGATGGGAAGATCAGGATTATCAACACCTTCGAAGCAAGGCTGATTCGCGCATGGGAGGATTTGCTTCCTGAGTTGATCAAGGATGTTTACCAGCAGGAAACAGACAATGGAGCTCCTGGAGAGTTCTGAGGACAGAGGGTTCCCGACCGAGTATCTCCTTTCGAGAATCAGGGGCAGGAGAGCGCGTCTCATCACCGACTGGAGACCCCTGATCGCGGATATCAGTCCACTCGAATATCTCTCCTCCGCTCGCTACTGCGGTTTCGTGACTGATAGGTCTCCGGATGGTATATGGAAAAGCCTCATAGAGGAGTTCCGCTGGGTTTATGTCCAGATGAACGGATCACTCAGGGATATCTTTGCTCCCTTCTTCCTGTACTCAGAACTCAGAACGCTGTTCATCTGTCTCAGACTCCTCAAGAACAAGAAAGCCGGGAGGGGTGATGAGATCCTTTCGAAGAGCCTGCTCTCTGCGAACATTAAGAAGGTCCTCAAGGGAAGCCACGACATCACCTCTGCTGCGGCAGGCATTGAACGGCTTTTTCTCTCTCTTTCCACCGGATTTCAGGGCATTGCCGAGCAGGTCGATACGGAGGGGTTGCGGGGGATTGAGCAACGACTGCTACAGCAGTACCTCGTCTATGTGATGCAATCGGACCTCCATCCCCTCGTGAAGGCATTTTTTATCCGGCTGATCGACTCCCGGAATATCATAAGCCTCTATAAATACCTGAGGCTTGAGGCGGACAAAACGCCATCCTTCATTCCCTTCGGCAGCATATCTGAGACGCGACTTATAGAGGCCCTTAACAAGCACGACATCTTCGGCATTGGCCCGATGATTCAACAACTCACTGGCGTAAAGGTTGACGCCACCGGTATGATGCGGGTGGAGAATGCCCTTTATCAGGTGATTACAAGGTTTTTAAAGAAGGCGGGCAGGGACCCCTTGGGCATCGGGCCCCTTCTCGATTACCTCTGGAGGTGTTCGATCGAAGCAATGAACCTGAGTATCCTCCTGTATGGCAAGGATCTCGAGAGGGACGGCATTACCAGGGAACTAGTTCAGTGAAGAAAGTCGCATTCATAACCCCGCCTGACGCAGGATATGGATTCAGCCTTGCCGGCGTTCCCCAATACGTCGGCAAAGTGGAGGATGCGGAAGACATGCTCAAAAAGGCCGTAGCCCAGCCCGACAACGGGCTCGTCATTATTGATGAACGGATGATCAAGGTGATAGCAGAAGAAGATTTAAGAGAGCTGGAACGGGGATGGCATGGGATACTTCTTGTCCTTCCCTCGCCTGAGAAACCCCCTCCTGAGGTTGAAGACTACGCGATGCGGCTTATCAGAAGGGCGATCGGATATCATATGAGGCTAAAACTGTGATCGGTAGAATCGTCGGTATATCAGGACCGACTGTGAGAGTTGATCTCAAGGGACTCAAACTCTACGAGCGGGTCTATGTGGGAAATGCGATGCTCACAGGCGAAGTTGTGCGCCTTGAACTGGGGAAAGCGGTGATCCAGGTCTATGAAGATACACGAGGTCTTGCTGTCGGAGAGCCGGTGAAAGCAGTCGGCATGCCGCTTACGGTGAGATTAGGGCCGGGGCTCCTTTCGGGGATGTTTGATGGCTTGCAGAGGCCTCTTAAGAAATTAAGGGAGGAAATGGGTCCTTTTATCAGGGGGGGGAAAGAGCTGTACGCCCTTGACTACATGAAGAGGTGGGGGTTCACGCCGTTGTTGAGGAAAGGCGATGCGGTCTCCAACGGGGCGATCATCGGTTCCGTTCAGGAAGGACCTTTCAAACATTTCCTCTTCTGCAATTATGAGTGCGGAGGAAAGATCTCTCGGCTCATTGATGGCGATTTCAGCCTCGATGAGCCTTTGGGGGAATATGAAAGCGGTCAATATATAACAGGATGTCAGGAGTGGCCAGTGAGGACCGCAAGACCGTATAAAAAAAAGTTCCCACCTCATGAGCCTCTGATGTCAGGCCAGCGGATCATAGACTTCCTCTTCCCCCTCGCGAGAGGCGGAACAGCGATATTGCCTGGCGGATTCGGCACGGGAAAGACGATCCTGGAACAGTCGATCGCAAAGTTTGCTGATGTGGATATCGTCGTATACGTTGGATGCGGTGAGCGGGGCAATGAGATGGCTGACTTGATAGAAGAGTTTGAGGAGTTGCAGGATCCGTGGACCAAAGCGAAATTGATGGAGAGAACCATCCTCGTTGTCAACACCTCGAACATGCCTGTCGCAGCGCGGGAGGCCTCAATCTACACCGCAGTCACGATGGCGGAATATTACCGGGACATGGGCTACCATGTGTTGTTACTTGCCGACAGCATCTCGCGCTGGGCTGAGGCTTTGCGGGAGATATCTTCTTCTCTTGAGGAGATGCCGGGAGAAGAAGGCTATCCCACCTATCTTGCATCGAGACTGTCGGGATTCCTCGAAAGGGCAGGTGTTGTGGAGACGCTGAGTGGCAAAATCGGCTCCCTCAGCATGATTCTCTCGGTTTCCCCTCCCGGGGGAGACTTCACCGAACCGGTCACCCAAGCGTGCCTCCGGACAACCGGGGCGTTTCTCATGCTCGATACCTCATTGGCGCATCGGAGACATTTTCCCGCCATTAACTGGTTCCAGAGCTATTCTCTTTACGGGAAGAACCTCTCAGGACATTACCGTGAGAAGGTCTCTGAGGAATGGGAAGGCCTTCAGGTGAGATGCAGACGGATCCTCCAGGAAGAAGAGTCACTGCGGGAGGTTGCTGAGATCGTTGGCTCGGAGGGACTCCAGGATGCCGATAGACTGCTCATGCTTGTGGCAGAGAAGATACGTACTGACTTTCTCTCACAGAACGCCTACAGCGAAGATGCGTTTTCACCTCCTGAAAATACCCTGTCGATCATCAAGGGAATTCTTGCATTCTATGACGCGGCAGAAGAGAAACTCAAGCAGGGAGTGATTCTAGATGATGTCATAAGGACTGAGAAAACGTGAGACAGAGGATATGAGACTGGCCGAGCATATATACCGGACTATTTCGACCATAGCGGGCCCTCTCCTCTTTGTGGAGAAGGTATTCAGTGCAAAGATCGGAGAGGTGGTAAGGGTTCTTGCCCCGAACGGCAGGCAGATGGAAGCGGAAGTGCTCGATATAGATGGGAACACGGTACTCATCGAGGTATACGGCGAAACCCAGGGCCTCGATCTCGAACGCACCTCTGTCGCCTTCTCCGATTCCGTTAAGAAAGTCCCGTTGTCCCTCGATATTATAGGGAGGGTCTTTAACGGCTCCTTTGAGCCGATGGATGGCATACCGATGTTCATCCCGGAAAAGTCGATACCGATTACCGGAGCGCCCATCAACCCTTCGGCACGTGCCCGGGCCGAGGACTTCATCGAGACCGGTTTTTCTTCCATAGACGCTCTCAATACCCTCGTACGGGGGCAGAAGCTCCCGGTCTTCTCGTGTGCGGGGCTCCCGTCAAAGGAGGTTGTCGCAGCTATTTTGAGAAACGCCCGGCTAGCGAAGAGTGAGGCCGGGTTTATTGTGGTCTTTGCGGCGCTCGGAATGACCTTCCACGAGTATTCTTTTTACATGAAGGTCCTTGAGGAAATGAGGACCGGCTTTGTCGCTTTTGTCAATATGGCTGATGAGCCGGTGATGGAGCGGCTCCTTGCTCCGAGATTCGCCCTGACCGTCGCTGAATACCTGGCTTTTGAGAAAGGCATGGATATCCTTGTGATCATCACCGACATGACGAATTACTGCGATGCCTTGCGGGAGATTTCTACAGCAAGGGAAGAGCTGCCGGGAAGAAGGGGGTATCCCGGCTACATGTATTCCGACCTTGCTTCGTTGTATGAACGAGCGGGACGGATCCGGGGGCTTAAAGGCTCTATCACGATGCTCCCGGCCTTGACCATGCCCGAGGATGACATCACCCATCCCATCCCCGACCTCACCGGCTATATCACCGAAGGGCAGATCGTACTCAGCAGGGAAATGCACCAGCGGGGGATCTTTCCGCCCATAGATATCCTGCCGAGCCTCTCACGGCTCATGCAGAAAGGCATTGGAGAAGGTCGTACAAGGGCTGACCACCGGAAGGTATCCAATCACCTGTACAGATACTATGCAAAGGGAAGAGACCTCAGGAAACTTGAGGCCATCGTGGGCAGGGACGGCATGACAAAGGCAGACATCCTGATGCTCGACTTCGCTGATGCCTTTGAAAGGGAGTTTATCGGCCAGGCAACGGTGCGGAGAACGGTTCATGAATCCCTTGATGTCGGGCTTGCCCTCATGGCGCGGTTTTCACTCGAGGTGGCATGATACATCCTACCCGGACAAACCTGCTGCTCCTGAAGGAAAAATCGCGATCGGTCACCAACAGCATCGGGATCCTCAAGGCAAGGAAACAGGCCCTGATCAAGGAATTCCTCGCCACTACCCTGCCCTTCCTCAGGTCCAGAGAGGACATAAGAAAGACATACGGAAATGCCCTCCGCGAGCTGTCGCTGTCACTCGGCCATGAGGGAAAAGACAGCATAGAATCAATCGTGGCCGTGACAGAGCGAGATTTTGGAATCGAGGTGACCGAAAAAAGTATCTGGGGTCTGCGGTACAAGGATATCATGTTTCATGACATCCCGGTCAGGGAACCGCATCAGCGTGGGTACGATGAGTTCTCCGCAACTCCTCACCTCGAAGAGGCCATTACCCTATTTGAAAAGCTGCTTGATTCGATGCTCAATATCGCAGAGTTCGACTCCAAGATAAAGAGGCTCAGTTATGAGATCTTGCGGACAACACGGAAGATCCGGGTGTTGGAGGAACTTGTCTTCCCCGGCCTGAAACACCAGATTAAGACCATCACGCAGTTTATTGCTGAACGGGAACGGGAGTCATACTTCCGCCTCAAGAGATTCAAAGAGATACGCGCAAAAAGTGCTCAATAACACATTTACTTATTGATCTGTCGTGTTTTGAGCACAATATACGTCGTCCCTAATCCGCCATCACAGTCCTTAGCAGTTGCGTATGCCATGACCCACTTTCTGAAAGAACCGTGAAGCCAGCTTGAATGTCTCCTTGAGCACTGGCCCTTGCGGCGATCTGAGCCCCCTTCCATGTTTCACCTTGATGCAAAACAGCCTTTTCCTCATAGCCTGGGCTGGGATTAGCAAATGTAAAAAAAAACGCTAAAGAATTTTTTTCGGCATAGCGCTAGTACGATGACTTATTAATTACGCAACATAGTGCCGAGATAGTTTTTGATCGGCATCTTGTCGCGTAAATCTCCAATCGATTGTGGCCTTGGCCTGATTGCGACGTTGCTTCCAAGCAGCCACTTCTGACATAAGGATTTCTTCACTGGCCAGTCTATGCCCGGTACATTGTCGATCCATGATTCCGATTTCAATTTCTGCCATATTCAACCAACTGGCGTGCTTGCGCGTATAGTGGAACTCTACCCGCTCCAACATCTGGTTTGCGCGTTTAATGCCCAATATCTCCTCAAAACTACCATGAAAATGAGTGTTCAGATTGTCCATCACCAGATGAATCTTCTGCGCTCCTGCATACACTTTTTTCACCAATTTGCCGATGAATCTCACAAAATCAGTCTTAGTGCGGCGAGCGGTTACTTCTGCTTGGCGGCGTCCACCCTTGGGCTTAACCGCAAGGAAAATATTGCACGTACGGGCACGCTTATACTCGTACTCATCTTTGAAGGGCATGCCTGCTCTCGCCGCGATCGGGTCCGGGTCTGTTGTATAAGCTGTTTGCTTTTCTCATCTATACAGATCACCGGTTCCTTTTCAGCATAGGGTCTTGCGTAAAACTCCAACAACTTGTACATCCTTTGGCGATACTCATGGGTTATTTTGCCAATACACCACATCAGCTTGCGCCAGCGTTTGCAGCAGTTTTTTTTAGAAGGCGTCGAACGCTTTCACGACTAATCTTTCTCAGTTTGGGACGCAGATGCGCAGCCTTTGTCAATGACCGGATCGTCCACCGCTTCGTACCTTTCGGTGGCGCACTTCACGTCAGCGCGACTACTTCGGCTTCCTGATCGGTGTTTAAATCGATAATTTTCCCCTCAGAGTTCTAATACCGTCATTGCTGCTCTGGTATTATTTGGTACTATCCATGGCGTTCAGCTTAAGCAATGTCATCTTTGTCTCCATGTGGTGATTTCTCCTTCCCGTCCCTTCGGAAACCACGAGGTGAACGGCGCATGAAATACAGGGGTCGTAACTCCTGGCGATCTTTTCGCTCTCCGTCTTGAGGAAATCAATGGGCTTGTCGATATGGTCCTGTATAAAATCGTGGAGGTTCCTCTCGATCTGCCCGAGGTTCTGCGACGTGGGGGGAATGAACGTACAGCCCTTCACTTGTCCCCCGTGGTCGAGCTCGTAGTGGTGAATAAGCATTCCTCTCGGCGCCTCGGTTATCCATGTAGCCTTCTGAAGAAGCTCCTTGAGTCGCATTCCCGATAGCAAACTTTACTGAAAACAACAGTTCTGTCAATCGTTAGAAAAGGTGCTCAGCATCCTCTGCCATCCTTGTTGCCCGCTTGATCTCGTCCTTGAGTTGCTCCGGAAGCCCCTTGATATCTATGTCCAGAAACCCCCTGACGATGGCAGCAGTTGCTTCCTCTGCTGTCAAGCCCCTCGTCATGAGGTACTGGATTTCCTCCTCTGCGATTTTTCCGACGGCAGCCTCGTGAGACATATCAATATTGGGAAGCTTCCCCTCGAGTTCGGGGATAGCATAGATCCTGCCTTTATCCTTGAGGATAAGCCCCCTGCACTCAAGATGCGCCTTGATGTAAGGTGCTTCTCCCACGAGGTGACCTCGTGAGATAATGTCGCCACCTACCGTTATCGTTCGGGCAATCACCTCCGCCCGGCTGTGCGGTGCAGACAGTATCACCCGGCTTCCCACATCCATGCTGGAACCCTCATGAGCAAGGAGAATGCTGTTGAACCTCGCAATCGCCCCCGTTCCGGTGCAGTATGCAACAGGGTACATCTGAAGTGTCCGCACCGGTTTCATGCAGATATAGTTACTCAAAAACACTCCGCCCTCCTCAACGATCGCACCCGAGCGCGGCCTTACAGCAACCTCCTCAGCCCAGTTATGGATCATGCTGAAGGTGATATGAGCGTTTTTCTTTATGAAAAACTCAGATATGCCTACATGGATGCCGCTTTTTATACCCTTGCCGGTTGTGCAGCCCGTGATGATATGAAGTTCCGAGCCCTTCTCAGCAATGATTATGTTATGCACGTTCTGGGAAAACATCTCCCGATTGAGATAGAGGCATGCCTGAACCGGCAGCGAGACTTTTGAGCCCGGAAGAGCCCTGATAAAGTAGCCGTGGTGGAGCTTAAGTTCGGCCTGTGCGGTATACTTGTCCGCATCAACCTTTACCGCCCGCCACCAGTAATCCTTGAGCCAGGCGTATTTCTTGAGAGCCTCGGTAATGCTCATCACCTCGAGGGCTTCCTCGCGAGATGAGGTAAAAAGTACTGAATTATCCATCTGGAAGAATGAGCCTGCGCGAGCTTCCTCCTCGGCATCAATACCCGCGCCGAGGGCTTTTTCCTTCACCTCAGGCGGAAGCTCCCCGAGTGCGCCTAAGCTGTCCAGCTCCTCTGCCTCGCTCGTGAAGATAGTGAGGTCAATGTCCGGGCCTAAAGGTGCAGTCTTCCGTTCAGCCCCCTTCGCCTTCTCCCTTATTGCTTTAAGCTCAAACATCGTGCGCACTCCTCGTAGCCCTTTTCCTGGATTTCCCTGAGAATATCCCTTGGGTTTCCGATGCAACGGATAGAGCCCTCAAGCATAATGCATGCCCTGTCCGGGTTCACGTAATCAAGGATATATCCTGCATGGGTGATGACAAGGGCTGACTTCAGGCTTTTGTCTCTCGCTTTGCTTTTCCCCAGCAACTCGTTTATGACATCTCCTACGAGGTGGATGTTTTCGAGGTCAACCCCGGAGTCAGGCTCATCGAGCATGATGAAGTCGGGATGCTGCACAAGAAGTTGCAGAAGCTCAGAGCGTTTCACCTCACCCCCTGAAAACCCAAGGTTGATGTTACGTGGCAGAAAATCAGTAAGATTCAGCCGCTCAGCAGATTCAGAAATCTTTTCCTCAGAGACCGTGCCCCTTCTGCCCATCATAAGGCGAAGCATGTCTCCGAGCTTAACGCCTCTCACAACAGGGGGTGTCTGGAAGGCCATGCCGATGCCCATCCTGCTCCTTTCATCCATCGATAATTCGGTGATGTCGTAAGACCTAAATAGAATCCTGCCCATTTCCACCTTATATGCTGGAAATCCCATGATCGCTTTCAGAAGTGTAGTCTTTCCGGATCCATTTGGCCCGAAAAGAGCCATGGTTTCACCCTCGCCTATGGAAAGGCTCACATCGGTAAGGATTTTTCTCCCGTCAATGCCGAGAGACAGATTTTCAACCTCAAGCATGCCCCTCATATTTGAAGTATATCAGACCTCCGGATCCTTGACGAACCGAGCTGTTTCAATACTCCCATCTTCCTGCTACAAGTCACAAGAAAACTGCAGAACGAGAAAGTACACAATTTTTTTGGCGCAGATCAGCATTCAAGTTACTTCCGCTGCTCCGCGCTCTTGTGATCATATTAACACCCATGAATGAATTTCAAATCGTAATAGTTATGGCCTCATTATCGTCGATATGTTCCGTTCGAAAAAGGACATAATATTTTTTTTTGCCTTGACAGGCCGAAAAAAAGACTTGACAATGACTTTAAACGGACGTATAAGAAAGTTAGGGAGTGGCTCACCAAAAGTGGTGGTCTGGCTCTTCTCAGACTCAGCGTATGAATGTAAAGTCGTAGGACATAGAGTCTGGAAGTAAGAGTATTGAGCTGTATATCTGATACTGTACAAACTGCTGAGATATGAAAGCAAACACTTTTTTATTCATCAGTCAGTCTCAGGATAAGGGGTAGCTGAGAAGTTCATCATGCCAGCGTATGAATATAGCTGCAAAGACTGCAACAAGGATTTCACCGTTTTTCTCTCTATTGAGGAGGGTGCCGCAAAGCCAAAGATGAAGTGTCCTCACTGCGGGAGTGACAATGTGCAAAAGAAAATTACCGGATTTTTCGTGAAAACAACCAAAAAATCATGACAGCTGCAGTATGCGACACCTTATTTCCACTGAGGGAAAAACACCTGAATAACGCGACGTTCTAGGTACATGCGATATTGATGTCGTGAATTGAACTATCCGTAATCAAAGAGTTATTTATGAAATTTATAGATCTGATTAAAATTTTTAAATAGAAGGGAGGGGGATTTAGTGATATGATAATAACATAGAGACGAGTTGAAAAAGCCAAACCTTTGTAAGGGGAGGTGACGGAGAAGATGGCCGAGCTGACGAAGAAATAGCTCGGTTTTTTTGTTTCTTGAGGGGATTGGCCAGAGGAAGGAGGGAACCATGAAAGTAAGTGAACTAATGCAGAAAGAATTGGTTACTGTCCCGCCCTCTTCAACCATTCATGAGGCTGCTTTGAAGATGAAGGAATATGGTGTTGGCTCTGTTCTCGTCGTCGAAGAGGGTTGTAATCTCAAGGGGATCTTCACGGACAGGGATATAGCAATAGCAGTGGCTGCGGACTTTAAAGACCCACAGACGACCCGTGTGCGTGACATCATGGCGACGAACCCGATAACAATCAATGCAGATGCTGATCTCGATTCTGCTTTAAAAATAATGAATAAAGGGAATATAAGAAGGCTGCCAGTTACGGAAGGTGGATGGTTAGTGGGTTTATTGTCTTCAGCTGATGTGGCAACCGAGATAAGGGAAGAATTTGATCAGTTCGTTGGCCTTGAAGAGGCCTTTGCGAAAAGGTGATCTTTAAATCAAGGGCCAATCCCTTTGTAACCTTCTTTTCGGAGAGCTTGTTCTTTCTGGAAAGTAGGACAAGTTAAGAAGGCGTAAAAGGGTGGAATAAGATGACTAAATATAAAGGAGGACATAAGGCAGGAAAGGGCACTTACTGGAATTTAGCGAATGGTTCCATGGTCGATATTCCTGATGAAGAGGTACTTCCTGGGGACGAAAAAACAACATACTTAAGAGTACCGGTGATTGGTGATTGGGATGCTCGTTGCAAGTCCTATAATGGGGTTATTTTACGTAATGGCTCTGCCATTCATCGCTAGTTGAAGTAGTAGAAATAATAGGAAGGAAGATGTTAGGGAGGTATTTGATTTACCCAGAGCTCTCGCATCGTTCGAATGGGCACCAAACGAGTCACACTTAACAGAAAAAACAAGGAAAAAAGAAAGAGGTAAAAGCAAACGGGCCTCACTGAAAAACCCTTTCGGGGAAGGAGGGAAAGATGTATACGTTATATGATTATATAACCCATGTTAAAGGGGTAGAATACATAATAGCTCTCCTGTTCATGGCAGGATATATCCTGTATGCGGAAATACTTAAGCCCAAACCCTTTAAGACTGTGACGGAAACAGCGAAAGAAGACATGGCATCCATAGAAAAAACAGGGTATAAGAGCATACTGAAGACACTCGGCAGAGTGGTAGCCGCGCCGTTCATCGGCCTTACGTATGTGGCTGTGCTGCCTTTCGCGTTTCTGTTTGCTATCGGCATAGCGGCACTTCATGGTATCGTCAATACGGCACGCAGAAGCATATCTTTTGGATGGCGGCCTATGGAGGCTTACCTAAGCGGTAGGAAAAAAAGAAAGGGAGAGAAGAAAAAAGAGGAAGGGCAATAAACCATATGCCTTCTCACTTTTGGTTCCGCGTAATGATTCGATAGTCATTATTTTAGGAGGTGTGTGATGGCAAAGAAAGAGTCAGAAGAATTGGTCAATGTTGAGCCTGCAAAATCACTATCACCCTTTGAGGAGATGGAGAGAAGGTTTGCAGAATTTGTCAGGAGACCCTTTTCTTTAATCGGCCCATCGTGGTTTCCGAGCATGAGGATGCCCGAGATAGAGCCCTCTCCTATGGTCGACATTTTTGAAGAGGGTAGCGACGTAGTTGTGAAAGCGGAACTTCCGGGCATGCGGAAAGAGGATATAGACGTGAAGCTTACTGATAACACCGTAACCATTTCCGGAGAAAAAAAGAAAGAAGAGAAGGTCGAGAAAAAGAACTACTCCAGAATCGAGCGTTCATACGGTTCCTTTACGCGTGCTTTCAGCCTGCCATCAGAGGTGCAGACGGATAAAGCAAAGGCGCAGTTCAAAGACGGAATACTTGAGATAAGGGTTTCCAAGACAGAAGAGGCGAAGAAGAAAGAGAGAGAGGTGATGATTGAATGAAGATCCTGGTAATAGATGATGAAGAGAGCAAATGCAGACTATACCAAGACGAACTTGAAAATGAGGGCTATGCGGTAGTGACCGCACAGACTGGGGCTGAAGGGATGGAGCTCTTTAAGAAGGAAAATCCTGACCTGGTTACGCTTGACATCTATATGTCCCATAAGGATGAAGGGATAGATCTGCTCCGGAAGATGAAAGAGATGAGACCGAAGATACCGATCATCATGCTAACCGCCTATGATTACCGGGATGAGTTTGCTATCTGGTGTGCAGACGCTTATATTGTGAAATCATCTGATTTGACAGAGCTTAAAAGCACTATAAAGAGAACGGTAAAGGACGGAAGACGAGAAATATGTTGCCAGTGAAGATTAACTCTTCATTATCATAAAAGAAAGGAGATTTTTATACAAATGAAACCGCAGGAAATTAAGGGAATTGCAGGGAAAATGGGCATTATAGCGGGGAAAATGAATAAGACAGACCTCATTAGAGCTATTCAGAGGGCTGAAGGGAATGTTGATTGTTATGCGGTGCGCCAGGGACATGAATGCGATCAAGTAAACTGTCTCTGGCGAGAAGATTGTATGAAAGCAATTCTTAAAGGAAGCTTTACTTAGGTACTTGTGAGTACCGCATTTTATCATAAAATCATCTCATGCAGCCAAACCTAAGTCTTTATTTTTAGAAAAATTGATACGATGGGCTATGAATTTTGCG
>JBEKCV010000079.1:0-18645 GCA_050014695.1 Thermodesulfovibrionales bacterium
AGAAACCGCTCCGACAACAAAGAGGAGTGGCAGGCCATCTCGTACCGGTTTGTGAAGGATGAGAAAGGCTGGCGAGTGTTTGTTTCGGTTACTTTGCCTGTAGGGAAGAGCATCTCAGACAGAAGGCTCGGGGTAATCGGTGTGGACATCAATGCAGATCACCTGGCGGTTACCGGGACAGACCGCTTCGGCAATCTCATAGAGTTCCGGACGATCCCTTGCTGCACTTACGGCAAGTCCTCTGCTCAGGGCAAAGCCATTGTCAGTGAAGCGGTGAAGGCGCTTATCACCCTGGCCTCTGACCGAAGGAAGCCCCTGGTCATCGAGGAGCTTGACTTTCGAAAGAAGAAGGCTGCTTTGGAAAAACAAGACAGGCGATATGCGCGGATGCTTTCACCGTTTGCCTACCGTCTCATTCACACCGTTATAGCGGCGCGGGCCTTTGATGCCGGAATAGCAGTCCTGGAGGAATCGGCCGCTTACACTTCCGTGATCGGACGGGAGAAGTTTGCAGGCCGGTATGGGATATCCGGTCATCATGCTGCAGCTTTGGTTCTGGGGCGGAGATCAAACGGCTTTAGCGAACGGCTGCCGAGTCAGCTTCAGGTCACCCTCCCTCTCCCTATAAGGAATCGAGGGAAGCATGTGTGGAGCGCGTGGGCAGTTCTTTCGCGGAAGGCCAAGCAGCGCTTGCAAAGCGCACGGACGGTCGGGCGAGTCCCGATCCAGGTTGTCACCGACCGAAAGGCACGGCATAGCCTGTGATCATACCGTTTGTTGTCCGGCGAGATTCCGGCACGCGAATCGTTATGAGCACCGTTCGAATGACGTTATGGAATATGTGTCCATGTTTTTAGAAACGGTACATCATTATCCGTACCCCTGCTTAAATTCTCGTTCATTTGTGTTCAAAGGAAGTTGCAAACAACTTGACAATCGAATCAACCACTGCTAAGTTGGAATCAGAAGAAGTCAGTACCTTGGAATGGGTTAAGGCTTAGAACCAAGTCATTGGGTTAGGGTGCAGGAGTCAGATGCAGTGAGCAGGCCTCCGGCGGCAATGAGGAAGCCTAAAAACATCTGCCGAAGCATCCACTTAGAAACATCTAATGCATGCCCAGAACCCAAGGTTCTGCACTTCTTGTTTTTTATGGATGTATTCATAAATTTCCTTCAATCATAGGAAATACATTATCAACATCTCAAACACAAAAAAGCTGGAGGTCACAAAGATGAAAGAAGTATTTCTTAGCATCGTAGTGGTCATGGCGATCCCTCTTTCTGCATCAGTGACGGTCTTTGCCAGTGCAATGGGTTCTGGTCACAGTGCGGACATGATTCTCGTGCAATCAATGGAACAGGAAGTACCTTCCGACCAGAGGACTCCGCAAGAAGAGACAGGATCTGATCAGGGGACGCCTCATGAAGAGATGGGGTCTGGTCAGGGCACGCCTCAAGACGCAGGATCAACCCAGAGTGTCTGTCCTGATCCCGCAAACTGTCCTGAACAGAACAAAGCTACGGTACCCGATAATAATAATGATACCCCCAAATAAGGAGGGGTTCTGCTTCTTCAGTTTGTCAGGACATGCAACATGACAGAATAACGATTTAGAATAGCCTATACTGAATGGCAACCTTTGCCCCTTGTACTGCACGCTATGGTGTCAAATAACCTATTGTGCTCAAGTGCAAAATGCACGGCACGCAATTCATCCCCCCTCTCATGCAAGCATGACGGAAGGGGATTCCTTGCCATACGTGTTAAACATGACCTTTGGGATTTTCAAGATAAAGTAGATACCACAGTCATCGCTACGAATTGGTGCTGTACGAAATGATGGCATAGCGTAATGGATAGAGGTTATGCCTTGGAAGCAACCCAACTTTATCATGCTATTGATAAAGTGTTGCAGAGAAACACCCTTGTTTTGGGAGGGGGTGGTAACGAGTCGCTACCACCCCCTCCCCTTAACGCTTTTCTTCTCCGTGTTGCTGTGGCTTTTGTTGTTGACCTTGAGGTTTCTGACCTTTGGACATTTGTTGCTGTCTTTGTTGTTGCTTTTGCTTCTGTTGCTGTGGCTTTTGTTGCTGACCTTGAGGTTTCTGACCCTTGGACATTTGTTGCCGTTGTCCCTGTTGCTGACCTTGAGGTTTCTGACCCTTGGACATTTGTTGCTGTTGTCCCTGTTGCTGACCTTGAGGTTTCTGACCTTTGGACATTTGTTGCTGTTGTCCCTGTTGCTGACCTTGAGGTTTCTGACCTTTGGACATTTGTTGCTGTCTTTGTTGTCTTAGTTCCTGTCTCTGTTCCTGTGATCGAGGTTGATAGTTCTGGACGCCCATTCCTTGCTTCGCCCAATGTTGATCTTTTTGCCAGCCCCTCCAGTTCTGTTGAAGTTGTTGCTGAGGAACCCGTTGATAGTTCCATGGGTGCCCGTTCCAACTATGGTCTCTATAGTATCCTCTCCAACCTGGATCTACATCAAGATAGAAACCTGGAACCCTTCTATAGTAACCCCAGCCCCGATCATAATAACGTGAGCGATACCAACGACCTTCCCAAGGGCGCCACCACCAACCATTCCAGAAAAAAAAGTCTACATTAATGTCAGGAGCAACATAAACATCACTCGTATCAGGCATCACTACCACAGCTGGTGGTTCGGGAAATACGATGGGCGGAGGCAGAGCAACAACGACGGGCGGAGGAGCAATACCAACGTTTATTTGTACCCCTGCCATCGTTGGAATAGGAACTACAATTACCAGCGCCAAAAGCATTGTTCCAATAAATAATTTTCCCATTTTTTTGTCTCCTTCTAATGGAACCCTCTTGATTTTTATATGATCTCCCCATTATTTTTGAGCGAGGGTGGTTGTGGTTTAGGTTAGCTACCACCCCATCCTCTTTTACATGGTGACCCTTACCCATTGCCAATAGGTATACAGTAAAACATTATTAGACGGATGTCAATTTAAGAAGCTTGAGAAAATGTAACCTACATTGCGCTAGCTAGCGGACTTGTTGCTCATCTGTTGAGGGAGAACAACCTCACCGCCATGCTATACTCTATTTGGTAGGCGACCAAATGGCACATTCTTTTACCGTAAAAGTTAGCGATGAAATACCTTCAATAATAAAGAAGGTTGAATCACGAGTAATAAAAGATGGTGGCAGCTTTGAGGGCAATACAGAAAGGGGCTCTTTTGGTGGGAAGTCATTTTTAGGACTAATCAAGGGCGAGTACGCATGCATTTCAAACCAGGAAATAAGGATCACCATCACGCACAAACCGTTTATTGTGCCTTACAGTCTTATTGAATTGGAGGTAAGGAAATATTTGGGGTAGAACCTTGCTTGCACGAAAAGTGGAATTCTTTTCCCTTATTTTCCACTCACAGAACTATATCAATTTCGGCTCACGGTAATCAGCATAGGTTCCACACCTATTTATCTTCTCAGAAACTGGTTTAACCATCTGCTTATCAATCCATTTGTCCATGGCTGATTTCTTGAACCTCAGATAGTTCTCATGCTTGATTCCATACAGTCTTTCAGAAACAATCTTAGTGATGTTCTGCTGCCTACTTTCTCCAGAATGCTGTCAGCAAACTGATTATGGCACACTAATTCCCGAAATAATGAAAACGTGCCACACATTTTTATTTGCCATATCCTGTATTACCCTGATTCTTGCATTTGAGAAGGTAAGTTGTTTGCCCTTCTTGATATCGATACCTTTATCTGCCTGTGGCTCAAGAGTAATGGAAGCAATATCAACAACATAACCAGGAGTCCCCATATACGTCTTTTCAGACAGGGGCATGCCCTCTATCCTTCCAATTTTCAAATCTACAACTTTATACCGACCGTTTTCAAAATAATCAGTAATCGCCCACGCCACTGTGCCTTCAGATGGTGCAACAGAACAACCCCACAAAGCGGCAAACATAACGATAATCATTAAGAAGGAAACCCTCGACACCTTGACATTATAACAATGAATGCTCTGATGCGTAACAATTTTCGCTTTTACACGTGATGACATCCACATCTCTTCTGCCGAAAGAATTTCCACATCTCTTTCCACAAGCTCTACAAACTCAGTCTGAATCCGACTTCCCATGGCATAGGGTATGTCAATATGACTCTCCCAAACCCGTCCTTCTCAGATCCCCCCAAAGCAAACCATCCCCAAGCTGATGGGGGAATGTCCTGCCGGGTGTCTAGAAAGGGGATCCGAAGGTTGTGGGGTTCCCCTGTGTTAGTCCCATGGAGAAGGATGGGACCAATGCTTTCCCCAAACGACCTCCTAATCGTATACCTGAACAACGGTTTTTCTATCGGTTTTTTCAGTATAGAATCTCTCCTTTTTTCCTGCCGTTTCGCAATTGCTAGCCTGAATTTCCACGGGACACTAATTACCTAAGTAACAAGTGCTCTGACTTTTCACATCATTCCAGAAATTGTTTATTTTAAGCCGTTTGTTCGCGTGGCGATCCTTCTATCAACTAATTGACACTTACCAATATAGTGCTCTTAAACTCTCATATTATCGTCATTACGACGACGAAGCGTATTTTTAACTAATTCTCTTCGTTCCCTTGGAAGGCCTTATTTTATAGATAATCCAGCCTTTCTGTTGAGAGAGCGCAAAATATGCTTGACACAATCAAGTATATGTGATACTGTTACATCATGGCAAATGGAGCACCAAAAGACCTAAGTGAATGCCGCAGCTTCTTTCTTGAACCTCAGAATGCCAAGCACCGTATCTACGAGGCCCTTCGTGCCTATTTTGTGGAAGGCCGCAAGGCGCAAGAAGTCGCTCGCGCCTTTGGCTACTCCGTCGGGTCCTTCCATGTTCTGTGCCATCACTTTCGCCGGGACCCAGACCCGGTCTTCTTCGTCTCCTCGCGGAAGGGGCCGCGCAGTCAACCGAAGAAATCCATAGCTCGGGATATGGTCATCGAGCTGCGGAAACGTAATCATTCTGTCTATGAGATCAGCGAGATGCTCAAGGAACGGAACTGCCCCTTGAGTGCGACCGCTGTTCGTGAAGTCTTAAAGGCAGAGGGGTTTGGCCCTCTGCCCAGGCGACTGGATGAGGAACGGCCTGATTATCCCCGTCCCACGATAGAAGCCGTGGCTGATGTTCGCGCCTTCTCTGTTGAGCCCAGGGCCTTCACGACCCGATGCGGCGGTCTGTTTCTGTTCATCCCCGACCTGGTAAGGTTGAACATCGCCAGCCTTGCCAAGACAGCGCGGTTGCCGGGCTCTCAGATGATCCCGGCAGAGCATGCGCTCCGTTCCTGCCTGGCGCTTAAGCTCTGGTCGATAGAACGCAGCAGCCATATCATGTCGCTGGTCGCCGACCAAGGCTTAGCCCTGTTTGCCGGACTCAACGCCAGTCCCAAGAAAAGTTATTTCGGTGAATATTCCTCACGCCTGGATCATGGCAACACCACGCGACTGCTCGCTGGCTGGCACGAACAGGTGTCATCGGATAATCTCTTTGACGGCGAGTCGTTTAATCTTGATTTCCATTCCGTTCCCTACTACGGGGAATCGCCGCTCGTGGAGCGGCATTTCGTCTCGATGCGCAGCCGTCGTCAGCCGAGCATCCTTGCCTTTCTGGCACAGGATGCCTTGGGCAGGGCCTTCTGCTACTCAAACGCCGATCTGCGCAAAGGGGAAGAGCCGGAAGAAATATTCCGGTTCATCTCGTTTTGGAAGAAGACGCACGGCCGGCTCCCTCGTCACCTCGTTTTCGACTCCCGGCTCACGACCTATGAAAATCTGGCGCGGGTGGACGTCATGGGTATCGAGTTCATCACGCTCAGGCGACGCTCTCCGAGCATTCTCAAGGAAATCGCTCTACTGCCGAAGTCGGCCTGGCGAGTGACTGAACTTGATGTCCCTACCCGCAAGTATCGTACGCCCCGAGTCTATGAAAAAACTGTCCACCTCGCTGGCCGGGACTTTCGCCAACTCTACGTTCAGGACCTCGGCCACGAGGAGCCAACCATTCTCCTCACGAACCAGCGTCGTACTCCCGCAAAACAGTTGATCACTCGTTACGCTCAACGGATGCTGATCGAAAATGCCCTTTCCGACGCAGTCAGATTCTTCCATATGGACGCGCTGACTTCTTCTGTCGGACTCAAAGTGGACTTTGACATGGCGCTCCTGGTTATTGCCAGCGGACTCTATCGGCTTCTGGCCAAAAGAATGCGAGGGTATTCCGACGCTCAGGCGCGCCAGATATTTCGGGACCTGATTGATATGCCTGCCGATGTCAAGATTCAAGACAATAGGATCGAAGTCAAATTCCACCGGCGTGCACATCTTCCGATCGTCATCGCTTCAGGACTTATGACCCGCCCTGTCTCCGTTCCATGGTTGAACGGTTTGCCCCTACAATTGACCACCTGATTCAGCAGCGAAAACTGTCACTTTCTTAGATGAATTATGCTCCATGGAAATTCAGGCTAGTAGAACCGTGATTCAGTGACAATAATGAGTCATCCCATGAAAGTTACGTAACTGCGTGACAGATATGACTTTATATTTGTATGCGCAGATAGAACTGAGCGTTAAGAAACTACTTTCGGGAAAATGGTGTTTATGCTATAATTTCACTGTGGCATTTTTTAACTATGTTACTAAAGAGATCACCTTAAAAGTCGTTTACTACGGACCCGGCCTCAGCGGCAAAACGACCAACCTCCAGCACCTGTATTCGATCTTAGACCCCGCTTCGCGCGGTAAATTCATATCCCTCGCAACAGAGGCTGACAGGACACTCTTCTTTGACTTTCTCCCAGTTCATCTCGGCAAGATAAAGGAGTTCACCCTGAGGTTTCAGCTATACACCGTTCCCGGCCAGATACGGTACAATGCAACAAGAAAGCTCGTGCTGAAAGGTGCTGATGCTATTGTGTTCGTTGCGGATTCTCAGCGGGAGATGAGAGAGCAGAACATCGAGAGTTTTGATAATATGAAAGAAAACCTGATATCCAATAATATTGACCCCGAGACTATCCCCATAATGTATCAGTATAATAAACGCGACCTACCGAGCGTTCTTGCTTTAGAAGAACTCAATCGTGACCTGAATAAGAAGCGTTACCACTTTCTTGAGGCTGAAGCGGTTAACGGCAAGGGCGTTGAGGAAACATTCCGTTTCATAACCAAGGCGCTTTTAAAGGACATTGCCCAGAAACATAAAGTCGACATCCTTCCTCCGAAAGATGAGGGAATATCTATTAAGATTCACGAAAAGAACGAGTTTGAGATGGAAACAACCGTTCCTGTTGAGGAACCGGAAGAGATCGTTGATGCGGTGACCTCAAGCTCACAGACAGGAGCCCCTGAGGCCCCTATGCTGCCAGATGAAAGATGGAATGTGATAGAAAAAAGCCTCAGCGAGATTTCCGGCTCTCTTTCGCAGATGCGGGATTCTCGTGTCTCCGATACGATGACCTCAAGCTCACAGACAAGAGCCCCTGAGGCCCCTATGCTGCCAGATGAAAGATGGAATGTGATAGAAGAGAGCCTTGGCGAGATTTCCCGCTCGCTTTCGCAGATACAGGATTCTCGTGTCTCCGATCACAAATTGGACGCAGGAGTAATCAATGCCGGGGAAATGACAAAATCGCTCTCGAAGATAAATGATACCCTTTCCTTTCTCTCCAGTGAGGTGAACGAAACAAAGAGGCAGCAGGGCGACATGCTGAAGGTCCTCAGGGAAATGGAGATATTACTCGTTCAAATCAGAAAGAAAAGGAAAAAGAGCTGGTTTCGTTTTTAAAGATTAGCGGCCCTTCCCTGTCTTTCAAGCTGTCTTTTTCACGAAAATCTCTTTTGCGATGTCGGGGTCGAGGGCGATTGTCGTCTCATCAACCTGGATAACATACGAAGGGGTCTTCTGAATTAGCTTGAAGAGGCTCCCTGCGGCGATGCCAATAGAGCCCAGCCTACTGAGCCGCGACGCTTCAGCCGGGATGATAAACACGATTCTTCCCCGTGCTCCCACCTCGAAGGCAGGGAGCCTCATAACCACCGGCTTGATGTCAACCTTGTACTTCTTGCAGCACTCTCCCTTTGGGATAGGTTTTCCATGAGGGCACGTGGGGGGATGGCCCAAAAAGGTACAAACACTATCCGTCAGCTCTTCGCTTAAGATGTGCTCCAGCTTGCAGGCATCCGTTTCGACCTGATCGTCTTTAAGCTCAAACACATCCATGAAAAGCCTTTCCGCAAGCCGATGGCGCCGTATTAACCCTCTCGACAACGCCCTGCCCCTGTCTAAAAGCCTAACGACGTTCCCCTCGATACTAATCAGATCTTCTTGAATCAGTGCATCGAGGAGATCTTGAAATGACGGATCGTCAGAGCTCAGCCTGAACCGCTCCATTTCAGAGTGTCCCTCTTCGTCGAGAAGCCAAAGGAGTTCCAGGGCTTCATCTATCCGTTCTCTCTCCACCTAGCCTCCGCACGCAAACGGGAGAGCGAGAGACATGACATGTTCAAAGCTCTTCCTATGAATTGGACACGGACCGTTATGGATAATGTTCTGAATATGTCCCTTTGTCGGATAGCCCTTGTGGCGAGCAAACCCATATCCGGGGTATACCCTGTCATAATGCTCCATTATCCTATCCCTTACGACCTTTGCAATAATGGAAGCTGCTGCGATAGAGGCACTGCATGATTCCCCTTTTATCAAAGGAACCTGTCTCATACGCAGAGATGGCAATTTCATTGCATCGATCAATAAGAGGTCAGGTCTCGTGACGAGATCCTCTACAGCCGTCTTCATGGCAAGTTGTGTTGCCCTGAAGATATTCACTTTATCGATTGTCTCGGACTCGACAATGCCTATCCCGATGTCGAGACAGGTGCAAAACACATCCCAGAAGAGCGCCTCCCGTTCCTTCTCAGGAACCTTCTTTGAGTCTCTTAACCCGGCAATTGTCTTCAAAGGAGGAAGAACAACAGCGGCAGCAACAACGGGACCTGCGAGCGGTCCGCGCCCCGCCTCATCGATACCGGCTATCCGTTGAAGGCCTTCACCCCTGAGGGATTCATCGAACTGGTAGAGGTCCATCTATGCGTCTTTCGTCTGTTCTGTGAACGTCCTCTCCCTCTCCTTTATCTTGGCTGCCTTTCCTTTCTTTCCCCTCAAATAGTAAAGTTTTGCCCTCCTCACGGAACCTCTCCGAACGACATCTATCCTGTCCAGAGAGGGTGAATGAAGGGGGAATATCCTCTCAACGCCGATGCCGAACGAGACCTTTCGGACCATGAATGTTCCCGTGATTCCTGTGCCCCGCCGTGCAATGACCACGCCCTCAAAGGGCTGAATCCGTTCCTTATCCCCTTCAACGACCTTGACGAAAACCTTAACGGTATCGCCCACACGGAAATCAGGAACATCTCTCCTGTATGCTTCCTCAACTGCCTTGACGAGATTCATTTTCTTCTTCCTCCTTAATCTCTGAAAGTAATCGATAATCTTCTTCTGTAAGTGGCGCCTGCCGTAAAAGTTCGGGCCTCCTCCGAAAGGTCCTCTTCAAAGCCTCTTTCCTTCTCCATTGGGCAATTTCCTTATGGTTCCCTGACAAGAGAACAGCAGGAACGTTCAGCCCCTCATAGCCCTGTGGCCTGGTGAAATGGGGATAATCGAGTATGCCCCAGGAAAAAGACTCTTCATCGATCGAATGTTCATCGCCCAGTGCTCCCGGCAGCAATCGAACAAGCGTGTCTATTATAACCAAAGCAGGCAGCTCGCCGCCACTCAAAACATAATCACCAAGAGATATCTCCAAATCCACGAGCCTCGCCCTCACCCGTTCATCTATAGCCTCATATCGCCCACATATGAATAAGAGCCTCCGCTCTTCCCGTGAAAGAGCTACTGCCATATCCTGGTGAAAGGGTCTCCCCTGGGGTGTCATCATGATGGTGCAGGTATCAACACCGTCCTCTTTGACGGATTTCACTGCATTGAAAAAAGGCTCTGGCTTCATGACCATGCCGCAGCCGCCGCCAAATGGGTAATCATCGACCGTTCTGTGTTTGTCGTGTGAATAATCCCTGAGGTCATGGATCTTGACCTCAATGATTCCCCTCTGTATAGCCCTCTTCAGGATGCTTTCGGAAAAATACGCTTTAAAAATATTAGGGAATATGCTAATGAACTCACATCGCATGTCTTGTTCCTTTGATAAAAGAGAGCTTTTATTATACACCACCTGTCAGCGCTTTGGGGCATGAATCCTGAAGGAGGTGAAGGAGGGGATCCGCAAAACGTACCGTCGGTATGAACTTCTAAGGCGAGGATCCAACATTGCATGAAATCGGATATTCTCTTTTCAGAGCGTAGGGATTAAGATTGCTTCCCTCAGTGTCTCGGTGATGCCATTACGTTGACCGTTACTTCTTTTCCTTTGATTCGAGCACGAAGACATACAGATCCCTGCACATCTGGAGTCTCCTCAGGTAAACCTTTCTTTCCGTTTCACTGAGCTGTTCGACGAAGGGTTTCAACCGATCACATCTCTCAATAAGGATTCTCAATTCATCCTTCGTCAATATCATGGCGTCGTCGGTTCTGGAACAGATATCCTCGAATTCTTTCTTCCAGTCATCCTGTGCGTAGAGAGCCGACAGGCCGATGAAAATACTCGGAGACATAACGGGAACACTGCATAGGAGACCCTCTACCAGAATAATCATAACCAAGAAAATCCTGAATCCCTTCATCGTCATTCCCTCATCCCAGGGTGGCAGCGCTTGCAGTCATTTAAGGGAAACGCCACCGTCATATGGCAGACTCCGCAGAATTCTCCATTCAGCATCCGCGTCATCTCAAAATGTTTTGTTGTCTTTTTCTTGATATTAAAGATGTCCGGGTGGCAATTGTTACAGTCTAGCCATTTTATGTGAGGTCGGTGAGAAAACACCGCTACGGGAATACCCCTCCATTCCGCCTCCAGCGAAAACCCCTTATCATAGGAGATCTCGTCAGATGGCTTGATGGTAAGATAATTCACCGGTGTTATCAGGCCTTTTTCCAGTGCCTTCACCCAGTTGATGCCGTTCCCGAAATTTGATTTCGGGAAATTGCGGAGTTCAGAAAACTTTTCTTTTCCGTAACTCCTATCACCGTTGTGGCACTTTTCACAATAAGGCTTATCGTGACCGAAAGCGGTCTTTCCATCATGACAACCCCCGGTACCACAATACCTGCCCTCCTTGTTTGCAGCCTCCGTTATCTCTGTTGTATTCACCTTCATATTAAATTCCAGCTCGAAATGGCACACCCTGCAAGTATATTTCTGCCTGTGCGTCCAATGCGAGAAGGCAACAGGTTTGATGCGATTTTTTAGCGAGATCCTATCGATGAGAACATTGCCATACTCAGAAGCCTCGGGAAGCGGCGGTAAATCCCAAAACTCTTGCTCTGAGCTTGCGGGAACTCCGGAAAGAAGTATTCCCCACAAGACAACGGTCTTTATGAAACCGGTTTTATATGGCATCTCTGACAGTCGATCAAAGGGAACGCAACAGTGCTGTGACAAACGCCGCAATACCTGCCCTCGAAGATCTCAACCATCGAGTATTTTGTAGAGCCCCTTTTCACTCCAACGAATATTTCCGGATGGCAGAGCTCACACCCGCTCCATATCGTATGTTTTTTATGGGAGAATATAATGTCAGGCATTCCCTCTTGCTTTGACCCAAGGGCAAAATCCTTTTGTATCGTAAGAGACGGT
This sequence comes from Thermodesulfovibrionales bacterium, assembly GCA_050014695.1. Classification (GTDB taxonomy): domain Bacteria; phylum Nitrospirota; class Thermodesulfovibrionia; order Thermodesulfovibrionales; family UBA9159; genus UBA9159. Next base: position 11,788 of record JBEKCV010000079.1, read on the forward strand.
CTCTTGATCGAGATCCCCTGAAGGAAATCAACAGGTTTAACGAGTCCTTCAGCCTCGGTCTTTTCCCAATCTATCCCGTTTCCGAACCTGCCCTTCGGAAACTTATCGGTGAACTTACTAAATTCGTAATCCTTCTTGACATTCTTGCCCGAAGAGTGGCAACGTTCACACATCCGGGTATCTTGGCCGGTTCTCTTTGAACATGAGTCAAAGACCACCCTGTCCTCAGAGATCATCTTTCCATTGTGGCATGCCCCGCAATAGTATCCGTTCATATTGTCGGTAGCTTTTATGCCAGTAGCCCCCGCTTTCATGGCAAAGCCGACATCAACGTGACAGAGTCTGCAGGTAAATTTGGCCCTGTGAAGCCAATGATCGAATACGACAGCCGATAGACCCGCTGCTTCAGAATAATTATTGATTATCACCTTGCCATAATCAGGGGGTAACGGCCTCTTCTTCTTAACCCCGTCGCTCTGCGCTAATGTTATGCCTACAACAACAAAAATGAAAACGAGTGCCCACGATACCCTTCTCATAGATCCCCCCCTTCTTTTTGGCCATTTCCCCTATTAAAAATCATAATCAAGCTCTGTCACTTTTGTCAACGGGCAGACACATGAGCATGTTCTCCAGTCCCCCCTATACTCCGTGTCAATGTCGCACACGTGCTTATCACGGGCCATCGCTTTGGATTGCTTTGCCCTTGCAAAATATAATCGTATTTAGTATGCTTCGTTCGTGCTAGAATCCCTTTTTAACCCTCGGTCCGTGGCGGTCATCGGTGCATCCTCCGATCCTGACAAGGTTGGCTACGCCGTCATCAAAAACTTGAAAGACGCTGATTTCGGAGGCAGCATCGTACCCGTTAACCCTCGGTCGACAGAGATACTCGGCTTGAAAACGTTTGCCTCTCTTACCGAGGTAAAGGAAAAGCTTGATGTCGCTGTCGTGGCCATTCCTGCTCCCCTTGTTCCGAATGTCTTAAGAGACTGCGCATCTGTGGGCGTTGACTTCGCAGTTGTGCTGAGCGCCGGTTTTAAGGAAGCCGGCGGTGAAGGTGTGCGGATGGAGGAAGAGATACGGGCTCTCGCAAAGAGTCATGGCATAAGGATCCTCGGGCCGAACTGTCTCGGCGTCATCAGCACACCAAGTAAGCTGAACGCAACCTTTGCGGCAGGGATGCTTCCCAAGGGACGTATCGCCTTCTTCTCTCAATCCGGTGCCCTCGGGATCGCCATACTCGACTGGGCAGTTGGGAATAAAGTGGGATTTTCACGGTTTATCAGCCTCGGGAACAAGGTTGACCTGAACGAAATAGATTTCATCGAATATTTTGTATCGGACCCTGAAACGGATGTGATCCTCGGTTATATCGAGGATGTTGTAGACGGAAGGAAGTTCCTCGATATCGCGAGAAAAGCCACAAAACAAAAACCGATTATTCTCATTAAATCGGGTGGCACGCTGGCTGGTGCGCGTGCAGCGTCTTCCCATACCGGAGCACTGGCGGGTTCGGAGACGGCGTTCACAGCCGCCTTCAAACAAACAGGAATCATCAGGGCTGCTGGCATCCAGGACCTTTTTGATACCGCCCTCGCATTCTCAGGGAACAAACTCCCTGCAGGCGACAGGTTGCTCATCGTCACGAACGCAGGCGGCCCGGGAATACTTGCGGCCGACATGGCCGAAAGGTCGGGCATCAGACTGCCTCAGATGACGAAAGAGACACTAGACTCCATAGCGCCCCTTTTACCATCCAGTGCATCGCTCTACAATCCGGTGGACATAATCGGAGATGCCACATCGGAGCGATACGCTTGTGTATTGAACAGTGCGGTGAGCGATCCTAATGTCGACGGGATCCTCGTCATCCTGACTCCTCAGGCGATGACTGATGTGCAGAGTACGGCCGATGTTGTTATCAATGCCTCGCGAGCCACTGCAAAGCCAGTCATAGCTTCCTTTATCGGAGAGGCGAAGGTGAGAGAGTCAATCGAAAGGCTGAAGGCCAATGCAATACCCTGTTTTTCATATCCCGAGATCGCGGTCACGGCATTCAAAAGACTCCGGGAGTTCAATGCCTGGAAACATCGTGCTGAAGAAGAGGCACCATGCCGCGTATCGAATAAGGAAAACGCAGCCACCCTTATCAATACCCTGCTCCAGGCCGGCCGCTATGAGGTGGGTGAGGATATGGCGATGGAGGTCCTCTCCCACTATGGATTCACCTTTCCTGAAAGGGCGCTGGCGCGAACTGCCAAGGAGGCATCCGCCATTGCGGAAAGGATCGGATTCCCTCTGGTAATGAAAATCTCCTCGCCGGATATCCTCCATAAGACCGACGTGGGTGGTGTAAAGCTCACCATCAATTCTGAAATAGCCGCGGAAGACGCTTTCTCAGAAATCACCTCAAATGTGAGAAGGCTCATGCCAGACGCATTTATAAATGGCGTCATGCTGTATGAAATGATAACGGGCGGTAAAGAGGTGATACTCGGGGTAACCTATGACAGGACGTTCGGACACATGATAATGTTCGGACTGGGCGGGATCTATGTCGAGGTTCTTAAGGACGTCTCCTTCAGGATAGTGCCCGTTTCACGCGGCGAGGCGCTATCAATGATCCATGAAATCCGGACTGTCGCTCTGTTGACCGGGGCACGGGGAGAACAACCGCTGGACATCGAATCGATCGTCGAAGGGATAACCGGGATATCATCTATCGTGACAGACTTTCCGATGATACATGAGCTTGACATAAATCCTCTGGTCGTTCTGCGGAAAGGGGCGTTCGCCCTTGACGCGCGGATTATTTTTGAGCGGCCGGAAGAATCTTAGACGCTTTTCTATAATTGACAATATGGGTTGGGAGTTTCAGGTTCGGCGGCCGTGCACAACTCTGACCCCTGAGGAGGCGACTTATGGTTCCATTATTTATCGTGTCGAGCAGGGCTTATACGGGAAAAACCTTCCTTGCCCTCGGCCTTGCGTTTAATCTGAGGCAACAGGGGTATACCGTTGGATATATGCAACCCATCGGCAGGGTACCCGTTAAGAAAGGAAATGAGGTGTATGCCGCGGATGCCGTCTTTCTGAAGGAGGTGCTTTCTCTCCCTGAACCGCTTAACGTGATCTCTCCCTTTGTCATGAGCTATGAAAGCCAACAGCTCCTGCTTGAAGGGCAAGGCGGCGATGTCAAGGAAAAGATACGCGAAGCGCTCCAAACCCAGAGCCAGAAAGACTTTGTAATCATTGGCGGTGCAGGCGATCTCTTTGAAGGAGCGACACTGAATATAGACGCCATCAGCCTTATCAGAGAGCTGAACTGCTTTGCTCTCATGGTAGAATCGTGGAACGGAGATATCTCGGTCGATACCCTTGTGGGGAGCCACAGGCTCCTCGGCAAACGGTTTGCGGGCTGTATCATCAATAAAGTGCCGATCGGCACTGTAAATCATGTCCATGAAGCCGTAAAGCCATTCTTAGAAAGGATGGGGGTGAACGTACTCGGTGTTTTTCAGAAAGACAGCGTCCTCGAAGCCATCACCGTGAAACAATTAACCGAAATCTTGAATGGAAAAATACTCTGCTGCGAGGACAGGCTGGATGAGTTCATCGAACACTTTTCTGTGGGCGCTATGGATCTAGACAGCGCCCTCATCTATTTCAGGAGAACACCGAATAAAGCGGTCATCACTGGATCTCACCGGAGTGATATACAGCTCGCGGCGATGGAGACCTCAACAAAATGCATCATCCTCACCGGAGGGCTTTATACGAACGAGGCCGTCATCGGAAAGGCGCAGGCAAAGGGCATCCCGATCATATCGGTGCACCATGACACCTTCAAGACCATCGAACAAATCGAGGCCGTCATCGGAAAGATCGGAATACGGGAAGAAAAGAAGGTAACGAGGATCAGAGAGGTCACCGAGAATTTTGACTACACCAGGTTACTCAAGACGCTGAAGGTGCAAAGGTGAACGGTGTGGAGCGGCATTGGCATGGAAGACCTTAAGACATCCGAGACGTGGCGGGTATTCAGGATACAGTCGGAACTGGTAGAGGGGTTCGAAACCTTACAGGGTCTAGGCCCGGCTGTATCGATCTTCGGCAGCTCAAGATTCTCACCGGGCAATACGTACTACGATGCTGCGGTGGCCCTCGCAAAGATGCTGGCAGATGACGGCTTTGCCATCATAACCGGAGGCGGACCCGGAGTCATGGAAGGCGCGAACAAGGGCGCAAAAAGAGGCAAGGCCCATTCTGTCGGGCTGAATATAGAGATTCCTAAAGAACAGCGTCCCAACAAATACCAGGACATCAGCCTTTCGTTCAGCTATTTCTTTATCAGAAAGCTCATGTTCATCAAATACGCGATTGCTTACATCATTTTTCCAGGCGGTTTCGGAACCATGGATGAACTTTTCGAGGCACTGACCCTTGTACAGACAAAAAGAATACAGTCCTTTCCGATAATCCTCTATGGCTCAAAATACTGGAAGGGCCTGCTGGATTGGATGAAGAACACCCTGATGCCTAATGGCGCCATCGGAAAAGAAGACGTCGCCCTTTTCTCGCTTGTGGATACCCCCGAAGAAGTTCGCTTTCTTATCAATGAACATTACCGGATCTTTGGCGGGATCAAGCCGCAACCGAATTCTAAACGAAAACAAAGTCGATGAGTCTTCCGAAGCACCCGGCATTGAAAACGGTAGGAGATTTCTCAGACACCCATGAAAGTTTCTTTCATGGGCGTCTGCCCCCTGTTGGGGATGACCGCAGAGATTCGTGAAGAACGACAGAAACTCGCGGAAAGACGCGTGTAGCTCACCTTTTTTGAATCGTCCACTCGGATTCGTGTAGATACCTCTTCAGTGTCTCCCGAACGAACAGAATCGGGGTTCCACAGTTCTCCGAGTTTCTGAATCCCCCCCGGCCGCAGCCTTCGTGAGGATAGGTTGTCATCTTTGCAATGAACCTTCCCCCGCCATGCGATTTCCTGATGATCCAAGCATCCGCTGTTGTCTTCTGTGTGCCAAATGAGGCACAATGTGTGATATGGATCACAGAAATTCACGTTCTTTCATTCGATACTATCTTATGAATGCCCGATCACCCATACCGTCCGGAAGGAGAGAATATAACGAGCTGCTGACAGCACGCAACCGGTCACAAGTTGAAAATATCGGGCTACCTATCTTATGTTCATGTCTTCTGATCACTTATTTCCTATTCCTTGTCACCGCTGTTTCTGCTGAGGACATAAAATCGAGGGCGGCCGTTGTTATAGACGCTGAGACGGGGAAGGTGCTTTATGCAAAGAACTCTGATTATTTCCTTCTGCCGGCGAGTACCACAAAATTAATGACAGCCTTGGTTGTGCTGGAGCATTCCCAACTGAGCGATGTTGTCACGGTAAGCAGAAAAGCGGCAAATGCCGTCCCCTCTAAAGCTGGATTCAAGGAGGGAGATAAGGTTTCGATCGCAACACTCCTCTATGCCGCTCTCATGAAATCGGCAAATGATGCTGCAGTTGCACTTGCCGAGGCAGTTTCAGGCTCCGAAGAACAGTTCGTGAAGCTGATGAACGAGAAAGCGCTCGCTATCGGGGCATATCATACAAAGTTTATCAATGCGAACGGCCTGCCAGGAAAAGGTCAGTTTATCACCGCCTATGACCTCTCGAGGATCATGAAGCAGGCGATTCAATACCCTATCCTGAAAGAGATACTCACCACGCGGGTAAGAGAAATTACAACTGAAGCAGGAAAAACAATCTTTCTCAAGAATACGAATATGCTCTTATGGTCCGATAAAGACATCGTGGGGGGAAAAACGGGATATACCAGGCAGGCGAGACACTGCTTTGTCTGTGCCGGCGAACGGGACAATGAGACTCTTATCGTTGCTCTGCTTGGCGCACCGAGCAGAGATTTGTTATGGAAAGAGTCAGAGAATTTGATGGCGTTCGGTTCTAAGGTTATGAACCATGAGGAGGCACCGGTTGTTTACCTTACGAAGTCATATTACGACGCCCAGAAGGTAACACATGCTTCCTATACAAGGAAGCTTAGGACAAAAAAGATAAAGGAAGAAAGACAAGATTAGGATTTCGATTGCACCGTTCATCTCTCCCGCGCGGGAATCAATATCACCCTTTTGACAAGGTTTTTGCGATATTTCCTTTTTGTATTAGCGACAATCGCGACCTCCTCAACATTAGGCTCTCTGTCCTCGTCATAAGAGTCGTGATGATGATAGCGGAGTGTCCAACCAGAGGAGAAGAACCCACAGAAGGAAAATAGCCGTGGGTATGAATCCGGACTTCTGTTCCCGTCTCCACTCAAAAGTGCTTCATATTGTTTTTCATAATAGCGGCAACTCTCCTCCTTAACTCATCGATAGATACCGGCTTTGCTGCAAATTCGAGATTGTTTCTTAGAAAGAAATCACGTCGTTGGTCGGTAAGGTCGCCGGACAAAAAGAGGAATCGCTCTCCTATTTTCTGGTCGTATTGGGCCGCCCGCTCGTAAAATTCAATACCGCTTACCAGGGGCATATCCACATCTGAAACAATAACGTCGAAGTGTGTTTCGCTTATTTTCCGAAGCCCTTCTGCGCCGTCACTGGCAATTTCAACAGAACCTTCACTGGAAAGGACAGCCTTAAAAAACTCAGCGATGTAATCCATATCCTCGACGATAAGAATCTTTTCCTTCCAGACCCGGGGGATTTTCCGAATGAGCGCGAGATGTTCCTGGCATCCGGGCATTGATTCAACAAACCTCTCAATCTGTTTCAGGTGATCCCGAATCTTTGCGGCGACGTCCATAAACTCCCGGCTCTCTTCCC
>JBEKCV010000080.1:0-18409 GCA_050014695.1 Thermodesulfovibrionales bacterium
ATAAGGTTGATTATGGTCAGTCCGATATGCTAAAAAACCGAGGATAAGATGCTACGTCTGGTCGACCGATTATCAGGTGGGGAATGACCCTGAAAAAGAGATGGGGAATGCTCCTGAAAAATGACACTTGCGTACTTGTAAGATAACTAGTATGGTGAAATCCAATAATTCAAACTCCCCCAAAACAAAACATCCCACGGGGGAAAGGGGGATTGGTCTTGGTCTGTGCATAGATAAGCTATCAGATATCCAAACATGACCCCAAAAGTGCAACAACCCAAATCGCTTTAGAGCCACTTTCAAACAGGACAGACAGGACTGCATGGCTTATGGTCCAGAAAGGGTCTTGGAAGGTTATGAGGCTATCCTATAGGGGATTTGTGGGGTGGGGGTATCAGAGAAGGCTAGAAGGACTCTATCTTTGGTCTCGGCTGTCTTTCCCCCCATTAACAGCTCCTGCAAGGACTCTATTGGATACAGGTATTTTATGCCCTCACCTGACATTAGAAATATCAAAAATATTATCCAAACATCTCCTCAAGTTTAGCCCTAAAATCATCCAACGGGATATCACCATTGCTATATGAGAAAGAGGAATTCACTAATTCCTTCAGGTTGAGTAGGCCTCCAACTTTTTGTTCAAGTTGAGACCTCAATCGTTGGTCATGACCTGGCTTAAAATTCCCACCTGCTGTATCTTCTCCACAATCACACATGCATATTGGCATATTCAACCCCCTTTTTATTTATTAATTGTTCTTAATTCTGTAATAAGCAGATGAATAAAACAAGGGGAGTCATAACACGATGGGAGGTGGGGGCGGGTAATGAAAAGATTAGTTTTGATACGATTATCGAAGACATCCCATAGAATATTCCAAACTGATAGCACACCTGATACGCCTGATTCTTCATGAGTCTCCTGTTTACTAAGACTCTGCTATAATTGAGCTTCAAGGGAGAAGATGAAGAACGAACCAGAGAAACACGATTACTTTGCAGAACTCTACGTTGCTGGGATGCTAGCCGATTACGGTTGGAATGTCTATTTTCCCCATCGTGATAAAGGATTTGATTTCATCATCTCCAAGGAAATTGAAAGCCAAGGGCGGAAAGAGTTATTGATAAGACCAGTTCAGGTAAAAGGTAAGTTTCCAACTCAAGAAAAGGGTAATAAGCAGACTTTCGGCTATGTCGGCGAATTGAGTCCGATGCATCAAGAAATGGTTTTAGCGATTCCCTTTTTTTCTGCTGGAAATAAAACAAAGCCTATATTCGTTGCCTTCATGCCTTATTCTCAGATCAAAAACCATTGCAGGGGATATCACTGTGAGCCAGCATCCTTTAAGGATGGTGAAGCCAAACCAAGGCGGGACTTTAAGAAGTTTTTTGATATTGAAGGAATCCTCCTGATGGAAAATCTGCGATGGAAGGATTTAAAGGTTGACTGATATGCAAAGGAAGGGACTTTACCATTCTGACGCTGTATGTTTCAGTTTCAACTAGTCTATGGAAGAACCCGAGATTCCAAGATCAGTTGATCCGAAAACAGGGATCCAACTATTACGGAAACAGATAAACAAGGCTAACGATTTATTAGCAAATAGACCTATTGTCACAGCAGACCACAGTGCTTGGAGTAATACTACAAGAGACTATCTTATTAAAGTCTTTGGGTCGAAATCACCGAATGTAAATGCCGTTATACATGCATCAAGTAGTGAAGATCTTTATGTAAATATGGGAGATGATGCACTCGAAAGATATAGGGCATCTCTCATTGAAAATCAAATTAAAATGTTACTAAGTTGCATCGAACAACTTGAAACAGAAATAGAATTATCCGAAGGAGAACGGAAAACAAATATTTCAAAAAAGGCATCTTCAAATAAAGTCTTTATAGTTCACGGTCGCAATCAAGGCATAAAGGAAGCTGTTGCAAGATTTATCGAAAAACTGGATTTAGAAGCAATCATTCTTCATGAAAAGCCAAGTCAAGGAAGAACGATAATTGAAAAATTTTCAGATTACTCTGATGTGCATTTTGCAATAGTCCTGCTTACAGCAGATGACATTGGGAAAGAAAAGGACAGTTCCGAAGAGCTTAAACCGAGAGCCCGACAAAATGTCATTTTTGAACTTGGTTATTTTATCGGTAAACTTAGTAGGTCAAGAGTCTGTGCACTTTATGAAGAAGGGGTGGAAATTCCATCTGATTATCAAGGAGTAATATTTATACCAATAGACAGTCACGAAAGATGGAAATCCGATATTGTGAGGGAATTATTAGCTGCTGGATTCGATGTTGATGCAAATAAAATATTTAGTGCCGATTCCTTCTAACACAAGCCAAGAGATTGATATGCTTTTGCATTAAGAGTAATCCAATCTGTTGACAGCCTTCCTTTTCTTATCGTCAGTGATGTGTTGATAGAACTGAGCCACCACATAAATATCCGAGTGACCGAGCAGGTCAGCAATCGTTTTGATATCCTCACCGTCCTGTAACAACTGAGTTACGAATGCGTGTCTAACCTTATGTGGCTAAATGCCGTGCAGTTCTGCTTTCTTTACGAGTCTTTCGAAATACCTTGAAAAGTTCTTTGAATCTTCGCATGCATCAGCCCTAAACATACCCTGCATTCCGGAATACTTCTTCGCTGCCCATACGAAACCTGTTGACGGTCTGTTGACGGTTTTTTCAGCCTTTCTTGAGGACTAAGCCATTTATTTTAAAGGAAAACAAAAACGGACGGTCGGGAATTCGAATCCCCGACTTCCACGTTGCGAACGTGGCGCTCTCCCAACTGAGCTAACCGATATCGTTTTTTTGGGGGGGATCCATATCGCCTACAACATTAAGGTGCCGCTAAATTATTGCTGACGGCTCACTGTAGAGGCGGATCGATTAAATGAGGGAAAGAGGTGGAGAAGGTAAGCCCCTGCCATAGTGCTATCTTAAAAAAAGCCTTGGGCACTGTTTGGGCACCACAAGCTTTTTTAGCTTTTATAGATCGGCTTCTAGAGCCATTCTGTAAGATTCCGTGTTATATGCTCCACAAGACGCGAAAATGTCCTTGCTGATTACCCCTCACGAAAGTATCTCCATGTTTTCACGAAAATGAACTTCTTCATATTTTTGGGTTTGGGCGTTGAAATATCAGATATGCGCCTCTGTGACCGCGCCGATGCCCGAAACGATTCCGGCAGTCATACCCCTCTCCTTTATCACCTGCGTCAGGCCGCCGATAATATCGACGCCCTTCTTCAAGCTCCCCTGGTAAATATCTCTTTTAGCTTGTACTCCCTTAACATTTGCCCACCTCTTTCATTTGCGTTATCAATTCGTTGATTAGATTAATCGACTTCTCTTGATTCTCACGTCCGCTGTTTCCAAATCAAATACCACATATCTGAGCTGATCCTCTATCTGTCCTGCGTTGATGATCCATCGTCCAGCAGCCTCATTTGCGGAGATGCCGGAGACTTGGAAGGACTCGTGTATGTGGCCCGAGAAGGCGGCGATCAACCTACCGGCTACGGCCTGCCGATCAATGAAATCGCGTATTGCCACACTTCCGACAGGACGGCGGTCGTAGACGACATCAAGACCTAACCCATAAGGTGGAGCATGTGTAACCAAAACAAACGGTTGCTTTATCTGCTTCTCCAGTATCTGCAAATCCTGTTCGATCGTCTCACCCCCGTCTATGGATCTCACCGCAAGACCGTCCGGGACTGAAAAGACTCCTTTCAGCGTCACGCCCCTTTCAAGCGGCGCACCACGCCTGTCGATTCGCTCAGCATCCTTGATGCCGAACGGAGTGGGTGGTACGAACATGTAGCCAACGATATCAAAGCTAGGAGCCAGAGGTTGCACTCGATCATGCAGGAGCGTGAGAACCCCCTCCCCTTCTGATCGCATAAGTAGATCCCTGTTGCACCAGAAGTCGTCGTTGCCCAAATCGGCATAAATTCTCTCGTCCGGATGACGTTCTTTGAATGCCCTGATCTCCGAAAGAAAAGAGCCCTCAAGATACTTTCTCTGTAAGGCCGCCACCTGTCGGGCGTTCACTATTCCGCTATAGAGCGACTTGGGAACGATGTCGCCATTTAGCACGACCGCACCGGCTCCGTGTGCTGCGGCGTGGAAAAGCGTTGTGGCAAGGTGTCTAGGACTGGTATGGATGTCAGAGGCTATCAAGACGATCATACTGCATTGTAACAAAATGAGGAATGAGAAGGGACCAAATTGCTTAGGTCGGCCCCCGATATCGTTGTGTCTTCCCCTGTAAGATCATGGAATTGGGAGAGCTCTGTCCCGGCTAATGTTTCCCATATGATAACGCGAGGTTACGACCACAAATAAACATACTCGGAGAGATGGTCGCAGCGAGGAGCTTCAGGTGAACTTCGAAGTTCCCGCTTCTCACAGGAAGTGCAGCTGGCCTTCCTGTGAATACTGATCAAAAGAGACGATTAGTGCCGCAAATACACCTTCCTGAGCAGGTTACATATTAAACAGTAGTGGGACGCAAAAACTTCGTTAGGTGCTTCTCAGCTGTGGGTGTTTCACTGGTCCTATCTCATCCAGCCAGTGATCAATGACCGTTTTTCTGAACCGCCAGTGACGTCCTATCTTCTTTGAAGGAATTATGCCCTCGCGAAGAAGTTTGTAAAGCGTGGACTTAGGAATCTTCAAATAAGAGGACAACTCTTCAACTGTCAAGACATCACCAAGACTTTCTTTCATAACGCAAACCTCTTGGAACGCACCGTAGAGAAAAGTGTCTCGAATAGTTTCTCAAGATCTAAGTTCATCATGCTCATAGGCATCGCCTTTCCCCTAAATTATAGCAAAATCTCCTTGAAAGAACTACTCCGGTTGTAAATAGGGATTGACCATGTGATTCTCCCGGCCTGCCTGGAATAGATCACGGAAGTGGATTGATAGACGGTATACCAGACAAAAAAGACTCAAAAGTCATCGACCTAAAATACCATAAGCACATGGCATTAAATGCATCGTTGATTATCGTGTCACCAGCAGCATAGCTTTTTCCAATTTCGATGGTTTCAAGTCTAACAGCGACAGCCTGATCTACCAGTTCAGGAGGGCGCATATGAACGCGTAGTTCTTTCAATTTGTTATATGTGTGATCAACTCTTTCTTCCGCTGTATTTAAATCAACCTGTGTTCTTAAACTCAGCTTTTCAACAATATCAACACTAAGATCATGCAAATCGAGCGCGCCAGTAAAACAACCATATTGAGGATAAAGCTCTTTTAAAATCTTCTCATATTTCTCCTTGTATGCTGCTTCCCAATAGTTATGCCCATGATACTCAAGCTTATGCCCACGAGCTGCAGTTGTACGGTCTATTGTTGCGTGCAATTTAGCGAGCAGGGTGCATAGATTCGGCCAGGCAGGTGATTTGAAAATTTCCCTAATTGTGGTCTTTCTCAATATTACGATAGGTTCACGCACTGCACATGCCAGTATTAAGAGATGCTCGGGATTTGTCCTTGATGTTTCATCTTCCAATCTCTCGAACCACCTCAGAAATTTCTCTATGTCATTTCCTTTTTTACGTGTGACTAAACTCATGCGAAATGCAATAATTTCGTCCGTTGAATTGGGTACTTGTTGAAGAGCCCATCGCCTACAACTTCTGTGCCGCAACATGTCGAACACTTTTTTTCGTGGTGTGTATTTCTTTTTCCTTATTCTGGACAAATTGACCTCAAAACGATATTGATTTTGGTGTTGCAGTTCACACTTAGTCGTCTTACAATCGTGTGAAGAGGATAACTAATGTCAACTAGAGCTAACAATATCTGCGAACACAATAACTGTAAATGTCGTCAACTGTCAACATGTCCATTTTCCGATGCGAATACTCGGATAGATAATAGAAGAACCCATAGTAGGGCGGCGAATCAGCACGACTCTCCGGCTATGAAGAGTCAATGCTGGGCTCTTCCCCTCACTGAGAAAATACCAGTCGACACCGAGAAACCATCAAGTTATCTTTATAGACTTATTGAAACCCATGCTCAGGCAGGAAGAACCGATAGAACTACTAAGAAACCTTGAGGTCACACATGAAGACGGTCACCTTTGTCTTCAGCGCAGCATATTATTTTCCTTGCAGCCAGTCGGAGTTGGGACACCGGATGAGGAATCCAAGCTCAGCTTCAAAGGGCGCTTGGCGGTGGCCCATAGCGTGAGCTTCCGAGACTTGACCGAGTATTTGATCAACGCGTTTCCAGGGAGCACAGAGTCAACGGAAACGGGCGAAAAAAATGTTTTCGGATATTCTTATAAGGCACTTGAAGTGCTGACTTCCCACCCTGATCTTAGATTCCTAGAGTTTCCTCATGATCGGCAGCTTGCCATTAAAGGGCTAGAGCTCCGCTACGACACCCGCGCCTGGTGCCCGGAGTGTATCCGGGAGTGGCAAGAGTCTGGCCACGCGCCATACGAAAAAAAGGTGTGGACATTTGATGTGCTGAAAATATGCGCAAGACATCGAACACCTCTTGCCATCCGTTGTCCAAATGAAAACTGCAATCGGAAACAGAGCCTCGGCCATTCCATCATACGGCCAGGATTCTGCTCGTATTGCGGTAGCTCATTGGGTAATCGAATTAAGCCAGTCTCCAAATCAAGGCTCTCGTTTCATGATCGGTATCACACAAATCCGATTCCCAGGGGTTTGGCCCTCGCAAAACATTTGTGGAAACAAACTTTTATCCCCTTCGGTCTCGACAAAAAATGCCCTGACAATGCTACTTATCCACAACGTGATGGGGAATTCAGAATGATAGACGTCAAATGGCAGCATTGGATTGCAAAGAACATTGAGGAATTAATTGTAAGATCTCAGCACCTTCCACCTTACATACTCACAAAACAAAGGGTCCATAAGGCAATCGTAAAATGCATCAACCGCCTTTTTTATGGCAATGTTGACAGATTCGCCAAACTTCTCAAACTTCGCAAAGCAGACCTGCGGACATGGTATGAAGGTATCTCCACACCCTCATTTGAGGAGATCCTGCACATTTGTCAGTTCTTAAAAACGTCCTTCCTGGATTTCTTAACGGGAGACTGGTTAGAGCTCACAAAGCCCAGCCGTAGCGATCCAGCCCATCAGCTTACCTTCAAGAGGTTGCGGGAGAAACTTGAAAAAGCGCTGAGCAGCAAGGATGCGGTACCACCTTCCTTCCGCGAAGTAGCGCTCGCCACGGGCTATGACGCCGCATTTCTCTTTAACAGTTTTCCGGAACTGTGCATACAGCTCGTTCGCAGAGATAAGGAATTAAAAAACAACCCGAGAATACAAAGTTTGAGGCGGCAGCGTCGCGATGTTCGCAAAGCCACCATTGAATGCTTAGATTATCACCGATATCCCACACTTTTCGACGTCAGAGAGAAGCTGAGAAAGTTTTCTGATCCTGACATTTTGGAGGATGAGGACACGCTTGCCACTTGGCATAAGACTCTGAAAGAGTTGGGGCTAGCCCCCTATAAGGGTGAGAATGCGTGTGAGTCTATGTATCTAGATTGCTGGATGCGTAATCATTATGAAGACTAATTTTCTTCAGGAGATCACCCACCCAACCCCCAGAAGCGTTCTATTTTCCCTTCCGCCTATTGGATTGGGCACTGTTCTCTCAGAAGGCCTTCCAAGTTACCTCTCGCGGCTTGCTAAAGCTCACTCGCTTCTTCTTTGTGTCCTACTGGCAAAATATATTCTGCCTATGCTTGAAAATCACAGCCTTACTAAGAGCTTGGATCGAGGCAGCGGCAGGCTTTACGAGAGACCTGGCAATTTTCTTGGTCTTAATGACTTCACCCTCAAGTTAGTCACCATTCTTGAAGATTTGACCGTCCGGAACGATCTGGTCTTTCTCACGTTGCTTCCATTTCGCCATATCATTGACCAACATGGTTTGCTGAAAGAGTTCCGTTCGTGGTGTCCGGCATGCCTTGAATCTTGGAGAAAAAATCAAAAAGAGATTTACGAACCACTTATTTGGAGTCTACAAATGATTCTCGTATGTCCGATTCATCGATGCTACCTGCTCACTACTTGTCCAACATGTAAACGAACACAGCACGTCATTGCGCGAAAGATGCAGGCAGGTTACTGCTCCAGTTGTGGAAGTTGGCTGGTATACGACGAATTCCCAAGAAGCAGTCCTCCCGTCGGCGCATACGACCTCTGGATTATGCAGAATATGGCCCAATTGCTTGAAAGCGCCCAGACTCTTCCGTTCGTTCCATTTAAGGACCTCGTCGTGGAGTGCCTCTCCCGATATATCAAAGATCATTTTTGTAACAGCGCCTCGTCCTTTGCTATCTCATTTCAAATTCCAAAGGCTACTGCAAAACGATGGAACGCTGTCAGCTCCTTTCCAACACTCCAACATTTGTTTCAACTCTCATACCTTTCTAACACTCCGCTCACGGATCTTATTTTTAAAGGAGTATTGAAAAAAAGGATCAAAACCCGAGCAATGCCTGCTGCATATATACGAAGTTCCAAAGAAACATCTCAGCGAAAGACAATTGACCATGAGAGCGTCTTGAGGTTTCTCAGAAATACTCTCGAGAGTCAGGCAGAGCATCGAACCATGGAACAGGTCTCGAAACAGTTGGGATATACTAAAAAGACTCTCTATTCTCACTATCCGGAACTGTGCAAGGCGATAGCTGCGAAAGCCACCAATCACAGAATATCTGCACGTGACGCGAGCATAAAACAGTTAACTCTTTTTGTCGAAACCACTACTCGCCAATTGCACTTTTCAGGCATATATCCAAGCTATGATCGCGTAGAGGCAGCGTCCAAAAAAGGCATTCTCAGAGGAAAGGAGGGGAGAAAAACATGGAGAACGACAATGAAACAACTCCGTCTATGGCGTTAAGGACATTTCGTAATTTGTTGGTCATGAAATGTCATCAGATTATCCACCGAGATAGGTTTAGTTACTTTGCCATCGAGAAGTTTCCTTTTGCGTTTCCCTGTTCTGACGGACTATGTCAACCGTGGATGTTCTTAAGTTATGATCCCTATTCATTCCGGATTTTTTCTCTGCGTCTCTTTCGCAACTACCCAGATATACATACAATTGCCGAGGCACTGAGAGAAGGGATCGAGAAGGCTAATATCGAGAAAGGAGAGGCAAAATGCTAGACAAGAAAGCATTTGAGGAATGGGTCAAGAAAAATAAAATTACTGATGAAGGACTTAAAGTAATCGAACAAGTGAGGTCATCCCGGCCGCACCATGCGGTGCGTGGCACACTGCACCTATCAGGCTTCTATTTCAGCAGTAAGATGGGTTTTGCCATTCAATACGATTCCGCATTAGAGTTGTCGCTCATCAAAATGCTGGAGTTCAATCCTCGTGTGCTGGAATTCTATCAACAACCTTATCCTTTCACCCTTTCGTTGGTCGACCAATCAGGTCGCAGCAGCGTCTATCGCTACACCGCAGATTTCTTTGTCATCTGGGAGACCGAAGCCGGCTGGACTGAGTGCAAAGACGAAGAGAGGCTGAGAACCCTTTCGTTAAGGTATCCAAATCGATATCTGAGAAAAAACCGGGGTAACTGGGTCTGTACACCTTGCACTGATTTTGCTACGAAGTTAGGACTTTCTTTTACTGTCTTCTCATCCAGGCAATTGCACCATTGGAAGATATAAACAGAGCAATGTGAGTGAGGTCTAAAGAGTTTGGGTTCTCGAATTAATAGAAAAGCTCTAGAGGAGGTGGCAATGACTGAACCTGTGAAGTTAGTTTATCGATATCAACTAGACATCTTCATAATCTCATCAGACGGTACACCTTATCAGCCTTGGGTGACCTGTTTATATGATCCAAAGACCAGGAAGACGTATTTTGTCGATGACAGTTCTGAAACTCGTGAGTAGAGCACTGACTGCACCGAAAAAGGAGGTCCCTATGTTAACCGAAGAAGAATACGAAAAATGGTGTGTTGACATCAAAATTTCGGAGGATGCGCGCAAAGTTATTGATAGAATCCGATCATCGCAGCCATCTCGGCGTGTAAAAAGTACCCCATTCAGCATGTCAGGACGCTACCCAAGCCGGAAGATGATGTTTGTTATCCAATTCGAGAGCCACACACTCGAGTATCGTGTGATTCTCGTTCTGGAATACGACTCAGAAGTGTTGGAATTTTATGACCAGCCGCCTCCGTTCAAAATTGCGTTTCTCGACAAAAAAGGACATAAGAGAGCCTTTTTTTATACGGCAGACTTTTTTGTTCTCTGGAAGACCGGAGCCGGCTGGCTAGAATGCAAGCCTGATGAACAGTTAACAAAATTATCGGATAAGTCACCAAACCGCTACATGAAAGACCAGCAGGGCAACTGGAGCTGTCCTCCAGGCGAAGAGTATGCGAGAAAGTTCGGCCTCTCCTTTACTGTTTTTCCCGCGAGCAAACTAAACTCGAACTACTGTCGGAATCTGGTCTTTTTGGAGGATTACTATCGTGAAAAAGATCAAGAAAACCGGGAATAAGGCCTACGACATTATCATTTCGCTTGTTGCCGACCAGCCCGGCATAACTCTCCACACTCTTCTAAATTGTTCTGAAGAGGTCACAAGCGATGACATATATAGGCTTATCGCGGCAAAGGAAATATACGTTGACCTTGAGGCGGCAGCTCTTGCCGAGCCATGGAGAGTAAATGTTTTCAGGAACAAAGAAATAGCTGACGCATATTCACTCATAACGGTGGGGGCAGTCTCGCCGCTTTCCGAACTGCAACCCATTATATTGCAGCCAGGACACTTCCTGGTCTGGAACGGGATTCCTTGGGAGATTGTCAACATGGGCGAAGGTAAAACGTATCTGCGAGAAGACACCGGTCGTCTCACTTGGCTACCAGATATCTCCGTAGAGGCTCTGATTCAGAAAGGTGAGATATGCGCAGTCATGGGCGGAGAGAGTTCATCCGATGAGGATATCGAGCTCGAAGTTATCAGGAGAGCTTCCAAAGAAGATCTCGCGATTGGTAATCGTATTATGCCCCACGTTAGGGCTCATCTTGCAGGACAAAGTATTGAAGGTAGCGGTATTACGCTTCGCACTCGCCAGAGATACGTTGCTGCGTGGCGGCAGGGCGAAGCAGTTTACGGAGCAGGAAACGGCTACCTCGGAGCCATTGGGAAAGTAAGTCGACGGGGAAACAAAAAACGCAAACCACCTGAAGATTCGATTGCACTGATGCATGAGGTAATTGAAACTCATTACGAAAATGTGAAAAGTCCTAGCAAAAAACTCACATATGGAGTGTATCTGAAGAGGTGCGAGGAAAAAAAGGTGGAAATTGTCAGCTATAAGACCTTCTGTAAGGAAGTCAAAAACAGGCGGATCCATAAGCAGATCGTAAAGAGGCATGGGACCAAGGCGGCGTATCAGTATGAACCTTATTGCTGGTACTTAGAACAGACCACCCCACGGCATGGCGACCGTCCATTCGAAGCCGGCCACCTGGACCACACACTTTTAGATATACAGCTTGTTTCTTATTATGGTGTCAGCCTCGGCAGACCGTGGCTGAGTCTTCTCACAGATGCCTTCAGCAGACGAGTCTTAGCATTCTATCTCTCATTCGACCCCCCCAGTTTCCGCTCATGCATGATGGTCTTACGGATGTGCGTAAAGAGGTTCAACAGACTTCCACAGATCTTTATTGTGGATGGCGGAAGCGAATTCGGCAGTGTATATTTTGAAGCTCTTCTGGGGAGATTTGACTGCACAAAAAAAGTACGGCCAACCGCCAAAGCAAGGTATGGATCGACCTGCGAGCGACTTTTTGGGACCGCTAAAACACAATTTGTCAACACCCTTACGGCTAACACTCAAAATACGAAAGTTGTCCGCTTTCTCACCCCTGCAACTAACCCTAAAAACCTGGCGGTATGGAATTTGGCGGACTTCTATACAGAGTTGGAAACCTATCTCTTTGAAAAATATGATACCAGAGAGCATCCATCCCTCTCGGTATCGCCTCGGGATGCTTTCACCGCCGGGATTGCTTCGACAGGCTCTCGTCCAAGCAGATTTATTGCATACGATGAAAAGTATAGGCTGGCTACCCTGCCACCTTTTCGAAGGGGTGCCGTGAAGGTTGATCCCTCAAGCGGTATTACAGTGGGGAATATTTCCTACTGGAACGATTTGTTTAGCCTTCCTTCAATACAATTTTCGAAAGTGGAAGGCAGGGAAGACCCCTTTAACGCGGCCATCGTCTATGCGTCCGTTGATAATAAGTTGGTGCAATGCATCGCGTCTCAATATTATTCATTCTTCAATAATAGATCGACCAGAGAAATCCGTATGCTGACAGCGATGATACGACAGCAAAATAAACAAAGCAGCAAGAAGCTTCGAATTGATGCGAAGATGATCGCCGAGTTCTATTTGGCAAACGCGGAAAAAGAAAAGCTTTTTTTGCAGCGTCTCAAGGATGCTGAAAATAAAAAAGTCATCGACCTTCAGGTCGGGAGTGCCCCTGAGCTCCCTGCCACTGCACTTACAGATAGGGAGACACCCATACAGCCATCTGGCAAAATTATACCCTTCACTTCCAAGGACTTTAAGTCCTTTAAGAGGTATTGATGGGCTTTATCGCGCCGGAAGAACGGGAATTCCCTCAAGCTTTATTACTCAGGCCGCTACAGGAGAGGTCACATTACTTCAAAAATGAAGTAATCATAGGACACCCCCATTTTGAAACGGAAATAGAGAATCTGAAGTTTTCCATTCTCAACCCCACAAGGGAACTCATATCGGTCATTGGCCCTACGGGGGTTGGGAAAACTGTTTTATGTGAAGAAGTCGCGAAAGAGATAATGAAAGAACTAGGACCTGAAATGGAACGCGACAAGGGCATGATAGCTCTAATTTACTTCAAGGCTCCGGAATATCTCACTTCACAATATGACTGGGATGATTTCTTTTTCGAATTGTTATCTACGATACCTGAGATTTTAGTAGACAAAAAAATCGATTATGAAAAGCTGGCCGGTGAGGAAGATTTGGATTTCAAGCTGGATATACCTCCGTGGCATAAAATCAGAACTTATGTGAGATCTTACAAAAAAATACTTAAGCACAGGAAGACAAGAGTCGTAATCATTGATGAATCGGCGAACTTCACCCGGACTGCCGGCGGGAAAAAGTTAACAAAGTATCTCAACTTCTGGAGGTCCCTGGCTACCTTCACCGGTGTTCTTCATGTGTTAGTCGGAACATATGAGCTTCACGCCGTCCAGAATCTCAATGGCCAGTTGCTCCGAAGGAACAAGGATATCCATTTGCGCCGTTACCGTGCGGATATAGATACGGAACTAGAAGCCTTTATTGCGGCTCTTTATAGCCTGCTCCGCGGGCTCCCACTTGAAAAAGTGCCGGATCCAATGCCCGATGGATGGGCGTACTATTACGAAAGATGCATCGGGTGCATAGGGATTCTGAAAGATTGGCTGCTTGAGGCGCTACTTCTCACTATAAGACGCGACGGCAACGAATTAACGATGAATATATTAGAGGAAACTGCGCTGTCCGTGAGGAAATGCAAAAGGCTCCTACTAGAAATTGCAGATTGGGAAAAAGCATTGATAAATGATGAAGACACCACGAAGGAATTGAGGACCGACCTTGGACTTATAAAACCAGATGGCGCAAATATCCAGGCCGAGCAGAAGACCTCGCAGCCTCAAAAATCTAAACAAATCCAGCCCGGCAGGCGAAAAGCTGTCCGGGATGCGGTGGGATTCTGACAACAGATATTTCTGGATGGATTGGTGAAGTCGAGGGATGTCAAATGGCTATAAGACGCTAGCAAAGCTTTATTAACCTTTCTAGAAAAAAGGAGGAACGAGCATGAAGCGTACCGTCAACAAGAGATTATCTCGAGTAGCAAGTCCGCTCTCCACAGAGGCAAGTCGTAACGGTAACGAGGCGTTGTTGAGCATTGAAGAGAAACCTCACAAATCTCTCAACCCGGATAAAAAAAAGAACGTCCTCCCTTCAGAGGTCCATGCGATTTTACACAAGGTAATCTCTGAAGTGAATTCGAGATCTCATAAGCCTAATGGGAGATTAATCCATCACCTCCTTATACATCAAATTATGCAAGAAAACGAACTCAGGGATTCCTGGCATCAACTTCCATGCCCCCATATCTCCACAGTCTACCGTGTAATCAATAAGGTTAATTCTTTTCTAATTGTGAGGGCCAAAACACCCAGAAGATATTATGTCCTGGACAAAGCGGAACAGAAAACAAGCATGGAACATATTCAAAGATGCTCCTTTAGAGCTACTCGTGCATTGCTCGAAAAGAATATCAGAGGCTGCTGTTCCGATAGAGTTATTGCGACAGAGTGAGTTTGAGCATATCGTTGCCCTGTGCAACAAGCGAAACAACATGAGGCGTCATAAACGAAATCACAGTTGGAAACAAAAAGCTTTTCGAGCGCGCAGGTTTCTGAGTTTAGCAATCTCTGGATGGATGGACAAGAAATGGTGACGGGATGATGAAATGCGACTATAACCAGCTTTCTGGTTCCGGTGGAATTTTACCGGATCGTTCTGCAAAAAGATACTTATTAAAGGTGAAGGAGGTCATCAAATGTATGACGAGGGTTGGGAGATGCTTTTGACCATAGGGGTGATGTGGGTAATTACCTCATTCATCTCTGCAGTTATACTGCTCTTGAATGTTCTGTTAGGCACACTCATGGGCGCCCTTGCTGGCTGGTTGCTATCGCTTACCCCTCCGGGCTCTTGGATTGTCGAGGGGCTTCGTTTCTTTGGGGTTCCGGCGGCATCCAGTAAGCTTTATGAAATTGGCGCTGCGGCTGGATTTACAACTGGTTTTTTAAAACTTTCGGTCTCGCCGCCACGGATTCGATCAAAAAACTAATCTTATCGGGGTAGATTCATTTTTGTTGACTTGATTCAGAGAATGCCCATCTTTTTCAGGATGGGCATCTTCTACCATAGGAGGAAGCTATGAGGAAGAACTTACCTGAACTCAGGCGGGTTATGTCATTTATTGAAGGAGCTTTGAATATCGATATGAGTCTTAGTTGTGCAGCTCCGGCGAGTGTAAAAGAGGCTAATGAAGAACCTGTAACAATATTCTTTCTATCCTCGACCGCATCAAAAGGGTGGTTCACAGATTTTCTAGACTTCGACTCCATAGAGGCAGCGATCAAATTCTTCTCTGATGTTGAACTGACAATCAAGATATCACGACTAGAGCAGAGGGAACCTTATGAGGAAATGGATATGATCTGAATAGTATATAAGTGGTCTTTACCACAGGTCAGAGAAAAACCAGGATGGACGCTTCGGACGACGCGGCAGCACAAGAATTGTCCAAAAAGTATGCGAACAATATATATGACTCATTTTATCGAGAAACACTATTAGAAAGGAGATGCATTATGAGTCGCGGAGAAACCCAAAAGACAGTGAAAGACATCAAGGAGCCGGAGATTGAGGGGCTAAAATCAGAGATAAATCGTGATGGAGGTGGCGACCGTATCCATGATTTTCATTTTCTATTCTCCTGTGGGAGCTCCAAGATGCTATTTGAGGATCAAGGGGACGAGGAAAGATTATGGGAATTAGATGAAACTCCACCCAGGGCTTGTGATATTTGTGGCCGACTATTCGAAAAGGAAAACTTTTTTGTTGATGGCAAACTGAAAGACAACATTTGGGGAAACATGTGCATCAAATGTTTTTTGCAGCGAGGGATGGGCCTGGGCTATGGCCAAGGACAGCTCTATGTTAGAGGGGCTGGTAAGTGGCTACTAATCGCTGGCCTCCCGGAATAGATCGTGATCAGTTCCATGGAAGGAATAACGTTTTGGCCGATGAGACCTTCAAGAACGATACGGCATAATTTAATCAGGCTCACGGCTTGATCAAGACAATGGGGGGTGACGATGAATATCGTAGAAGACAACCTGATAAGACGCGTCCTCGGCGGACAAAAATCACTGCAACGTACGATTCGAAGCTCAATGGACATGCACGAGCTCATAGGGCAAGGCTTTGACTATAGTGTTTATGAGGGCGTTAAAACCTTTTTGGGTGCCACGGATGATGAGATGGCTAGGCTTCTCGGAACCAGCCCGAGGAAGTTATCTTACGTCAAAAGGCACCGGAAAAGACTCTCATCCGCACAAAGTAATCGGCTCTACAGGGTCGCAAAATTCTTGGCGGCGGCAAGCAATACGTTTGGAGGCAGAAAACTGGGGTGTAACTGGCTCAGGACGCCTCAGACAGCGCTAGGCGACGCAATTCCACTTGACCTTCTCCTCACGGAACCCGGCCGCATGGAAGTTGAGGCCCTCATCGTGCGTATTCAACATGGCGTGCTTGCTTGATTTCAGCTCACGGCATCGATAGACGGGATATCTGTTTTATGGGCAAGAGACGGGGAAGGGATCTGTGCCACTTTTTTGTAGACAAAGCTGTTATATGCCAGGGCTGCGGTACATGTTATGTCCCTCTTCATAAACAGAGAGGCGTTTAGACCTGCTGAAGCTAGTGGTTGTTCCTGCATATCAGCATTTAGAATGCCTATTCCGACGATAAAGGCCACCGATTCCTGGGCATTCCGGCCTCTCATTCCGGTCTTTCCGGCCACCCTCACATCCATGCGCGTTTCGCCCCGTAGTATTGGCCCACTGATTGGCGGACTGCACCGACTAATCGACACTCAAAGGCAAAGAAAACTGGTAACGTTTTCTGGTTGAAAGTCGCACAAGAGATCTATTGCAAATCGTTCAAGAGTTTCACATATTCGGCTGGCATTTCCTCATCAGAAAATAACTGATCAAAACCAACCGCGTCTTTAATTTTTAACTCCAAAGAATCAATCATCAGCGGCCGGATCGGCCAATAAATGCTTGCCATTGCAGGCTCAACACCTTTAATCAGTTTGCGCATGAAACTAAAAAGAACTCTATACTGTTCTTGAGTACGATGGTTGTTCCCTAATTCCGCTGCGACCCCAAAAGTCGCTGTCCCTTCCATCAGTTCGATGAGCGTTCGTTGTTTTAGTTGTGCCTTCCCCAGTTTTTCGCAGATTGCCGCCAGTCTCACCCGTAATTCTGGAGATTCTTTTGCAGTCGCACTTATTTTTTTTTGCAGGATAAAAGGATAATGAAAAAGGCCTATTGTTGAAAAAACTGCATTCGTTGCACTTAACTGCGGATTCCATGATCCTAAGGCAATAAATCGCTTCAGATAATCATTATACAATTCCTCTGGCATAGGAGCCAATCTTGGTCTCGATACAGCTTTTTCAATGTTTTCAATATCTGTTAAAGAGAATATTCTCTCTTCCGATGTCTGATCTAATATCTTCATCATGGCAAATGCTATGTCAAGGGGTAGTTGAACGGAGAACTCCTGAACGAGTTCGCGCCGTTGTTGTTGTGCGGTTTTGAGTAGGTCAGCCGGTATTGTTGAGTCTTTATAGTCTGAGGGTGTCACTTCATAATCAAGCCACTTTAACGCGAGTAGTTTAATTGTCATTGGTGTATCAGATGAAGTGTGTGCTAGGCATAATTCAGTGAATTTCTTGTGGTCGCAAAACAACCCGATTTCGCCTGCTACCAACAACTCATTTGGTGTTCCGATAACTGCTTCAGGAACCTTGCGGCTCTCACAGTTCTCCGTCTCCTCGCTCAATGCACCCTCAAGATAATCTACGACTGTCAGTTTAGGCGAGCCAGATGCTTTCCAAGCAGAGGCAAATGATGTCGTCCACGGTTCTGAGGGATAAGCTTTGCGTTCTGCAATGAGTTCGGTAAGCACCCTGCCATCAGGGGTATTCGGGTTACTGGCCATGAACTCATCAGCATAGCGCTTTGCCACAGTCAGATTTCCTTCGGATAGTTCAATGCAAGAAAGCAGAAACTTGCTGAATGAATCATCCTCGGATTGTTTAAGAATGGTGCGAGCTTCATGCGACTTTCCAGCCATTGCTGCTTTATAAGCGGAGATTTGATCAGGTCTGGCAATCTTCGTGCTTGCGCAACCAGAAATAATGGCGCAAGCCATTAGTGAAAACAGGATTGCTATGCAACGCGTTAGAATCGACTGAAAAAACCTCATAGTATAATCCCCATCACAAAGTTATTTTATAGGAAAGAAACATGAATTGCCAAGAGAAACAAACCGTCCAAGAGCAGTCCAACAGTGTGGTCTGGTAGCCAGGGCTCATTGCTGAGCCCCAGCCCCATAAGAACCGTGCTGGTCAGTTTCCCGACACACGGCTCAAGCCTCTCTAAAGCTGCCTTTCAGCAACCCGCCGACACAACTTCCAACATT
>JBEKCV010000081.1:0-18212 GCA_050014695.1 Thermodesulfovibrionales bacterium
TCTGAAATAGTTCCATGCAGTCCTGTATGACACGCCTATCTTCTTTGCGTACTCCGATAACTTCATGCAAATATTCTATCATAGTATCCTATATATTATAATAGATTTATTGAAGCTTAAGAATACTTTTGAGTAATTACTCCGCTTTTTCAATATGATCTGCCTGCTTAGTATTTGGTATCTCATCATTCACGATAAACGCACCTCGCATGCCCATAAGGCTTCGACTGCCAGATAAAAAATAATTCACTATTCATCGAGACTACAATATCGCATCAACATATTAGCCCTGGAACTTTAGGCCGAAGTTTGCCCCTCCAGAAAGCAATGACCCATTGAAAATAACGAATAGTCCCACTGACCTACCGAGCACCACAAGCGTGCGCTGGCAATTTAAGCGCTTTTTGCTGTAGTGATGAGGTCCCACATTGGAGATCGCAAAAAACCGGGGGAGACGCAGATTTAATCATAAACTTGCTGAATGCATGATTCTATGGATGCTGTAGCCCACCAATATAAAGGTTACCTCGCTCCAATGATCTGGCGTCGCATTTGTCCCTGACCTACTGTCCTTGATAATTATTACACCCTGTGGTCTCCGCCGCATGGTTCTTTACTTGAAAAAAATCGGAAAACCACGAAAATGGCCGCTTGGCTCCCCCTGGCCGTTTGCGATCACCATTTTTCTTTCCCTCATAACACTTCTCAAGCGGAATGCATAAAATCCGCAACCAGTAGCCGGTGACCTTTTTGCTGTGACGGCTGTTTTCTTCACTTTCGGCCTGGCCATGTTCCTATTGGGACTTACGCCGTTAGAATAGGTTAGAATACAGGGTAGGGAGCAGAGAAGATAGGGATATTGGATGAAAAGCATTGAGGGCAATTTAAGTCTGATGTCTTTGCCGGACATCATGCAGTGGGCAGAGATGAACAAGAAGTTGGGGACGCTGATCTTAGAACGTCAGGGGATAGCGAAGAGGTTCTATTTTCAGGACGGCAAGATTATCTTTGTATCATCGGAGAAGGAGGGAGAGAGGCTGGGGGATTTCTTTGCCCGGATCGGGAATCTCGGTGTAGATAAGGTCAAGGAGATGATACGGGAAAGCCAGAGGCTCGGGATCCCCTTTACTGGTTACCTGCTTTCGGAAAAGGTGGTAGAAATGAAGAGACTGGAAAAAGTTATCGAGGAACTGGCTGAGAATGTCCTTGTCGATGCCCTCAGCTGGGATTCGGGAAAATTCAGCTTTACCGGCGAGCTCCCTGTTGCCGTGCTGAACGGTCCGGTAAAACTGAGCACCTCCTTGATCGTCTTTCAGGCCCTCAAGCTTTTTGATGAGCTTCGGAAAGGGGAAACGGTGCCTGATCAAAGGGAGTTGATACGGGGATTGGCGCAAAGGATTGCAGAGGGAGACATCGAGCTGCCCATAATCCCTGACATTATGGTTAAGCTCCACAAGTATATTCAGGACGACGATGTGTCGGTCCATGACATCACAAAGCTGATCATGTCTGATCAGATACTCACTGCGAAAATTCTTAAAGTCGTGAATTCCTCGTTTTACAGCCCTCCTTGCAAGATTACATCACTTCATGAGGCGATCATTTACATGGGGTTTAAGGCCATCCTCAGTATTGTGACAGCATGCACCTTCAGCGGGATCAGTCCCCGGAGCGCCGAAAGGGTTAGAGAGATCCTTCTCCATAGCCTTGTCTGTGCCTTTATCGCGAAGAAGATTGCAGTTGACATTCGTACAGACCCCGAAGAGGCCTTTGTCTGCGGGTTGCTGCATGATATAGGTAAGACGGTGCTTCTGAACATCCTGCCCGAGTATCGACTCTCGAAGGAGATGGTGGATGCTCTGACAGAAGAGTACCACCCCCATGCGGGCTTGCTCCTTGCTACGAAATGGAAGTTCTCTGATGAGGTCCGTTTTGCTGTACGATATCACCACTGCGCTGAAAATGCGCCGTCGCATAAGACGATCGTCGAGGTGATCAGCTTGGCAAACCTTCTCGAGAACAGTTCCGATATGCCCGAGATTTCCCCTGAAAGGTTCCCGAACATAAAGATTGAGGATGTCAATGTGAAAGACATTCTGGGTGAGCTCATGAATGTCAGAGAGATGGTCAAGGTGATGCTTTAGAAGTCAGCGGGGCACTCCTTCGCTTTCTCGTTAGCTCCTGCACATTCCCGCAAGAGCTCTTTCTCCGGCCTCTGTTTCATGCAATGCCCCGGCGAGCACAGCCCAACAACCATCTCCTGGAAGAAACATATCAGATGCAGCCATGCTGTCAACCGCGCCAGGAGCGTTAAGGGCATCCATGGTTTATCGGGCAGCACAGCTATGATTCCCGAAACTACTAAAATGAAACGGGAGATATTTCATGTAGGCTTTCCAAAGGCCGAAAGACTACCCTTCGGCAGGCCCCGAAAATCTGATCCTTCCCGCTTGGTATCCAGGGGAAGTGATAATGCAGCAGATATATGAAGGTGCGAGCATGGCACTATCTTGCCCCCTAAAGCGATGTATGGTACCCTGAAACCGATGCGAAGGATAAACAGTGTAAGGCTTATGCAGTGCACCGGCGGTCGGACGAGTCCCGATCCGGGTTGTCACCGACCGAAAGGCACGGCATATCCTGCGATCATACCGCTTGTTGCCGGCGAGATTCCGGTACGCGAATCGTCGTTAGCACCTTTCGAATGACGTCATGGAATATTTGTCCATCTTTTTTAGGAACGGTGTTATATCCGCCATCGGCGGATCAATCTACTGAACGAGAAAGGAAGTCCAGATTGGGCATCAGTTTTTACCGTCTGGGTAACTAGGTGAAATGATGCATTGGGGATATTATGGATGGGGCATTGGCTTAGGATGGTTTTTCATGATCATGCTCTGGGTGCTGGTGATTTTAGGTGTTGTATATCTCTTTAGAGCGCTCATGGGCACTGAAAAGAAAGGCTCTGAGGAAACAGCCCTGGATATTCTGAAGAAAAGATATGCGAAGGGAGAAATATCGAGAGAGGAATTTGAGCGGATTAGAGAAGACCTGATGAAGCAGTAGCAAGGCGGAAGGTCAGATGAAGTTAGGAACGGATATTGTGAGAACAACGTTCGTTATGAACTTTCCAATTAATCCACGCGAAAACTTCGGAACCGTTGATTATACTTAAAACAACAGATATATGATGAGATTCGACGATAAATCAATCAGGGTTAGCTATCTGGTAACTTCACCGCCTGGAGAGATAGAGGGAATAGCTGAGGATATTGCTCTGGAACAGACAGTCGAAGTGCCGAAATCGGTGATAAAAGACCCCTGGATAGCAAAAGAGATCATCGGGAAAGTCACTGCGATCCGCAAAATTGATGGCCATGCCGGAGACCAGTTTGCTGTCACTATCGATTACCCTCAAATCGTCTCGAACTTTGAGATCCCACAGATGCTGAACCTATTGTACGGAAACATTTCCTTTAAGCAGGACATTCAGATCGTCCACGTTGATTTTCCGAGAGCATTCATCCTCTCCTTCAAAGGGCCGAAGTTCGGCATCGAAGGCATAAGGAACCTCATCGGTGTTTATGACAGGCCGCTCATCGCAACGGCATTGAAACCGATGGGTGCGTCGGCGGAACAGATAGGAGAACTCTGCTATCAGTTCGCTCTCGGAGGCGTTCATATCATTAAGGACGACCACAGTTTAGTCGACTTTCCCTTCTGCCGGTTTGAAGATCGGGTGGCCTCGTGCATGCGTGCGATAGAAAAGGCAGCGGAGAAAACAGGGAGGAGAACGCTTTATTTTCCGAATGTGACTGACCGGTACGACAGGGTTTTGAGGAACATAGAATTTGCCCTGGAAAGGAATGTCGGTGGGCTTTTAATCTCGCCGTTTCTCACCGGACTTGACTCCGTACGGCATATTGCTGAGAGCGAGTGGGTGAACAAGCCTCTTATGTCTCATCCTTCTCTCAGCGGGGTTTATTTTACGAATGGAAAGGGCGGTGTTTCCCCTGATATCATCCTCGGCAGAATATTCAGGCTTATTGGCGTGGATTGTTCGGTATACCCGAATTTTGGCGGAAGGTTCGCCTTTGATCAAGACACTTGTCTCGCTATCGCGGATTCCTTGCGGGATAGTTTCTATGACCTGAAACGATCATTCCCCACCCCGGCTGGCGGTATCAATCTCAGGAACGTCCCGGAAGTCATAAACGTATACGGTAAAGATATTATCTTATTGATCGGGGGCTCCCTGTATGCCCGATCAGACAACCTCGAAGAAAATGCACGATATTTTTATGAGGCCTCAGCGATCGAGGGGCAGCGAGCTTGAGGGAAACATCTCAAACGATCTGAGAAACAGCGACTATTGGGCATAGAGACGGAGGATTCACGAGAGAGGAGGATTCATGGCTGTTGTTCATCGATTTATCGGAGAAGAGAACAATTTTAACTGGGAGGGTGCCATCCCCAGGGACTACGATAAGCCCGGAACCAAGGGCGCCGAAGGGAAGGTTCTGATCGGCAGCGCCGATGGCGCGCAGCATTTCATTATTCGCTACTTCCGTGTCGAACCCGGAGGTTGGACCGCACTGGAAAGCCATCATCATGATCACGGTGTCTTTATCCTTCATGGTCGGGCACGGCTCCTTCTGGGCGAAGAGGAAGTGGAGGTCGGACCGCGGGATCTCATCTACATAGCTCCCGATGAAGTTCATCAGCTCCGTCCGGTCGGGAATGACCCTCTCGGGTTTCTCTGCACGATACCACCCAAGAAGGAGGAGATAGGCTGACCTATACGGTTTCTCCGCCTTGCTCACAACGACCTCCAAAGAGACGAAGCCATTGAGATACAGCACGTATGCCCTGTGGCTCCTTCTCGCGGTTAATCTCATAAACTACATTGACCGGCAGGTGCTTTACGCAGTGTTCCCCCTCATTAAGGCCGATCTTCAATTGTCGGACACCGCGCTTGGGTTTCTCGGCAGCGCCTTTATCATCTGTTATATGGTCTCAGCGCCGCTGATCGGGTGGCTCGGGGACCGTCTGAGCCGAGTCAGGCTTGCTTCCCTAGGGTTAGCATTCTGGAGCCTGGCCACGGCAGGTGCGGGCTTTGCTTCGAGCTATCAGGCACTCCTCGCTGCCCGGACCGCAGTCGGTATAGGCGAGGCGAGTTTCGGAACGGTTGCCCCCAGTCTCCTCTCTGACTATTTCCCTAAGGAGCATCGTGCCCGGGTTCTCTCTTACTTTTATCTGGCTATCCCGGTCGGAAGCGCCTTCGGTTATCTGCTCGGCGGAATCATAGGGCAGGCCGTTGGCTGGCATTCCGCCTTTCTCTTGGTAGGCATACCGGGGCTCATTCTCGCTCTCCCCCTCGGCTGGCTCCGCGAATCACCCCGCGGGGGCAATCAAGAAACGCGGGCGATATGTCCTGGAGCGAAGAGGAGAGATTACATTGCCCTGTTGACAAACCTTTCCTTTATCACCAACACCGGTGCAATGGCGGCCATGACCTTTGCGCTCGGAGGGCTGGCACAATGGGTTCCCACATTCCTTTACCGCCTGCATAATCTGGACGTGGCGAGGGGAAACGCCCTGTTTGGCGCAGTTACTGTGCTTGCCGGCATCACCGGTACCCTTACCGGGGGATGGCTCGGTGATCGTCTCCAGCAGAAAAGCAGAAAGGGCTACCTCATAGTTTCCGGTTGGGGTCTTCTGATTGGTGCGCCGATTACCGTCTTTGCCCTTCTTGTCCCCTCGCTGCCCGCTTGCATAACGGGAATCCTTTTCGCCGAATTTTTTCTTTTCCTCAATACCGGACCTCTCAATACGATCATCCTCTGTGTGACCAGATCGTCGATGCGCGTTATGGCGTTTGCAGTCAACATTTTTTTTATTCATGCGCTGGGAGATGCCCTCTCGCCGACCGTACTGGGCTGGCTCTCTGACCGATGGGGATTAAGGACAGCCCTTCTCATCGCACCGCTTGCCATCCTTATAGCTGCTGCTCTGTGCTTTCTCTGCACACGATTCATCGAAAGAGACAGTGAGGTGGAAGCACCGTGACCGATAAGGGGAACCGATCAGTCCTCTGTTTGCGGAGGGCCGGGGGGAGAAAGAGGAGTCAAGTTAGAGCCTTCGCCTGAACAGCACAAAAAACCTTTCCTTAAACCGGTCACTCAATGGCCTCTCTTTCCATTGTTCCTCTTTGATCTCGACGGAATGGGTGACGTCTTCTTCAAAGATGGCGGCCATCTTTTTCCCAAAGCTCTCATCAAGTATCCCGATATTGCCTTCATCATTCCATCTCAAGGACTGGAAATCCAGGTTGGCTGAGCCGACAATGCTCCAGCATCCATCAAAGACATAGCTTTTTGCATGGAGGACCTCTCCATGGTAATTATATATTCTTACCGCGGCCCTCAAGAGTCTTGTGAAGAATGCCCTCCCTGCATAGTATGCAGCAGGCACATCGCTTTCCCCAGGCAGGAGAAGCGTGACTTTAACCCCCCTTCTTACAGCATTTTCCAAAGACTCCACCATTCTCTTGCTCGGAGTGAAGTATGCGGTCGTGAGGAAAATGCTCTCTTTTGAATGGTTTATGCTGTAATAAAGAAGTTTTCTCATCTTCCTTCTTCCTCTTGATGAGGAAGCGAAGATCGGAATGGCCGACAATCCGTCGCCCCCAGGTTGCGGAAGAGAGCAGAATGCCGGCAAATCGGCAATGGGTATCAGCTCGTCTCCCCGCGACTGCCACGTCTTCCGAAATGCCTTGAACAACTCGAAGGCAATCTGTCCCTCGAGCATGATCCCGGTGTCCCTCCAGGCAATCCTTTTCATTCTCAGATGAAAGCCCCTATACTCGTTGGCTATATTGAGACCGCCAGCAAAGACCTTCATTCCGTCTATGATTATCAGTTTTCTATGATCCCGATGAGCATAATGAAAAGGAGATGACCACTGAAAGGGCCTGGATGCCCTGATGCGTATCCCTGCACTCTTGAGATCCTTCCAGAAATCACGCGGCGTACCGAAGGAGCCGAAATGGTCGTAGATGATGTATACGCCGACTCCTTCCCGTGCCTTCTCCTTGAGAATGTGTGCGAGTTCCGTACCGGTCTCGTCATTTCTGAAGATATAGAAGTGGAGGCAGATGAGCCTTTGTGCTTCCCGTATACTCTTGAAAATGGCATCGAATGTCTCTTTTCCCTTATAGAGGAGGATGACCCTGTTGCCTTCTATAAAACTGCTACCGTATATCATCGTTATGGATGATTTATTAAAGCTCATAAGGCGACTCTTCTATTGTTGCCGGGCAAAAACCCATTTCCCAAGCCTTGTCGGTTCTTGAAGAGACTGTTTCAACATCTCCAAGAATCTTCTTCGAGGGATCTCCTGCGCCCCGAAACTCAAGAGGTGACTGGTCGTTACCTGGCAGTCGATGAGGGTAAATCCCCATTCCTTCAGCTGCTGCACGAGCCTCACAAACGCGACTTTGGAGGCATCCGATACCACGGAAAACATCGACTCTCCGAAAAAGGCTTTGCCGAGCGAAATGCCGTAAAGTCCCCCCGATAACTCACCGTCATACCAACTTTCTACCGAGTGAGCAAACCCTGAATCGTGCAGTCTGATGTAAGCATGTATCATTTCATCCGTTATCCAGGTGCCTTCATCCTCCTTCCTCAAGACCGCCGCACATTTTGCGATGACCTGTTCAAAGGCATCATCGAGGGTTATCGTGAAGTTCCCTCTTTTTATGGCTTGCCTGAGACTCCTTGATACAACCAGTTGCTCCGGCAGCAGCACGAGGCGGGGATCCGGAGACCACCAGAGAATCGGCAAATTTTCGGAATACCAGGGGAAAATCCCCATGGAGTAAGCTCGCAAGAGACGTTCTTCGCTCAGATCACCTCCCACGGCAAGAAGGCCGTCCTTCTCTGCGAACTCGGGAGGCGGGAAGGAGATATCGGTGTTTAATTGAAAGACGGGCATATGTTGCACAATTTCTTGATATCTAGGGGCAACCCATGGCACACTTGCATTTTACCCGATCTCTGCTCCTTTAGCTACCGAACGCTTCGGCAGTATGACTGTCACCGAATACGTCCACCTGAGGATTTTGCTTCCAGGGTTACACTTCTGAAATTTCTTGCAGTTTCTTTAGCCATGTCCTCTTGATATATTCTTTGACAATAGTTTTTAGAACGCGTCTCATTTTTTTTGATAATCCAGGCTAGACGGTACTGGGTTTCATTTACCGAATGCCATGACAACCGGTTTTCACCATTCTTCGGCATACGAGAATATCCCGGGGCGTCACTCACCCACGAGCAAGCCCGGGGAATTCTTTTTTTACGCCGTTCGAACAAAATATTCATTCGTTAGTGATTAGCCGTAAATGACTGAATGCGGAATCACCCATCTGAATATGTAAAAATCAAGTGGTCTTTCTCGAGATCAAGGGAAACCTTTCCTCCCTTTTTCAATCTCCCAAAGAGGACTTCGCCTGAAAGAATATCCTTAATTTCAGTCTGGATGAGTCTCCCGAGGGGTCGCGCTCCATAGAGGGGATCATAGCCCCTGGCGGCTAACCAGTCTCGCGCACTGTCTGAAACATCAATCCTGATTTTCTTGGAGATGATCTGACCCTGAAGCTCATCGATCATTTTATTCACTATCCTTCTCATAATATCCCTCGTGAGAGGCTTGAAGTTTATCATGGCATCGAGGCGGTTTCTGAATTCAGGACTAAATAATTTATTGATCGCCTCGGTGCTCTTTGATTGGGTGTCCTGAGTTCTGTCGCCGAACCCGATGGCATCTTTAGCCATATCCCGTGCTCCCGCATTTGTCGTCATGATGAGGGTCACATTCCGAAAATCCGCCTTTTTCCCGTTGTTATCCGTCAATGTCGCATAGTCCATAATCTGGAGCAAGATATCAAAAATGTCCGGATGGGCCTTTTCGATTTCATCGAAGAGCAGGACGCTGTACGGATGTCTCCGGATGGCATCGGTCAGTAATCCCCCCTGGTCGAAGCCGACATATCCGGGGGGCGCTCCTATTAAACGGGCGACAGCATGTTTCTCCATGTATTCGCTCATATCATAGCGGAAGAACGAGACCGCCAAGGCGGAAGCTATCTGCTTTGAAACCTCGGTCTTTCCGACCCCCGTCGGCCCGGAAAAGAGAAAGGATCCTATGGGTTTCTCGGGCGAGCCAAGCCCTGCCCGGGATCGTTTGATCGCTGAAACCAATGAGGTAATGGCTTCATTCTGGCCAAAGACCACTCTGTTCAATTCGTCTTCCAGACCTCTCAGCCTGTTTGCATCAGAGGATGAGATGTTCTTCAGAGGGATCTTCGCTATCCTGGCTACCACTTTTTCGATCTCGACAGGCCCTATGGTCTTTTTCTGTTTGTACGACGGCGAAAGTTTGGTAAGGGCGCCAGCCTCATCTATGATGTCAATGGCCTTATCAGGGAGATACTTGTCATTAATGTATTTAGCAGATAGCTCCGCAGCAGCCTTTAAAGCGCTCTCCGTGTATTTCACTGCGTGGAATTCTTCATAATATGTCTTGAGTCCCTTGAGGATTGCGAACGTCTCCTTGACGTTCGGTTCCTGGATCTCTATTTTCTGAAAACGCCTCGAAAGAGCCCGGTCTTTTTCGAAATAGTTCTTGTATTCCTCGTACGTGGTCGCCCCGATGCAACGCAATTTCCCGGTTATGAGCATCGGTTTCAAAATGTTTGAGGCGTCCATGGAACCACCGCTCGTAGCCCCAGCGCCGACGATGGTATGGATTTCATCGATAAACAGGATCGCTCCAGGAATCTTTTCAATACCCTTGATCGTTGCCTTCAGACGTGCCTCGAAGTCGCCCCGGTATTTGGTACCGGCAAGCATTCCTCCCATATCCAGCAGGAATATTTGAGAGCTCTTTAATGCATCGGGGATCTCGCCCCGATGGATGTTCAGGGCAAGACCCTCCACGATTGCCGTTTTGCCGACACCCGGTTCCCCCACAAAAACGATGTTATTCTTTCTTCGCCTGCTCAAGACCTGAATGGTCAGCGTCAGTTCGCGGTCGCGGCCCACAAGGGGATCGATTTCGTCCCGCGCGGCCTTTTCAACCAGATTCACCGTAAAAAGCGTGAGGGGATCTCCTGAGGGAGCCGGCCCCTTTTCCGGGGAGGCCTTCTCATCGTCAGCAGTATGTTCGTCTCCCTGGGGCTCTTCCGTCAGCCGCGATATGCCGTGGGATAAGTAATTTAAGATATCCAAGCGAGTTATTCCCTCGGCTTGAAGGAAATGAACAGCATGGGAATCATCTTCCAGAAAAAGGGATGAGAGTAAATCTCCGGCATCAACCGCCTCTTTCTCCGATGCACGGACGTGATTCAAAGCCCTCTGGAGAACTCGCTGGAAGCCAGCAGCCGGTTGAGGATAGACCTTAGAGCCGTGCTTACGTTTCGGTATCCTCTCCTCAAAAAACCGTTCGACGGATGACTTAATTCGCGCGATCTCCCCGCCACAATTCGAAATGATTTCGATACCCCAGTCATCATGAAGGATGGCGTATAAGAGATGCTCAATCGTCAGATATTCATGGTTCCTCGCTTCAGCATCCCGTATGGTCGCTTCTATGACAAGTTCTAACGCTTTACTGATCATTCCTTTTCCATGATACATCTCAGGGGGAATTCTCTTTTCCTGGCGAGTCCAACAACGGCAGCCACCTTTGTCTCCGCAATTTCTCGCGTATAGATACCGCACAAGCCCATGCCACGCTTGTGAACATGGAGCATAATTTGCGTAGCCTCAGCGGGGGGCTTGCTGAAAATCGTTTCGAGGACATCGACGACAAAGTCCATGGTCGTGTAGTCATCATTCAGGAGAAAGACCTTATACAGGGACGGCTCCTTCGGCTTTTGTTCCGTCTTCTCAGAAAGCTCTTTTTTCGTTTTCACTGCATCATTATCCATTTTTAGTCCCTGATGGTTCACCCTTTGACAATCGTTTTCATTGCGTCTAGCAATAGTTTACCACACACACCCAGAATATCAGCTTCCCGCCTTGACATTCTCCGGTAAACCATCTCACTCCAAAATCATGTGAGTTCCGTTCAATGTCGGCCCGTTATCCTGATTTTATCCTGATGAGTTGAGATTTTGTGCTGATTTGATATATGGTAATACCATGTATCCGATTTGCAGTAAGCTGTGTGGTGAGGGCTTATCGTCTCACCCTTGCTAGCAGGGGATAACGGGTATGGATGGTGCTTAACGGAAGGAGGTAAGCGAGAAATGTCTTTGAAAAAGTGGGTTGGAGCAGTAGTGGTTGCCGTATTTCTTCTATCGGGTAGCACGACCGCGACCGCAGTCGTGCTCCTTGACCGGGTTGTGGCTGTTGTCAACACCGAGGTAATAACATGGGGTGATTTATACAAAGCCATGGAATTTAAGGCGAGCGATGAGTTTAAAGCGTTAGGCGATGATGAGAAAAGAAAGTTATTCAAGGAGAATGAGGCCAGCTTTCTCGAAGTCATGATCGATACAAAGCTCCAGATACAGGCTGCCAAGAAGCTGAACATCGATGCTTCCAAAGATGAAGTCACAGACGCGATGGAAGGGATTAAGAAGAAGTATTCCCTCGGTGAAAAGGAATTTAGCGAATCCCTCGAAAAAGAGGGGTTGACGCTGGAGGAGTACAGGAAAATCCTCACTGAGCAGATCATTCTGAGCAAGGTTGTTGGCCAGGAGGTGAGAAATAAGATTATCGTGTCAGATGGAGACGTGAAGGAATATATGCTGGCGAATAAGGAATCCGGCTATAAGATCAGTGAGATATTGTTCAAGAAGCCTAAGACGGATGCGGAGAGGAAAGCATTAGAGGTAAAGGCAGGAGACATATACCAAAGACTGAAAGCCGGTGAGGATTTCTCCGCGCTCGCAGGTCTCTACTCTGAAGATTCGACAGGCAAGAAAGGCGGGGATCTTGGTTTCGTCAACAAGGAATACCTCGGAAAAGAATTTCTTGAGGTGATATCGCGAATGAAAGTCGGTGATCTGTCCGAACCCTTCTGGACCGCTAAGGGACTTTATATCATAAAACTTGAGGATAGTGCAGATGCCAAAACTGCGGATGAACTGAAGGAGCTCACCAAGAAGAAGTTATTTGAGAAGCGGTTTACTGAAGCATATAAGAACTGGATAAAGGGTCTGCGGGAGAAATCGTATGTAGAGGTGCGGTTGTAGGCGTGGAGAGGCTCAAGCTCGGTGTTCTCGCTTCGGGACGCGGGTCTAATTTTCAGGCAATTATCGATGCGATAGAGGCGAAAACGCTCAACGCAACGGTAAAGCTCCTCATTGTTGATAACTCCGATGCCCCTGCCATCGCGAGAGCAAGAAAAAACTCCATTGAATGTCTCTATGTTGATCACCGGCAATTTTCAACGAAGGATGACTTTTTTGAGAAAATCGCATCCGAATTTACCGCAAGAAACGTTCAGCTGGTGATACTTGCCGGATTCATGCGCATCGTAAGAAAACCGCTTTTGGAGGCATTTCCGAATCGGCTTATGAACATCCATCCTGCACTGTTGCCCTCCTTCCCCGGACTCCACGGGCAGAGTCAGGCAACTGACTACGGCGTGAAGATTAGTGGCTGCACGGTTCATTTTGTTGATGGAGGGATGGATACAGGACCCGTAATAATCCAGGCGGCAGTCCCTGTATCGCCTGATGACACCGAGGATACCCTCTCCGAGAGAATATTGAAGTTGGAACATAAAGTTTACCCCGAGGCTGTACGGCTTTACTCTGAAGGCCGATTAAAGGTTGTAGGCAGGAGAGTCCTGATCGAAGGGTATGCCGTACAGGATGAGCAGTATATCGTTAACCCGCCTTTGCGATAAGAGCAGGACAGGGAAGAAACACCGATCAGCCGCTCAGGCTGGCCTTACCATGAAATCCATGAGGGTAAAGACAAAAACGGTCACGCTGATATATCCGTTCATATTAAAGAAAGCCATATTCAGCTTGCTGAGGTCATCAGGCTTCACCAGGGAATGTTCATACACAAAGAGCGCCGTTACGGTCACCATCCCGCACCAGTAAAACGCGCCGCGGCCAAAAAGAACTCCGATGGCAGCGAGCAACAGCAGCGATAGGCCATGACAGAGCCGAGCAAAGGTCAATGCCTTCTTCAGCCCGAATTTTTGGGGAATCGAGTGGAGGCCGTGAGTCCTGTCAAAGTCCATGTCCTGAAGAGCGTATAGGACGTCGAAGCCCGCGAGCCAGAAGACCACGGCGATAATGAGGGGAAGAATCGTCAGATCGATAGTTCCCTTCACCGCTATCCATGCTCCGAGAGGGGCAAGAGAGATTGCTGCACCCAGAACGAAGTGAGACATCCAGGTGAAGCGCTTTGTGTATGAATAGAGAATCAGGACGAGGATTGCCACCGGAGTGAGCCTCAGGCAGAGCGAGTTGAGATTATATGCAGCCACAACAAACACGGCAAGCGAGACCGTTGTAAAGATAGCCGCGTCTCTGAGCCTTATCTTCCCCGAGGGGATCTCCCTCATCTGAGTCCTCGGGTTTTCCTTATCTATCGATCTGTCGATAATCCTGTTCAATCCCATGGCTCCCGCTCTTGCACCAACCATGGCCACGACAATCCAGAACAGCTGTTGTGAGGATGGGATCCCTGAAGCAGCCAACAACGCCCCGGTAAGGGCAAAGGGAAGGGCGAAGACAGAGTGAGAAAATTTGATCATCCTCAGATAAAGGCCGATTTCCCGGACAAACGTACTCACGCATGATAATACCATAAACTCGTGACAAGTCGGAAATCCTCGTGATGCCCTCAAAACCCTCGGGGTATTTCTGAGGGATTGTTTCTCATCCCGTCACTCCAAGCGGCGACGCTATGCCTGTTTTCCTTGAACAGATTCTCATTATTTTGCAAACACGCTTGCATTATTTTTCTTGAAACTCTAAAATAAACAACATTAACGACCGGTTGGGTTTGAACGGCGGAATGCAGTTTGTCGGAAGGAGAACGCAGTGAGGGTTGTCGCCTTCAACGGGAGTGCCCGCAAGGATGGGAATACAGCAATCTTGTTGAATCTCGTTCTGGATGAGATGAAGAAAGAAGGCATCGGAACAGAGCTTGTGCAGCTGGCCGGTAAACCCATTCAGGGATGCATTGCCTGTTACAAATGTTTTAGCAACAAGGACGCTAAATGCGCAGTGGATACGGATTTTGTGAATGAAGCCATCGCGAAAATGCATGAAGCCGATGGGATTCTCCTCGGTTCGCCCACCTACTTTGCAAATGTGTCAGCAGGCATCAAGGCACTCATTGAGCGGTGTGGCATGGTCGCGCGAGCCAATGGAGATATGTTCAAGAACAAGGTGGGGGCAGGGGTTGTTGCTGCCCGTCGTGCGGGCGCCATCCATGTGTTCAGCTCGCTCAACTACTTCTTCCTCATCGGCCAGATGATTATTCCTGGAGCTAGCTACTGGAACGTGGCTTCTGGAAGGGAACCGGGCGACGTGATGAATGATGCGGAGGGCATTCAGACGATGAAGAATCTTGGTCAGAATATGGCATGGCTTCTCAAAAAGATTCATGCTTAAGAAATCAAAATATAAGGAGGCGATCATGAGATCACTGTTGTCAGCATTGCTAAGTATCGGTCTTCTGGCGAGTCTTGCACAGGCAGAAGACCAGGCCTCACTCAAAGATCCAAAGGACAGATTAAGCTACAGCATCGGCGTAGATATCGGGCAGAGATTGAAAAGTCAATCCATCGAGGTCGATCCGGAAATGCTCTCAAAAGGAATTAAGGATATCTATACGGGCGGAAAGCCACTCATGACCGAGCAGGAAGTCCGTGATACCTTAGCTGCCTTCCAAAAGGACATGATCGCTAAACAGAAGGAGCGCGCAAAGGTCATCGGTGAAAAAAATAAAAAGGAGGGAGAGGCATACCTCGAAGCGAACAAGAAAAAAGAAGGCGTAAAAGTCCTGCCGAGTGGACTGCAATATAAGGTGATAACAGAGGGTAAGGGAAAGACACCCAAGCTGACTGATACCGTGACGGTGAATTACAAGGGTACCTTGATAGACGGAACCGAATTTGACAGTTCCTACAAAAGAGGTCAGCCGGCAACCTTTGCGGTAGACAAGGTCATTCCGGGCTGGACCGAGGCCTTGCAATTGATGAAAGAAGGCGCGAAATGGCAGATCGTCGTCCCTTCTGCGCTCGCATACAAAGAAATGGGGGCAGGAAACTTGATTGGTCCGAATGCGACCCTGATTTTTGAAATCGAACTTATTTCGTTCAAACCGGCTGAGGCTAAACCGGCCAAATAGGACGAGGCCTGTTAAGAAGCAGACTCAGCATTCATTATTCCGAACTGCATGTCTCATAACACCTCGTGCAGTAAGCTCCCCGGGGAGCTTACTGCACGCATGCCTTACGCAGGCCAGCGCTGTTCGAAAGGAACCCCCACCATAACTGTTTAAACGGTTTGGTGGCTGGAGGATGTCATAGGAAACTCAATGTTCGTGCCACTTCTCACTGCGATTCATGTCACAACAATAGTTTTATGGATAGGGGGCGTTGCGTTCGTAACAATAATAATCTTCCCTTTGCTCTTGACTATGGATGACTCCTTTGAAAAAGTCCTTCTCTTTCAGCGTGTGGAGAACAAATTTGCGAAGCAAGCTAGGATATATGCCTGGACTGCAGGAATTACAGGTGGTCTCTTACTTTATCTCACAGGGCAGGATAGAGAATTATTCACAATGAACACGCTTGGACCGACAGTTATGGTGATAGTGTGGTTGTTTTATATTCTTGTTCTCACTTTCGACAAGAAGATTTTTGCTGTTCTTTTCAGTCTTACAGAGAAGCCTGATGCCGCGAAGATATTTCTAAGACTGAATACCTTCCATTGGATTATTCTCGGACTGAGTCTCTCGGCAGTTTTTGTTGGGGTATGGACGGGTCACGGCGGAAGGTTCTAACA
The DNA here is from genome assembly GCA_050014695.1 of Thermodesulfovibrionales bacterium. Classification (GTDB taxonomy): domain Bacteria; phylum Nitrospirota; class Thermodesulfovibrionia; order Thermodesulfovibrionales; family UBA9159; genus UBA9159. The sequence goes on from JBEKCV010000081.1 coordinate 16,052, forward strand.
ACTAACTGTATGATGCATTATTCCTTCCGCAATATCTGTGAAACCTGGTGAAGTACCGGCCTTTTCCTTAACATAACCGCCCTATTACAGAACATCAGATAGCGAGATGACTCGCAACGGTTGACATTATCGCGTCGTGCGTTAAGCTTTACTTGGAGCTGACTCTAGTAGAAGATCAAGTGTTTACTGATCTATACTATAGGCTATGGAGTACGCGTTAACGTCGAGACAAGCAGCAGATCGGTTAGGGGTAACTGTCAAGACCATGCAGCGATGGGAACGGGATGGGCGGCTGATCCCTGCGGGGAGGACTCAAACCAACCGGAGGGTTTACACGGCAGAGCAGATTGCGCGGTTTCAAGGTTTAAGTTTGAGTGGCGGGCAGGAGGCAACCAGGATAATCGCTTCCTGCCCCGTATCACGTGGGGCCCAGAAAGCAGACCTAAAGAATCAGCGGCGAGTGCTGGAGGACTTCTGTATGGGGCGGGGCTATGATTTCCGTCCTCAAGAGGGATCAGGGCAGGAAGACGGCTGTGCGCACTTTCGTGCACAGTTGGAATAGCAGATAAAGAGAGAGTGCCGCGCTGCAAGGATGGTAACGTCTTAGTGAGTTCAAGCGTATTGTGGTAGAACAGATAAGGAACTTTTGTCTTGAAGTTCTCAAATTCATGCAGCAGGGAGGTTTTATGAAAGCGATAGGTCCTTTGATGATAGAACACAGGGTTATCGAACGCATGCTCGCTCTTCTTAACCAGGAGCTTAGTAAAATACTGAAAGAGGGAAAGGTTGACAGTCCGGTTATTGACGTTGCGATCGATTTTTTTACAACCTATGCAGACAGATTTCACCACGGGAAGGAGGAAAGGATTCTTTTTAGAGAGCTCAAAGGAAAACCGCTTTCGGTCGAGCACAAACAAATTATGAACGACCTCATAGAAGAGCACGCCTATGCAAGAAATACTGTGGAGAAGTTAAGGAATGCGCGAGAACGTGGGGCTACTGATAAAGACTCATTGGACGAAATTATGCAGTGTATAGAAACCCTACTCAAATCGTATCCTGTGCATATTGAGAAGGAAGACAAGCACTTCTTTTTTCCTGCCTTGGAATATCTGAGCTTAGAAGAACAGGCCGCGATGCTGGATGAGTTCCGGGCATTCGATGGAAGTTTTATACACGAAGCATACACGGGAAGAATAAAGGCACTGGAGGGCAAGGAAAAATAACTATTTTTGTATATATTTGATGGTATCTAGTCGCATCCAGACCTTTCGGGCGTGAAACGTCCAGTAAGGTGTGGGATTCCCTGATACTATCGATTAGTGTGGCTGACACGAGGATCGCGATTTTTTGCGTTATCACGGTCCGACGCGAGGACCTTCATGTCGAAGACCTTCACTCACAATGCAGGGGCAGTGCTCTGCACCGCGGAATGATTCCAGAGAGGATCCAATATGCAGGGGATCTCTTTTACGCTGAGGCCTCTTCCTCCCTTCAGTCTTGAACTTACCGTCTGGGCCCTCAGACGGAGGCCCAATAATGAGGTCGACAGATGGGACGGCAGGAGTTATTCGAGGATTTTCATCTTTGGAGGTAATGCGGTAGAGGTGTCGGTATCTCAGGAAGGCGGTGTCAACAGACCGAAACTGTATGTAGAAGCAGTCGCTGAGACCTCTGCCTTGCAGACCATAAGATCAAAGGTATCTTCGACGTTGGAGAAGCTGTTCTCTCTCAGAAGAGACCTTCAGGGCTTCTATTTATTGTCAGATAGAGATAAAAGACTGAGGCCTCTCGCAGAGCGGTTTGCCGGAGTGAAGCCGACATGATTTCCGACTGTTTTTGAGGCGCTTGTCAATGCCATCGCATGCCAGCAGCTCTCTCTTGATCTGGGCATCATCCTTCGAAATCGTCTCTCCCATTCTCACGGTATAGTCTTCAGGAAGAGCGATACCGTCTTCCACGCATTTCCTCGGCCGGAAGACCTTGCAGTGCTCTCGACAGAAGATGTTAGGAAGCTCGGTTTCAGCAGAAACAAACCCGACTTTCGCCAATACGGGCAGATAAAAGGCGTAACACAGCGATACTATAGGGGGAAAGAGGTGAGTCTGACGATTACCTAACTGGCGTTGAGATCAAGGCTAAGCTGCTTGAGTAGCTCACT
>JBEKCV010000082.1:0-18139 GCA_050014695.1 Thermodesulfovibrionales bacterium
TGCTTAAGGAAGGTATCAAGGTCATCCCGGCTGACAAAAGCCTCTTCTCGCTCTACCTGAGTTGTGCGGATCTGTTGGGGCGCGCGGGCAAGACCGAGGAGGCGGTGGCGCTGCTTAAGGAAGGCATCAAGGTCATCCCGGCTGACAAAAATCTGATCTCGCTCTACCAGAATCTGGGCGAGGTCTTCTGTCGTGCGGGCAAGCCAAGCGAAGCCATCACTGTTCAACTCGAAGCAATGCATCGAATTCCTGAGCAGTTTGGCAGGCACAAAGTGGCCGAAGGCGCTCTGTTGCTTTCTGTTGCCACAGGCGACAGCGTCCAACTTGCGAAAATCCTCTCTGAGAACGGAGTTGCTGTGCTCTCTCGCCGCCAATTGATGTTGGGTAAAGTGCTGGAGTGCCAGGACCATGGTGACTGGGCCGCTGCCGCTGAACTCGCCAAAACTGCGCGTGTGGAGTTTCCCCTATACCTTCCCTTGGCAGCGCAAGAGGCATTCTGCCGCCTTGCTGTTGGTGACGCCGAAGGCGCTAATCGCTCCCTTTCCGAATTTCCGAACTTGGTCTTCGGCACTGGCGAGCCGCACGGGTGGCTGATAGCATTTATCCACCTGCGGCGTGGCGCTCGCTCCGAGGCTTCTGCCGCGCTGTCGGAATATTTGGGCCGACCCGTAGATGAAAGCCGGGAGCTGAACGAGACCTTTCTCCTACGGCTCTGGGACCAACAAGAGGTCAGCCCTAGAAGCAGTCGGCTTTGTTTCCACTTTCCCATTCTGCCCGAGTCCCTGACCGGGCTGAAACAGACCATTCGTCGGGTTCAGTTCACAAAGCAAGTTCTCCCATCACAGGTCACGTCGACTCCGGTTGTTAACTTTCCCGCAGCTTCGCTCGCCCGCACGGCAACACCAGAAATCTATGTTTCCTACGCTTGGGGCGAGGATTCGACAGAGCCTGGTTGCCGGCACGAGGAAATAGTTGACCGCCTGTGCGCAGCGGTGGAAGCAAGTGGCCGCGTCATCGGCCGTGACAAAGATCGTATGCGTGGCGGTGACTCGATTGAGCGCTTCGCCCACGAAATCTCAAAAGCAAAACGGATCGTGGCAGTTATCAGCCAGAAATCGCTGCATTCGGAATTCTGTATGGCACATGAACTGTTCCGAGCTTTCCGTCGATGCGACTACCAGCGGGAGGAGTTTCAGAAAAAAGTGATTGCCCTTGTTATGGACGACGCAAAACCCCTACTGAAAGACAACCTTTCGATCGTCGCGCTAGCAAAGGTATGGCAAGAAAGGCTGGAGAAGCTTCGCGCCGAACTTCAGTCGGTTGACCCCACCAGAAAGTCCGCCGACCTATGGGTCTTCGTGGACACGATGGAAGAGATGTGTCCTCGGCTGCCAGCTATGTTGGGAGCGCTCAAGGACATTGTGATGAAGCGCGGCTTTGAGGAGATCGTGAAGGACGGCTTCCAAGAAGTCATCAGTCTCCTACCGCATAGAGAAGAAACATGAGACGGACCAGTATGGCGTCTAACAACGCCATCAACGCGGGCAGTAAAAAACGACCTTCTTCGTCGCACCACTTTTTAATTCGGGCCATGGCGAACGTTACCGTTTCTACATAATTTTTTTGGAAATCCTCAACTGTTGCGATTATGTTGTGAGTTCACTTATGTTGTGAGGGCAGTCTATCCTCCTGATTTTACAACTGTTCATTCGATTTGACACCACATAAGTAATTCTCATTATTTGGCAGGACACTGCGATTTGCCGCTCATACGTTAGATCAGGTGTTCCTGTTCATGACTATCTCTATGAAGAAGGCGATGGCGATCTTGAAATAAAGGCTTTAGCACTGGCTCGCTGTAAGATTTTCACTTCAAAGCAAACCACCAATCGTTGGAAGATCAATCAGAGCTGTGTCGTTGCGAAAAAGCACCGTAGGCTCCCAAAGGATATTTACTTATGTTGTGTAAGTCAAGAAGATATTCCACAAAAATGACAAGTTCTACGAGGGACAACACATAAGTGAACTCACAACATAAGACCATAACTATCGGTTCGTCGGTGAAGCCGAGATTATGAGACTGCTTTACACGCGATTCAGAGACTGTGCGTACTTCTAGACATAACTGGTTGTTTCCCTTGCTGAGCCTTAGTCCGCTGACTTTCAAAAGAGACACCGCCTATGGTTTCCGAAGCCACGAGGCCGCCTAATGGCACGCTTCGTTCTCTCTTCTAATTAAGCTGCCATTTGCAAAATGCCGTTAACGAGGCCGTTGGGTTTCAAGCAGAAACTGTTGCCTTGTAAATACACTGCTGGTGTCACCTTTGTCGGTGAAAGAACCAACAAGGCGCCGTAGAGTTCGGGGCGAAACAACTAAAGTTTCGGGTTCTCCCTATACACCGCGCGGATGGCCTCTTTTCTAAAATGACAAATTTCGACCCGAAAGTAGCAGTCTGGCGCTCACAGAATCGCTCCAATCTTCTCGTTGCCTTGCCGGTCGCCGTAGGGATGCCGGTTACCCGACATCCCGCGCACAGTTCCGTGCATGAAGATCTACTTCACACGGCTCTTACCGTGGGTCATGACGGCAAACCGCTGTTCAGGACAAGAGTGTATATTCGGGCCGGCCCGGCGGGCCCTACAGGAACAGTTATTAATAGCTCGATCAATAACCCGCTTTCTTTGCTTTCCGTAGCACTGATGGCACTACAACTGTTGTTGATCCTCGCAGAGGGGTTAAGTCTTCATTATTGACTGACGCACGATCCAGCTATACATTATGAAAACTTGGCCCATCGCTCTTCTCTCCCGGAAGCTACCGAAAAAACGAGCGCTTGCCAAAAGGACTCTGTTCCAGCTTGCATGAGTTGAATCTTTCCGCATACTGTGCGCGAATTTCTGCTTAGGCATACTCCTTATCGCCGACACGACAGCGGACAAAAAGCTCTTAAATATCAAAGGGCTTTCCATAGATCATCGTGTGGCATCTTCTTTGCATCTTCTATAGTCAGGTATGCATTGAGGTGAAAAGTCATTACGAGAAGTGCAGACAGCTACATACAATATGAGAGGGTTTTATGCCAGAGCACAGAGGCTAAGAAAAAAGTGGGAAGTGGAGGTGAGGCAAGGATAGCTCTTGAGCAGTAAAAAGCGATGTTAACTTAAATTTTTTTCAGTAAGGAGGGTACCATGAAAAGAAAGATCTTATTCGTAGTGGGGATGATTATGAGTGCAGGATGGGGATTAGCCGCATATGTCTATACCGGCCTTGCCGATGCATTTGAATCACAAGTTGTAAGCTATGTAATTGGCTTCGCCATAGCGCTCTTGTTTGTCTCGGTTTTCAGAAGTGCCTATCTCAACGGCAGGTGGGCTCCAAAAGAAGAAAAAGCCGAAGAGGGGGCGATGATTCTCTGCTCCGAGTGCCACAGACAGTTCGAACCTGAGTATCATTCGAAAATCTCTCAAAGCCTGGCGCTGTCGTACCCAGAAGCATAATTGTTGGCAGCCATGCAGCAATGCGGCATTCAAAAGACATACACGGGAAGGGGAGGGACGTGTCCTTCCCCTTGCTTCCTATATAACTCGAAGCAGGCAAGGCAAGTGAGATTGGGATGTTCCGCATCTTATGATCTGCCATGTGAACTGCTTGGGAAGTAGCGTTAGCCGAACTGCCACGGATAATAGCGGAATTTACTTGACAGCGCTATTGGTTATATCGAATATAAATGTCAAAAAAAGCTTCACACGAATAAACAGATACGTAAGCGACTAAGAGAAACAAGAGCGGGAGGGTATAATTTGTTTGTTGGGAAAGCAGCAGTTTTTCTCGTTGCCCTTCTGTCATTCGTTTTCCTATCTTTCAACGTCTTTGCCACTTCGGTGGAAGAACAAACATTCCTCTCCATGTACTTTTCAGACGAAGAACTCGCCGTAATTTCCGCCACGAGGAACCTCTCATCCATCACGCGGGTTGCTGAAAATATTACGGTCATCACTGCAGAAGAAATCGAATTGATGAACGCCCATACCGTGGCAGATGTCCTTTATAGGGTAAACGGTGTAGAGGTGAATATGCAAGGAGGCCCGGGAAGCCCTAGCACAGCAATAATCCAGGCATCAGGTTTTACGGATGTCAGCGTATTCCTTGATGGGATTCCGATGAATAATCTTGCTGACAACGTGACAGACCTCGGTCTCATACCGGTACAATTTATCGAAAAGATTGAGGTCATCAAGGGGCCTGCATCCTCGGCATGGGGTTCATCTCGCGGGGGAGTGGTGAATATTATCACAAAATCCCCTGGAAATAACGATAAGGTGAGCGGGACTTTTTCGGCATCAGAAGGAGAGGAGAATACCGGAGATTTCAGAGGCGAACTTTACGGAAAAAAAAATGAATTCGGATATTATCTCCAGGGCGGGGTGCTACTATCCGACGGTTTGTACGACCTGCCGGACAACAGCAATGTTACGCAAAAGAACTTTTATTCAAAGATATCATACAATCTGTCAAAAGATAGCAGTCTTCTCTTCACTCTACTCTACGTGAAGAGTTTAAGAGGGCTGGGGGAGTTTCCAGCATTCGATTACTCTGCTCAGGATAAACCCGAGCGCTTCTTATCAAGCCTCTCTTTCAACACTGCTTTCACTCAGGAATTGAAATTAAGCCTTTCTCTTTATTCCAACATTCTGAGGAATACGGCTTCTCTGACAATATTGAGCCCCATCATGCTCTCTGAAGTTTCTAGCAAGGATAGGACATACGGGGGAAACACCAAGCTCACTTACAGCTACGGTGTGCATTCCGTGGTTATAGGTTCTGATTGGGATAATGCCAAGTATAGTGAAACAGAAATGACAAGCGCCCAAGAGACGTCACAGAAATGGGCAGTATTCGCAAACGATACGATCGTATTGAATAAACTATCTATTACGCCAGGCTTGCGCTATGACAATCAAAAGCCATGGGGTAATTTCACCAGCCCGAGCATCGGGATGACCTACGCACTCTTTGACAATGCGTTATTAAGGGCCTTGGTCGCGCGAGGCTTCAGCAATACAGGCGTTGCACAATTCATTAGTAATGAAATTAGCGGCTATCAGGCAAATCCTAACCTGCAGGTCGAAAAGATATGGTCCTATCAGATAGGAGCAGAAACGACCGCGCTGAAATACCTCTGGCTCTCAGCCACTGTCTTCAGGCATGACATCCAGGGCGTTTTCGGGACTGTTCCACTACCGGATCAATCCTTCACAGAAGTCAACAGCGGAAAGGAGAGGCGGCAGGGATTCGAGATAGACTTCAAGACGGTCCCCGTCTATCATTTCGCTCTTCATGGAGGCACAACGTTTGTTGCTACGACAGATCGCACCACCGATCAGACAGAGCACGATGTCCCTAGATATTCCTATGACTTCGGCCTCAGATACGACGATGAACAGTCCTTCAAGGCCCTGCTCACAGGCCACTACATCTGGTGGAATTCCGAGGGCGACCTTCTTGGCGCGTATAACGCCTGGCTAGTTGATGTTTCCATGACAAAGAATCTTTTGAAGCCGAACCAAGGAAGACGAGCCCTGGAGCTCTTTCTTTCCGGCCACAATTTATTCAATGGGACACAGCGTCCCGATTATATATCCCAGACCCCTAAAAGGTGGTTTGAGGGAGGGATACGAGTGAAGTTTTGAGTCTCCTATGAAGAATGTTATGTGCGGAAGATTTTGTCAACCTCTTTAAAAGCTTTGATCTTAGCAGTGAGGAGGGAAGAGAGCGCACGGGAGTATGTGAGGGCCCAGGAGCTCAGGGGCGAGGCTGAGCCGGCAGCCCGCGTCCTTTCAATAACGCTTTCGAATGGTAATCATTACGAGAATATCTTTTTCTGAGATGCAGAGTTGTGGCTGAAACTGAGATTTTTTGGTCAGCCCAGGTAGCGTGACTTTCGGGATGTACACCGCGAATTGTCTCTCAACGCTGGGATGCGTGTTTGGATTGGAAGTCTTGTGTCAGCTTAAAGCCAACCGGCGAAGAGTAGTCGGTGTAACCAACTTCGCTCCAATCATCTCCAATGCACGCGTTTCCGAAAGAAACATGCATGGCTGAGTGCAAGACTTTGCCCCACAGAGTCCGTCAGATCGAGTTATAGATATTACATACGTTACCGTATTTCTGAAATGGTGTACTAAGCAACTGAGGCACGGCGGAAGCCTGAAGGATATTGGAGCCTCAGGGAGCAAGGCCCTCCCGTGTTTTGATGGGCGGTTGTTTTGGTTTTCCTCAGGAATCCCCCGATTTTTTTGCGTGGGGATGATGTCAAAGATTATTGGGAGAGTTTATTTTTTATTTGCTGCACGCCCTGTTTATTCAACAGCTTCATTAACTGAGGATTTGCCATCAGGGTCATAATGTCGCCAGCCTGAACCGCTTTCATAATTTCAGGGTCCTTCAGAATTTGCTGAACATCCGGATCATTCTGTAGAGAGTGGATCATGTCCATCATCTCGTTGCTACTCATCATCTTATCCTCAAGAGATTTAAGTTGGCCGCCTACGTTTCCGGCGGCACCGGCAGATACCTGATTGCGGATAGTACGGATCTTTGATTCTTCGATCCGCACCGTTCCAAGGATGGCCGACGTTACCGTATAAACCCCTTTTTCCATAGACAGAATCTCGCCAGTGATGACGCTTCCGTCGGTAAGTTCGATTTCTCGGGTCTCAGCAGCTATTGCCACAGTTGTGGCAACAACCAGAGCCACGAATATCGGGATGAATGATTTCATGAAGCTTCTTATGGCAATCGGCTTGCTCCCGTTAAAAATAGAGGATAGATGAGAGGAAATTCTTTCAGACATCATAGATCACTTTAATCGCACTGCATATAGATTGTCAAGGGTCAGATGATCGCCTTTGAGGGGAAGTTTGCCAGGGACCATATGGGAACCGCTTTCAGGACCATTGATAGGGCGCTGGCCGCCGCATGATCCGCCCCCGGTTTTCAATCGTCTCCCGGTTCACTGACGCTCATATCTGAGAAGCTTTTGCCGGTTAACAAATGCGTCCCAATTGCTGGGACTCAATGCAAGGGCCCTATCATATTCCTTTAAGGCTTCGCCGCAGAGGCGTTTGTTTTGATATGCGACTCCAAGATTAGAGTGTGCAATCGAACTATCAGGCGATTTCTGAACCGTATCTGACCAGAGACTGTAATCATCTTCCCAGACATCGTTTCTTTGAAAGGTTAACAACGCGAGAACTGTCGTGATTACAAATGCGGACACCACGACCACGGGGGCGGTAAACTTCTTTAGGATTCTCCCGCGGTAAGCGCCTCGCACGGCAATAGTAATGGCGATCGCGAATCCAGCCGAAGGCAGATACAGATACCTCTCAGCCAGAATATAATAGCTGTAACCCGTAGTGGGCAGACAGAGAGGGGGGATCAGCGTCACGATGATCCAGAGAAGACTGAGAAATAAGCCGCTGTTCTTTCTCCACGCCATAATGACAACTGCAGCGAAACCGGCACTGACTAAAGCGGAGAATAGAAACTGAACGCTTGTGAAAGAGGTAACGGCATGGAACACGTAGAGCGCGTTTAAATCTGAGGGGAACAAAAGCAGTTCAAAATACTTCATCAAGAGAGGAGGAATATTGACCGCCCAATCGAAGATATCAAGTTTTATGAATCCTTCCTTTGGGACTACTGCCTCGCCACCTACCGCAAGTCGGAATAGCACTAGATATCCGATCAGGGAGCATGCGAACGGAACATAACATCTGATAGCTTCTTTGAAGGCAGCCACGCCCTTCAAATCAGGAGCAAATGCACCCCTCCTTAAGCAGTAGTCATAACCCAGAAATACAAGCGGGAAAAAAAGGGCACTTGATTTGAAAAAGATTGCGATAAAGAAAAAGAGGCTGGAGAGAACCTTGTTATACTTTTTCCCTTCAGGTGCCCTTATGTAAACAAAGAAGGACAGGAGGCAAAAGAGCGACATACATAGCTCATGCAGTGACGAGACCCAATTCACCGGCTCGGCATGAACGGGGTGAATTGCGAATAGAAGCGATGCAATCACAGGAAAAAACAGCGCCTTTTCCCGGTAAATATGTTTAAAAAAAGATACCACGACCAGAAAAAAGACAGCCGTAGAGGAGACGTGCAGAAGCACGTTCGTCAGATGGTAACCCATCGGGGCGGTCTCAAATAAACGATACTGCAATATGCGAACCACCAATTTCAATGGATAGTACTGCATGGTGGCCTTCTCCGTGGGCAGCCACGCCAACGAATGCGAAACGAACATATTGGGTATGGATTCCAGGTTTCTGATCCACACGTTTTGGAGTATTTCATACTGGTCGTCCCAAACAAACTCGTGGGACAGTGTATTTGAGTAGACTCCAAAGGATACAGCCATGACAAGCAGCAACAAGATGTATTTGTTTCTGAGGCAGGATAGATCTTTCGGCCTTCCCCTTTGTCGGACAGGGTCGGCAACTGCATTCCTTTTTGTCGAGACCATATTCGGGTTAGCTCAACTCCCTTAGCACACGGTATGGGCTCAACAACAGGAAGGTCGAGCCTCTCCCTGGCGCGGCGTATAACTCATTGCTGAAAGGATTCAAGCCGGGAAACGGGAATATGATATTCTCCGTCCCGAAGTTGACCCTCGATCCGTATGGGCCAACAACTGCCAACACCTGTTTCGACCTCAGACAAAGAATATCTCACGCCGCACGCCCCGCACGTGATATACCCATTATCAACCCGGTACCCACTTTTTGAAGAATCACAAGTCCTGCATGCATCGAGGAATGAAAGAACTTTATCATGAACCTTGAGCACAAAAAAATTAATATTCTTCCCGTGATACCGATACGTGAAGAACAGCGGGCTTTCTGATTGAAGTCTGTTTGCATCAATTATTACCTCAGACCCCTTGAGAGGGGCTTCCGGATAGACAGGCTGTCTTGAGCATGATACGAGAAAGATAAAGACCAGCAAGAAAAAATAGACCGATTGTATTCCGCGCCCACTCCGTGATAACTTTTTCCGTGCCATTTTTCTCTCCCTTTTTAAATTTACCACAAGTAAGCTGTAATTTTCAGTTGACACTGCTGAATAATACAGGGTCTTCGCGTAAGAGAGGAACTCCCCTTTCTCCCCACTTTTTATCTCTGTGGCCCTCATCACGTCTTCGAATGAGGTTGCTTCGCCGTGCGAGTGTGCGAGTTGATTTGCCAAGTCGCGGCGAAGAATGCGCTTTTTGCAAGGCTTTTTTTACGGGACTGTTTATCAGGAGTGAGTACCAGCTCCTGGTGGACTGAGGCAGGCCACATCGCTTTGATAATAGATGAGAATGACCCTAGTGGTAGACCGGAGCAGTTCCAGGGTGCGAGTACGTGTTTTTGGGTTGAGTTTCTTGCGACCCCTCCACGGCAGGCGGCATTGCAGGAGGTTGCGGGTGAGCAATACGAAGACAACCTGGTTGACGATAAGATTAGAGCACTGAGAAGAGATCGCCTTCAGGTCGGAGAAGCACTCAGTAGCGGATGACGCTCTTAAGGCGATCGAAAAGAGATTGAACGGTAGGACGACGAGTAAAGTAGAGCGAGTTTTGCGGACGGTGACTATGAGGATCACCGTGCGCAAGTGGAGTTACTCGGGAGCCCTCACCGTCACCAATTCTACTTGCTATTATTACAATGGGTTTGATGCTTGGCTGATATGAAATGGATGGGTCACGTAAGGTCTCTCTTGACAGCGCCACTAAAAATTTGACATCCTCTGGCATAATAAAAGAGGCATACCCGGGCGGGCTTTCTGCAGGGAAAACATGTGCGACAACAGGAGGAAACAGTATGTCGAGAGAAACAGGTGGGTTGGTTCGGGGAAGGTTTAGGGGATATTTGCGCACGTTGTTGCTTGCGGGTTCTTTTGTCCTGCTCTTTGGTTTGTTTTGCGGATGTTCCGAACAAAAGGTCATTCTGAGAACCGGTCAGCCAGCCCCGGCTTTTGCACTATCAGATATGAACGGAAAGACGTTGAGATTTCCGGAAGACCTGAAGGGCAAAGTAGTCGCCATGCGTTTCTGGGCCGACTGGTGCAAGTCCTGCGCCGAGCAGATGCCCGTACTAGAAAAGGTATATAATAAATATAAGGACAACGGGCTCGTCATCCTTGCCGTTAATATAGGACAGGAAAAGGACGCTGTGGTGAAGTTTGTAAATGGGATTAAAATATCATATCCCGCGCTCCTCGACCCGGGCACTGTGGTCACAAAGCGGTATGGCGTTACCGGTTTACCGATGACCTTTATCATTGACCGTAAGGGTATCATAAGGCAGAAGATACTGGGGGAAGCCGGTCAAACGGCATTTGAGGAGATGGTGCTGGAACAACTGAAAAAGTGAAGCTCAGAAGAGCTCTGTAAGCCCTTGCTCACTATCACGATGACGCTGGATATGCTTATCAATTATTTGCCGAGTCATACGCTCTCCGGCCCTCCGGGCGGAGTAACCGTCTGGCCGAAGTTCTCCGGACCAAAGCCTCTGCTTGATTCTCGGGAACTTACGGAACAACGCCCTCGCACTTATGTTTTTTATTATGCTAATCATCTCGCCTATCGAGGGCTTTTCTGGAAACGGCACTGCACTGTGCACATGTTCTTTCGCCACTTCCATTTCATTAATCCCTATACCATACTCTTCGCATATTTTCTTGATCAGGTGTTCCGCTCGTTCCCTTATCTCGCCTTGTTCGAAGATCTTTTTCCGGTATTTTGGGCGCCGCACCAAATGTTATGTCTTATCGCAGGCCGCATGACTCGCCCTCTTCAATCCCATGCTTCATTTGATAACATAGCGGCGCAAGGGCCTATGTGGATGAGGGGAGGAGACTTCCGGTCTCCCTTATAACCCTCTGGGCAAAGCATGGTGGCAATCCACGGGCTTCCACAAAGACTTTCAGGAAATGGTTAGGAGGTATATATGTTTTTCAGGCGCCTGATCCCTATCATCTGTCTTGTCGTCTTCGCTTCATCTCCCGCAGTTGCTCAAAGAAAGCCGGTTACGCCTGCAAAAAATGACAAATGCCCGGTCTGCGGCATGTTCGTAGCACTATACCCTTATGTCACCGCTGAGATGATTTTCAAGGACGGAACATATGCGGTCTTCGATGGTTGCAAGGACATGTTCAGGTATTACCTGGATATGAAGAAGTACAATCCTTCAAAAACCAGCAATGACATTGATTCCATATATGTGCATGAATACTACAACCTCACCTGGATCGACGGCCGCAAGGCTTATTATGTGGTGGGCAGCGATGTCTACGGTCCGATGGGCAGGGAACTGATACCGTTCCTTACGGAGGAAGACGCTTCGGCATTCAAGCATGATCACAAGGGAAAGATATTGAGATTCGGGGATGTAACTGAAGCGGTCGTGAAAGCACTTGAGTAAACCATAATGCGGCAATGAGCGGGAACCATGGTTTCTTTCATGGTATGGAACAGATGAGAAAGTCGAGTATATATTTCATCTATCTTGTGGTGAACCTTGCGCTGGTGTTCCTATTGTCCATCCATGCAATAGTTGCCGTAAAGGATGCTGCCCCGGGGCTTAACTTAAAAGCGGAAATGGTGAAAAAGCTGGAGCTTACAGACCTTTGTCTCTTTACCGAGGCAAGGTATACGAGGCACCTCTCACAAACCGATTTTAATACACCGTTTCAGGATCACCCGATGTCCCTTGAACACTTTCCGTCGGGCTCCATTGTGGAACCGCCAGCGCAGCTGCGAAGGAAGGGAGACCGTTTATAAGGGGGGAAAGGCTTCAGAGATGAGATGGCTTGAAAAGCAACGGAACATCATAGACTTCACACTCTCCTCATTATTGAGGAGAAAAACGAAGAACATAGCGCTGATGCTTGTCTATACGCTGATAGTCTTTGTGATGGCGTCCGTCACGTTTTTTGCCGATGCAATAAAGAAGGAAGCCTCAATAATCCTCCGGGACTCTCCGGAGATAATTGTTCAACGGTTGGTCGCCGGCAGGCAAGAACTGGTGCCTCTGGAATATATCGAAGGCATAGGAAAAATAAGGGGAGTACAATCTGGAAGGGGAAGGCTTTGGGGGTATTACTTTGAACCCGTGGCCGGGGCTAATTTTACCCTAATGGTGCCGGAAGACACTATTGAAGAGGGCAAAATCGAGGTCGGCAAAGGTATCCTCAGGAGCATGGGGGCATCCGAAGGTGACATCCTTTCGCTGAAAAGTTTCAAGGGGGACTCGGTTGTCCTGAAGATAAAGGGTGACCTGTCGTCGGAATCCGAGTTGGTATCCTCCGACCTGATACTGATTTCCGAGGAGGACTTCAGGAGAGTATTTGACATATCGAAGGGATATTTCACCGACCTTACTTTCAAGGTACGTAACTCCAGGGAGCTTACTACCATAGCCCAAAAGATACAGAACCTTTACCCGGACACAAGACCTATAGTCAGGGACGAGATACTGAGGACCTACGATGCGATTTTCAACTGGCGAAGCGGCATACTACTTGTGATAATGGCCGGCGCGGGCCTGGCGTTTATCATATTTGCGTGGGACAAGGCGTCCGGCCTGAGCGCGGAGGAGAAGAAGGAGATAGGCATCCTGAAGGCCATCGGTTGGGAGACGTCCGATGTGATATTGATGAAGTTCTGGGAGGGGACTGTTATTTCCCTTTCATCTTTCCTCGCAGGGATAATCCTGGCTTATTTCCACGTGTTCTTCACATCTTCAACACTTTTCGAGCCGGTGCTGAAGGGATGGTCCGTTCTTTACCCCGAATTCAGGCTTGCCCCATTTTTAGACGGGGCACAGGTAATGACCCTTTTTTTTCTGTCGGTCCTGCCTTACACTGTTGCGACCATCGTTCCGTCATGGAGGGCCGCATCCGTTGACCCGGATTCGGTGATGAGGTGATTCATGCCTGCGATAAAATGGTTGAGGACATCGCTGGGAAAGCCTGTGCGGTATACCGCTCCGTAAGATACGGGGAATAATGGTGATTTATGATAGAGCTTTTGGACATAAGGAAGGTCTTTAACAGCGGCAGACCTAACGAGTTTACTGCGGTCGATGGGGTGACGCTGTCAATTGATTCCAGTAAGATTACGGTGCTCAAAGGGCCAAGCGGCTCGGGCAAGACCACTTTGTTGAGCATGATAGGTTGTATGGCAAGGCCCACTTCAGGAAGGATACAGCTGACCGGCCAGCTGACACAGGGCGTCACTTTTTTAGTCAAAGGCGCGGCTGCGGAAGTGACCAGCTTGCCTGAGAGGTTCCTTACCGAGATAAGGAGGCGCGCCTTCGGCTTCATCTTCCAGCAGTTAAACCTCATCAAAGGCATAACAGTCCTGGAAAATGTTATGCTCCCGGCCTATCCGATTGGGGAGCACTTTAAGCCGCTCAGGGAGCGTGCCGCAAGGATTTTAAGTGATTTCAACCTCTCCGGGAAGCTGTTTTCAAAGGTGGAATGGCTCTCCGGCGGGGAAGCGCAGAGGGTGGGCATAGCCAGGGCGCTTATAAACGACCCAGCAGTAATAATAGCCGACGAGCCCACTGCCCACCTGGACACCAAACTATCCGGTGAGTTCATGGGAATCATGGAAAGGCTGAAGGAGGAGGGTAAAACAGTTATCATTGCCAGTCATGACCCCATAGTCTTCGATTCCCCCATCATAGACCGGATCGTGGAGATGAGGGACGGAAGGTTAAGCGGAGGGCATCAACAGCAATGATCCTGCATCCCTCCATCATCGCCCTATTTCTCTCTTCCGCACTTATAAGCGTGCTTCTTCTCTACTCGTCTTATTACGGCATACTGATATTGAGGAAGTGGGACATAAAGAGCGGCAGCGAACTGCAACTAAACCTCGAAAGGAGTACCTACCTTATCTCCACCATTCTCACCTATGTTATCGGCTTCCAGCTCATCTCACTGTTCCTCTACGTTTATACTGCGGACATCCTTCGCCCTCTCTTTGTCGGAGCCATGTGCGCTTCCGGTACGCTGACAGTCAACTCCTACGGCTATCCCACGCTGATACTCAAGGTATTCAATTTCATAACCGCCGGGCTCTGGCTCGTACTGAACCATACTGACAACAGGGCCTACGACTATCCGCTTATCAAAAGCAAGTACAAGTTCCTTCTTGTTATAACGCCTTTCGTAGTTGCCGAGACTTTTTTGCAGACCAAATATTTCCTGGGGCTGAAGCCCGACATCATCACCTCGTGCTGCAGTACCCTCTTCACCAGCAATTCAACCAGCGTTGCCTCTGATTTAGCCTCGGTGCCCAGCATCCCCGGCAAGATCGCCTTCTATACGATTATGGTGTTGACCCTTGCATCAGGGGTATATTTTTACCTCAAGGGCAGGGGAGGTTACGTATTTTCCTCCCTTTGCGGCATATCGTTTGTTATGGCCGTGATCTCCATAATATCCTTCTTCTCGCTCTATTACTACGAACTTCCCTCCCATCACTGCCCGTTCGATATACTGCATAAAGAATACTACTACATCGGTTATCCGCTGTATCTGTGTCTTTTCGTGGGGACTGTTACGGGCATGGGGACAGGCGTGCTGATGCCGTTCAGGAAGGTGGCCAGCCTAAAGGAAATAATCCCCGTTATACAGAAAAGGCTTATTCTATTTGCGCTTGTCTGCTTCTTGATTTTCACCGTCATGGTGACGTACAAGGTCATTTCCACGCCGTTCAAGCTCGAGGGGTATTAATGACAGTGCTGCCTGGCAAAAGCCACGAGGTCTCTCACCAGGCCATCTCGTGGCAAGTCACAACTAATTACAGATTGCCAATCTATTACATCGTCATGGAAACTTAAAACATTAACTGAATACCGCTATTGATAACCCATTTGGTTTTCAACTGCAGTCCGTTAAGGTACTGATATAGTGGTATGCCGCCTTCAACTCCAATAGTAAGCCTACCTTCCAAGATATTCACGCCTATCAAACCGAGGAGTTGCTGACCCCCGTAATTGTTGGGATCGGCGTCAGGCGATGGGGCACCCATCATAGGATCGAGGATCTTTTGGATCTCAGGGTCCTGGCCGCTGATCCTTCCCGTATCGCTATAGGCAAGGCGCAACGATGTTGTGAAAGGGCCGAAGGCACGCTGCAGCCAAGTGGTCGCGTTGAAGCTATCCCCGAGGCTGTAGCCGTCACTGTTTTTTGCCGTGTGATACGTATACATTGCCTGGGCGCCCCAGTTCCATTTTGCGTCTTCGCTGAGGGCGCTGTATGTCAGCGCAGGCTTGAGGTCCCATGTGCCGGAACCAAGTTGCATGTCATAAGGGGCGCGAAATCCCATGCCCATCATGCTTAGTGTCTGGTGTATGCTGCCCGTTGGCACACTGAGACCGAGACTGCCGACCAGGTATTTGTTGATCTTGTACAGCCCCCGCAGCTCCGTGTCACCGAATCCTGCTGTACGCATAGGGGAGTCGTTCATGTAAGGCATGTCCATCCCCATGTTCATCTCCATCCCCATAACGTTAGACTCATAGTTCGCCATGCCCATCAGGGTCAGCCTGTCAGTGACACCGTACATCGCCATAAACATGGACATGTACATATTCATATAAGTTGGTATCATCATATAATTATATGCCTTGTTGCTCATCCAACCAACACTTTGTGTGTCAACGTTGTGACCGCCGGCGCGCAACCCGCTCATGTCCATATACATGAACTTGTAAGTGAACATCCACATGCCGGCGGGATGAGTATGGTATATCTCGTCGCGAAAAGCCGGATTATACAGCATCTGGCCTCCTGGGTGATGGTGAACGGGACGCGAGCCCTCCAGAGCTACTTCATTGGCGGTAGCCTTCATCGCTTCGTCGAAGGTAGCCACTTTGCCGCCGTGTTCTTTCACAAAATTCTGAGCATCCTCGCCCCTGGCAAAGGCCCATTTTGCCACAGTCGCCATGAGACTGATCTTATCACCGCCGATTACCCATGTTGCAGTTCTCGCATCTATCATCGCATCCGTTACGTAATCGGCAACCATTATCGATTTAACCTGCTTGTCTTTGTGTTCTTTCATCTCCCAAACTGCACAGTGTAGACTGCAGACCTCAACGGTGGTTCCATCCGTAAAGACGACAAGCATGCGGCTCTTGGGGGCATCGGCCAAGTCCATCCCGCATATCGGACAACTCTTCCCCCCTGCGCATGCTGCGCCGGCGTATGCGCAGGTAAACAGCAGACATATTACCAGGAAGATTGTGAATTGTTTCACAAAATTATTCTTCATAAAAACATTCTCCTCTTAAAAATCGTATAGTCAAAGCTCGACCACAGCAAACCGGAGAGGCTGTCATTGATATAAACAAGCAGCTTCCTGCAAAAATGTTTAAATCACACTGACCACGGAGTTTCGACAAAATGAGTTTGCAGAACATCAGCAATACTGATTTATCTCAGTTCTCTCATTGTCTACTCTGTGAATCCAGTGTTTAAGACATTACATTAGGAGGAACTCAGGCGTCGGGAGGATGATCCATCAGACTGACGCGCTGATATAAATAAAATGTCCGGTTGGTAACAGTATGCGGACTGGTAAATACCGGTTTTAATAGTTCACATTTTTTTTCACAGAGAGTGGAAACATCGAAGGCTGAAAGCACAAGCGAAGCGGCCTTGTTGCAGAAATCAAGTGTGAAGAAAGAAGCATATTTACTGCTATGGGATTCCGGAAAAGAGGGTTTCAGGAGTGAGAATGCTGTCACGACAAAGACGATCAAAAGGAAGATTCCTACGATTTTCACAAGAGAGTTTAAAACGATTCTCGCAGTCCTGTCAATGTCACCAAGAGAGGATTTATAATTATTTATACGATTAATCATATTCTTCCGTCTTGTAATCAACGGCTGTCAAAACTTTATCGTGTGGACGTTTTCTCAACAATTACGATCAAAATTTGTAAAATGGTAGGCGACTCTGAGGCTCCGGCAGTAGTCGCAATGTTCCCGAATAGATGGTCGCTATTACCTGAATGCGCAGAAATAACTTTTTATTTCCAGAGAGGCTTCCTCTAGCGGGTCAGGAGGATAAAGTCTACGGGATGGAAACACGTAAACGATTTTTGAGTTTCTCAAGGTCAGCTGCCAAGCCATTTGCCTTCCTGGTGCTGCCGGGAAGGCAATTTCGAATAGAACCATAGGCGGATTTGTTCCTCCGGGCGAGCCTCTTCTTAGGTCACCAAATGCAACCAGTGTTATGCAGCCCAGTAGAAGTTCATATGCAAAATCAAGAAGAGGATTTGAATTCCAAACAGGGTAACCAGCACCCCAAAAAACCAGAGTTTCCGATTCTCCTTATTGAAAACAAGATCGCCAATACCACAAACATTGGGAACACCATCAGCACATAGCGCGTAAACGACATCAGGGACGTAGTCATAGCCGACACGATGCCCATCATGAACGCAAAGGCAAACATTGTCTTGTCCCGTCTCCAGATTGCCCAGAGGGAAACGCAAAACAATCCGAAAAAACTCGATCAATAGCTGAATCGAGAAATCCATGCGCTTGTACGGGCATCCTCAGGGCATCAATAAGACCGCCGACGGCAAGTATCTTGCCGACAGACGCACTACTTCGAAAATTCCCTTGAGCACTAAATCCTTCCAACGCGTTGCCCGTAAATAAGTACATAACCCCGAGACAGCACGCGTAACCTGCCAATGGAAATAAACACCAGGGCAGTGCTGAAAGCTTTCTGCCTCTCACTTTATGTGAACCAGCAGAGGAGCGATCAAAAACACGCCGAGAGGTCGTGTCATTGCTGCAAAAAAAGCCAGGATGCCAGCCTTGCCATATTCGTTCTTTGATAATTGAAGAAATATGAGCACACAAAAAAGGAAAAAGAGGGATTCGGAATACGGGAACGACAGAAAAATAGCTCCCGGGAAAGCCAGCATAAGCATGATAGTATTCTTAAGCTTCAATAAATTTATTCTAATATATAGAGTACTATGATAGAATATTTGCATGAAGTTATCGGAGTACGCAAAGAAGATAGGCGTGTCATACAGGACTGCATGGAACTATTTCAGAG
>JBEKCV010000083.1:0-17937 GCA_050014695.1 Thermodesulfovibrionales bacterium
ACCTCGTTGGTGTTAGATTTTTCGTCGCAGAATTATTCTAACATCCCGTCCACACGGGACCAACGAGTTTTTTTATTTTTTTTGATGGTGGATCAGGGGATACTTGATGCATGGTTCTGGATTTTTTGTCCAAAACACAACGGCTCTTGCCTTCTCAAAGGAGACATATTGGGGCTGACCGTTGAACCTATTGATCCATTTGACATAACCCTGGCTTGACCTGTGGATGAACCAATCAGGGTATAGGGCAGGGATATCTGTGGCTCGGCTCGCCGATATGATGACAGGCGATATGCCTTCAACATCCCCGTCAGGGGTCTTGATCGTTGTCTTTTGCCAGCCTTTGGGTTGCATTGTTCTTTATTAGTTTATTTTGACACAAATGAAGGAGGTGTGGTTGCTCTCCGTTGCCTAAACCACCAGAACAAAACATCCCACAGGGGATATGGGACTGCCCCTCTCGGTTTCTAGAAATGGTATCAGCGTGTTGTGTGTGGGGTGTTCCAATGAGAATCTGGGTGACGGGGCGCATGGCACTGTCATCCCCTACCCCTCAGTCGCTCATTTGACTGGCTCTTTTGAGTCTTTTTTCCGGCGGATGGCATTTTTATGTCTGTCCGAGTGACTCGGGGATGAGCACTCTGCCCTTCAGACTTCTAACGACTTCTAATGCCTATTGAATTCTTTGAGGAAAAGGGACGACGACATTTTTTGGCTTGAGTCATTGATTTCTTTATAAACGCACAAATATAACCCGATATTTGAACTTTTTCTAATTACTTTATTTTTGAAAGTCCTTGATTTCTATATCCTCTCCTTTGTCCATGCTATATATCGGATATATCTGGTAACCCTTAATCCACGGCTGTCTCAGGAGATAGTCGGTTTTATGCCAGAAAAAGACCCATGGTGCATCGTTAACAATCAACCTTTCCGCCTTCTCATAATACCTACGCATGTCAACTTCGCGCCGGGAAACCTGTCCAAGTTCGATGAGCCTGTCTACTTCGCGATTCCTGTATCTCGTCCGATTGCCCGCAGATCCAAAGTTGGAAGAATGGAAAAGGGGAAACAAGAAGTTTTCCGGGTCAGGATAATCTGCCCACCAGCTCAGCCAAAACATATCCGCTTCCCCCTTATTAACAGCCTCTTTGTAAGCACTCCATTCCAATTGTCTAATCTTCACATCTAATCCGATCTTCTTCATATATGCCTGAATGAACTCCGCCATATCCACAACTTCCTGCTGGTCGGAGGTGATATAGAGATATACGGTGGCTCCTGTAAACCCCCCTTCCCTGACAATCTTCTCGGCTTTCCCAGGATCATACCCATATGATTCGGGCGCATCCCACTTCCTGAGTATATCTGGGACAGGGCCTGCTGCAAGTCTTCCCCTCTCTTCATAGTAGGCCATCAGCAGTTTCTTCCTATCGATGGCAAGGTTCATCGCTCTCCTCAGGTCGCGATTGTCAAATGGAGGCCGTGAACAGTTCATGCCCAGATAGTAAGTATTGAGTCCTTTCACCGCCGTGATAAGGTTTTTCCATTTCGTATCGTCCCGGTACTTGGCGAATGCCGATGCGGGGATCGCCATTATATCGAGATTTCCCAGTTCAAACTCTGTCATGACGGTTAAGTCCTCCGGGATGATCCGATACACGATCCCTTTGACCTTTATTTTTTGGCCAAAGTAGTCATCCCTCTTTACAAGGCGTAATTCTCTGTTCTGCAACCATTCTTTGAGTATGAAAGGCCCGGTACCCACAGGATGGCTTGAGAAGTCAGGGCCCCACATTTTCACCTCTTCTTCCGGCACCACATAAGCGGCGGTCATAGTCAGGAGATAGAGAAAAGGGGAGAAGGGTTTTCCCAAGCGAACCTCAAGGATATGGTCACTTACAAGCTTTAGACCCGCAACATCATCATTTTTCCCCTCCATGAAATCCCGTGCGCCCGCTATTTTCTCGAGAACCCAGGTGTTGGGTGAGCGTGTCTTAGGGTCCAATATTCTTTTAAACGAATACTTGATGTCAGAGGCCTTAAGTTCCCGATTATTAGAGAAAGTTATTCCATGTTTCAAGAAAAATGTGTACGTCAGGCCATCTTTTGAGATGCTCCATTTATTGGCGAGATCCGGAATGATATTAAGGTTCTCATCCAATCTCACCAATCCATTAAAGAGCTTTGCGGAGATTGAGCCGCAGGTAACGTCCACGATCAAAGCAGGGTCAAGGGTGGAAGGGTTAGCGTTAAGGCGGTAATAGACATTGCCATTCAAACGGCTTTCATGGGAACAGGAAAGGATGAACAATAGGCACGTTGTCGTTAAAAGGGTACGGCATGAAATGGAAAAACGGTCTCGCACGCAAGGGACGACACTATCTAAAATCTCAGCACCGCCGTTCCCAAAATGATGGACACCCAAATATCCGTCACGCCGTCTTATAAGTTATCCCCTAATGTTTTGCCCACACACTTAACTTCATGCCATATACTATCACATTTTGGTCTCAGTATGGCAGCAGGTAAGGGGATTCACACTGAGATAAAAGATCACAAGGTAAGCTGTATCACGCACATCCGGGCAATGTCCTTCAACGTCTTCCGGTCAACCATCCGTTTCTCCTTCTATGGTTCTGAATATTTCAAATACAGATAGAAACAGGGCGAAAACCAGAGGACCCATGATGAGTCCCAGGACTCCGAAAAACTTTATTCCTCCAAGAACGGTAAAGAAAATGATAATGGTCGGCATTTTCGTCCGTCCTCCAATAATTAAAGGCTTCAGGATAGTATCCACCATGCTGATTACGAACAGGCCGATGAGTATGAGAGAAATCCCTTTCATGTAAGCTCCTTCATATAAGAGAATAAGACTTGTGGGAAACCAAACAATGGCCGTCCCGAACACCGGAACGAAGGACATCAGGGCCATTACGCTCCCCCAGAGAACTGGGGGCCCCACTTTAAGGATTGAGAAGGCCAAGCCGCCGAGTATGCCCTGTGCGATCGCCACAATCACTCCGCCATAGATGGTAGAAACAATCATATCCTTGGTCTGAACTGTAAGCCTATCCTTCTGGTCTTCTGAAAAGGGAAGGTAATTCCTGAGCTTCCGGGAAAAGTTCGGACCGTCCTTCAAGAGAAAAAAAATGGTGAATAACATAACGATGAAGTTCGCCGCCAAGCTGAAGAGATTGGTAAAACCCGTCGATAATTTATTAACGATCGCATTCCCGACTTTTTGTATATTCGCGATGATGACATCTTCTGCTGAGGCCCCTTTCAGTCCCACGTAAGGCTGAATTCTTTCGATGACACTGATAAGCCGCCGATCCGACTCAATGGCTTTTACAATCTCCATGTTTTCTGTATCGGTCTTTCCGATAAACGTTGTCAACTCGTTTATCAGGGAGAAAGAGATATAAGAGAACGGACCGATAACAGCGACAACGACCAAAACCAATGTCAGGATCGATGCAATGGCTTTAAACCTGATGTATCTCAAGGTGGCTGCATAGATCGGATAAAAGACAACACAGAAAACTATCGCCCACGCTATTGCAGTCAAAAAAGGCTGGAATATCTCATAGGCAAGGTAACCCAAAAGAACTATCATGGCGAGGACCATGACGAAGTGAAATTTATTTGCAGGCATACGCAGCCCCCACAAATCTTCTGAAGAGATTCATGGACAGAGCATCATCTGAACGTTCAGGATGCCATTGAACTCCCACGAGGAAAGGATAATCAGAAAGGCAAATGGCTTCCACCAACTGGTCATCAGAGGCAGCACAGACTTCAAGGCGATCCCCAAGTCCTCTGACGGCCTGATGATGTGATGTATTGACCATAAATTCTCCTCCGAAGATAGAATCGCCTCCTGTAATCCTGTGGTACCCGCTCCTGTGGTCAATGGCCGTATCACATTGGGATCCGATGTCCTGATACAGGCTCCCGCCAAAGGCGACGTTTATCAGCTGCATACCGTAACAAATACCGAACACAGGTTTTCCTGCCCTCATTATAGCCTTTACTACGCTAATTTCAAAGTCTGTCCTTTCCCTCGGAGCAATCTCAAGCGAGGGATGAGGTTCTTCACCGAAATAGGATGGGTCAATGTCAGGGCCACCCGGGATAAGCAAACCGTCTATGGTCTCTGCAATAGATAATGGATCGTTTCCATGAGGTGTCAACAGAGGAAGTCCCCCTGCTTTCATGACGGCTTCGGCATAGTGATACTTAAGCCTGAGATATTCGCCTTCCCTATCAATGGGCATACCGATGATCGGCTTTGTTTTCTCACTTCCCATGCCGTAATACCCTTCCTCCCGTCATGGCCGTCTGAGACCCTTCCCACACGGCTGGTAAGCCGTTGACGAGAACAAAATATATTCCCTCCGGCTTAACGAACGGCTCTTCAAAGGACGCCCTGTCAAGAATCTTCTCCTCATCAAAAATCACCAAGTCAGCCGAATACCCTGTTTTTATCCTGCCTCTCTCTTTCAGACCGAAGGTCTCGGCGGGAAGCATCGTAACTTTATGAATCGCCGTGCTGATACTCATCTGTTTGAGGTCTCTCGCATATCGGCCGATGAACCTCGGAAAGGTTCCGAAGCCCCTTGGATGAGGTTTTCCTTTGCAGGTAGGGCCGTCTGAGGATCGCGCTGAACTATCCGAACCAATCATCGTATACGGAAGAGAAAGGAATCTCTTAAGATTATCTTCGTTCATCGAGTGGAAAATCGCGCCGATTCTGAGCTTTTCTTCGATAAGGATATCGAGAAGAAAATCGACCGGTTCTTTCCCGACCACATTTGCAATAGAAGACAGTGTCTTACCTTCCATCCATTTCCCTGATTCTCTATTGAGAGATGCTATCGAAACACTTCCCCAATATTCCCGCATGGGATGTTGTGCGAGGACCTCACTCCGTATCCGTGCTCTCACCTGTATATCCTTAAGCCTCCTCAACTCCTCCTTCGCCCCTCCTGCATAGGTCCACGAGGGCAGAACCGCATCGAGGTCCGTAGAGGCTGCAGTGTAAGGATACCTGTCAGCGGTAACCCTTATGCCACTATTTCTCGCCTTTTCAATGTCCGAGATGACATTGTCTATCTTACGCCAGTTCTCTCTCCCTCCTGTCTTGATATGCGATACGTGCACGGAAATCCCCGTTTCCCGTCCGATTTTCAGAGTCTCCTCAATAGACTCCAGGAGTTCATCCCCTTCGCTGCGCATGTGTGTGGCATACATGCGATCGCTAATGCATTGCGCAAGCATAACCAACTCTTCTGTTTCTGAATAGACACCCGGGGGATAGATCAAGCCCGTCGAAAATCCAATGGCACCTTCATGAACAGCTCCCTTGAGGAGAACACGCATCCGATCCATCTCATCCTTGTTCGGTCTTCGGTCATCATATCCTATCGCTGACGCCCTCACGTTTCCATGGCCTACGAGCGACGCAAAGTTGATCGCAAGGCCCCGCGATTCAAGAAGGCTGAAATATTCACCGAACGTATTCCATCGTTCCTTTATCGCCAACTCTTCGAAATCTGCCTCGCGGTTTCGTAAGGCATCACCCCAAAGGGGAGCGGCCGACAACCCGCAGTTGCCGTTGATCTCTGTTGTCACTCCCTGCAGGATCTTCCCCTCCGCACGATTGTCAACCAGCAGGGTGAATTCAGAATGGGAATGGGTATCAATAAAGCCAGGGGCAACAGCGAACCCTCCGGGTTCTATCGTCGTTCGTGCCTTGCCCGTATACCGTCCTGGGGGGATTGAAACGGCCGCTATCCTGTCACCGACAATAACGATATCAGCATCAAATGGCTCGTTTCCTGTGCCGTCATACACCTTTGCGTTTTTGATGAAAAGGTCACATTCCATTCCCAGTTCTCACTATTATATCCTTACAAAAGGGGATTCCCACATTTCCGCACGCAACCGCAGACTCCGCATCTGTCACCGAGACCGTGATGAAAAGAAAATGCGTTGTGCGGAGTACCCTACCGGTCTCGGCCACCTGATTGATCATCCTCAGGAAGGAAAAAACTCTCTGGACACCGTATGCTTTCGATGAATATCGGCATCATAAACGACACCATGTTTCTGATGCGATTACGAAACCCTTCAGATTCCCCCGCCCGCCAATTATCCCGGTACGCTTGTAACAGATGCCGTGTTACGACAGGGAAGGATTTTACCGTCAGCCCCATAAGAAAAAAGAATTCCTTTACTGGGACACCAATCTTCTCCAACGGCCTGAGAACCTTGTCCATAGCCAGAATCATCTCATCCAGGGGAAGCAGAAAAGTAAGGATTTTCGCACCATAGATCATCGAAAAGACCCGTAGCGTCCTGACGTTCGCAATGGCAAGCCCTTCATCGGTTATCAGGAAAAGCCCGCTGCCGTAAAGTAACTTCCCTGGATGGAAAAAGAGATTGCCTCCAAAGGTAAACAATAAGAACAACAGTATCGGGATCAGGCCGCTCTTCACCTTCTTAAACGGAACGGAGAAAAGCAAGAGAAAGACGATGATCGCTACGGCCATGTGGTAAGTGATATCTCGAACCCAAAAAAGACTTATGGCAAGACCGACATACAGCAGAATGAATGTCACAGGTCATTACCTTTTTCGCGAGTACGCAACCTGTTGTATAGAGGGTGACGTCGCGATATATGTCTTGATGCCTGATGCTAGGGAGCTTGCGATCGCACTGCGGTACGATTCCTGGGAAAGAAGACGCTCTTCCTCAGGATTACTGATAAATGAGACCTCAGCAAGAATGGAAGGCGGCATGGATGCACCCATAAGAACATAAAACATAGCTTGCTTCACACCGAGGTTGACGATCTTCTTGTGGATTTTTCCCATATCTGACACGAGAGCGTTCTGGACGTAATGCGCGAGTGCCACCGACTCGTCTCTCTTAAAGTCCCTCTTGAGATCGCTAAGCATCTTGCCGACGTCATCATTCTTATATTGGGCCATCTGCTCCTTCATCCTCTTCACGGATAGGTAGTTTTCTCTGGCGGCAACCCTGATGGCCTCTTCTTCGTTTGTCCAGTTCTGGAGGTAGGTCTCGATTCCCCGCGCCGCCCTATTGGGGCTCGCATTGGCATGAATTGAAACAAAGAGATCAGCATTGGCCTGTAACGCTTTGAGCGTCCGCTCCGGCAGTGGGATGAAGACATCTTTCTCCCTGGTAAGGATGACCTCGATATTCGGTTCCTTTGAGAGGATCTCCTTGACCCTCAAGGCTATATCCAACACAACGTCCTTTTCCTGTAGTCCCCCTTTGCCGACAGCACCGGAGTCATGGCCTCCATGACCGGGGTCAAGGACAAGAATTCTTTGGGATGAGACTATTTGCTTCTGCTCCTTCGCGTTGACATCAATAACAAGTTTTGTCGGGTCATCAAGGATATAGGCACTGTAGTCTTCCATGCTCTCGAGATCGAGGACAATTCTCACTGTTTCCGGATCGAATTGTCCGGCCCTGACGAGTTTTAATATGCCGTCACCTACGGAGAGCGTCGTCTTTATTTCCTTTGTGATCTTTGCATCCTTGAGGTCGAAATAAAGTCTGTCAGGATTGGACAAACGTTTTTTGGTAAATTCCACGGGACCAGACAACTCCACGACCACTCTGGTGTATCCCTGAGACGACCAGTAATGGATATTTCTCACCTCAACCCTATTCGCTGCCTCAGAACAATTAACTATGGGGATGATGGGTATCCAGAGAAAAACAAGGGCAATGAATGGCAGACTAAATCTTATCGCTCTCCTCATACTGTCTGTACAGAAGAAATCTCCGGAATCTCCTTTTTGATATTTGATTCAACCCAATTCTTCATCGTGAGAGAGGACATGGGACACGTGCTGCACGCACCCTTTAGCCGGACATATACAACGTTATCCTTGATATCCACAAGCTCAATGTCTCCGCCCTCCGACTTGAGCCCTCTCCGTATTTTCTCAAGGACTTCTTCAAGTTTCTCTCTTAACATCCCGTCTCCTCTTTATAATCATAATGAAAACGCTCCAATTATGCAAGCCTAAGTTCAGATTTCACACCTTAACTAAATAGACCGATGTCCGTACCAGCAGCGCCTGAGATATATAGAAATCTTCCTGAAAATAGTTCACGATGAACATCGGTGTGGTAGTCGCGTTTATCTTCCAAGCGGGCACGGACGATAGCCGCATTCCCTGCAATGAGGGCAGAGGTCCCCGTGACCGAGTTCAGCGAGTTCCCTCCGGCCTATCCGTTCTCCGGCAAGCACGCTGGAAAGGATCACGTCAAAGACCGTCGTTTTGTGGTACATGCCACAGGCCGGGATACCGAAAATCGGAATGGGATAGCAGGCAAGCCGAAGCGGGAAGACTCACTCGCTTCTTGAGCAATATCCCGTGACCGCTGATCCTTTTCTATGAATCCTATCAAAAACATTGCCCCGGAAAAAACTGCTGAACCCACGATGCGCCTCCTTCGATCTTTGCTCTTTGGATCCGCAATGCCGATCTTTCCACGTCCGAGCATTGACATTCTTAAGCTGAGCACCTGCCCTGGGCAGAGGTGTCTGTGAATCCTCGCACACTCCAGCGGCCTTCCCTGCACTTTACCATCACGAACGTACCGTTATTGCATCTGTTCCTTTTATCATACAACGTGCCAGCCGTCAAGCAACCCAGAGATGCTTCAATGAAGCTTCGCTTCATGTCGCTCTTGCCCACAACTCATTGACAGCCAGCATTTTTTCTGGTATTTTTGATAAGCATGAACAGATATCTCGTCTTCTTCCTTTTTGCCACTTGTATCTTCGCGAGTTATGCCCATGGTTATGTTTTAGAAGGTATCCAGCCTCTGGCACCATACGGTGTATTCTCAACATTCAGCGCCGAGAGCCTGGAAAAGGGTAAATCCGCCGTTGCCATAGGGGCTGAGAGATCCTGGCAACCTGACTATTATCGTTTCATTGCCCAATACGCTTTCGGTATCTCGGATTCAACCGAGATTGACATAACGATTCCGTATGATTTGGCATGGCGGGAATCCATCTATGGCCTCGAAGATATCGCCGTCGTCCTCAAGCACAGGTTTTTCGATGAAGGTAAATATGGCCCTTCCTTTGCCTTGATTGTTAGTGGCTCCCTTCCTACTGGCAGGCAAGAATTTACTACTGACGGGAGCATCGGGGGAGGCATCGTTGCCAGTAAAAAGGTTGGCCCCGTTTATGGTCATGCGGACATTCTTTACGAACGGAATGGATCGAGGCAGTACCCAGATGACATCACGTTATCTGCAGGCCTCGATTTTTCGGCAGCACACAACTTCAAAATACTGGGGGAGATTTACGCGGTAAAGAGCAATCCAGGAAAATTTGACAAGGTCGAGGCTCGATTCGGTTACAGAATCGTAACGGCCGAGAATCTCTTTACAACGATCGGAGCGGCGTTCGATCTTAAAAACCCGCAATACCGGCTGCTTCTTACGCTGACTTATCACTTCCCTACCGAGAAAAAACAGATACAAAAGATAAATGAGGAAGAATGATGTTTGACACAGGGATGCAGGAACTCATTGTCATTTTTATTGTGACCCTCATCGTCTTTGAGC
The DNA here is from genome assembly GCA_050014695.1 of Thermodesulfovibrionales bacterium. Lineage (GTDB taxonomy): Bacteria > Nitrospirota > Thermodesulfovibrionia > Thermodesulfovibrionales > UBA9159 > UBA9159. The sequence goes on from JBEKCV010000083.1 coordinate 9,634, forward strand.
CGAAACGTCTCCTGAGCCTGGGAGAACTCTCGGCAAAGGTCTTGCAGACCCCACTGGACCCCTGCAGGATGTTAAAGTCCAGACGTCGTCTGGAATGGAACCCATTTAAAAACCGATTGAGAACAATCTCCCTCGCCTTGCACGGGACGCGCAGGAGATGAACGCAGACCGTCTCAGGGATTTTCAGGGGACAACAGGAGATACCGCCCAATCGATCAAGTCGCAGATCGTCTCGGAAAAAGGATGGAAGGGAAATACCCCGGGATGACAGAAGTTCAGATGCCGCTAACAGAACATCTGTCCGAACTTCGCAAAAGGATCATTATTTCTCTTGCAGCTCTCCTGATCGGTTTTTTGTTCACCTTCAGTTACTCCGAAGAACTTTTCCGGCTGCTGACTCTCCCCATGAAATTCGAGATTGGATTTCGTCTGAGCTATCCTCTTGTCGTTCTTGTTCCGACAAAAATCAAGAACGCTTCCCTTATCTTCACTGCGCCTGCTGAGGCATTCTGGATGCACATGAAAATGGCTTTTGTCGCGGCGCTCATCCTTTCACTCCCCATTATCTTCTATCAGCTCTGGAAATTTATATCGCCGGGGCTGCTCTTAACGGAGAAAAAATATATCGGCCCCTTTGTCATCATTGCGACTATTCTCTTTTTTATTGGTGCAGCATTCTGTTTTCTTTTCGTCCTCCCCTTCGCCATGAGTTTCCTCCTGACATACAAGACCGAGAACATGACCCCAATGCTTTCGGTGGGGAATTATGTCGACTTCTGCCTCAAGTTCATCCTGGCCTTTGGTGCTGTTTTTGAACTCCCCGTCGCCATCGTCATCTTAACCCGTATGGGCATCGTCACGCCAAAAACCCTCGCGAAAAACCGAAAGTATGCGATATTGCTCGCTTTCATCCTTGCAGCGATACTGACTCCCACCCCCGATGTATTCAACCAGACACTCATGGCCGTCCCGATCATCTTGCTCTATGAGGCCGGGATACTGGTGTCACGGCTGTTCGTAAGGAAAAAGGTGGAAGTTGCCTAGCATCCGGGGTAAAAGTCTCAGGGCACTCTCGCGCGATATCTCCGATGGGTACGTAGCGGTCAATCCCCTTTTCCTGAAACCCTTTGACGCCGAAACACTGAAGCAACTTTACCATGAAGTGATGAAGACACAGGGAGAAATACGCGGAGAAAAATTTCCTTACGGTAATGTTGAGGAGATACGGTGGAGAAATTTCCGTCTCCAGAGACTCCACTCTGCTGCAATGATCATCAAGACCTTTGCCCGGGACAGAAAAATCACGCTCATTTGACACTGACGAGAATCTGTGTTATTTTCTTTCATGGGACGGCTCGAAGAGATAAAGCTCGCGAAGGAAATTATTCAGGCACTGCTGAAAGCAAAAAAAGCCGTCAGAATGTATCCCGAAAATAATCCTATCTATGCAAGAACCGTCGACGATGTCCTCCTCAAGTTCCAGGATTTTTTTACCTCTCGAAGTGACCTCCATCTCAGGATAAAACAGAATGAGTTATTTCTCGATACCGAGCAGATCTATCACAATCCCGATAAGGAAGACAACCTCGCCCTCTTTTTCTTCAAGGATGGCCTCAGGGAACTGATTTTCGACAAGGATCTGGCGAAAAATGAGTTGGATGAATTTCTCAAGATTATCGCGTTGGATTTTGACAGGGAAGCGGTTGAAGATGACATCGTGACTCTCCTCTGGGAGAAGGATTTCCACGCCATTAAATACGTTGTCGACGAGGCATTTCTCCTCGAAGATGACACGTATGAATCTCGCGCGGTATCAGAAGTCAAAAGCTTGGCTCCGCAGAATGATGAACTTCTAAAAGCCTACGCGGATGCGTTCACGGCGGATGATGTTAAGGATATATCGATCGTAAACCTGTCTGACAAAGACCTCCAAACACTGGTTAGGGAGATAGAAAAAGATTTAGAGGAAAAAACAGGAAAACTTTCTGAAATATTGTTTGAGATGCTTTTCCACACAGAGAGCTCTATCGAATATAACGACATCTATCACTTCCTCACGGATGTTATTTTTTATTCCCTCCGGCACGGCGATCTGAAAACCGTCGTCGAAATAATGAAAAAGGCGGATGAGATCGCGGCGAGCCCTGCGAGTTCAGAGAACTCGAAGCACCAGATGAGACTTCTCACAAAAACGCTCAGCTCCGACGAATCCATCAAGTACCTGGGTGAAATCCTCGAATCCGAGGAAGCACTCGATGATACGCTCATCCATGAATATGTTTCGTTTCTCGAGAAAGACGCCATACCACCGTTCATATCCACACTCGGCCAATTAAAGAGCATCCATGGAAGAAAGCAGGTCATCAACATACTCATCGGCATTGGGAAAAAGGACCTCCCGGCACTGGCTAAAGGTCTTCACGACTCGCGGTGGTATGTTGTGAGAAACATTATTTACATTCTTCGCCATATCGGAGACAAAAAAGCGGTGGAGTATCTCTTGAGCACGGCAAGGCATTCTGATGTGCGGGTCAGGAAGGAATCAATCAAGGCCCTGGGAGAGCTGAAAAGTCCGCTGGCTTTACAGATTCTCAGGGATTGCCTCGATGATATCGACACATCCATAAGAAGAACTTCTGCAAAATCTCTCAGCAGCATCGGGTCGGAAACGGCGAAACAGTTGCTCATGAGAAAAATCTCTGAAAAGGATTTCAAAAAAAAAGATCTCGAAGAAAAAAAGGAGTTTTATGAGGCTTTGTCCCGCTGGAATGATGACGCCATGGCAGATTTTGTACTAAAAACGCTCAGGAAAAAGTCTATCTTCAACAAAGCGAGCGTGGACGAGAACAGGGCATGTGCCGCCTACTGTCTCGGAATAATGGAACGTACGGAAGCCCTCTCAGCCCTTTCCAAACTCAAGGATACAAAAAATAGGCTTTTGCGGGAATATGTCAACGCCGCTTTGAAAAGGATAAAGCATGGCAGTTAGAGAAACCGCAGAAGCCATAAAAAATGCACGCGATATCATAAACCAGTTTGCGGTTATTGTCAGGACCGCCCAGATCCATGATCCCAATAATGTGGCAGTCCTGACCGCTATTGACCGGTTGATCGTTACGGTAAACCCATTCGTCGATGCTGGCTCGAGCCTCCACCTGGAGCTCATCGGTGAGTTCTTTTATCTCAATGAAGCGAGAATTCGATACCCCATGGAATATCTCCTGAACTTCGACTTTCTTGTCAGAGAATTCAAGAGACGCGGGCTGGGAAACATTACTGTCAGCAGCCGGATAACCTCAGAAGATATACAAAAATTCGTGAAGGCGTTTATCAGTTGCTCTTTTTCAGGTGAACCCTTTCAGGCTTTGTCAAAAGCCTTAGCGGATGTGCATTCGCTTACGGTCGGCCACCTCAAAAAGATCTCGGAAGAAGGAGAGTTCGACGTCAGGCGTCTGGTGAAAAAGACCTATTTCAATGCAGTCTCATATACAAAGGGAGTGATCACCAAAATACAGGGGGGAGAAAAGTTCAGCATTAAAAAGGCAAAGAGGGTCGTCGAATCCATGGTTGACATGATATTGGAAGAAGAGGAACTGCTTATCGGAATGACAGCCATAAAAGATTATGACGAATATACCTATCATCATTCCGTAAATGTCAGTATCCTGTCGGTCGCTCTCGGTCAAAGGCTCGGCCTGAATAAAAAGGCTCTCACGGAAATCGGCCTTGTCGCCCTTTTCCATGATATCGGGAAAATAGAAGTTCCCGCGGAAATACTCAATAAGCCGACAAATTTCAGTGAAGACGAATGGAGGATCATGAAGAGACACCCCTTCTGGGGCGTGCGTGCGATCCTGAAGCTGAAAGGCCTCGATGCGACATCCATCAGAACCGCCATCGTCGCCTTTGAGCACCACCTTAACTATGATATGTCGGGATACCCGAGGATCTCGAAGCCCCTTGTGCTTGATTTCTATTCAAAAATTGTCAGTCTTGCCGATCAATACGATGCAATGACCTCAGCCAGGGTTTATTCGAGAATACCCCTGGCGCCTGACAAAGCCCTCAGCATAATGATGGAAAGGGCGGGCACCCAACTGGACCCCCTTCTCTTTAAATTCTTCATAAATATGATCGGCGTATTCCCCATCGGCACCCTTGTCCTCCTGGACACCAAGGAGCTGGGGCTCGTATATGGATGCAATACCATGTTTCCCGATAGACCCAGGGTACTCGTCATTATTGACGGCACAGGCAAGAGGATCGAGAGCCGAATTGTAGACCTTACTGAGAGAGGCCCTCGTGGCGCGTACGTACGGAGCATTGTGAAAACGATGGATCCTAATAAGTATCGGATCAACCTCGCCGAATACCTTCTCTAAGGCTGTCATGCCGTCTGCTTTAATTGGGCTCATTGACTACCGTTACAATTTTTTTCATCAGCGCATCTTCTGAGAAAATCGGGCGCAGCCTCATCGAGTTCGTAGAATTCGTCCGTCAACGCGTTGTGTACGGGAGAAACTCAAGCCATTTCAAAAAACAGTTCCAGGAAAGAAAATAGATCACATTTCATTCTAAAGGAACCGCGTCCCGATCTCTTCACAGAGGTGACTCTTCTTCACTCGTTTTTGTGGTAAACTTCTTCATGGATTTTGTCGATGTTGTCTTTCCTCTTAACATCGGTCCGCTTACCTACCGCTGGTCTTCAGATCCGGGTCGAATCTGTCCAGGGATTCTTGTCAGGGCCGAGGTAAAAAAAAGTGTCCGATGCGGCATTGTCGTCGAAAAGGCGATGCACCCCCCGGTCGGAGCTATAAAGGAAATTCACGATGTTGTCTTTGACAAGCCGATCATTAGCGGATCCCTAGTGAAACTCCTGAAATGGATGGCGCACTACTATCTAGTCCCTGAAGGCGTTGTTCTGAAAAGCATGGGATTAATGGAGTATTGCGAAAGAACAAGCACACGGGCGTTGAAACAGAAACCAGACAGCCAATGTTCTCCCGTTGACCTGATACTGCCGCCCGACGCCTCAAGCACCATCTTTCCGGGTGGTGATTCTCTCGCGAGGAACGAATACAAAACCTATCTGATTCACGCGCCCACTTCCCTGCATGAGATTTCATACGTCATGGAAATGATAAGAGAAATCCGGGATATCATCATACTCGTCCCTGAAATTACGGAGATCGACCACTGGGCGCCACTCCTGAAAAAACATTTTGCTGAGCGCATGGCGATCTTACACGGGAACTTGTCGAAGGGACAGCGGAAGTCGTCGATTCAACGTGTCCTTTCCGGTGAATCGGATGTCGTCCTCGGAACAAGGCTTGCCATATTTGCGCCCTTGCAGTCGGTGTCTCTCATAGCAGTTGTCCACGAGCACAATGATTCGTATAAAAACCTTGAAGGGGTTCGTTATCATGCACGCGATATTGCCGTGATGCGGGGGTATCTCGAAAACTCACCTGTAATCCTCTCCTCTCCAACACTATCCCTAGAGTCGTTCTATAACACGGTGAAGGGTAAATATACCCTGATGCGACCTGCCGAAGAGATCCGGAGACCAAAGGTGGAAATCATTAACATGAAGACCGCAAAGAAGGTGACCCCCTATCTTTCCCGGAGAACCGTTCAGGCAGCAGGATACGTCAGAGGCAGGGGCAGCGCCCTTTTTTTTATCAATCGAAAGGGGTACTCTATGATACAATGTTCGGACTGCAATACTATTGAGACCTGTCATGAGTGCAAGATACCGCTCGTTTACCATAAGGAAAAAAGAATTCTCAAATGCCATTATTGTAACTATACGGAATTGGCAACTGATAGATGCCGTGCGTGCCAGAGCACACGGCTTGAGATGGTCGGAGTTGGCACACAGCGGATCAAAACGGATCTCAAAAAATACCTGGACGTCGAACCGCTCAGGTTTGACAAAGACGCGCTCAGGGAACGGACCGCTCAGCCTGGTGCCGCGGGGATCCGCGACGAAGATGAAATCATCGTAGGAACAAAGGCTGTAATGGGAACACTTCGTGAGAGAAGCTCTTACAAACTCTGTGTCCTCCTGAATCCGGACATGAATCTGCACATCCCCGACTTTCGATCCTCAGAACTCCTTTTTCAAGAGATCTTCACCTTATCCGAGTGCCTTATGCCCGGTGGACTGATGATCATCCAGACGCGCATGCCCGAGCATCCTGTGTTCAGCCACATAAGAACATTTGACGTTCTTGGTTTCATGAGGGAAGAGCTCTCAGCGAGAAAATCGCTCTCCTACCCGCCATTTTCTCGCATTGTAATGATAACCGTATCATCGAAAAAAAATATTGGCGGCATTATGAGGGATGCGCTGAAGCCTTCGGGGGAGCGAATTGAGATCATCGGCCCACTTGATCTTTCGCGAAAAGGAACCCATATCCGAAAGGTTATTTTAAAATCCTCGGCAAAGGAAGAGCTCCGGGTATATGCCAGGGAGTTTCTCAACCGCCTGAAGGATCAAAAAGGGTTGCGGGTAGTAGTGGATGTTGATCCTATATCACTTTAGGATATTTCTTGGTTCTTAAGATATCTCGAGCGCGGGAGAGATCCTTCATGATATATTCTTTCAGAATCGAAATGTCGGGGAAGGTTCTCTCATCCCTTATACGGTCAATGAAATATACCCTGATATCCTCATGAAGGATATCCTCAGAAAAATCGAAAATATGAACTTCATAACTCATCTGAGCCATGCCGAATGTGGGGTTCTGCCCAATATTTGCAGCCCCGTCCAGAATTTTCCCCTTGTACCCCACCTTTACCGCATATACACCCTCTTTGGGAATGAGTTCATTTTTCGTTGCTATATTGGCTGTGGGAACGTTCAGAAGACTGCCTCCCCTGCCCACACCTTTAATCACGGTCCCTTCAATCACATACGGTCTTCCGAGGAGCCATGAAGCTTCGCACACCCTTCCCCTGTTCAGGAGACTTCTTATCCTGCTGCTGCTAACAATATCCCCAAATAATCGAGCGTATCTTACCACCTTAACGGTAAATCCATATTTTCCCCCTCTCCTCCTGAGGAGAGCGGTAGATCCTCTTTTCCCTTTGCCAAAGGCATAACTGTGACCGACAATCACCTCTCTGGCCCCTATCTTATCCACAATGACATTCCTTATGAAATCATCGGGGCCCATGCTTGAGAACTCCTTTGTAAAGTTTATGCAAAGGAGCACGTCAATCCCGAAAAGTCCCATGAGCCGCGCTTTCTCATCAAAGGTTGTCAGCACCTTCATACCTCTCTCCGGCGCAACTACGCGCATGGGATGAGGGTCAAAGGTTACCGCCATGGCTGTGCCGTTGACAGCCCGGGACCTCTCGACTACATTCCGGAATATCTTCTGGTGTCCTCTGTGCACTCCGTCAAAATTTCCTATGGTGAGGACAACATCCTTACAATCCTCCTTCAGTGACTCTATCCCCCGGATGACGATCATCATCCGTCTCTCAGCAGTTTCGAATGATTGAGGGGACTCGTCCGGGAGGTCTCAGGCTCCTCAAGAAGCATCGCATAAATATTCACGACCTGGGTCCGCGTCTCATCCAGAGAGCGACTGTTGTCTATCGTAAAATCCGACATCCGCATCTTCTCCTGAACAGGCATCTGAGCACTCAGCCGCTTCATTGCATCCTCTTTTCTGGTGCCTTTATTATCAAGGCGTCTCAATACAACCTCGTCATCAGCAAAAACAGTTATCGCCCGGTGAAACTTGCCCGTATACCCCTTCTCAAACAGAAGGGGTATCTCAATTACCACAACCCCTGTATTTTTTTGCCCCTCATTGAGACCTTCCAAGAAATCTCGTATTTTTTCGAAGACGAGAGGATGGAGGACTCTCTCTACAGCATCTCTGAGTTCTTTTCCCTGAAAGATGGCGTTGGCAACCTTTGCCTTGTCCAGCCGACCTTCGGGCGAGAAAGCATCGTCTCCCAGTATCGCTCTGAGCTTCCTCAAAACCGTGTCGTCATGGAGAAGGGCATCAACGATCCTATCGGTCTCTATGGTGACCGCCCCGAGTTCCCTGAACATCGCGAGGATGGTACTCTTGCCCATCCCATAATTCCCTGTGAGACCCACAATCAACACAGGGTATTATAGTACGAATTTTCACAGAAAACCATAGAAAGCGCCTATGAACAGCTATTCCGTAACTTTAACGGTAAGGACGGGAGATAGAAGAAAAAAGAGGCATTTTATGAGGGGGGCAAGTTCTGATGGCGTGAGGGCGCTGCAAATCGAGGCCCTGTGAGGGCAATTTA
>JBEKCV010000084.1:0-17838 GCA_050014695.1 Thermodesulfovibrionales bacterium
ATCTCCCTTACTTTTCCGTTTGCCTTTTTTTGCATATTCCGATATCTTCTCTTCATGGAAACGACCTCCTTTTAGGTTTTGATCTGGTAATCAATTCTAATCGGGGGTCGCTTCCTACTTCAACAACACCCAGGGGCATCTTCCTGGTTCACCTCTTTTGTGGCTAATTCGGATGGAGTTTACTTTCGGCAGCTCGTTGCGAGCTGCAATACGGTGCGGCAACCTCAAAAAGTGAAGCACGGCCACTCTCTCATTTCCCGAAAATTCCTTTAAACAGCCTCTTTCCAATCTCTCCTTGAATACCCTTTTCGAGCTGTTTCCCTAGAGCCGCAGTATTCAGCTTTACAGAAGGTTTCTCTGCAGTCCCGACTATCCTCAGGGGTACGATGCTCCATCCCTTCTCATCCTTGAGGTATCCGGCAATTCCTGCCGTCGGCATTTTGGCTGCCAGCACTGGTGATATATTCAGGTCTGTTACAACATCGATCCGCTCAGCGAAATCAACGCTGCCCGTAGAATGAATCCTGAGATTGGTTGAATTCATATTCCCTTCGAGATAAACCTTCTCATCTTTGATCGTGAACTGGAACGCACCATTCTCAAAATGCGGACTCCTCAAGTCGTCAAGGCCCGTGACAAGGGCGATTCCATCAGTTATTTTTGATTGCTTCACTTCGCACGTTGTCAGGTCCGCTGTTGCTCTGCCGGTGAGAGTCTTCTTTATTCCAGATGCTGCATCTAAGCTCCCCGCTGTGTATGCGAACTGGACCTTCCCCTTGAATATCCCTTCTGCCTTTACCATGTCCCCTCCCGAAAAATGCAGACTCAGCGGCTCTATGGTCACAACATCGTTTCTTAATCGATACTTCAGGATAAAATCTTTTAAGGTGTACCCTTTATATCTGGCGGCATCCACCTGAACGTCTCCTGATGCCGCGATCTGCTTTTCCTTGCCGTTCTTCCCTCGTGAGGTTTTTTCGGAAATCAAACCCTTTCCCTTCAGATCTCCTCCGTCGGCGTTCTTCCCGCCCAAAGCCATGAGTCTTTCGAGGTCGATTTCTTTGGCGACGAGGTTAAGTGTGATGTCAGGCGATGCAAGATAATCTTTCACCGTCCCTGACAACTTAAAGGAGTCTTTGCCCAGGGCCGTATTGAGATCTATCTGTACCGCTTCCCTGGTCATTTCGATCCTTCCCGAGGTGTTTGTCTGTATCCCATTCACCATAGCCTTTAATTCCTTGAGGTCTACAGACCCCGATACGGTCATATCTTTCAGACTTTTTCCTAAGGATGCCGTTACATCGATGTCAGCCTTTGCAGCCACGTCCGGAAGCTCCTTTGAGCTGTCAGAGAATTCAAAGATTGCATCACGTATGAGCACCTTGTCAGTGATGATCGAGAGGGGAAACTCTTTTTCCTTTGCCCTTTCCGATTCCGGTGCACCTTTCTCACCCTGAACTTTTTCGATGATATCGCTGAAATTGTACCTGCCGCCCTCTTCTTTTTTCACTGAGACGTATGGAGCGTTTATCACTATTTTTGTAATCACGATTTGCTTTTTCAACAACGGCAGGAGGCTATAATCGAGGATGAATTCCCTCGTCGTTATGAAATCCCCCGCCCCGTCCGGTTCCTTGACGGCAATGCCCTTCAAGATGATGCCCTTGAACAGGGAGATATGAATCTGATCGATATTCACCTTTCTGCCGATAAACTCCTCTGCCCGTGGAATGATGAGCGCCTTGAGTTTATCGCTCTTGAGAAGGCTTTTTACAAAGAGGCTCAAGCAGAGCAAAAAGACAAGAATCAAGGCCAAACATATACCGCCTGCCCATAAAAGCTTTTTCATCTCGCTTATCCTTTCTCTGTGCTCAAAGGAATTGCACAGAGGTCAGTTCGGGTGAACGAAGAGATTACACCGTATCCCGCATCTTCTTTTTCGACTCCATGAGGGCAAAAAGAGGCTCGAGGCCATAGGGACTGCCCTGCTCTATGGCGGTCAACACCGTGCCACCGCCGGTGAAAAAATAATAATTGGAATTGTCGATAACCGAGAGATACAGGCCGGGGCAGAGGCTCTTGAACTCCTGTAGGGTGTCACCACCACCGTACATTTTCATTGCAACCCTGTTGCTGTCAATAGTGTGATCAAGTGCCTGAGACCCTGCGGTAAAGTAGGGAGTATATCCCATTACGGCATTTACAAATATGGTCTTTGCGGTCCTTATCGTCTCAGCAACGACACTGTCTTCAAAAGACCGCGGGTCGATGTCGAGGACATAACCGTAAGAGTTGCCGGGTTTAAAATCCCTTACGGAGATCGTCCTATATTTACCCTCAAATCTGCCTTCCGGGGTGTCTGACTCGACAACGTCGGGCAGTTCGACGATCTTTTTCTGCACCTTATCTTTTTCGACGAGTTCACGCGCGAGAGCTATATCATCCTCCAGCACACCCTGCATCTTGACGTCGTACTTGGCGCAAAGAAAGGTGTTGTAGATTACTCCACCAAGGATAAGGCGGTCGACCTTCTCGTATATCGCATATAACGGCCTGATCTTGGTATCATATTTTGCTCCTGCGACCACAGCGAGAAAGGGTCTTTCCGGGTCGAGTACCCGAGTGAGGTTCGAGATCTCCTGCTGCATGAGAAAGCCAGCATACGAAGGGAGAAAGCGTGTTATTTCATAGGTGGAGGAATGGGGCTGCCACGAACCAAAGGCGTCATTAATGTACATATCAGCCAAACCCGCAAGCTGCAAGGCAAAGTTCTTGCTCAATTCACCTCCGCCCTCCTCTCCCTGGAACCATCTTGTATTCGGAAGATAAATACCGCCGATTTTCCTCTCCCTGAGTTCCCTGATGGCAAGGTTAATCGAGGTATCAATGCCGGTGATGCCTTTATCGGGGTCGGCAAGGAATTTCGGGATATAAAACCGCGCATGGAGTTTCTGTTCAAGGTATTGCACAATGGGCTCGACAGATTCATCGGGCCTGCAGAGTATCTTGCCCGTCTTCTTATCCTTTGGCCTGCCCACATGGGTCATCAGTATCGGTCTCCCCCCCCGTTCCACAATATTGAAGAGAGTTCCAACGGTACGGTCAATTCTGAAGGGATCCCGGATCTCTCCCTTCTTGACAACATTATGGTCGAACCGGATAAGAACCGTCTTTCCGTTCAGATCAGCGTCCTGAATCAATGGCAGTCCAGGATGTAAGGTATTCGTCTCCATGCGCTCCTCCGTTTATAGGTTTTATCAACAAGCGGCTAATCTCTTTGCCGTTCCTAAAAACATGGACACATATTCCATGACATCATTCGAACGGTACGAATAACGATTCGCATGCCGGAATCTCATCGGCAAAAAACGGTATGATCACAGGCCATGCCATGCCTTTCGGTCGGTGACAACCTGGATCCCGAACGCGTTCGGGACCGTCCGTGCGCTGCAGGCGCTGCTTGGCTTCAGGCGAAATAACTGCCACCCGGTAGCTTTGCCCATACGCTCAATTTCATGGCTCTATCTTATATCATCATGAAAGTGTCAAACTGTTGTCAGCCCCGGCACCCTTCCAAAGTCCCCGTAACATTCGTCAAGAGAAATCCGCAGAAAATCCTCTTGAGATGGTCAGTTCTCTTTCACGATAGTTCACGAATTCCACCCATTTCCTCTTCATAAAACCGATAGTTGTTTCGCCCTTGGCGCTTCACAGAGAACATTGCCGTATCAGCTTTCTTGAGAAGGATCTCCGTAGTATCGCCGTCAGCCGGGAAAATGCTTATGCCGATGCTACCGCTGATAGAGCATTCGTAACGTCCCAGACGGAATGCCTTCGAAAGGGAATCGATAATCCTGTGGGCAATAAACGCCGCCTCCTGCTCTTCGTCAATATGAACGAGGATGACGGTAAACTCATCGCCACCCATACGTGCCACGATATCTGATTTCCGGACGCAGATAGCCACCCGTTGAACAACTTTCTTCAGCAGGAGATCACCCGCATCATGTCCCAGGGTGTCATTGATAACCTTGAAGTTATCAAGGTCCAAATAAAGGAGGGCGAGCATATGTCTGTACCGTTTTGCCGATTCAAGAGACTGGGAGAGACTGTCAAAAAACAGCCTACGATTGGGAAGTTTCGTAAGCGTATCGAAATGAGCAAGGTCTTTCAGTTCAGAGATTTCCTTTTTGAGCAGGTCGATCTTGCCCTCTGTTTCCTTCTGAACAACCGCAACGACCTCGTCCGTTAAGGCCTTGTTACTCTGTCTTATTTCAGCATGGATTCTGTGGTCGCGCATCACCTTGTGAAACCGAGCTGAAAATTCGGCAAGCGTGAAGGGTTTTGTTATAAAATCATGAACGCCCGCATCAATGGCATCTTCTTCGGAATATTCCTGGGAAAATCCGGTCATAGCCATAATCGAAACCCCTGGGCACCGCTTTACAAGCTCCCTAGTAAGGGTGATGCCGTCCATCCGGGGCATTTTTATGTCAGTGATGATTGCATCGAAGACGGCTCTGCCGGCTTTGTCGAGAGCTTCAATGCCATCCGATGCCATTTCGCAGATATGCCCTCTTGAAGCAAGAAACGAACAGAGGAGGTTTTTTATCCCGTCATCATCATCAACAACAAGGATTTTGTATGCCGATTTCATAACCTGATGAATCCTTTCTCTCTCATGATAATCTCAGGGTCGCCCCAGTCTTCGGTGACGTCAGTCCTTGAGAATCTCCAGCACCTTTCCCTCCAGATCGGCCCTGAGATATGGCTTCTGGATAAAGCCCTCCGGCCTCAGGGACTCGAATTCTCCGAGTGCAGTCCTCTCGTCATAGCCACTCGAGATAAGCACCTTCAGGGAGGGTTCAAGGGCCTTCAACTCAACAAAGAGCTTTTTCCCGTTCATATCAGGCAGCTGGATATCCAGTATCGCCATCTTTATAGCGCTTCTTTGCCTTTTGAACAACGCGAGTGCTTCTTTCCCGTTGACTGCGGTGAGAACAGTATGACCCATTTTCGCCAACATCGCTCTTAATAACAGGAGTATCTGTGGATCATCCTCCACGACCAGGACCTTCTCATCCAGGACCTTTGCCCTCTGTTTTTGCTTTACCTTTCCTTCTCCCTGTGCCGGTTTCGCCGCGGGGAGATAGATGTGCATTATCGTGCCCTTCCCGCTGCAACTCTCCACAGAGATACAGCCGTTGTTGTTCTCAAGAATTCCCGCAGCAGCGGATAGGCCGAGTCCGCGTCCGAGAAACTTTGTTGTGACGAAAGGTTCAAAAATCCTGCCTTTGAGATCCTCCGGAATGCCCGGTCCCGTGTCAGCAATTCGGATATAGACGTATTGGCCCTCGGGACGTTCGTAGTTAAAGGGACTACATTCCCACGGCTTCTCCTTCACGATGTTCCCCGAATGAACACTCAGGCAGCCACCGTTTTTCTCCATAGCTTCAAATGCATTGGTGAACACATTAACCAAAACCTGAACCATCTGAGCAGGGTCGGCAAAAACAGGCACCAGTTCTTCAGAGAGATCCAAGGCGACCTCGATCTCGCTGGCCTTGCCCCTATGGGTGAGGTTCAAGGCTTTCTTGACCGAGTCATTCAGGGAGATGGTTTCCGGCTGGTGCATACCGCTTTTCGCGTAGGCTAACAACTGATTTGTAAGATCAGCCATGCGCTTGGATGCGTTCACGATATTTTCAGTAAATGTGTATCCCCTCGCGGATCGCTCGAATCCCATCTGGAGCAGCTCAGCGTTTCCAAGGACAGCCATAAGGAGATTGTTGAAGTCATGGGCAATGCCGCCTGCAAGGGTAAGGATGGACTCTTCTTTCTGTTCCCGATACAAACGCGCTTCAATTTTTTTCCTCTCCTCCTCAAGCATCAATTTCCTGGTAACATCCCTGCAGACCTCTACGCTCTCAACTACCTGTCCCGTGTCATCAAAGATTGGTGACGCGCTGATCTCAAAGGCTTTCTCCTGATCATCCTTGCCAATATGCATGTGGTTTACAGTAACGGACTGCCCGGTCTTGAAGACTGTTGCGTGCGGACAACTCATCCCGATCGTCGAGCAGGGCTCTTTCCCTCGGTGCAGAAGCTCATAACAAAAGTGCGATTCCCTCACCGGTTCTCCCCCCAGTGAAAACTCCCTCGCGGCCTTGTTCATTAACTTCACCCGATAATCCGAGCCAAAAACCATGATGAGGTCGGCCACTCCGTCAATGACGGACTGGAGAAATGCTTGAGCATTTGCCAGTTGCTTTTCTGCGTGCTTGCGCTCTGTAATATCCCGGTCGATTCCCCGGTAACCGAGGAAGATGCCGTCAGCGTCGAAGAACGGCACCCCGCTCGTCTCGATGGTAATCAACCGACCATCCTTGGCCAGATAAACGTGCTCCTGTCTTTCAAAAGGCCTGCGATCACGGAAGAAGGCGGCCACTTCGTTCTGTCTTATCCGTGTTTCATCCTCGGGCATGGGAGCGAAAAGGGTTCGTCCGATCATCTCTTCAGGTTCATATCCCAATATCTGTTTGACCTTAGGGCTTGAGTACGTGTAGCGGAACCCGGCATCGACCTCCCAAATCCAGTCCGAGGAGCTCTCGGTAAGGTTACGGAACTTATCCTCACTTTTCCGCATAGCCTCTTCGGCTCGTTTACGCTTGGTGATGTCGCGAGCGATATGAACAGTGCCGGTCACACGACCGCTGTTGTCCCGAATGGGCGCCACGGTAACGAGATAGTGACCGCCCAGGTGCGCCAGGTACGCCTCGACAGCACGTTCTTGTCCGTCTGCCATCACCTGCGTATGCAGGCAATGGTGACGAGGTACATCGCCGTTACACATATATTTATTACAGAGGGTTCCAACCAATTCCTTCGGTGATACGCCGAATTTCCCCGCTAGTGCTTTATTGACCCGTAAAACTCTATGCCGCTCATCGATCATTGCCACAAGATCAGTCATAGTATCAATGATCAGTTCCAACTCTTTCTTGGCATAGAGAATTCTTTCTTCTGTCCGATTCTGTTCCAGTACGGGTGCTTCCGAATCAGCAGAGGACTGAGGAGGTACCGCTAATTCATTGATCAACTGTTCTTCTGTCTTCCTCTCTTCAGCCATGGAGTCCTCCTTCAATCATCCAAAATACCTCACCGTTCTCTTCGATGCATCGGTCTTTGCCTGATTTCCGGCCAGCAAGGATAGGACAGTCTGATGAGAAAAGCCTTTGATCCGAATTCAACCACGCCAGCGGCGGCAATCCACCATCGAGTGCAGCCATCCTGGTGAAAAGCCATTTTGATGCCTTTCCACGGCGGAGCGGAAGCCTTGCAGTGCCCGTCCTTTGCATAGTTTTATTATATCAGAGTAAGTCCTTCAAGCAAAAAGTGAGCAATAAACATAATAAACATGCAATTAACTAAATTAACCTGCAAGGGGTGTGAGATTGGTGGGTGAAGGTATCCCGGAAACGACAAGCCTGGCTGCGCCCTTGAGGGGATCTAGTTCGGGCCGCTGCTTCGCACCCCGCATTCCTATCAAAAAAAGCACTTGCAAAATGAGAACCGTTGAAATATATTATAACCTCTGAAACAGCAATCGTATGATGTGGTATGTCCCTTATATCGATGTAAGAGATTCTGAATGTCTCGCTCAGCAAAAATGCGGAAAAAGGATAGTCGACAAGCTTCTGAACGCCCTGACAAGTTATGGCGCTTTTTTTGAAGACCATGCCTTCTAAAGACGTTCCGTACTCGTGATCTTGTTCGCTTTCATTGTTGAATAAAGGCAGGCCGAGCCTGCGACAACCATACGTTGATAATCACAACAAAAAAAGGAGGTTTCAAAATGCCGCTCGATCCAACGAAACACGCGGACTGGGAGATTGCAGAAGCAGCTGAAGCTCACATGAAAACGGTTTATGAGTTAGGGGAGGCTCTGGGCCTGGATAAAAAGGAGCTTCTTCCCCATGGTCACCATGTGGCAAAGTTAGATTTCAACAGTATCCTGACCCGTCTGCGCAAAAAGCCTGACGGTAAGTATATTGATGTCACTGCCATTACCCCTACGCCCCTCGGAGAAGGCAAATCGACCACCACCATGGGATTAACCCAGGGTCTTGGAAAAAGAGGGAAAAATGTTATCGCAGCCATACGCCAGCCTTCCGGAGGCCCCACGATGAATATCAAGGGCTCTGCTGCTGGAGGGGGGCTTTCACAGTGTATACCCCTTACCCCGTTCTCTCTCGGACTTACCGGCGACATAAACGCCATCATGAATGCCCATAACCTCGCGATGGTCGCCCTCACCGCCCGGATGCAGCATGAATTTAATTACAACGACGAGCAGCTCGCGAAGCGCAAACTAAAGAGACTGAATATTGATCCCCGCAATGTGGAGATGAAATGGATAATGGATTTCTGTGCCCAATCACTGAGGGATATGATCATCGGTCTCGGTAGCAAAGATGATGGATTCATGATGCGATCAGGTTTTGCCATCGCCGTCTCATCTGAAGTGATGGCCATTTTGGCCGTTGCAAAGGATCTTAAGGACATGCGGGAACGGATGGGAAAAATCGTGGTGGCGTATGACAAAAGCGGAAAGCCGGTAACCACAGAAGACCTGGACGTTGCCGGCGCAATGACCGCTTGGATGGTCGAGGCAATCAATCCAAATCTCTTGCAGACCATGGAAGGACAGCCTGTCCTTGTCCACGCAGGCCCGTTCGCCAATATCGCCATCGGGCAGTCCTCCATCATAGCGGACAGGATCGGCCTCAAACTCGGCGATTATCACGTAACCGAGTCAGGATTCGCGGCTGACATCGGATTCGAGAAATTCTGGAACCTCAAATGCAGATTCTCGGAGTTGAAGCCTCATACCGCTGTTCTCGTTGCAACAATACGGGCATTGAAGTGCCACGGGGGTGCACCGATTCCCGTGCCGGGGAAACCCATACCCGAAGAGTACAAGGGCGAAAATGTCGGATGGGTCGAAAAAGGATGCGAGAACCTTATCCATCATGTAAATACCATAAAGAAAGCAGGCATCAATCCCGTTGTCTGCATAAATGCCTTCTACACTGATACGGACAATGAGATAAAGACAGTGAGAAGACTTGCTGAGATGGCAGGGGCAAGGGTCGCCCTCTCAAAACACTGGCAGCTTGGCGGCGAAGGCGCGCTGGAACTTGCCGATGCTGTTGTCGATGCTTGCAACGAGCCGACTAATTTCAAATTCCTATATGAGATTTCGACGCCTCTCCGCCAGCGTATCGAGCTGATTGCAAAGGAAGTCTACGGTGCGGATGGGGTTGAATATTCTCCCGATGCCCTGGTTAAGGCAAAGAGGATGGAGGAAGACCCCCAGATCGCAAAGCTCGGGACGTGCATGGTGAAGACCCACCTGAGTCTTACTGACAACCCGAACATCAAAGGAGTTCCTAAAGGATGGAAACTCCATGTTCGTGATATCCTCACCTATATGGGAGCAGGATTTGTCGTTCCTGTTGCCGGAGCAATTAAGTTGATGCCGGGGACCGCCTCCGACCCTGCTTACAGACGGGTTGATGTTGATGTGAATACCGGCAAGGTGAAGGGGTTGTTTTAGACGCAAAGCTCTGAAAGCCTCCGGAACAACTTTCCGGGGGCTTTTTTTTTTTTGAGAAATGATCGGTCCTGCCTCCAGATCCTCGATCAGCCTTATTGACAAATCGAATAAGGGACTGACAATAGTTGACGCTTTCATGGTCATATATGCTAATATATATAGCCGTGAAATTGAGCGTATGGGCAAAGCAGCAGGGGATATCGTACAAGAGTGCGTGGCGGATGTGGAAGCTGGGGCAGTTGCCTATACCTGTGGAGCAACTGCCGACAGGGACCGTGATAGTGCATCCCCCCGCTTCTGTCACGGAAGGTGGCACGGTTTTGTACGCCAGGGTATCGAGCGCTGAGCAAAAGGCGGACCTTGACCGGCAGATAGCCCGGTTGAGTGAGTTTGCTGCATCCAGGCATCTCACTGTAACCGACGTCGTGAAGGAGATCGGGTCGGGTTTGAACGGGCATCGTCGGGCAATGCTCAAGATCTTAAGGAATCCCGCGAGCCACACCGTGGTGGTAGAGCACCGTGACAGGCTCATGAGGTTTGGTTTTGAGTATGTGGAGGCCGCACTTGCTGCTCAGGGCAGAACGCTTATGGTGATTGAGCCTGAGGAAAGGAAGGATGATATAGTCCGGGACCTCCATGCAGTCATCGTATCGCTGTGCGATCGCCTGTATGGGAAGCGATCGGCGAAAAGTAGGGCGAGGCGCGCCATGAAGGCAGCCACCGGCGAATGATATGACCGAATCCATACGAACGTACCAGACACGACCCGAACTGGCGCAGGAGCAGTCTGGTTTTCTTGATGCCTATGCTTCTCAGTACGGCCTGGCTGAGAGAACGCTTTTTGCCCGCATTGAGGCAGGGGATGACCGCAATGCCCTCAAGCGGGACTTTCTGAGACGTTTTGGTATTACGGCCCGTCAGTTTAATGCTGTCCAGACAGGACTCGGCGGCAAGATAGCCTCCGTTTAAGAACGGCAGCCTGACCTAATTGACGAGCTCAAGCGACGGATCGAGCGGGCAAGACAGGTACTGAAACGTATCACCAAGCTAGAGGTCCGGCACCAAGAGAAACCCCCGCCTAGCCATCCTCAAACAGGAGCTTGCTCAACTGCAACAGGATAGAGACAATGGCACAGTCCGTCTTTGCTTTGGCTCAAAGAAGTTGTTTCACTCGCAATTTTACCCGGAACAAAAAGGGTATGCTTCTCATGAGGAGTGGCTGTCTGACCGGCAAGTGGCCAGAAACAGCCAGTTCTTTGTCTTGGGCTCGAAAGACGAGTCAGCAGGGTCTCAGGGTTGTGTGGCAACCGTAGCGGAAGACGGGAACATTGCGCTTCGTCTGAGATTGCCAAACGCTTTTCCCCGAAAATACATCCTTATTACGGGCCTTTGGTTTGCCCATGGACACAACGCCATTGGCCGGAACCTTTCTGATAAGGAGGATGAGTGGCAGGCCATTTCCTATCGTTTTGTGAAGGACGACAAAGGCTGGCGGATCTTTGTCACGGTGTCTTTACCAGAAGGTAATCAGAGTTATGTGAACTGTTTATGCTCATTAGTACACATAAACAGATAGGGCAAAACAGGTCTCAGAGAGAGAGCTCAGGGTAATCGGTGTGGATATTAACGCTGATCATCTCTCTCTTACTAAGGCAGACCGATTTGGTAATCCTATAGACTTTTGGACAATCTCCTGCTGCACTTACGGTAAGTCCTCGGATCAGAGCCGAGCCATTGTGAGCGAAGCGATGAAGTCGCTTCTTGCAATAGCATCTGCAAGAAGGAAACCTATTGTCATCGAAAAACTCGACTTCAGAAAGAAGAAAGCTGCTTTGGAGAGACAAGACAGGCGATATGCGCGGATGCTTTCGTCGTTTGCCTACCGTCTCATTCACATGGTTATAGCAGCGCGGGCCTTTGATGCCGGGATTGAGTTGCTGCAGGAGACGCCCTCTTATACGTCAGTGATCGGCAGGGAGAAGTTCGCAGGCCGGTATGGGATATCTGGGCATCATGCCGCGGCGCTGGTTATAGGTCGAAGAGGAAATGGCTTTAGTGAACGGCTGCCGAGTCAGCTTCAGGTCACCTTTCCTCTACCTGTAAGGAATCGAGGGAAGCATGCATGTGTGGAGCAGGTGGGCGATTGTTTGCTGTAAGGCCAAACAGCGCAAACAGGGCACGGGCGGTCGGGCGAGTCCCGATCCGGGTTGTCACCGACCGAAAGGCACGGCACATCCTGTGATCATACCGTTTGGTGCCGGCGAGAATCCGGTAGGCGAATCGTCATTAGTACTGTTCGAATGACGTCATGGAATATTTGTCCATGTTCTTAGGAACGGCGACAGAAGTATGTGGGAATTCATTGGCCGGTTGTTTTTCGGACAGTCCGTCTGAGGCGAGCGGGCAGAAAATGCCGCTCGCAGAGCGCCGGGTCAACAGTTACATCTTTTCGGGCGTCCTCAGGCCGAGGATCCCGAGGCCGTCCTTCAGGACAATCCGTATCGCCTCGCAAAGCGCAAGCCGAGCCGCGCTGAGTTTAGCGTCATCGGTGAGCACTCTGAACTTGTTGTAATAGGGATGGAACAGTCCAGCAAGTTCCTGCAGGTAAAAGGTTATCCTGTGCGGCTCGTGAGAAAGCGCTGCGCCCTCAAATATCATGGGATAGGCGAGAAGCTTTTTTATGATCCTGAGCTCCTCAGGGGTCTCAAGAAGGGTAAGATCAACCCCCTCGAGATCCTCAGCGCTTATTCCTATATCGTGAGCGCGGACAACGATGCTGTTGATCCGCGCATTGGCATACTGCACATAAAACACCGGGTTCTCTGCCGACTGCTCTTTCGCCACAGCGAGGTCAAACTCCAGATGGCTGTCCGGGCGTCTGGTAAGAAAGATAAATTTTGTCGTGTCAGGACCGACCTCATCCATCACTTCCCGTAACGTGATAAACTCACCCGCCCGCTTCGACATCTGGACCGGTTTGCCCGCCCTGAGCAGGGTCACCATCTGAACAAGAAGAATATTAAGGTGTTTCGGTGGATAACCCAATGCCTGAATCACCGCCTTAAGCCTTGAGATATAGCCATGGTGATCAGCGCCCCAGATATCCACGATCTTGTCGAATCCTTTTTCGATCTTTTTCCTGTGATAGGCAATGTCTGAAGCGAAATAGGTGAATTCACCGTCACTCTTGATGATCACCCTGTCCTTGTCATCGCCAAAGGCGGTTGCCCTGAACCACAATGCCCCGTCCTGCCTATAGAGATGCCGCCGGTGTCTAAGGTCATCGATCGCATTATCCACGTCGTTCTTTGAGTAGAGCTCTCGTTCGCTCTGCCAGGAATCAAAAATAGTCCCAAACGCTTTGAGGTCTTCTTCAATCTCCCTGAGCATGGCCTTATAAGAAAACTCCGAGAAGAATTCGGATGCTTCCTGAAAACTCATCTCCGAATATCTATTGCCGTACAAATCGATAATCCTTTTTGCAATGCCTTCTATATAATAGCCTCTGTAGCCGTCATCGGGAAACGGGTACTCTATGCCTAAAAGCTGCTGATACTTTGCGAACACGGAGAGACCCAGTATCTTCACCTGCCGGCCCGCATCGTTGACATAATACTCGCGCTCCACCTCGTATCCCGCGGCATTCAGAAGATTGGCTAGAGCAGCCCCTACCGCAGCGCCTCTTCCGTGGCCGAGATGCAACGGTCCAGTCGGGTTCGCACTCACAAACTCAATCTGCACTCTTTTGCCCTTGCCTATCTCCGTTTTCAGGAACTGCTCTTTTGCTGCAAGGAGGTTCTTAAGTTCTGAGAAGAGATACTTTTTCGAGAAGGTGAAGTTTATGAAGCCGGGTCCGGCTATATCGATCCGTTCGAATATATCCTTATCTTGAAGGCAACTCACCATGTCCTCAGCGATCTTCCTCGGTGATTTTTTCAGGATTTTGGACAGGGCCATCGCCACCGGTGTCGCAATATCGCCGAACTTTTCTTCCCGTGGTATCTGGAATTCGACCAGGATACGTTCAACACCGAGATTCCCGACGACCTGTTCTATCATGGCTCTCACATCCTTTTTCATCGTGTTAAAGTTTAAACACCTTTACAGCTAAAGTCAACGATTTTAAGGGATTACGAATTGACTCACAATAAATGTTACCGGAGGTGAAAATAAAAAAGATCGTTGACTCATAATGCATGTTACCGAAAAAAACATGCTGAGAAAGGGACCAAATTATGAGTTCACGATCCAAGCGAGAATATCTTGAGGCGATATATCTAAGATACAAGAAGGCCTCCCGAAAGCAGAAGGCAATGATTCTGGATGAATTCTGCGCTGCCTGCGAATATCATCGGAAACATGCCATAAGGCTGCTCAGGAAGTTTAGGCGTTTTCTCAAGCCCAAAAAGAAGAAAAAGGGCAGAATACCTCTATACCGGAAAGAAGCTCTCCTGAAACCTCTGAAGCAAATCTGGCTGACCGCAAATCTTCCCTGTTCAAAGAGATTGAAGGCAGTGTTGCCGCTGTGGCTGCCTAGCTATGGTCAGGAGTATGGGAAGCTCTCTGGGGAAGTGACCGAAGCTCTCCTTGCGATATCTCCTGCAACCATTGACCGCATTCTGAAACCGGTCAGAGCACGCTACAAAGGGCATGGCAGGTCCACCACAAAGCCTGGTACGCTCTTAAGAAAGCACATGCCGATCAAGACAAATCAGTGGGATGAATCCCGTCCCGGTTTTCTGGAGGCTGATACGGTTGCCCACTGTGGCACTTCTATGGCAGGCATGTTCGCCTTCACCCTCGATTGCGTGGACATTGCTACCGGCTGGACGGAACAAAGAGCTGTGTGGGGTAAAGGGGAAACCGAGGTTTTAAGATATTGAGGAATCCCTGCCCTTCCTCCTTCTCGGCTTCGACAGCGACAACGGCAGCGAGTTCTTCAACTATCACCTCCTGAAGCACTTTACCGAACAAAGAAAACATCCCGTACAGTTTACCCGTAGCAGAGCATATCATAAAGATGACAACTCCCACATAGAACAGAAAAACTGGACCCATGTGAGACAGTGGCTTGGATACCATCGCTTCGATATCCCCGAGATTGTCCCCCTTCTCAATGAACTCTATACTTCGGAATGGAGATTGTTCCATAACTTCTTCTGTCCCTCAGTAAAGCTTATCGAAAAAAACCGGGTTGCCTCAAAAACCATAAAACGCTATGATACTCCTAAGACGCCCTATCAGAGGATCGTGGATTCACCGGATATCCAGAGTGCGGTAAAACGTGCTCTGACAAAACAGTTTGAAAAGCTTAATCCCTTTCAGCTGAGAAAGGCAATGGAAGGTCAACTGAAAAAGATCTTTCAGCTCTGTTATAACAACTCACGTTGAGTCAACGATCCTTCGGTAACATTTTCCTATGAGTCAACTGGACCTGAGTTTTAACTCCTGTCCGGGCCGTTGTCACTTGTCAGTCGTCATCGTCCTGATGCAATATGGTCTTAACACTGCATTGGATGGCGCTTGGCATTGATTCGAAGCTAAAATCCTGATTAGTTCAGCTTTCTTCTTATTCCGACCAAGCCCAGCAGGCCTGAGCCGAAAAGATATACAGCTGCCGGGATTGGGGTGGGGACTGCGGTATACGTATAATCAATGGTAACATCACCATTTACTGATCCATTGCCACCGACGGCAAGGGTTCCTGGGGTAAAGCTAGCAGACGATGTGAAAGGGCCTATTGCAGCTTGAAAGGCGAGAGAACCTGTGCCTTCGTATTGATTCCAAATCGCTGAGGCAATATCAATTGTTTGGGTCTGCTGTACTGTAGGCCCGGAGAAGGTTGAAATATTATATTGTGGCGCGACTGCAGTCCCATTTATCAAACCGGTTGAAGCTGTAGCATTGACGACTGTACTTCCTGGGCCAGTGAGGGTGAAAGGTGTCGTTGACTCAGCATTTGTGAAGTTTTGGGATGAACTAGTAAAATTAATTAATTGCACTTGGGGCGTAATGTTAGTGACAAGCGTGAGTGAAATATCAGTCAACGTTCCGAGAGCTATGTTGAAACTGTTTAGCGACAGGCTGTAAGGAGTTGTTGACCCATTAAATGAAAATGACTGTGTATCCGAGGAGAGATCTGCGTGTGCAACGCTTGTGCAGACTACTAGACTCGCTGTCAAGAGTGTGCCGAAGAGCAAGCCTTTAAAGATTGGTACTTTTGATTTTTTCATTTCTTTTCCTGCTTTCTTTCTAATTTATTTCCACGATGTGGATCTTACCCTTTTGATTGTTTGAAATAAAAAAACCCGGAAAAGAACACAAGAAGTTCCTCTTCCGGGTTTTCTGATCCCTTATAATAAGGTCAGCAAGATGCCCGTGTTCGTATAGTAACAAGTGTCAGGATATCAGGCTCATGTTACAAGATTATTACGAGATAATGAAGGTTGTATTAAATTTCGCTAAAGTTATGGGGCATTACTGTTAGACACAGGTGATTTTTATAGAAAAACGGGTTTGTTAACTATACATACTGGTATTGAACTATTATGCCACTTGGCGTATAGAGCTAATGCCCTTTGTTTCGATTGCCGGGTTAATCATAGTTTATTCAATTTATCCTCCTCCTTCAGTCTAAACTTCCTGAAATGCTTGCAATCAGGATATCCCGAACACCGAAACCTGATTACATCAGATTCTATTTTGTAAATATGCATAGGCTTGCCACATTCCTGACATGTAGGTTTTCCTTTGACCTCAGAAACCTTTGTTCCATTCGTGAATTGCTCCCCGCACATTATACAAATAAATCTCTGTTTCCCGGTCCAGGCCTTGCCATAGCGGTATACTGCTTCCGAGTTACAAGAGGGACAGGGCATGTCCGTTACCTTCTCATGAACATTAGTCACAACTACAGTATATACGGGTGAGTGTTAAATTCAAGTGAAACGTAAGCCTTTGATTAGTGGGATTTTTGAACGGTTTGACTTTGCGGGATTAAGTACACAAACCTCCAGATCGTCCCAAATTAGTCGAAGTCTATCTGGAGGTTTTGCTCCGGGTTCTCTGGTCCCTTCAAGAGGTCAGCAAAATACCCGTCCGCATTGAAAGCCACCAACAAAGTCGGTGGTACTTCACTTTGAACACAGCAATAGTTATGCCTAATCTAATACTATACTTGAACCCTTATCCATGGCTTTTTGTATATTCATTACTTTACCTATTTATGGGAGATTGTGACAATAAACGACATGCCAGTGATCAAAAAAAGTAAGCTTAATCTGTGCAAGTCAAAATTTTTAACTGACGTATCTCATCCAAAGAGATTATTACAAGGAGAACTTAAGAATGAATAGACCAGCTTAAGTATTAAAGAACAGAGCAGTGGGAAGGAGAATGAAGGTTACCGATGACACAAGAGGTACAAGTCTATTTAATTTTCCGGTACAGGCTACAGGAGCAGACATATTCAAAAAGGCAATTGAGAATATTCATGCTGCACTGGAAAGGATAGATGCTGTTGTTTTTCGAATTGAACTGGCCTAGATATTCTGATTATTCTGACCTTTCGTTTTAGTCTGACCTATTACATAGGGGGGCATTTCTGCCCCCTTCACTGGTCAGATTATTTCTGTTGAAGCAACGCGAACGTGTTCAGCTGACACTACCGTGCATTTCTCAGCGGCCGCTGCAACCAGTGCTCCCCTGGCAAGATTGTTTGCCCTTCTGAGCAATCCCCCAGATCCCTGATGTATTGCCGTGACAGACTGTTCAGAGAACAGGTTCTTTTTACAACCGGCTATATTCTGGTGATGTTGCAGATACGCAGCCATCCCTTCAGCATTAAGTGATTCCATATGCCCCCTTGCCACTACCCGTGATGCCAGCGGCCTTGACTGTCGGAACATAAGGCTGTCCATCAGATTGTTCTGTCCGGCGAGAACCATCGGCAGCACAGCTTTGGAGTCTCCTTCAAACTGTACCAGGGTGTGCAGTTCTGAAAAAACATCGAGGCGTATCAGCGAGGCTTCGTCTATGATAAGCACGGGTTTCTCTTTTTTATTGACGAGTTCCATAATACAACTCTTTATCATCCGGCTCAGGACGGCTTTTGAACCGCCTCGCACTTCTATGTTCAGGGCGTAACATACCTGCTTGTACAGCTCTATTATGGTTCCTGAGGTTGCCGTGACATACAGCACACGATATTCTGAGGGGTG
>JBEKCV010000085.1:0-17775 GCA_050014695.1 Thermodesulfovibrionales bacterium
CATTGCCGACGGTCTAACGAGTATTTTTACGCGTCATCCTGGACAGATCGTGAGGCTGCTGCCACGATCCACGATGCAGGGGTCACTGTTCCGCTCAAGCGCCTAAAAATTTTGGGGGAACTCCTGTAAATTCATTATTCATTTATTCAGCAACATCAACGAGTTTTGTTATTACAAAAAGATAATTGCCTTGAGGGGTGCAGGCGCTCCCGGGTGGTTTGGATTGACCGCAGAACGCAATTCATCCTGCAGGGCAGAGATAGACAGCTGCGAAGCTATTCTATACGGGGCAGTGCCCGTTTGGTGAGCTACGGGCGAAAGCCCTTGACTACTGACGAACTGGATTGCTTATGCGACGGCACGTCCGGATCAGTCGGGAAGGTGCCGGGCAACCGATGTCCTCACCCGAAGAAACTCTGGTGTCAGTGAGGCGGGTCAGTCGGAGAGCGAGTCAACTCGTGCACATGGTTCAGTACGTTTCGGGTAACGGATAAAAACTGCTAGAAAACACTTCAGAGATCTTTCGCAGTATCGCCCTCGCCGCCGTGTTTCTCGGTAATATTCCCTTGTTCGTCAAATTTACAGGCGAGCACAAAGGGATCATGGTAGAAAGTGAACCAAGAACCTTCCTCAATACCTCTCTTTTCCCACTCTTCTTTTTTCTCGATGGACTCGAGGGGGAAATTGTCATATGCCATGATCCAGAGGGGGTTAAAGTGCGCGTGAGTGGGGAGTAAATCGACCATATGCAGTGCACGTTCATTCCCTGACTCCAGTTTAACGATCTGAAAACCTCTATTATGCCCTCCGGTGAGGATAACACGGATTCCTTCCCGCACTTCCCTTTCACCGTCAACCAATTCAAGATTCTTGCTTTCTTTCAAAGCCTCGTAATTAATGGGCCAGAAGGTATGCAGAGATCTTTTGTTCGGATTAAGCACATCCTCCCATTCTTTCTTTTGTACTATATGTTTTGCTCTGGGAAAGGTGAGCGTCAATGCTCCGGAATCCTCTTTTGTTATAACCCCGCCAGCGTGGTCGAAATCATAATGGGTTAAAATCACATAATCGATATCTTCCCGCCTGATTCCCAGAGACTCCAAATCGGCTATCAGATTCCATGCTTCCTTTACCCTGAAGATCTGCTTCTGCTTCTCAGTGAGCTTATTGCCCAATCCTGTTTCTATAAGAATGAGGGAATCACGTGCTTTAACCAGCAATGGCCAAGCTACCATGGGAATGGTATTGTCAGCAGAAGAGGGATATTTTTTTGCCCAGAGAACTTTAGGTACAACACCGAACATTGCGCCGCCGTCCAGCTCAAACCGCCCTCCGTTGAGCCAGATAAGTTCGAAATCGCCAAGCGTCAATCCTGGTTTCATCATGAGCTGTAGGCGGCGGATCCCCTGTGTTCTTGGCACAGGGTCGGTGAGGTTCTCACTCTCGGAGAAAAAACGTTACCGGTCCGCACGCTATCGGCATTGACAGTCCCTCTTTCATCATTTTTCACGGGTGTAATCGACGTGGTGCAGGGCGATGGTCATCTCCTCCAGTACGGCAGGATCACCGATTGTTGTCACCGTCAGCGATCTTGCGCATGCTGCGCCACAGAATTTTCCCGGAGCGTGTCTCGGGGAGTCTTCGTCCCAGCCATGATCACGCCCCGGGAATTACGCCTTTGCAATCAGCTCCCGCAATACGTATGGGAGAATCCCCCCTTGCCTGTAATAATCCACCTCGATAGCGGTATCAATACGCGACAGGAGTCTCACTTCCTGTTTGCTCCCGTCCCTCCGTTTGATCACCAGGGTGATTCTCTGCTGTGGCTGAAGATCCTCAAGGCCTAAGATGTCGAACCCCTCATCTCCCCGGATGTCGAGAGACTGAACAGAGTCATCGTCTTCCCATTGCAGCGGCAGCACACCCATGCCCACAAGGTTTGAGCGGTGAATGCGCTCGAAGCTCTCCGCGATGACAGCCCTTATGCCGAGGAGCTGTGTGCCTTTAGCCGCCCAATCACGGGATGAGCCGGTGCCATATTCTTCACCGCCGAAAACGATTGTGGGGGTTCCCTGAGCCATGTACTTCTTCGCCGCCTCATAGATGGACATCTGTTGTCCGGAAGGCTGAAACAGGGTGAGACCTCCTTCCACCCGGGTGCCGTCAGACCGAGGAGGCAGCATGAGGTTTTTGATGCGAATGTTAGCGAAGGTGCCGCGTATCATAACATCGTGATTGCCCCGGCGGGTGCCGTAGCTCTGGAAGTCCGCTTTTGCCACGCCGTTTTCGATCAGGTACCTGCCTGCGGGGGACGTTTCTTTGATCGAGCCGGCAGGACTGATATGATCCGTGGTGAGCGAGTCTCCGAAAATGCCAATCGCACGCGCGTCAACGACATTGCCGGCCCTGGTCGGGTGCATCCCGAAGTCCTGAAAGAACGGCGGCTCAGCAATATAGGTCGATTTCGGCCAGTTGTATAGTTCGTCAGAAACGGACGCCACGCTGTTCCATAACGCCTGATCTTTGGCCAATGCAGAATATAGGCTCCGGTAGATCCCCGGGTCCGTGGCATGCTTCATCAGCGCCTCCACTTCGGCATTGCTCGGCCAGAGATCCCTGAGGTAAACATGTTCGCCATGCTTGCCGGTTCCGAGAGGTTCCGTGTCCATGTTTTTCAGCAGGGTGCCCGCGAGGGCAAAGGCCACAACGAGCGGCGGGCTCATCAGAAAATTGGCTCGGAGGTTGGGATGTATCCGCGCTTCGAAGTTGCGGTTACCGGACAGCACAGCAGCGCATACGAGATCGTTCTTCACAATGACTTCCTCGATGCCTTCATCCAGCGGGCCGGAATTGCCGATACAGGTGGTACAACCGTAGGCCGAAACATAGAAGCCAAGCTGTTCCAGGAATGGCAGTAACCCTGCTTTCTTCAAGTACTCGGTCACGACACGTGATCCTGGAGCGAGCGACGTCTTTACGTGTTTTGTCACGCCGAGCCCTCTCTCAACAGCCTTCTTCGCCAACAGACCCGCTGCAAGCACCACCGCTGGGTTTGAGGTGTTGGTGCAGGACGTTATAGCGGCAATGACCACGTCGCCTGAGCCGATGTCCAGGCCGTCCTCTGTCTTGAAGCGCCTGCGCAGGTCCTCTCCTTTCTTGGCGAAACCGTTGTCAGTAACCGGTTGCGTAAAGAGTTCCGCAAACCTCCCGTTGAGGTCCGAAAGATCGATGCGGTCCTGGGGGCGTTTTGGCCCGGCCACAGAAGGCCTGATACTCGATAAATCCAGTTCGAGAACCTTTGAGTAGTCAACTTCTCCGGCCTTCGGTATTCCATACATGCCTTGGGCTTTAAAGTAAGAGCGGAATGCGGCCATTTCATCCTCAGTACGACCGCTTCCCGCAAAGTAATCGACAGTGGCGTCGTCCATCGGAAAGAAGCCCATTGTCGCGCCATATTCAGGAGCCATGTTGGCGACGGTGGCTCTGTCGGGCACGTTCAGTGAAGCGGCGCCCCATCCGAAGAATTCGACGAACGCGCCGACGACTTTTTCTTTGCGCAGCGTCTCGGTAACCGTTAACACGAGGTCAGTGGCGGTTACACCCTCATGGAGTGCGCCCTTCAGATGAACGCCCACTACATCGGGGGTAAGGAAATACACCGGCTGTCCCAGCATTCCGGCCTCCGCTTCGATACCGCCGACGCCCCAGCCGACGACACCGACGCCGTTGATCATGGTCGTGTGACTGTCGGTTCCGACAACGGTGTCCGGATAATAGAGGCCTCCCTCGTTGTGGACACCGCGAGCAAGATATTCAAGGTTGACCTGGTGCACAATGCCGATGCCGGGAGGTACTACCTTGAAGGTCTTAAAGGCATTCATACCCCATTGCAAGAACTGGTAGCGCTCTTTGTTGCGGCTGAACTCCTTTTCCATGTTTTTCCGGAGCGCATCGGGCTCTCCATAATAATCGATCTGCACTGAGTGGTCCACAACGAGATCGACAGGAACAAGCGGTTCGATGATCTTGGGGCTCTTTCCCATCTTGGAGACAGCGCTGCGCATGGCAGCGAGATCGCAGAGGAGGGGCACTCCAGTAAAGTCCTGGAGCAGGATGCGCGCTACGATAAAGGGGATCTCATCGGTGCGGTTTGCATTGGGGTTCCAGAGGGCAAGCTGTCTGACGTGTTGTTCGGTGACCTTCCTGCCGTCAACATTGCGCAGCACCGATTCTAGCACGATGCGGATCGATATCGGAAGGCGGGAAATCTTGCCGACACCGGCTTTCTCCAGAGCAGGCAGGGAATAAAACGTCCCCTTTTTCCCGTTGCCCAGATCGAATTCCTGAAAAGAGTTGAAGAGGTTATGGCTCACGTCGCCCTCTCAAATGACGAACT
This sequence comes from Thermodesulfovibrionales bacterium, assembly GCA_050014695.1. GTDB lineage: Bacteria > Nitrospirota > Thermodesulfovibrionia > Thermodesulfovibrionales > UBA9159 > UBA9159. The sequence continues at coordinate 4,397 of JBEKCV010000085.1, forward strand.
CTGAATACATGATTATATGACAAACAGGTCAACGAATTCATTTGCCGGCATCTTTTTCAGGGTCGTCTGATCGAGGCAGACCTCCAGGATCGCCTCCTGCTGCTTTGGGGAAAAACGGCGAGCCAGGTTCGTCTTGAATTTTTCCACCAGCAGCGGAATTCCCTCGTTTCGGCGGCGGCGGTGGCCAATGGGATATTCCACTTCCACTTTCTCGGTTTTCACGCCGTCCTGAAAAAAGATCCGGATCGCATTGGCGATAGAGCGTTTCTCGGGATCGAGGTAATCTTTGCTGTAGCGGGGATTTTCAATACAGATCATCTTGTCGCGCAGCGCGTCGATTCGAGGATCTGCCGCGACGGCATCCTCGTAATGGGCAGCTGTGAGTTGACCAAAGATAAGGCCGACGGCAACCATGTACTGTATGCAGTGATCACGGTCTGCCGGGTTATAGAGCGGCCCTTTCTTGTCGATGATGCGGATGGCGGACTCCTGGGTCGCGATCTCGATCTTCTCGATCCGGTCAAGCCTGTCCTTCACCTGCGGGTGGAGTTGCAATGCGCATTCCACAGCCGTCTGGGCGTGGAACTCCGCCGGGAAGGAGACCTTAAAAAGGACGTTCTCCATCACATAGGAGCCGTAAGGGCGCTGGAACTTGAACTCATTGCCCTTGAAGAAGACATCGTAAAAGCCCCATGTCTTTGCCGTCAAAGCGGAGGGATAGCCCATCTCACCGTTCACTGCCATGAGCGCTAGCCTCACACCGCGCGCTGTCGCATCTCCAGCCGCCCAGGATTTCCGGGTGCCCGTGTTCGGAGCGTGGCGGTAGGTCCTGAGCGCCTGACCGTCGATCCAAGCATTCGAGAGGGCGTTAATGAGTTCTTCCCTGGTGCCTCCCAGCATCCGTGTTACCACTGCGGTCGTGGCTACCTTGACCAGGACGACGTGGTCGAGGCCAACGCGGTTAAAGGCGTTTTCAAGGGCGATGACCCCCTGGACCTCGTGGGCCTTGATCATAGCGATCAATACATCCAGCATCTCCACCGGTTTCTTGCCCTCAGCGACGGCCTTCCGGGACACATAGTCAGCGGTAGCGAGGATTCCCCCCAGGTTGTCCGATGGATGACCCCACTCGGCGGCGAGCCAAGCGTCGTTGAAATCGAGCCAGCGGATCATGGTGCCGATTGTAAAGGCAGCTTGCACCGGGTCGAGCTGAAACTGAGTACCGGGCACCTTTACGCCGCTGGGAACGACGGTGCCGGGAACGATCGGTCCGAGCAGCTTCGTGCAGGCGGGATATCCCAAGGCTTCGAGCCCGCAACCCAGGGTATCGATGAGACAGTAACGGGCAGTTTCGAATGCCTCAGCCGACTCGATTGTATAATCGCTTACATAGTCCGCGATGTCTACGAGGACCCTATCGGGGGAGGGCCGAATATTTGAAATGTGAGAAGCCATGCGTCTACCTCTAACCTTTCCGTAGCGTATAGATTTTTCCGCGAAAGCGAAGCAACGGAGCATAAGCCCACCGCTCGCGTTCGATGAATCGATTCTGAGCGGGCACATGCACCATCTGATTTCAAACTATTGTACCGGTTTCAGGATCAGGCCGGCAAGCCTCACTTCCTGTCCTTGATCGGGACATACTTCCGGTCCTCGGGACCTATGTAGTTGGCAGACGGACGTATGATCTTGTTGTCCAAGCGCTGCTCAATGATATGAGCTCCCCAGCCGGTGGTCCGTGAGATTACGAACAGCGGGGTGAAAAGGGACGTCGGTACGCCCAACATGTGATACGTCACAGAGGAATACCAGTCCAGGTTGGAGAATAAATTTTTTTCCTGTTTCATCACCCCTTCAATACGATCCGCGACAGAAAAGAGATTCATGTTGTCTCCTTCGACGCACAGACTTTTTGCAATCTCCTTGATGATCGGGTTTCTCGGATCGCTTACGGTGTATACAGGGTGTCCGAAGCCGATAATGATCTGCTTGTTGGCGACCCGAGCCCTGATGTCGGTTTCCGCTTCATCGGGATGGTGGTAGCGTCTTTGGATTTCATGTGCCGCTTCATTGGCGCCTCCGTGCTTCGGCCCCCTGAGGGCGCCGATGGCACCGGTGACAGCTGAGTAAACGTCTGAGAGCGTCCCCGTGATCACGCGCGCTGCAAAGGTAGAGGCAGTGAATTCGTGTTCGGCATAAAGGATGAGGGATTGGTCCAGAGCTCGTTCGTGAAGCGGTGAAGGCTTTTCCCTGTGTAGAAGGTGCAGGAAGTGTCCCGCGACGGAGTCATCGTCTGTCTCCACATCAATCCTGTATCCGTTCTGACTGTAATGCCACCAGTAAAGGAGCATGGAGCCGAAGGACGCAACCAGACGGTCTATAATGTCGGCCGTGCCCTGCGCGTTTTGGTCGTCCTTTTCAGGAAGTACGGTACCGAGGAAGGAGCATCCGGTGCGCAGCACATCCATGGGATGGGCTGCAGCAGGAATATGTTCCAGCACCGTCTTAACCAGGGCGGGCAGACCGCGCAGGGACTTCAGTTTCTTCACATAATCCTTCAATTCAGACTGGGTAGGCAACTCACCGTGGACGAGAAGATACGATACTTCTTCAAAGGTTGCCTGCCTTGCAAGCTCCACGATATCATAGCCCCTGTAATGCAGGTCATTTCCGGTACGCCCCACGGTACAGACTGCCGAGTTGCCTGCGATGACACCGGACAGCGCGACCGATTTCTTCACCTTTGGCGCCGCCGTTTCCATCGGGACAGTGGCTTCTGATTTGCTCATTGCTTTTCCTCCTTCGAAAAGATGGTATCAAGCTTTTCTTCGAAACTATGGTAATCAAGATACTGGTAGAGCTCCGAGCGCGGCTGCATGAGGGTCAGTACGTTTTTTTGGGTTCCCTCCCTGCGGATCGCATCATATACCGAAAGCGCGGCTTTGCTCATGGCCCGGAATGCGGAAAGGGGATAAAGCACGATGGAGACGTCCGCTCCACGAAGTTCCTCTAGGGTGTATAAGGGAGTCGAGCCGAACTCGGTAATATTGGCGAGGATAGGCACGTTCACTGTCCCGGCAAATTTCTTGTACATGGTGAGATCCGTGATGGCCTCTGGGAAGATCATGTCTGCTCCTGCTTCCACATACGCAGAGGCTCTGTCGATAGCCGCCTGAAGGCCCTCAACGGCGATGGCGTCGGTCCTCGCCATGATAACAAAGTCAGGGTCTGTCTTTGCGTCTACTGCGGCCTTGATACGGTCGACCATCTCATCCTTACTGACAATGGCCTTGCCTGGACGGTGGCCGCATCGCTTTGCCTGGACCTGATCCTCGATATGCACAGCTGCCGCACCGAACTTGATCATGGACTTGATGGTGCGCGCAATATTGAAAGCGCTTCCCCATCCTGTATCGATGTCCACCAATACGGGCAGGGCGGTGATATCGGTGATTCGCCGAACGTCAGTAAGCACGTCGTCCATAGTCGTGATGCCGAGGTCAGGGACACCGAGCGAATTGGCAGCAACGCCACCGCCCGAGACGTAAAGCGCCCTGAAGCCCAGGTGCTCAGCCAATCGCGCCGCATATGCGCTGATCGCGCCTGCGACCTGCAACGGTTTTTCTTTACGGATTGCAGCCCGAAAACGGGCACCGGGTGATGAAGGTTTACACATACACGAGTCATCGTTTGATTCTTTCAATTATTCCCTCCCGAGTAAGAGAAACAGTTCTTTTGCCACTGGCAAACCTCACGCAAAAGGAGGTTAGCACCGGAATCATGTCTATTCAAGGTCGCTATTCAGTTCCGACGGATCCACGGCAAGCAATTTCCTGCCCCGGGCCGCAAGGGCCGATTCCACCTGGTCGGCGCCAAATCTCATGAGCCGATCCCTGTGCTCCACGATTACGGCCGTGTACTGAGGATCCGATAACCGCTTCATCAGCTTTGGCCTGCGCCCGTTGAGCCCTGAGCCTCCGTCTGTCACAACGTGGAGAAATCAAATCAGTCCTCCGCCTGAGTTCGTCACTGCGAGCGCTTACGAGTCGAGATAATTCTTTAAAGCTTTTTTCCAATCTTCCGGCTTATGGCCGGTTACCAGCGAGAAGAAGGTTGTATCAAGAAAAGAGTCTCGCGGTCTTTTTGCTGGGCGGGGGAATTCATCTGTGCGAATGGGGATAATCTCCGTATCGCGGCCTGATAATTTCACAATCTCCCTTGCAAAGTCATACCAGCTTATGCCGCTGCCCGTTTCGTCGGTGAAATGATAAATCCCGTAGGCACCTGTTTCGATAAGAGTCCCGACTGCATGGGAAAGAGATACGGTTGATGTCGGCGAGCCTTTCTGGTCCTGAACGACCTTTATCTCCGGGCGGTCCTTTGAGAGGTTCAGGATCGTGGAAATAAAATTATTTCCGCCTTTTCCATAAAGCCAGCTCGTGCGGACGATATAAAATTTATTCATGAGCCACTGGATATATTTTTCTCCCGCGAGCTTTGATTCACCGTACACATTGACGGGGCGTGTATTGTCAAAGGGTGAGTACGGGGATCCCTTTTCGCCGTCGAAGACGTAATCAGTACTGATATGGCATAAAGGGATATCGCTGACACTGCAGGCCAGCGCCAGGTTCTGAACGCCGATGCCGTTTACGAGAAAGGCCTTCTCCCGTTCGCCTTCTGCCTTATCCACCTGTGTATACGCCGCGCAATTGATGACGATATCGGGAGATAGTTCCTGCACGGAGCGATAGACACGGTCTCTTGCTGTGATGTCAAGTTCTTCACGCGGACGGGCGATCGCTACATGCCTCTCTTCGAGAACAGGAATCAGGTCATGGGCAAGCATTCCCTTTGCTCCCGTGATGAGAATTTTCATTTTTTTAGCTTCTCTCATAACTTCCCAACAGTGTGAGCGCGGGCAGAGGAAAAAATGTTATACAACGCCTTCCATAAAGAGCCTTCGAGGATACCGGGGAAGACCGTTCTTTCCAATACACTCAGGTCCGACACAAGAATATCCGTCAATGATATGAATTTTGAGGCGGTTTGCCGTATCGATAAGCTTGTTCCGTGATACGGTACCTTTGTCTATCGCTTCGTCCAGAAGCCGCTGCTCTCAGAAGACAATCTCTCCTTCAGCGGTCTCCACCACCACTCGTTGTTCCGATACCAATCGACGGTCTTTTTCAAGCCTGCCTCCACATCGACGGACGGACTCCATCCGAGTTGACGCTCTATCTTTGTGGCATCGAGGGCATACCGGTAATCGTGACCAGGCCTGTCCTTAACGAAAGTTATGGAGGTCTCGTCCTTGCCCATGAGGGCGAGAACTTTTTTTACGATCTCGCTATTCCGTCTTTCGGAATTACCGCCGACATTATAGGCCTCCCCGACTTTTCCTTTATGCAGAATAATATCGATCGCCCTGCAATTGTCTTCAACAAACAGCCAGTCTCTTACGTTCTTGCCTTCCCCATAAACAGGAACCGGTTTGTTGTCGACAAGATTCGTGATCATGAGAGATATCAATTTTTCTGGATACTGATACGGGCCGTAATTGTTGGAAGGCCTGACGATAATAGCGGGGAAACCGAATGTCTCATGGTACGCCCTGACAAGCAGATCACCAGATGCCTTTGATGCAGCGTAGGGCGAATTGGGCATGAGGGGGGTCTTCTCCGTAAACTTTCCTTCTTCTCCAAGGGCACCATACACCTCGTCTGTCGAGATATGGACGAATTTTCCGATGGAGGCATTCCTTGCTGCTTCTAGCAGCGAGTGGGTTCCGAGCACATTGGTCATCAGAAAAGGCTGTGCATCAACAATGGACCTGTCCACATGACTTTCCGCGGCGAAATGCACTACACAAGCAACACCCTGCATAAGATCTCGGAGCAGCGCTGAATCCTCGATCTTCCCCCGTACGAAAGCGTACCGCGGGTTACCCTGTACGTCCTTCAGATTTTCGGGATTCCCCGCATAGGTCAGAGCATCGAGGTTGACAATCCGGTAATCCGGATAGGTACGGAGGATATGCCTGATGAAATTGGATCCGATAAATCCGCAACCCCCGGTAATAAGTATTTTCATGGTTCCACCTTAAAGGGATTTTTAGGGTCGTTTTCGTATCTCACTTCATCTACGGTTTCCTTTTTCCCCCAGCCCGCGTACAATCTGTCAGGGAAATTGAGGACCATCCCATCGGAATCACCCGAATTCCTATAAGCATGGACAATGCCCGGTGGGATGACGACGATGAGCCTGTCAGTATTTTCTATAACCATCCTGTTGTTATACGTTGGCGAGTCTGTCCTGTTGTCCCAGAGAAAGAGGGTGAATTTGCCGAGAAAACAGAAGTAGTCAGTCTGTTCCCTGTGCTCATGCGGGCCGCGGACGACATTCGGGAAGGTCACCGACACATAGCCCATCTCCGGCCTGTACCCACCGAGGTCGTCAGTTCTGAATGATTCAGCAAGCCAGCCGCGGTTGTCGCGGAACTGCCTGAACTCTTTGGTCAGGACCCCTTCTATCGTTCCGTCGGTGAACATCTCATACCTCAACAGTGGAGTCGTCCCCCACCATGAGACGGAGGGCCTTATGATGGGTATCCTTTTTGACGATGCGGGTGTTCTTCCCCACAAGGCTGTCCTCAAGCCGCTCGATGCCTGAGAGGACGGCATTATTGAGGACAACGGAATGCTCGATGACGGAATGCGTAATATGAACGCCATCACCGATGCTTGTAAACGGACCGATGAATGAGTTTGTGATCTCGGTATCCTTCCCGATGATCGCCGGTCCCCTGATAATGCTTTCCCTGATAATCGCTCCCGCCTCTATGGCAACCCTGCCCGTTATCTGACTGTTCTTGTCGACAGATCCCCTGATATCTCTGGTTATATAACTGTCAAGGACAACGGTATTGGCCTGAAGGAGATCATCCTTTTTGCCAGTGTCCAGCCACCAGCCATCCAGCACCTCGCTTTTCACTTTATACCCCATGTTTATCAATTCCTGAATGGCATCGGTAATCTCCAACTCTCCCCTCGATGATGGCTTAATCCGTGCAATCGCCTCATGGATCTTTTTCGAGAAGATATAGACTCCGACAAGAGCCAGATTTGACGGGGGTCTCTTGGGTTTCTCGATAAGCTTTATGATATGACCTTTTCGGTCAAGCTTGGCCACTCCGAATTGCTTTGGATTATCGACCTCCTTCAGGAATATCAGGGCCTCTGGTGACTCCCGTCTGAATTTCACTAAGGCATCCTTCACCCCGTGACTCATGAGGTTATCACCCAGATACATCACGAAGTCATCGTCCTTCAGAAAATCCTTTGCAGTGGTCACTGCATGTGCAAGGCCGAGGGGAGCTTCCTGACTCAAGAACGTCACCCGTATCCCTTCCCTTTTCCCAGCGCCGTCAATATATCTCGTCACTTCTTCGCCGGTCTCCGGGGAGATGATGACGCCCACATCTTTGATCCCCGCATCCTTTATGTGATCAATGACATAGCCCAGGATCGGCTTGTTCGCAACGGGAACGAGCTGTTTTGCAATAGTATAGGTAAGAGGTCTCAGTCTTGTCCCCTTACCGCCGCTTAATATTAATGCCTTCATTTTCTCCTGAGGGATGCGAATTTTTTGGTATTATAGCAAAAATCCTATTGAATGTCACAGGTCAGAAGATTTCTTTCTCAGGAAAAACCTTTTCCGCGAATGCGAAGTTGTCCAGGATTGCAGCGAGTACGATATTGCACGCGGATTCATGGCGTGGTCAGTTAGGCAGAAAGGTTGCGCAATTCCTGAGATCAACGATTAACAGGCAGTGACGGTCACGCCCGGGAAGGGTTTCGGGGATTGTCTTGCAACAGATCGGAACTCCTTATTGCCCCTTCACGCAGTATCTTTATTCCGCCCTCTGATGCATCTACAATGGTTGATGGCAAGGTGCCGGAAGTCCGCCCTCCGTTGACGAGCAGGTCTATACTGTCCCCGAAGTATTGCATAACCGTCTCTGCATCCTCAGCGGGCGGCATCCCCGAGATGTTGGCACTTGTCGCCGTTATGGGGAAGCCCGCCCTTGTTGCGAGGCCGAGCGCAAAGGATTCTCCGGGAATCCTCACGGCGATCATGCCTGTTTCAGCCGTGAGATACTCAGACAGTCCTGCTCGGGCGGGCAGAAGCAGGGTGAGCGGTCCCGGCCAGAATCTTTCCATGAGCGATTGCGTGGAAGAGGGGATGTTCCCGAGCCATTCAGGGGAAACGATCTCTGAAAGCGATCTCATATCGCCGATTATCACCGGCATTGCCTTTTCTTTGGGCCGCCGCTTTAACCAATAAAGCCGGTGCAGTGAGGCACTCATGTCAAATCTCACACCGATGCCGTAAAATGTCTCTGTGGGATACGCGATAATACCACCCCGCTGGAGTATCGCAACGGCCTCATCTAAAACGGCATGGATTTTATTCCCCGTGAGATTTCGGGAGATCATGCGAACACTCTCGTCATGCAATCGCGCATGGTGTTCGGGCATCGAGCTCACGGGAGCATTTTCCGTTCCGGGAGTTGGGGCTACGCCCTTGGTTTGGCAAGAATTTCCAGGACCTTGAGATCCATGAACCTTTTTGAGGCCGCAGACTTAATGACAAGAACGGAATCGGCGCCGCACGCAGTACCCGCCACTGAGAGGACCTCTGCGTTTTCCGGTATCAGTCCGGCATCCACAGTCATCATGACGATCTCGCAACACACCTTTGCCCCTTCTCCGAACCTTCTCAGTGACTGGGCGACAACGGTTGTCGGATAGAGGCCGTTGAATTTTGATGAAAATGCTGTCTCTATGGAATGAGTGAGCATGGAGCCTGTATAAACTCGCGCCCCGTTTTGCTCAATGGTCTGCCTGACCTCGGCTGGCATCTCGCTGGCGTTGGGTTCTTTAAAGCCATGCGAGTGGGTGACGATGACGATATTCGTCCCGCGGTCTTTTAAAGCGGCAGAGAAAAACAGACCCGTCTCCCCTCGCGTTGAGGCTACCACAAGGTGTTTATATCCACTGTCAGCTATGGCCTGCTGAACCACTTCGAGGCAAGCGGACGTATTTTCTCTTCCCGGCTTTTCAAAATAGATCACCTTTCTTTCCATAAGCCAATAATATCAAAAGGCCGTCAGGTATTCAAGGTCATTGTTTCTCCAGGACGACGTCATCCGTCAGCCGGATATGGAGTTCTTTGAGCTGTTTTTGTTCCACGGTTGAAGGCGCGCCGCTCATGAGACAGAATGCCTTCTGGGTCTTCGGGAATGCGATGACGTCCCGTATGGAGGGTGCGCCAACCATGAGCATCACGAGCCTGTCGAGGCCGAGCGCTATACCGCCGTGAGGGGGTGCACCGAATTCAAGGGCATCGAGGAGGAAGCCGAACTTTAATTGCGCGTCATCCTCCGGGATGTTCAAGAGCTCAAACATCTTCTTCTGGACATCTTTTCTGTGGATACGGATACTGCCCCCCCCGATCTCATAGCCGTTCAGGACGATGTCGAAGGCCTTCGCCCCAAGGGACGCAATGCTGTTCCTGTCGATCACCTTTTCTGAGAGCATCTTCCCGATGTCTTCATCTGCCGGCGATGTAAAGGGATGATGCATTGCCTGGAATCTTTTTTCTTCTTCGTCCCATTCGAGGAGCGGGAAATCCAGTATCCATGCAAAGGCAAATCCCGGCCGGATGAGATCTAATCTCCTCGCGAGTTCAAGCCTCATGCGGCTCAAGACGTCATGTACCACTTTTTCCGTGTCGGCAACAAAGAGCATGAGATCGCCTTCTTCTGCATGAAGCCTCTCCGCCATCCGCCTCAGGATATCTTCGGGGAAGAACTTCGCAATGGGTGATTCAAAGCCGTTCTTAACCTTTATCCATGCCAGTCCCTTTGCTCCGAAGGTCTTTGCCTCCTCAGTGAGCATGTCGATCTCTTTTCTGGAAAGTCCGGACATGCCCTTTCCGTTCACCGCCTTGACTCTTCCTCCCGATTCTATGGCATCCGTGAATACCTTAAAAGAGCCATGGCGTGCGAGGTCAGCCATTTCCCGGAGTTCCAGGCCGAACCGGAGATCCGGCTTATCATTTCCGAACCTCTCCATAGACTCTTTGTAGCTGAGCCTAGGAAAAGGCACTGTGATTTCCGTATCCAGGACATCCTGAAAGAGGATCTTCATCATTTCTTCGATAAGGCTTATGATGTCTTCCCGGTCCACAAAGGACATCTCAAGGTCGACCTGGGTGAATTCAGGCTGTCTGTCAGCTCTGAGATCTTCGTCACGGAAACACTTGACTATCTGGAAATACCGTTCAAGCCCGGCAACCATGAGTATTTGTTTGAAAAGCTGTGGCGACTGGGGGAGGGCGTAGAAATGGCCCGGATTTAATCTGCTCGGAACGAGGTAGTCCCTTGCGCCTTCCGGAGTTGATTTTGTGAGCATGGGGGTCTCCAGTTCGAGAAATTTTTTCCCGTCCAGGTAGTCCCGTATGAGTTTTGTGGTCTTGTGTCTGATGATCAAGTTATTCTGTAATTCGGGACGCCTTAAATCGAGATACCGGTATTTCAGCCTCAGCGACTCTGACGCCTCCGCGGCTTCCTCCATGGGGAAAGGGAGGGGAGATGACTCGTTGAGCACGGTTAATGTCTGCGCGTAAAGTTCTATGGTGCCTGTCGGCAGGCTGGGATTGTCCGTTCCTTCTGGCCTACGGCGCACCTCACCGGATACCGCTATGACAAACTCAGCCCTGAGGGCATGAGCAAGCTTATGCGCGTCCTCGGAGACATCGGGGCTGAAGACGACCTGAGAGATTCCGCTTCTGTCCCGCATATCAACAAAGATTAACCCCCCATGATCCCTTCGCCGAAAAACCCACCCGGCAAGGGACATCTGAGCTCCTATGTCTGACTCCCTCACTTCGCCACAACCCTTATCACGAACCATAAACCCTCCATGAAAACCGTCTGACGCCGACGACAAGCAGCATAGATTGAAAACTTACAGGTGACTTTTTCTGCCGGCTACAAACTGTCCCTCTATCCCGATTTCTTTTCTGAGAAGACTCAATTCTTCATGTGTGAGATGCCTGATTTCACCGGGTTTTAAGTCCCTCAGTCTGAGTCCGTTAATGGCAGTCCTCTTTAGTTTTATAACAGGATGTCCGACCCTTTCGAGCATTCTTCGCACCTGTCTTTTTTTCCCTTCGTATATGGTTATCTCGATCCATGAATTATTTTCTGACGCTCTGATCTTTTTCGCCCTGGCCGGCATCGTCGTTCCATCCTCCAGTTTCACCCCGCGCCGCAATTTCCCGATACTCGTGTCATCTATGACGTTTTCCACCTTAATGAGGTATGTCTTTGGTATCTTCCGGGACGGATGAAGGATCGCATTGGCAAAGTCGCCATCATTGGTAAGCAGGAGAAGGCCCTCGGAATGATAGTCGAGCCTTCCCACAGGAAAAACCCTGTATTTTATGCCGCCCAGGAATTCAGTGATCGTTCGCCTTCCCTCAGGGTCACGGAGTGTCGTGACAACGCCACGGGGTTTGTGAAACATGAGATACACCGGTGGCGGGCCTTTGTGCAGCGGACCAGAAATGAGTTTGCCGTCAACCTTGATATAGTCGCGGGAAGGATCGGCTTTCATGCCGATGGTCGCGACCGTTCCATTGACTCGCACCCTGCCTTCAAGGATGAGTTCCTCTGACATCCTCCTTGACGCAATCCCTGTCTGGGCAAGTATCTTCTGGAGACGGTGTTCCATGGAGATACATAATACCATAATCCGTAGCCCACAGGGATGTTTGGGATAAGAAGGCACGAGTATGAGAAATCTGAAATTTCGGACGTCCGATGACTCCGGAGAGGAAGCCTCCCGTGGCGTCAGCAGGAAAGGGTGGCAACTCAGAAAACGTCCGAGAGATTTCGTGTAGCCCGTGGATGCGTCTCTGGGACGGTTCTCAGTGAGGGGTCAACGGAGAAACATGCACCGCCCGCTCAGCCTGCCGAAGAAGACGGGGAGGTGGGAAATCGAAGAAATGATGAGACAGAGGCTAGCTACGAAAATGTGAGAAACCGTACAAAATTGTATTGCCAGGTATTTGTTGAGCCCTTATGAATCAACAAGATAGCTTTGGCACGTTTTTAGCAGATGATACTGATCGAGGTGATAGGAATGGGTTCCCTGAAAGAGAAGATCAACGAAATGGAGAGAGAGGAGATCTTGCATGCCCTCAAAGCATGCAGCTGGGTGATGGCGAAAGCCGCACGGCAACTCGGGATAACCGAAAGGATGATTGGTTACAAGATTAAGAAATACGGGATTAAGAGGGAGGTGACGTATATCAGCAGCAATGTTGAAAGGCAGTAAGACCGGCCAAAGATGCCGCTAAAACAATATCGAAGAAGGAGGGATGATGAAAGGAAAGTTTTTAGCAGTGGGTATGGTGTTTATGATGTGTATCACAGTGGGGGCAAGATCATGGGCTGATGAGGCAGCGCCCGCGGAAGCGAAACCTGATGAGGCAAAACCCGCAGCGGCGCCGGCAGGGGCCCCGACTCTGGACGATATCAAGAAGTTGCTCGGCCTGAGCATCTATCTGCAGGGCGGCTATACATACAATTTTGAGGGCTCATCGGTAAATAACGAGCGGATATTCGATCAGAAGGCGAACACGTTCCTTATCGATCTCGCGGAGATACAGTTTCAGAAGGATCCGGCGGTCGGCGGCGTGGGCTTTAAGCTCAAAGTCTCGGCAGGGGAGACGGCGAAATACATTCATGCCTCGGGGCTGGGCAATACTGATCAGCCTTTTGACCTGACCGAGGCGTACATCAGCTACGTTGCGCCGTTGGGCCAGGGGCTGAGGTTTGACTTCGGTAAGTTTGTCACGTTTGTGGGCGCGGAAGTGATCGAGGCGAGGGATGATCCGAACTACTCCCGCTCCTTCCTGTTTAACTATGCGGAGCCGCTCACCCACACGGGGCTCAAGGCCGGATACACCTTCAGTGAGAAAGTGAATGCTGCGGTCTATCTTGTCAACGGGTGGGACGACTTTGACGACAACAACAACGGTAAGACGGTGGGGCTGAGTGTCGGCTACACGCCCATTGAGCAGATTGCTCTGAATTTCAACTTTCTGTACGGGCCGGAAATACCCAATGACAATGCAGACAATAGATTTCTTTTTGACTGGGTAGGCACCCTCAAGCCGGTGAAGGACCTGACCGTTATTCTGAACACCGACTACGCAACCGAGCAGCATTCGGGGCCTGACGGGAGCACGGGAAAGTGGTACGGCATCTCCGGGATCGCGAAGTACGATTTCAGCAAGCCGTTCAG
>JBEKCV010000086.1:0-17524 GCA_050014695.1 Thermodesulfovibrionales bacterium
TCGTTTGGACAGCAACGATAGAATCAATCATGGCAAAACTCTCCCACTGCAAACAAACTTTGGAAAAGATTCAGCCGGGCTGCACATTACCACCTTCTCGTAAGACAAGAAGGAATAACACCAGTCGTTTATGAGACAGTACGCTAGTGATGACAAGTTTACTGTTGCCGAAGCTGCTGCCGCAGCCTCAGTAGCTGGGGCGAGAGAGGAAAACGGAAGCATGAATGGAGAAGTGCGCCCACAAAGCGGAAATATTGACGTGGCGGCCTAGGGAACTGCTCCCCTATCTCGATGCAACCGCAAAGAACTGGGAAAAAATGCTCGAACTCTGCACCCCCTCCGAAAAAAAGCCCGTTTATAAACAGACACTATTTAAGCCCATTGCTGTCCAAGATATCCTAAAGCTGCATGGTGAGTCAGCATAAAATAAAGCTTTTGGACAAGTAAGAATGGTCTTTGAAATCCAGGTTATCTATGTCAGTTATCATCTGCTGTCCAATTAGACGCACTCCAGTTTGAGTTTTCCCTGTTCGTAAGGAATGGGCAACACCTCGAATGGTTTATCCAGTCATGATTTAAGCCACATCTTCCTTATCGTTGTTTTTTTAGCGTTTACTTATCCCAACCCAATATCAAATGGGCTTTTTCTGGGCATAGCAACCTCCTTGGTTGCATTATGCCATATACATCTATCCAATTCAAACTAATACTCCGTTACCGTATTTATGAAATTCAGTACTGATGTAGGCGATATCGAAAAGTGACCCAGTTACGATATGACCCAGGCCCATTCATTTATTCCTTTTATTGCCTTTTTTATTCTTCAGTGATATATTCACATTGTATTTAATTTCTTCTTGCAAGGATGCTATATAGAAGTCACTTAAAAAGGTCTTGTAATTACTTCATATTGCTATCCAAATCGTCCTCACAGGATGAGGCGCACCAGTGTGTCTAGACTCGGGGAAAACGGTGTCCACCAATATCACATTTAGGTCAGTCTTCGATATCGCCTACACTGAGGTCGCGAAGAGCTTTGGGCATTGTTATGTTTAGCGCGTAAGGAGATCTTTCGCCGCTCTCGTGGCTCTGGTATCTCAATGCAGTTTACACGTCCATCAATTATCCCTCCGTGCAGCAAAGCGTCGACTACTGATTCAATCCTTCCTCAACAGTAAGTTCACCTTGTTTCCGGAGCCATGATTAGCCGGCTACCTTTTCTTCCAACGCCTTCTGTACTAGCTGATTCAGGGATATCCCCATTATAGTAGCCTTCTTCGCGGCCTTCCTGTGAAGGTCTGACGGTATCCTTACGTTGAAGCTGCCCTTAAATGGCCGCTCGGGCTCCTTGCCGGCCTCCTTGCAAAGTTCAAGGTAGTCGTTTACCGCTTCGTGAAACGCCTTGATAAGTTCGGAGACGCTTTGCCCCTCAAACATTATCAGGTCGCTGATTCCTTCAATCTTGCCATGAAATACCTTGTCTTCGGCGCTGAAATGCACGGAACCGATAAAATTCTTATAGGTCAGTATGTCCTTCATTTAATCACCTCCGCTTTTCTTAATGCCTCTTCCGCATCGTCCAACTGATAACGCTTAAGCTCCGGGTTCGGGTGCGGTCTGTGTAATCGGATGATGTTCTTTGTCTGATGATTGATAAACGCAACCCTTGACCCTGATGTCTTGCCCGTCTTCGCCTCTTCGTATCCGAAGCCCTTCAGGAGTTTTCTGAGTTCCTCCAAGGTGAAGTCCTTCGGCTTCGACAGGAATCGCTGTAAGAGCTTTTTGGTTTTGCTCATGAAATAATGATAGCACGGAAGAAAGGATATTGCAACTAACTTGTAGTTGCTGAAAGGTAGTAGAAGGGTTAAACGGCGCTTCCCCAAAAAGCCCCAAAGGGCGCGCTCTCAAATATTTTGGGGTGTGCATCTGTCGCCAGCATATGGGGTCTTGTCGAAAGGGACCAGTTACCCTCTGTAAATCTGGGCTGGTTTACACTTGAAGGGAAAATCAGAGCCGGCGAAATCTTCAATCTCTCGGACAAAAACGCAACCTTTGTTACCGGGGATACTTTTCTTGTAGTCTCCGTCAGAAGGGTTGTAAAAGGAAAAAAAGGATAGCCTTAAAGTCTGGTTTTCAGGAATTGTGTAAGCCTCACAGTGGCAGGGTCATGAAGCCTCCTGTCCTTTCGAATTCCGGGCTGGAGATTCTCCACATATTCCGAATATGCGTGCCTGTATTCCCCATAATACTAGAGCCCTAATAAGGTAAAGGCTTCCCACGGCTGTCTCTGATAACCGACCTTGAATCTGGTCTGCGAGTTCGCCCTGAGCGTGCTTTGTGCAGTGTTTCGTCAGAACGCTGGCCATCCTCGAAAACCAGTCTCACACCGTATTCACTCTTGCATAAACCCTAAATTCTGCGATAATGGAAATGAAATTAACCGACCGAAAAGGGGAAAAAATGAAGAGGAGCAAATATCTGTCTGTTGTGGTTTGCGTTTCTTTTGTGGCAGTGTTGTTTTTGCCCGGGATTTTGAAAAAAGCCTGGGGGCAGGAGAAAGAAGGAAAGACTGCTGTGGAGGAGAAATCCACAACTAAGGAAAAGCTCTCGGAAGAGAAGGCAGAATATAAAGATAAGGTGAAAGAGCAACTGGCTGAGTTGGACAAGAAAATAGGAGAACTCGAAGCAAAGATAAAGGAGTCGGGCTCAAAGATAAAGGCCGATGTTAAACAAGATATGAAGGATTTGAAAAAGAAACGCATGGCGTTAAAGAAAGACATGAAGAAACTCGAGGCGAAAGGCAGGGAAAAATGGGAGACTGCAAAGCAAAGAGTAGACGCTGCAATAGACGAGGTTGAGGAGGCGTACCATAAGATTCTCGACAAATTCAAATCAGAATGAAGCGCGCGCGGTACTTGCGAGGCAGTATCTGCGTATCTGAATTAGAATCTTTTGAAGGAGGACGGGTATGAAGATATGGTCTGGAAAGCCCTACCTGATGACTGCCACGACATCGTAGACACATTTTACTGCCAGGACATCGTGGACAGTCATCAGGTAGTTATTGTGGATCGACACGACACTATTTCGGATTTCCCGAACAAATGTGAAGTAACACTGAACTAAAAAGCCCATCGAGTATCTCTCATTTCAACCCTCCTGTTTCAACGTTCATATTCGCGCCAAACCCGATCCCCGGCTATTTCTTGACATCCGGAAAAATAAAAAGCGCCGTGTCGTCTCTATTATCCTTCTTGATTTTTATTTTGAGTTCCCAGTTGCCGAGCATGATAATCGGAAACACCGCCTTATACGCGCCACGCCCCTGCTCGGTCACTATGGGAGGCCAGGGAGCACCGTGACCATGCTCAGGCATCCACGGAGTGATTTCGATATGTGCTCCCTCAACTCCCTGGCCTTTCTCATCCGTGATCTTCAGCATGACCTCGTTCCTTCCATACCTGATGATCTTTCCTTTTCCTATGATCCTGATCTGAAATACGCCCTTTTCCGTTGTCTTTGTAATGCTTTTTGAACAGCCTGATACGAACAACAGAATCGTTGCGGCCAACAATATCACCACCGCAACCGCACACTGCACTCTTGTCTGTCGAATCTGCCGCTTCATATATCCTCTCCTTTTTGCTGGCACCTATGGCTCACTTAATAATTATAAGTTTATGTTGACAAACTTGAGGTTTTAAGTAGAATAGCATAATGAGGGTGTGCACCTTACTTATATTTGTTGCGTTTCTTGTTTCTATTTCATCCCCATATACTGCGCATTTATCGACCGTGCCGACTGATCAAACGACTCATTTTGTAGCGCTCGACGTTTGTCATGCCAATGGTTCATACATATCGACAAATGCCGATGGAGCATATCTCCACGAACCGCCCCGCCACTTACTTCCGCTGTCTTTTGCAAGGTTTATTGATATTGCAGATCATCATTTCCATCCGAATGTCTTGTTGTTCCGATTAGAACGCCCCCCCAGAACCTAACCAACCAAGAGTTCCAAAGTCTTCGAGTCAGGTTTTCAGAAATGCAGGCGAAGTTCCTGCAGATGAAAAGTCTTTTCTTCAGACTTTTCTCCCCTTTGACCTCGGCTCCGCTTTGGAAATTATTTCAAGGTAACTCTGAAACGGAGCCAACTTTTTTAATACAGATGTTTTGCAGCTAGAGGGCACCGGGACCCTGGCTCTGTGAGGAACAAGTCAAGATAGCACCTATCCTTGAAGGAGATAAAAGGTATGGACGTTGGAATGCTATTTACGAGAAGCGTCAATAAAGGGTATAGGCAAAGTAGTGGTTGGAGCGACCGGGATAGCTATCTCGTGCGTCTTTTCCTCACCCCGCCGCCATGATTGCTTGTTGTTTGGGCAAGGCGGAGTGAGTTTTCAACTAACAAGAACGAAAGGCTTTCGAACATGTCCTTTCCTAAAGGAGGCTTTACCGTGCAAGTAAAAAGAGTTTTCGCTCTTCTCATCAGTGACCAGAAATGTATGAGCCATCTACTTAACAGCGCTGCCGCGCTCGGCCTAGCTTTAATCATCGGGCTGCTGACTTCAGTAGATGCGGGGGCCTGTGCAAGCTGCGGCTGCATGTTGAGTCAGGATTGGGAAAGCCTGCAGTTTGCTTACACACCGGGAATAAGGATGGATTTGCGCTGGGACTTTCTGGATCAGGATCAGTTGCGTAGCGGGATTAACACTATTTCGCCCGTTGCCGCCAGCAAGATCCTAAACAACGGCAGTCCCCAAGAAGTCGAACAATATACCATAAACAACTACTATACACTGGGTATCGATTACAGCAAAACCCCCGAGTGGGGAATCAATATTCAAATCCCCTTTATTGATCGAAACCATAGCACACTCGGAACAGCGTCCAACGGAATCATCGGGGGCCCTGGCGGTGGGCAATACGAGTCACATACTGATAGTCTTGGGGATATAAAGGTACTAGGACGTTATCAAGGCTTTATTCCGGGGTGCAGTACCCTTGGTGTTCTTTTTGGACTCAAGCTGCCAACCGGCAGATACACTGAAACAGGGTCATCGACTGACCCGACCGAGCCTGGCGAGGTTCCTATTGACCGCGGCTTGCAACCGGGCACTGGCACAACAGATGTAATGGTTGGTGCATATTATACTAATTCCTTCAATTTTAACGTGGGTTACTTCGCCCAGGCGCTTTTCCAGGCAGCGCTCTATTCAAAAGATCAGTACAGGCCAGGCGACAGCGCCAACCTCAGCGCGGGTGTGCGCTACATGGGCTTTACTGGCTTTCTCCCTCAGTTTCAGGTGAACTTCCGCGCCGTTAATCGCGATTCCGGTGCGAACGCTGATACAGTCAGTACCGGTGGAATATTGTTGTATCTCAGCCCGGGTGTCGACGTCCCAGTCAGCAGTCGTTTTTCTATGTACGGTTTCCTCCAAGTGCCCGTATATCAGAATCTGAATGGAGTACAACTTGCACCGCACTACACAACCTCTATAGGCGTGCGTTATGTATTCTAAAGACGTGCATCGTGGACGAGGCGATCCATGACATCAAAGTTTCTTAAATATGTTTCTTCAATGGACATCGCAGCCTAAAGTTTGATTTTGAGATAGGTACTATTATACAAAATGGAACTTACACAAGCTTACACCATTTAGCCCACATTATCTATATATCATTCATCCAGTTGTTGTGACGCGTGCAATTGAGAGCGAAATGACGGAGCACCTCTAACATTAAAGGCTATTTGAAGTCACTTGACCTCTATCTTGACAATGATCTCTTCTGTCGAGGCAACAGGCTTACCGTTTTTCATCGCCGGAATAAACCGCCACTTCTTGAGGCTATCCAGCAATATCCTATTAAGACGGGGATTCGGAGTCGGCTTTGCGAGTTCCACCTTTATGCTGCCATCGACGTCAATATGGAAACGCGCCAGCGCAGCGAAATTGAACGCATCCTCCCGCAGGTCATCCGGAATTTGCGGCATTGGCCGAACAATTGCCCGGGCTCCGCTGTTGGCGTTCATGTTACCTCGAGACGAGCCCTTTCCGCTATATGATCCGACCTGGGTGCCGCTGTTCGCAGAGGTGCTCCCCGTTGCGGTGGCCAGCCCCTCACCCTGCGCGGTCTGGGTGCCACCGGGCTCGGCGGCGGTAGGTAACGCCACGGCGGGGTTCGTTGTCACTTCCTCCTTCTGGGCCGGGTTCTGCTCGGTGCGGGGGATCACCTGAGGCGTCACCGGAGCCTGCGGCTTGACTGGGGAAAGCGGTTTGGGCTGACGTATGGCGGCAGGGCGTCTCGGCTGGATGCTCTGTGTCGCAGCCGGAACAGACTGTTCAATAATCTGGGCATCGATGGGAGGCAACTCCGCCAGAGGATGGGTAGGCTTTTCCATAACATACGCTAACCCCCATAACGCCACTGCCCACATGAGCAGTGCTGTCGGCAGCGTCCAGGGGAGGCGGTGCCAGGGGTTGTCAATGTTGCCAGGCTGAGGCAATGAAAAACTTCTACTCATTGTACTTCACAGCAATCAGAAAATGTTCTGCCCCTGCTTGACGTGCCTGGAGCATGGCCTGCACCACCACTCCCTCCGGCGCCGCACTATCTGCCGCAACAATGATGTGGCCGTTTGAAACCCTTAACATGGGTTGTAAAGTTCCGGCCAGAGTCTCAAGTGTCACGGGAGTGCTGTTCAGGAGGATGGCCTTATCTCTGGTCACGGTCAGCGTTACCGGGGATATCGCCTGTATTGGTGCAGCTTTGCCTTGTGGCAGATTAACCGGTAGGGAATGGAGATTTTGCAGGGCAAGCGATGCCAGGATAAAGGTTGCCAGAAGGAAAAACATCACATCGATCATGGGTATGATTTCTATACGGCCGCGCCGGGAATGCCGCGACCTACGCAGTTTCATGGACACCCCCATTCTTTTCCTGATCCATTCGGATACGATCTACAAGGCGCGTGCCAAGGCGTTCCATTTCATCCATAGTCTTGGATTGCAGGTGAGCAAAGAAGTTAAATGCAAACAAGGCAATAAGGGCAATGATGAGACCAAGAGTGGTTGCTATGAGCGCTTGGGCTACGCCGCCTGTTATCCCGGTTGGATTAACCAGACCGCTGCCGCCGATCAGTTTGAATGAGCCCATCATGCCGATAATCGTCCCCACAAGCCCGAGGAGCGGCGCGGCCGTCACAATGGTTTCCAATACCCACAGTCCTCTGCTCAAGGCCTTTTCTATCAACTGTGCCTCGTCCGCAGCCCGGGACTCCACCCACCATGCAGGGTTCGTGCGGTTATCCCGGATCGTTTGAAAGAAACGCCCGAAATAGTTCCCCGGCACGAGAGACGCCATCTGTTGATCCAATTCCGCCCACGCAAACGAATAGGTCTCCACCAGCATCAGCAGCGAGGCAGAAAGGCGCACGTACCGCCAATAGATGAACGCCTTGTCGATTATGACCACCATTGCCAAGACCGCGAGCAGCAACAACGGATAGACCGTCGTGCCGCCCAATCTCAACGCTTCCAAAGTTATACGTATTTCCTGCATCCTGAACCTCTCTCTATCAAATGGATTGTTGGGGAGGGGAACTCGGTCCCCTCCGTCGACCGTTAAAAATATTTTTTGATGCCCGCAAAGAACCCGATCCGCGGCCCGTACTGGGGCGCAAATACGCCGATTCCGGTTCCGCTCCTGATTTCATTGACCTTGTCCAAAACATTGACGACTGCCAGGCGCGCCTCCATGGGGCCAAAAAAGCTACCCGCATCAAATTTACGCGTCGCCCCCAGATTGACCTGGAAGTTGTTCGGCACGTGATCCGTATTGGCGAATCCGCTCCGTAAGCCGCTTCCGTAAGTGCTATCGACCAGCCACACCGTTTTGTACCAGAGATAGGAGAGACCGGCGGAGGCGGTATAGGTCTGGTCATGATCCGTATGCACCCAGTTGTTAGCGATGAAATTCAGTTCATCCTCAGGGAAGTTAAACTGTCCCGACGCAACATCTTTGGCCAGACTGACCGTATAGGCAAAATTGGCATACGAGGTAAAATTGCCGGAGCGGTAGTTGCCGGTGAACTCTACACCATAGATTCTCCCATATTGATAATTGAAAGGGGTAAAGATCAGGGCCGCTCCGAATTGGCCCTCGTCGATCAGGTCCCTGATTCTCTTGTAGTAGCCATCAAGGCCGACTTTCAGGTCAGGGGTGATGTTCTTGATTATCCCGGCGTCGAAATAATTGGACCGTTCCGGCTGAACAGGTGAATTTAAGCCCTGCTGCGCATTGGAAGTGTCCTCGAACAGCACTAATGTCTTGGTCTGGACCAGTTCGGTGGGCGGCGGTGTGAAGTATCGGGAGTAGGCGGCGTGCAGCGTGGTATCCGGAGTCAGCTTGTAAACGAGGCCCAGACGGGGACTCAGTTGGTTGGCTTCCACAAAGGCGTGATACCAGTCAAACCGGAGCCCATAGTTCACCGTTAACTTTTCAATCGGCTTCCACTCGTCCTGCGCGTATAAGGACAGGGTGGTACAGCCGTTTTTCGGGTTGTTGTCCGTGATTGCAAAGGGCGCGCCGGTAACGTTTCCGTTGGCGTCCACCGGGAAAACCGTGGAGGTGTTGTTGCTTACGATATTTTCCAAGTTCGTATAATAGCCCATGCGGATCGTGTGAGCATCGTTCAGGTGGTAACTTCCGTCACCCTGTAATCCGTTGCTGAAACTGCTGCGGAAAACGTCCGATGCGACTCCGTTGAAAACAAGGTCGCCGATAGGGTCAGGCGTGAAATGGACGCTTGTATAACGGGTGAAATAGGCGACTTGGTAATCGAAGTCCGAACCGATGGAGCTTTGCAATGCTGCGATCCCATAACGATTGGCCTCGTACTGGTTCTCGTCTAGTGAGGCAGAGTCGAAGCCGGTAATGCCAGCCCCGGCCAGGTAAGCCGGATCGGGGGGTTGTCCCGGGTTATTGGGAATTTGAAACCAACCATCGTAGCTGCCGCCCAGCAGGCTCACACGCATCGTCGGATTGATAAGGTATGAGAAGTACGCGAAGCCATTGTATTGGTGCGTTTGGTCATGGATCGCGTTGAGGTCGGTGTCGGGGTTTTCGATGCCCAGGGTGTTTGACAGGAAGGAACCGGTTAGGTAGTAGGTAAATTTCCCTTGCGAGCTTCCTCCTACCTGGAAGCTCGGTTGAAAGGTGCTGTGGCTTCCTCCGTAGAGATCAACATTCCCTCCGGTCTCATAGTTGACCTTGGTTTGTATTTCGATCACTCCCGCCGTACGGAGACCGTATTGGGCGGGCAGGGCACCTTCCAGAAGGTCGATCGAATCGACAATCCGGGCGTCGAATGCCTGGCCGAAAAAGGTAATCCCCTCGGGTATGATAACACCATTAATGCGGTACTGAATATTAGCGTGGTCACCCCTCACATGAATCTCGCCGAAGGAGTCATTGGCCACGCCGGGCATCTGCAGCAATACCTGGTTGAAGGACGTGTTCTCCCCCTGAGGTAAGTCGGCAATAGCCTTCTGGTCGATAACGTACTCGCTGCCTCCCGTCTTTGGGGACAGGTTGTTTCGAGCCTTGTTCAAGCGCTCCGCCACGACTGACACCTCCAGTGCTTCCTCGGCGGCCATGGAAAGCGTCGTAGTGGCTATTGTTCCGGCCTCTACCGTCACGATGGCGGTGCTTGCTTGAAAGCCGGGTTTTTCCGCCAGGACCGCATAGGTGCCCGGTGTCACTTTTGAAAACACGAAGTGGCCGTCGGCATCACTCTGAGTCCTCCCTATGATAGTTTCATCAGGTGATTTCAGCGTCAGAGTTGCCCCGGACAGGGGTCTTCCCAGGGTGTCCTTGATCGTTCCCTGGATTTCGTCAGCAGTTCCAGGGGCGGCATCAACCTCGGCGATTAACTTTTGTTGCTCATCAAGGGCGCCCACTTGTTTTTCCAGTGTTTGAGCAAACGCACCTGCTGACAAAGATAGTAATATCAATAGCGTGATAAGCTTGGCCATGATTTTTATACGCTCCTCCTAGTGCGAAAATGTTTGACATTATCAATAGTTAGACATTTGGACCACAGAAGTCACAGAGGGGAACAAGTGCACTGCGGAAAATAAAGTATTATTGAAAAAATCAAATACTCTTCGATCTCACTTCTTTTAATAAACTCTGTGTCCTCTGTGGTTAAACAGATGTCCGGCAGAAGCGGGGATCAGATAGGAGGAGCGCGGCTGTCAAGCGCGGATAGGCGTATCGACGCGAATAAAAATTGCTTTTCGGATACGACCACGCCCAAAAAAGTATAAAAAACGGCGAAAGGAAAGTAATTGTGAATTACTGAACATATCTGATGAGCGGCTACGCAGACAGAACAATCAGCATGGTCACAACCGTCGTCGTGATGATGAAAGGCCATTATAAAAATACCGGCCATCAGGAGAAACAACGCCACCCATATAAAACTCTTACTATTTTTTTTGCTCAGCATGTATTTCCCTGAAGGCAGGCTTCTCTCTGTGAGGGCATTTTCATCATATGTATGATTTGCAAATTATGCCTTATGTAAATAGAAATCATTTCTATTCTAGACTATACCTCCACCTTTGTAAAGAGATTTTAACTGAACTGAACCCGCCCGGCGTCTTTTGCCTCGGTGTTGATCCGCTGGTTGGCGTGAGAATGGTTCCCCGATTTCCCCTTATCCCAAGACCAATCCGGCCACGATTGCCTCCAAATCAATAACCTGTCCGCTGCCACTGAAGGTATAGTGGCCGTTCGAGTGAATGGGTGACCGTGCTACCGGTGTCGCGCCCCTTTGAAGAAGACCTTGTGGGCGCGGAAGTGATCCGCATCATCTCGGTAGAACGCGCCAAACCGAAGGAAACATTATGAGCAAACGTTAAGTTCTTGCTTGATATAAGCGCTAACGGAAAAATCGGCGGTTTGGGCTTACGCCCCCTACTGGCGGAGATTAGAGTTTGGGTGAGCAGGCCAAGGTTAAGGTGAGCCCACATGTGCTCAGGCATTCCTTTGGTGTGGAGTTGATCGACCGAGGCGAAAACATTCGGAGGGTAGCCGAGTTGATGGGGCTTCCGATATGAATCCACGATGCGGCGAACTGGGTGAACTTCGAAGTCCCCGTTTCTCACAGAAACCAACACCAACATCGTTTTTTTATGACCGAGGAGTTCACCCCATAACTTTACGATCTCCCACGCATCAGACATCTCGCTAACGTTTAGAGAAGTTAAGATGCTTATTTTGTCTCGTGTGAAATGCCAAAAGGAACCTGCATCGACCGCTACCTCAAAAGAAGTCAGCGCCAAAAATGGATCTCGTATCCCTCCTATACTTTCCTCATGCCTTCTGCGGTTTTCTGCACAGTGTGAGCTCTTTTTCTCAGTCAACAGAAAAATAGATCCTGTAAATCAGCGTCTTTCCTGCATCTGTCAAAGTGGCACGTCTCTTGCTCATTACGCGATAAGAGGTTAGATTCTCAGTATTGGAATGAGCCATTGCGGGAGGGAGGGATAAACATGGCAAGCACAGTAGGATATAAAGGCAGAATGCTTCAGAGAACCCGAACGGTTCTTGTAGTTGATGACGACAAAGTAATTCGAAGCTTTGTTACGAGTCTTCTCCGTCAATACGGCTACACTGTTATCGCAGCCAATAACGGGCATCATGCGCTGTCGATCTGCTCGTGCTACAAAGACCCCATCGATTTGATCCTGGTGGATATTTTCATGCCTTACCTCAATGGATTCGAACTCATTGATCGACTGCGAATTGTGAGAAACGATTTCCAGGTGCTCTATATGTCCGGCCGTGCGAGTCTTGATCACTATCTCACAGGGCATGAATGCGTTATAGAGGAGTTTCATTTTCTCATGAAACCGTTTACGGCATTTCATTTGTTGCGGATGGTGGACGAAGCTGTGGGAAGGCCGATCTCTGATTTTCCATCAGTTAAAGACGACATCCGAACAGAGGGAATGTCCGAAAAGGAGGTGGTAGCTGCTCAAGGACCCAATAAGGCAGAACAATACTGCCGCGAGAAGTTTGCTGTGTAAACCTGTTAAAGAATAAGGAGGAATGAGGCATGAAAAAGCTAGGAAGGATTACGTGGATAGTAATGGTATTGTTTATTTCAACAGCAATCACCGTCTTTGCGTGCGATGTGAATCCATACTCGATTACCCACGATGCTTCGGATAACACTCTCACGGCACAGAAGGCGGACAGTGTCTCTATCGGATGTGATGTGAATCCGTACTCGATTTCTCACGCCGGTTCGGATAACACTCTCACGGCACAGAAGACAGGCAGCGTTACTATCGGATGCGACGTGAATCCGTACTCAATCGCCCACGATGCTTCGGATAACACTCTCACAGCACAGAAGGCGGACAGTGTCTCTATCGGATGCGACGTGAATCCGTACTCAATCGCCCACGATGCTTCGGATAACACTCTCACAGCACAGAAGGCAGGCAGTGTCTCTATCGGATGCGACGTGAATCCGTACTCGATCGCCCACGACGGTTCGGATAACACTCGCACGGAACAGAAGGCGAACAGTGTCTCTATCGGATGTGATGTGAATCCGTACTCGATTTCTCACAACGGTTCGGATAACACTCTCACAGCACAGAAGGCAGGCAGTGTCTCTATCGGATGTGATGTGAATCCGTACTCGATCGCCCACGACGGTTCGGATAACACTCGTACGGCACAGAAGGCGAACAGTGTCTCTATCGGATGTGATGTGAATCCGTACTCGATCGCCCACGATCAATTACGTTTTGCAGCTCAACATTATGAAGAATGAGGATAAGTCTTGGGCAGGAAAGGTGATGTTAACTTAAACCTTTTTCAGTAAGAAGGGTACCATGAAAAGAAAGATCTTATTCGTAGTGGGGATGCTGATGAGTGCGGGGTGGGGATTAGCCGCATATGTCTATACCGGCCTTGCTGATGTATTTGAATCACAAGTTTTAGGCTATGCAATTGGCTTCGCTATAGCGCTCGTTTTTGTCTCGGTCTTCAGGAGTGCCTATCTCAACGGCATGCGGGCTCCAAAAGAAGAAAAAGCCGAAGAGGAGGCGATGATTCTCTGCTCCGAGTGCCGCAGACAGTTCGAACCTAAGTATAATCCGAAGATCTCTCAAAGCCCCGCGCTGTCGTACCCAGAAGCATAATTATTTACAGCCATACAGAAAGGCGGCATTCTAAAAGACATGCACGGGAAGGGGAGGGACTTGTCCTTCCCCCTGCTTTATATTTAAGATCACTATGACTGGTTACACGCCGTTTGTGAAAAGCATTGGAAACGTCACATGGAAGAACAGAGCAGGAAGATATTCGACATGAAAGAATCACATAACAAGAAAATCTGGTGAAAGCGTTATTAGTGCGTGGTGTTCCATGCCCTGGTACATGCTTGCGTTGCCGATTTAGGTCGTCCTCCCCTCCGCTTCGCAGTGTGTGTGCTTCGGGGCGAAACCTATAAACGTCCAAGGACTCATTCTCTCGATTATTGGAAGCTAACAAACGCAGCCCAGAAAATTCCGAGGTGTTCTGGGTTTATGCACTTCCCAGTTTGACTCCTACTCGCTTTTTTCCAGCAGTGCGGCAGCCTTTCCTGATGACCCTTCAGATTGTGTCTATTCCGCCTTTTTCCACGTCTTGTCAGGATCAAACTTTGTTACAGACTTTGCTATTTCTTCCGTCTTTGGACCTAGGTCCTTCTCATAAATAATGCCCTGTTGGTTCACCGCAAAAGTCATGATCCCAGACACCCCATACTCCGCAGGATATGCGAGCAGGCCGAAACCGGCTGTCATCTTGCCGTCGATTATATAATCGAATTCCCCACCGGGAGCTTTGCTTCCCTGACTTTTCAGAATCCTGAAATAATAGCCGTGGTACGGCTTATGCTTCTCACCTGGTTTTCTGGCACTGTAGCCCTCTTCGGCAGCACGCGCAATCAGCGGCCCCAAAGGACTGCTGTTTTCTTCCGCAGCGGCCTCCCAGTACAGACCATCCTCCTTGCCCTCATGGCTCCGAAAATGTTGGGCATATTGTAATGTACCACTGCCATCATGGTTCTTGCGGGCATATTCGCGTTGCGCATCCACATACGCAAGAGACACCTTGATAGTATTTAATTCGTTCCTGCCTATCCTCCGATTTAATATCTCCTGCTTTCCTTCCTCTGCGGAAAATACCCATCCCGGGCCTGATTTCACCATGGGGACAGGGAAAGAACAGTTGTCTTTTCCTATAATGGCTAGCACAGTTTTCTCGTCCAATTTTGAAAATTTAACCGCCTCTCCGGCGGCCTTAACAAAACGTTCACGGGCAATACTGTCGGCAACCGGATCACCGGAGGATATGATATCTTTGCCCTCAGGTCCGAAGATAGCCAGTAATTCCACCGTGTCATTGGTCCTGGACGCTTCTATGAGTGCACTGAATGCATCTTTCGGAGACTTGAATTTCTTCTGTTTTATGTCTTGATCAGACGCAAGACATGTGAAGGCTGTTACTGCAATTAAGAGAGCGCTAAAAACCGCTAACTCATAACGGCAGCGGGAACGGATTCCTGATTTTGCTCTATATCTAACCATCGTTCTTTCCTCCATTTATCAGCAATCTCTTAACGCCTTCCTCCACCACCACCACCATGGAATCCTCCGCCTCCACCACCGCTGGCACCCCGTCCGGCGCTGCTGGAACTTCCGCCTCCATGACCTCCACCAGTAACCTGGCCGGCACTTGAGCGGCTTTGGAATCCGCGGTCACTCGCTGCATGCTCAACTTGTCTGTTAACGGAGTGCTCAAAGGCACTTGAGCGGGTTCCGACAGGGTTTTGAGTCACCCCATAGCCCCGATACTCGCTCCGAACCTTGATTACAGCCGTGTGATCAAAGGCACTAGCACGAGTCCCGGGGGAAGGCCCTGACACCCCATAGCCTCGATCCTTGCTTGCCTCCGGCGCGACACGCCCCAGACTTTTATTAAGGATTGCCTGTCCCCCGCTCCGTGCGGCTGGACTGGTCAATCCTGTACGTCCTCCTCTAGTCGGCAAAGTCCCGCCACGAAATCTGTTTGCGGGGTCGATGCGGGTTATTCTGCCTGTCTTGGGATCACGAAAATGATTGCTGATAAATCCCTGGTGATCATGCCCATGATAGTGCCAGTGCACCCCAACGTTAAAGTCGGCCAATACAAAGAAACCAGGGAACCAGAAATCCCATCCCCAAAACGGATAAGGCACCCACGTATACAGATACGCGTAATCGACAGGCGGTGCATAGTAGGTGATCACAGGGGGACCCTCATCAGAGTAATAATTGTCTTCGATTGCGGAGTCAGAATAACTGGGGGGAGCTACGACACTGGCAACCTGACCCGAAGTGTCCGGTTTTACAGGCAACCCATACCCGCTTACAGCACCCTGAAATGCTTTTAGTGCCGCCTCTTTCCCCATGCTTAACTTGCCCGAGTCTGCCGCTTGGCTTATCGCTGTCTGTAATTCTCCAACAATATCTGGTGTAACCGGGTAATCGGCAATCCAGCCATTACGCGGCGCTATGCCGACGGCGCTTAACCAGTCTTCAGCTTCAGCCTCATTGTCCGTTGCCCGATTAAGATCGCCAGCCAGTGTGACCGCCAGGGCCCCTTCCCGGATCAGAGGCTGTGATATGGGAGAACTGGCTGTTGCCTGCTGGTCAGTCTGCGCACACGAGAATACGGGCATCACAGCAAAAGCCATTAATATTATCAATAAACTTAATAAGAAGTTTTTCATCTTTGCCCTACCTTGCTCCGCATATCTGAACATCCAGCCTTCTATACAGCAATATGAGCAGAACACTGCCTATGACGTTCCACGTTGTCACTTCATTCTCCTGTCAAATAAGCCGTAAGCATCGTCTCTTCATTCCCTATATTCGTTACCGCGCTAAGATCAATTGTATAATGCGGTTCAGTCGCGTAAGTCCAGATTCCCAGCAAGATCACGATACAGACAAGAGCAGGAACAAGCCGCGACGTCCATAAAAGAAAAGGCATCCGCCCCTGGCGTGTCGCACGAATCTTTGCCATCACCCGTGTTTCAATCCCTAGCTCCCTGCTCAATTCGTATAGTTCGGCTTTGCGCGCTGAGGCAAAAAGCCTCTCAATCTTCTCTTCATTCGGATCAGTTTCCATGGGTATCCTCCAGGATTTTCTTCAGTTCTTTCCGCGCCCTGAAGGCACGCACCTTCCCCTTCGCCTCACTGCAGCCGGTCAAGCCGGAACTCTCCCTTATTGACTTCTCTTGTAGATTCTGTAAAGTGATCACCACCCTCACCTCGGGACGGAGTCTCGCCAACACGGGTTTGAGAATCTGCCAAGCCTCATTGCTCCGGCTCTCTTCGAGTGCGGGTCTCTTAACGAGGAGGCAACGTCCTCCACAAGCACCTCGCCTTCCTTGCGGCACTGCTTAATCAGCATATCATAGCAGGCATTAACCGCTATCTTCGACACCCAGTACTCAAATGGCGCGTCACTGCGATATTTGTTGCTCCCCTTAATGAATACCTCCTAGCAGACGTCATCGAGTTCATCGCCATTCCTCACAAATCGGGCAACACTGTGGAATACCCTTTTCCCATGTCGTCGCACCAATTTGACGGACGCCTCATCGAAGCAGTTCTTTCCGGCGATGATGAGACGTCCCTCCTTGGCACCTCCTCCGGTGCACTCAGCTAACTCCTATTTGAAACCAGGTTATTGCTTCGAGAGGTATCGCGCATAGCCAAATAGGACATGGTCGGTCTTTGCAGCCAACCTGCTCTGAAACTGTGCTGTGAGCGCGTTTTGGAGGGCGGTCAAATGTGGTGTCGTGAGAGCGCCACTAAGCGCACTGTCGAGCTGACCGCGAGCAGCTTTAAGAGCGGCTTTTGCACTGACCACTGCTCCAGCATCAGTAACAAGTGTGGATCCGGATACTGGTGGTGTCGCATTAACATCCGTCTTCAGCTGTTTCTGAGCCGCATGGAATGCCTTCATCGCATCCTTAACAGCAGGTCCGTAGGTGCTCAAAGCTGTCGTAAGAGCTGTATTTTCTTCTGTAGTAAGACCGAGAGAGGCTATCAGCTTTTGATCAACACCGAAGCCGTGTCCGCGGCCCATGCCGGCAGCCTGCGAGTTAGAGCCCCCAACTGCTACGACAAGGGCGAGCACAAAAACTAAGATTGTCAACTTGGTTACCCATTTCGTCATATTTTTCACCTCCTTCTCTAATATGAGAGACGATTAAAAGAAGGTATCAGTTACAAGCCTCTGTCTGGCCGGTCAGAAACGTAAAATATCGTTAAACGCCTAACCTGCCCTCCGCAGTTTGACCCTAATTTCGATATAAAGGAGAAGGCAATCACCGTCTGTCTCCGCGTCATTGCTTGATAGTTCAACCGTCTGCGACGCAAAAGTGGATGTAGTGCCGACTAC
>JBEKCV010000087.1:0-17444 GCA_050014695.1 Thermodesulfovibrionales bacterium
TGCAGGGACTTCCTTATCGTATACAATTCTGCATTGAACCCTATCCAGGTGAATGAATCGGTCGTTTTTACCGAATATTTTTATTTCGGAGCACCCTTTGGTATCCTCTTCTGTAGACACATACTGGACGCACAACCCGCCTATGCTGATATCCTGGATTTGCCCCAAGCCCATAAGCTCATTGGATCTCATAAAAACAGAGAATGCCGCCTCTTTGCCCTTGAACCTTTTGAATTTTCTTTTTTCATCAACCCTTTTTTCCCCGCCCGGCCGGGTAAGAACTGGAGAAGGCGCCATTGTTGGTCGAATGCTTTTCCTGGCGGCCCGCCTTAAGGCCAGAAGCCCGAGAACCAAGAAACATGCACTCACAAGCAAGGACAGGCCAATCCACCAGGTCAGGACCCAGTAGTACCACGTCATTTTGTGGCCTCCACAGTTGAAAGTTATCTCTCCCCTCACCTGCGGAGATCGAGTAGTTCTTCAACTCTGATTTTAATGTGGTCAATTCGTTTTTCCTGGAACAGACAATTCAGTGGATCACGCTCGCTCTCGAAGAAGCAATAACTGCCTGTTTTTAAATTCCTTCGGATAGTACCAACAACGGAAGAACCGTTTTTAACCAGGATCTTCTGAAAAGGCGATGCAGGATCGTGTTCATAAACCATTTTCCCCTCCCGTCCGGTAAGGATAATGAAGGTAGTCCCTTCCGTCGATATATGACTTCGGTGATAAACTAATTAGTTTGAATTGTAGATAAAGTAGGGAAAGACAGTATTTTCAGGCTTAGCTGCCCCAGTTTGGGGGTGGGTTTTCTCCCATTACGATACAGCTGATTGTGACAAAATCCGGACTAAGATCGTGCAGTCTGGCGAACCGCAAGAATAGACTTAGGCATTTTCGCTGAAGTATCCAAACATCGTCGCCGGATTAATAACGGGACAATTGAGCGTAAACTTGTCCCTATTTTGAAAATCACTCCGCAACCCGTAAGTGCCCGAAAGGGAAATCAAGCAGAAAATTTCTAAAGTGTGGGCGCGGCCACGCCCAGCGGCGCACAACCTGGGAAGAGGTACTTTGTCTTTAGCCCTTAATAGGAGAGCGCAGCCGTCACGTCTAACGGCATGGGACGGTGCTTTAAATCGCCTCTGACTACGGCTCACGCAGTGGATCGGCTAAAGGGGAGCTTAGCAGGAAAACCCTTGCTCTGCCTCATATTTTTCGACTGAATTGCTGGATGCTTAGCTGAAAACATGTGTTTTCAGCTAACAGAGACGAAGAAGGAAGGGTTCGTTTTCGACTAATGTTGGGGATGAAAAATAATGGATCAAAGTTGGGCTATTACAAGGGGGTCGATCATCCGCACCTAGTGGGTGCCTGGAGTCTCTCTGAGCGTCCCGCCAAATGAGAAAGTTTAAGGTCCACTTCTCAATCTGACGGGAACTTGGAACGCCGGTGCCCAATGACTTTTAGTGTATATATCATTGACTTGGTTAAATTCGCCGAGTATCGTATTGCTCGACAGGCTAGGCTGGAAAGCATTCGATCCGGAATAATGCACCAACTTCAGTGCCAAGCATCCCAACCGCTTCTTCGGGTGGAGTCTTTGCCCGAAAAAACTTCCGTTGCGCGCCTGAGACTGGAAAAAGTATACGATCCCCGGTTGGAATACACAAGTTATGCGTCGAGGGGACCGGCTTTTGCGTTTTCAGGGCATACCTCCATTCCCGGAGTTGGTGGAGTCGTTATTCCGTTGAGGAACCTTGCCACTTCAGTAACCCCAAAGAACATACCGACGCATAACGCATTATGATCTTACTCTGTGAATTTCCGCAGTGGCAACAGTCGGGCAACATGAGCGACGAGATCGGAAAACGCGGGAGAAAACCGAGGCAGATTGGATCGAGATGGTCACATCACTTCACCGGATCTCATCCCCAAGCCCCTGCCACTCTGATCTCCGCCACAAACGGGACCTCTGGAATGATCTGCTTGAATGCCTCTTCCATCGACTGCTTCACGATCTCCCTCACCTGATCCTTTATGCCATCTCTGGCCGCGACAATTATTTCGTCGTGTTGGGGTATGAACAATATGTGCATCCATCCCCTCCAGCGCACGTGAAATGAGGTACAGGGCAAGTTTGAAAACATCGCCGCCTGTCGCTTGAACTGGCGTGTTGTAAAGTGGGTCTTGAAACTGGAAAAACCAGTCTTATTGAACTATCGCCTGCATGTTAGATTGGGGAATTGTGTGGTTTTGTCGGCTGTAGGGTTGTTCCAGAAGTTTTTCGGGCAGAATTCAACTCCAGAATGCGGTTCAGACACCGTGTTCGATGTAATCCAATACATCCTTTCCCTTTATATAGTACTTCATGCCTATCCTAATAGATTTCAGCTTGGCTTCTTTTCTTAACTTCAACATGGTCCCGTATGAAATTTCCAGAAATTGGGCAACCTCCTTCAACGGATAGTTGAGCGCAGGGTCGATTTTTTTAGGGTCTATTGCCATAAGTGCTTCTTTCTCCCCCGTCCAGAAGCCCGAGAACCCAGAACCATGTAATCACAAGCATGTTCAGGCCAATCCAGCAGGTCAGTACCCAGTAGTACCACGTCATTTTGTGGCCTCGACAGTTGAGAGTTATCCCTCCACCTGCCGATTATTTTCCTAAAGGAAAACGAAAGTCAATGTATTTTGTGACCTCCCACCATCGTCGCATGGACAGGGAAATTGCTCGGAGTCCCGACGGTTAAGATTTATGAGAAGAGGTGTGCGGAGTGTGGGCATGAGTTTCAGGTATTTCGGAAATAACTCGCAGATTGCGCTCAAATCCCGTGTCACTTTGTCCCTAATGCTGCCCTGCCCCCATTGTACGGCGCACCCATTAAAATCATGAAGATTGGCCGTCGGACCTTGATTCTGAATCATTTCCGCCTCGGGCAATCTGGATTCAACATAAAACGGCACCTCGGGCATGATCTCCTCACGGCTCATTCCATGGGATCTTTAATGTTCGTCTGCACCTGATCTACTATGTTTTTTCATGCGCACTCAAGTATCTCGTTCGGCTCAGTCTGGGTATCGAACCTGGAGGCCGGTAGTGCTTACTTGCAAAAGCCCTATTCGCATCTGAAATGGATGCTTCAAGGAAGCCAAAAAGTGGTTACCTTACAGATTCATGAGAGGACAAGGCTCTCAGGTGGGTTTTGTCACGTTGCGTCTACTGTGACCTATCGGGTAAACCCGCATCCACTGGGAAAAGCCCAAAAAGGCCATTCGTGGACTTGTATTATTCGTTCTTACCCTTTGGGTCTGATTGAGAAAACATCTGCCTATGACACAGGTTGGATTACATAGTATTTACTATGATGATTACGGTGTGGGTCATCCGCTCCTGCTCATCCCCGGGCTGGGCACTTCCCGGTTTATCTGGTGGAAGCAGATTGAAATCATCTCCGGAAAGTATCGCCTGATCAACATGGACAATCGCGACGCGGGCGATAGTGCTCCTGGAACTGGGCCATACACCATCTCCGACATGGCTGATGATGCGGCAGGCTTGATCCGAAATCTCAAGTGCGGCCCAACGTACGTGATAGGCTGGTCGATGGGTGGTTTCATCGCCCTGGAGCTAAGTCTGCGATATCCGAGGTTGGTAGACAAATTAATCCTGGTCGCGACCTCGGCTGGCGGGTCGGCATATATCCCGCCTGTGCAGGAAGTGGGCGCCTTGCTCATGCCCAACGAGAAGGAAGACCTTGAAACACTGATACGCCTTGTCTATCCATGTATTGCTGCGACGGGCTACATGAATTCCCACCCCGAAGACCTCGATAGGGTGGTGCGATATTCCAAATCCAAACCGATGTCACTTTCTTCCTACCAGCGGCAACTCAACGCAGTATTGACGTGGCCTGGTGTGGCCGACCGCATGCACAGAATCTCCCTGCCAACACTTGTTGTTCACGGAGCTGCGGATCCACTCGTCCCGTATGGGAACGGCCTATATCTGAGCGCCATGATTAGAGGCGCAAAACTCCTTACCTATACCAACGTCGGGCACCTGCTCCCTATCGAAGCATCAGCGCGGTTCAATCAGGACGTCATGGAGTTTTTAGGTTAGCTGCCGGCAAGAGTTTACGCTACCTGCAACTCCCAGACGTCAGCAGGTTATTATCTGTTTGCCAAAATCGCCCTTGAGCGTGGCACCATTCGAGCAAAAGATTGAACGTCGATTTCTGCAACCAATCGCGATTCCATTCTTGTGCATTGCGAAAAAAAGTGGACAGTGGACGGAGCCAATTTTGACTCCTGACATCTGTTAAACCGAAGGAAGAAACGCGGAGAGCATTTGCCAATCGGCGGAAAGAGCAGATCGGCCGGGTTTGCATTCACCTCTTATTCTCTACCGGTGGCTCTTTCCCCGGCTTTTTTCCTGGGCTCGAGAACAGGTCAGAAAAGGATTCCCATGGTGTGAGAGGCGGCAGGGTTTTCTGTGCAAACGCCGATAGATCCTTGCCCATCTCCAGCCACTTTCCGAATTGTTCGTCCAGGGCAGCCCTGTAGGACAGGTAATTCTTAATAGTCAATTCGAGGTATTTTTCGAAGAACTCACTCAAAACATTTTGGCCATACCGGATGACCAGGTGAAGGAGGGTCACCGGCAAAAGGGGGTTTCTATTTTTTGCCTCTTCCATGACGATCTGAGTGAGAATAAAGGCCGTTACGTCCTCCTGGGTCTTGGCATCGATGACTTCAACCTGGCGGCCGTTTTTAATAAGATCGGACACTTGGTCGAGGGTGACGTAAGCACTCTTTTCAGTGTCGTAGAGCCGTCTGTTCGCATATTTTTTGAATAGCACCTTTTGGACCATTAAAGCTTCCCATCATTTAGGATCGGGGATTAACGCACCGCAACGAGACACCAGGATCATTATAGTCTAAGAATCTGAAAATGGAACACAAAAAAGTATTGTGCATCGCACAATTTTTCCCTTGACAATTTCTCCCCCGCAGTTATACTAGAGTCACATCAGGTCAAAGGCTTTATCGTTCGTTCAGACTTATACCAAAAACCAAGGAGGTATTACAGAGATGGACCCGCTAAAACTCACAAAACAGATGATAGATTTCAACAAGGCCAGCTTCGACAACACCTTCACCGCCATGGTTTTGCTGCAAGAGCAAACAGAAAAAATGGTGAATGCTTTTATGGAGCAGGCCACGTGGCTTCCCGGCGAGGGGAGAAAGGCCCTTAACGAATGGGTCGAAACAGTCAAGAAAGGCCGCGAGGATTTCAAGAAAGTCGTAGACCAGGGCTTTGGCAAGGTTGAAGACTACTTTGCTGAAGCAGGCAAAAAGAGCTAAGGGGGAAAGCTGCAAATGAGGCCTTCAGCAGCTCTTGGGAACCACGCAATCAAGAGGATGGATGTGCAGCCATCCCGGAGGAGTGATCCAGATGGAACAGAAACAGATAATCAAACAAATGATTCAGCACAATAAAAACGTTTTTGAAGCCACGTTTAACAGCATGGCCATGCTTCAGGACCAGATGGAAAATGCGACGAACATGTTTTTGGAACAAGCCGCGTGGCTTCCTGCGGAAGGGAAAAAGGTCGTTGATGAATGGTTTAAGGCTTACAAGAAAGGCCGCGATACCTTTAAAAGCGTTGCAGGCGAGGGCTTCAAGAAGGTAGAAACATTCTTTGCCGATATCGTGAAAGATTAATTCATATCCATCCGGGAAAATGTCCGGTCTCCCCTCTCGATATTGATTGTTTCGAAGGGGGAGGCCCAGCAATGTCGGTCCAATGCCTTAAACTTTTCGCGATATATTTTGAAATCAACCTGGGAGAACCATCGATGAATAATCTTTTCGCTTCTTTCAATGATTCATTTGAGATGTCGAAGGATTTCGTCGAAAGACTGTCCAAATCGCCATCGAAAACATTGGAGGCATCCCTGAACCTGCTCAAAGGCGTCCAGATGTTTTGGAATGGAGTTTTTAAGTACACGAGCGAATTCATGGACCCTTCATGGAATGCGCTCAATGCCTTCTACAACACTGAGGGTGAGAAATTCCGGCACATGCCTCCTTGTGAAACCATCCGGGGCTATGCAGAACTCTTGCAGTTCAATGTCGAGCTGGCTTCAAGGGCGCTCAACGGCACCTTGACACAGATGAATGACTACCAGCTCCGGCAGGCCAAGGATGCCCTCATGGCGACCCTCAATACGCTCTTTGGCTGTGAGGGGGAAGACATTGCGGGATTTGCGGCAAGAAAGGCCCAGATAATGGATCTTGTGGTTTATTTATACCCCAGGGCCATTCGGGAGATAGGACCGGAATTTGGGCTGCACTTTGATAACGGCGGCTACAGGAAACTGGCTGAAACCGACCGGTTTGAACTCTACCAGGTCTTGCCTTCGGACCCTGGGGTGAGTGTGAGAAAAGAGGGAAAACCCATAATTATCGTTCCGCCCTCTGTTCTGGGTGCAAACATCCTTGCCTTTTTGCCGGGGGAGAACAAGAGTTACGTGCACTGTTTCGCAAACCAGGGAATCCCAACCTACCTTCGCGTCGTGAAGGACATTGAAACTACCGAGGCCGTGCAACTCATGACCCCGGAGGACGACACTCTTGACACGCGTTTCTTTTGTGAGCGGGTAATGGCGGAGCACGGGAGACCGGTTACGCTGAACGGGTACTGTCAAGGCGGATACATGACCACAATGGCTCTCCTTTCCGGCGAACTCGACGGTCTGGTTGATGCTTACATCACCTGTGTCGCCCCTCTGGACGGATCCCGGAGCATAGCCTTGATTGAATATATGAAACATATGCCGCCCAGATTCATGGATTTGGGGCATTCTATAAAAACTCTGGCAAACGGTAATCAGGTGGTCGATGGCAAAATCATGGGCTGGGTCTATAAGCTGAAGAGCATCGAAAAGGAGGCCCCCATAGCTACCTTTTATCGGGATCTCATGATGTTTGACAGGCCTGGGCAACCGCCAGAAATCAATAAGACAGCGGCTGCAATCAACCATTGGATGCTCTATGACAGAACGGATCTTCCCCTGGGCACCACACAAATGAGTTTCAAGAGCTACACAATCCCGGTCGACAAGGATGGAACGCTCCCTGTGAGGGTGTTCGACCGGCCGCTCAACTTCAAACGCATCAAAGAGAAGGGTGTCCAGTGGCTCATCTGCATCGCGGAAAAGGATGATCTGGTGGATGAAGCGGCCAGCCTTGTGCCACTCGAGTGGGTAGACGCCGAGGTGAGCGTTTTCCCCAAAGGGCATACGGCCATGGCCACATCGTGGTCCATGCCTCTATCTGAGTGTGCTCTTAATAAAAATTTCCACTATAAGTGCCATATATCGTCTTTACGTTCCGATGGGAACTTTCGAGGACCGGTCCGGTTCCAACTGGACTTGGAAGAAGCCCACTTGCAGGCAAATTGAAAAGGATCATTCTATGGACAGCCAATTTCTAAAATTCTGGGGGGAGTCTTTTTTGAATGCCGCCAAAGGCCAGAAAGCTATGGAAGATATGGCGGCCTGGATGCGCCACGGTTTTACCGGTTTTGAGGAGATGACCGCTCTTTTTCAGAAGATCTACGGGTTGGATCAGGTGGCCAAAGAAAGCCCGGATTACTTCAAAATGTGGAAAAAGGCGCAGGAAGATTTCAAGAACTCCTTTACGGATTATTTGACCCTCTTTGGAGGTGTGCCTCGCGACGAGCACACGGAGCTGGTCAAAAAATACGAAGAGCTTAAGGAAAAGGCCGCATCGCAGGAGGAGACCATTAAACATCTTCAAATGCTCTTATCCCATGCGAAGACCGAAGAGGTGGCCGGCCAGTTGGAAAACCTTGTTCAAAAGCAGGCCGAACAGTTTAAAAAAATCATGGAAAGCTTTGGGGGAAGCTTCAAAAAGGGTTCAACCGAGCCCAAGGGAAAGAACAAGTGAACTGATATGGGGCCTGCGTAATAACGATTCCAGTACATCTCTTTGCCGGAGGGACGCCTGTTTTCAGGCAGCTCCTCGGGTTCAGATATTTAACGTAAATTTTTTGTCCGGGGAGTGGCCGAAGCGCCAGGCACAGCGGCACTCGCAGGCATGAAAAGGGCATCCATCCAGTGTATGGCGTCAGCTCCCGCCATGATTCACCTCCCCTTTGCACTTTTTGGCTAAAAATAGCTGCGGTGGCTCCATATCTCTTGCCTGAGGTCCTTCATGTCGCTCTCTAGCATGAGATACATGGAGGCATTCTGTATTGCTATTCCACCCAAATGAGCCAGAGCGGTGAGCAATCTTATTTCATCCCCGGTGAACTCCCTTGGCGCCGCAGTATAGAGCCGCAACGCGCCGATTATTTCCTCTTTGGTCTGAATGGGAACCGAGAGGAGAGAAACAATGCCTTCTCGCTTCTTTTCTGCCTTGTGCTTCACTCTTGGGTCTGTCGAGACATCTTCGATCAGGACCGGCTTTCCCCCGAGGGTTTCCTGGATGCTTCCCTCAATAAACAAGGGGCCCCTGCTCAGATAGGTTTTACTCAAGCCGCAGCTCGCCACGCATTCAAGCGCTCTTGTTTTTTCATCGATAAGAAGAACAGCGGCGCCCTTTATCTTCAGGGTTTCAGCCACGTTGGCCGTAAAGTTGTGCAAAACCTCCTTTACATTGAGGCTTGAGTTGATGCTGACAGCCAGGTCCAGGAACAGCCCCGTATTGTGTCTGATCTGTTGGATCAAACCGGCATTCTCGATGGCCATACCCCCCTCCTCAGCCAGGGCGGAGGCGAAATCGATCTCCTGCTGAGAAAAATGCCTCGGGCTACCCGTAAAAAGAGCAAGACCACCAATGAGCTTCCCTTTAACCTTGACGGGCACCACCAGAAGCGAAGCCAGTCCTTCGGCCTTTTTCATGTCATGACCGTCCAGCCTGTCGTCGGCAGTGCAATCATGAGAAAACAAATAGCCTTCCTTCTCGAGGGCAGACACCAGTTTCAGCGGTTGTGTCAGCCCCTTTTTTGCGTAAGTCTCTGATAAACCCTTCTGAGCTACTGCCCTGAATCGCTCCCTCTCTTTATCGTGAAGAAAAAGCAAGGCAGCTTTCACACTCATGGTTTCAACGGCGGTGTTAACGATCAGGTCAAGCAGTTGATCCCTTTCGAGAGCAGTTCCGAAGGCCCTGCTGACTTTACAGATGGCATTGAAGTAACCGTTCTTGTCTCCGGCGCTCATGATCTACCTCCCTTCGCTAACTACTTTTTGCGCGCGTTTTGGTGACGGTCGACTTTTGGGACCGGTTTTCCTTTTTCGCTCAGCTTTGGCTGGGCGGGCGGCAAAATCTTTCCTTTCAACTCCGTCTCTTTCTTTCAGCCAGCGGGCGATTTTGGGAGCCAGTTCTTTTTGGCATTTGGAGCTTACATAAATTCCAATGTGGCCTGTCTCAATGCACATATTTTCCGTGTCTTTGCTGCCAACTCTGCTCGTCAGAGGCTCACACATCTCGGGAGGAACCAAATGGTCGAACCGGCCATAGATGTTCAGAACAGGCATGGTGATGTTCTGAAGGTCAACCCGCTTTCCTCTCAATTCCATCTTGCTTTGGATGAGTAGATTTTTCTTGTAACAATCGTTGATAAACTCCCGCATGACTTCTCCAGGAACGTCGGGGCTGTCAAAGATCCATTTCTCCATGCGGATGAAGTTTTCCACAAACATCCTGTCGTCCACGTTTTCAAAATAGCCGACGTACTTGTCGATCATCAGCCGGGCAGGGTTGAGCAGCAGGAAGCACAGGTTCAGCATGTCCCCCGGCATATTGCCACGGGTGTCCGCGATGAGATCGGCGTCGATTGCCTTCGCCCAGATGTTAAGAAGGCCTTTATCGGTGTCGAAGTTGCTCGGGCTCACCGTGGTGATCAGGTTCTTGACCTTTTCGGGGTGCAGGGCGGAATACATGATACAAAAGCTCCCCCCCATGCAGATTCCCATCAGGTTGATTTTAGGCGCCTGGTGCCTGTGGCGGACAAAATCGACGATGTTAGCCAGATACCCGTTGACGTGGTCGTCGATTCCCTGGTAGCGGTCCTTGCGCGTGGGATACCCCCAGTCCATCATGTACAGGTCGATTCCCTCTTTGAGCAAATTCTCGACCACGCTCTTTCCCGGCTGCAGATCGAGCATGGTCTCTCTATTGATCAGGGCGTAAACCATCAGCAAGGGTGTTTTCACTCGAGTTTCGGCCAAGGGAAAGTAGTGTTTGAGCTTGACACGATCCTCTTCGTACACGATTTCGTGCGGAGTGGAGGCAATCTTCGTGTCAAGCGGTCCCAACAGGACCTCCTTTGACTTGAGGATGTGTTTCTGGAATTTTTCCACATCCTCAGCCATCTTAGCCATAATAAGGTCTACCGAAATTTTAGGCTGATTCATGCGAGGCCTCCCTTGCGTTCAATGACTCTAACTTCTCAAATTTTTTGGCCAGTTCCTTGACCGTTTTCTTCAGTTCATAGAACTCCTTGTAAAGCTCATCCACATCCCTGTTCATCGCAACCGGGAGAAACT
The DNA here is from genome assembly GCA_050014695.1 of Thermodesulfovibrionales bacterium. Taxonomy (GTDB): domain Bacteria; phylum Nitrospirota; class Thermodesulfovibrionia; order Thermodesulfovibrionales; family UBA9159; genus UBA9159. The sequence continues at coordinate 10,579 of JBEKCV010000087.1, forward strand.
GCAGCATATCTGCAAGCACCTTCTCCCGGGCCGCCTTGTACTCTTCCGTGACACTCACTGTCCTTCCCAGGACCCGGATGTATTCCGGCGACTTGAAAAGAGTCATGTAGTACCCTTCAAGTACCTTTATCCACATGTTGTAGTAATCTTTAAAGTTTTCGGATAGCTTCCCTTCTTTGGCCTGCTCCTCGATCTTTTCCTGAATCACTCGCAATGATTTTTCCATCGGGAGACCGAGCAGATGGAGAAATTCGGCCGTGGCTGCCTGAAACTGGTTGAACTTGTCTATTGCCTCATTTGCTCTTTCCTGATTAAAGCGGGTCAAGCCTAACGGGGGCGCCTTCAAGAAGGGCTGAATCTCTTTTTCATAGAATTCCGCCCAGCCCTCGAACGTATCGGCTTCAAGCCCTTCAAAGCTGTAAGCCTTAGCTTCTTCTCCAGGCTTACCAACGCCTTTCAGCCACATCTGATAAAGCTTGAAATAGCCGTCCCACGTGGTGCGGGCCATTCTCATTGAAGGTTCGGAAAGAGCGTTAGACCCCTTAAGAATCAATTCCAGGATTTGAGGAGAGTTCAGAGCCGAAGACGAAGTCTGCCAGGTTTTGAGCAATGCCTGCCACCCTTCCTCCAGCTTGCCATGATAGCTTGCAGAGGATGGCTGTGAGCCTTCGGAAACATTGGAAACGCTTGCAGGCCGGGTTTCGGCTGCCGACAGCCAAAGATCGGCGGTGGATTTCACCCAGGTGGCAAACCAATCGGGACTTCCCTTTTCCTTGTCGTCATGATCCATGATTCACCTCCCACTTTCCGGTAAATTGAATCCCTATAATCATGTCTCTTTTCCTTACTTGTGAGTTCAAGATGGGAAAGCTCCGTCCTTGTCTTCATCAAGCGGAGCAGGATGCGTAGCAGGGGATTTGGGCAGAAACAAAAGGTGTATCTCGTGGAACTCGTGACGGAACGATGCTCCTCTCCATCTCTCCGTTCTGCCGAAAGCTCGACGTTTAGAACTACGATCTGTAAGGGCAACGCAAGGAATCTACTAAAGCTGAACCTGATGCTCTCTTCATTATCGCTTTGGAATTGATCAATTACTCCCCTCATACTTGAAGGAGAGCTTCACGCGCACGCGATATTCTACAACCTTCCCCTTCTCGATCCGCATGTCCAGCTTGTCCACTTCAGCAATTCTCAGGTCCCTCAGACTCTTGGTTGAAGTTTCAATGACCTCTTTTGCCGCTTCCTCCCAGGAATTTGGACTGGTTCCGACGAGTTCGACGATCTTATAAACGGACATGGCAATCCTCCTTTGGTTATAGCCAACGCAGCAAACCGGAAAAAGGGGTTCTCCTCTCCCTTTACCAATCATAAAATTGATTTCACAGCGTAGCTGTGGAACCAAGCCGGTCGTAGTGCACGCTTTGCTATCCCGTTAGTGTTAGAGTAATCATCAAGCCGCATATTGCAATTGAAGTTGAATGGGTATTGAGGGTGGCCAGAAAGGTTGCCAGATTGGGCGGTTTGGAACTTTACCAGTGGCGGCCGGAAGCAAACAAATGCGTCCTCAGAATTTTCACGAATTCAACTGATAACGCGCTGAAATACGGCGAAGAGAGCCTTACCAGGATTTCGATCGGATACGAAGACTCGGAAAGCCTCCAGATTTTTTCGGTGGCCGACAATGGCAAGGGGCTTAAAGAGGGCGATTAGAAAAAGATTTTTGGGCTGTTTCAACGCCACGAAACATCCAGGGGTGTCGAAGGCGCAGGCCTGGACCTTGCCATAGTAAAAGAAATAGCTGAACAACACGATGGAAAGGCATGGATTGGACCGGCGGCTGGAAGGGGAACCGCTTTCTATGTATCGGTTTCAAAGAAGTTATAAGACCGCAATCATCACAACTGACCACTCCTCAAAGTACTGCAGCTGATCCTGCTCCCTCGCAGGGGCCTTACTGAATTTAATCCCCTCTCATTTAATAAGATAATCTGCAGGGACTGCTCGCGGGAATACATTGGCGGCCAGTCCTTTTCGTTTTTTATGTGACCATTCCGGCAATCGGACCCCATAATTGACAATACCTCCGAACTCACTATTCTTGCCCAGAAGTGGAAGCTTCTTAATCTGTACCGTTCTGCTAAAACTGGACTCATTAACACACCACTTGCGTTTTTTATTCGTATATAGGAAGTTTTTATTGGCTTTAAGGTGTCCTGGAAGGTTTTTACGACGACAGCTGAACCCGAAATGCCCTTCGAGACCCACTGGTGGTCAGGTTTATGCATTATTCGGATTTAACCTTTTGCTCCCGGTTTGGGCAAATTATCCCCGTGCTGTGTGTTCCTTTCTCTTAGGCATTGTGTATAGGCAATTCACATGCTATGAAACTTTACCGTAAAACTGGATCGAAAGGAGAATTCTAAAGGATGTTCCTCAACAAGATACTCAGGCTTTTCTCAAACGATCTTGCGATAGACCTTGGGACCGCCAATACGCTTGTTTACGTGCGGGGTAAGGGAATTGTGCTGACAGAGCCGTCGGTTGTCGCGGTTCGCAAGGATGAGCGCGGCGCCAACAAGGTCGTGGCTGTGGGCAAAGAGGCAAAGATGATGCTGGGCAAGACTCCCGGCAATATCACTGCGATCAGGCCCATGAAAGATGGCGTGATTGCGGATTTTGAAGTGGCCGAGGCAATGCTGAGATACTTCATACGCAAAGTGCACAACAGGCGCGCCTTTGTAAGGCCAAGAGTAATAATCTGTATTCCTTCTGGCGTCACACAGGTTGAAAAAAGGGCCGTTAGGGAGTCCGCTCAATCCGCTGGCGCCCATGAAGTATACCTGATAGAGGAGCCTGTTGCGGCCGCAATCGGGGCTGGACTCCCCATAACCGAGCCGGTTTGCAACATGGTTGTTGACATAGGCGGAGGAACAACCGAAGTCGCTATCATCTCGCTTGCAGGGATTGTGTACAGCCGATCTGTGCGCGTTGGCGGCGACAAAATGGACCAAGAGATTCTCCAGCACGTTAAACGCAAGTACAATCTGCTGATAGGTGAAACAACGGCGGAACTTATAAAGATCACCCTCGGAAATGCTTATCCTCTTGGCGAAACTGAAACTATGATGATAAAGGGCCGCGATCTGGTAACAGGGATACCCAAAACCCTTGAGGTCAATTCGGATGAAATTCGGGAAGCGATCCAGGAACAAATCGATGCCATCCTGGAAACCATAAAAGTTGCCCTCGAGCAGACGCCTCCCGAATTTGCGGGCGATATCGTGGATCGCGGGATCGTTCTGACCGGTGGGGGAGCGCTTCTCAAAAATCTCGATCACTTCCTGCGACTTAAGACGGGATTGCCGATAATGCTGACTGAGGACCCTCTGTCTACTGTCGTGCTCGGTTCTGGTAAGGCTTTGGAGGAGATTGAACTCTTAAAGGACGTACTATCCTGACAGGTGGAACCAATGCCTGAACTGGGTTCACTGATTCTATCATTATGTCCATATTAGATGCCTCAACTATGATCTCCTCATGCGTGAGCGACCCGAGCATCAAGTCCTCCCATCTTTTCAACAAGCCAGATCAGCGCCAAGGTAAATTCTCAGTTTTTTGTCTTTTCTTGCAGACTCACCGGACCAGACATCTTCCACCCACTAAAATGATGCTTCCTTCATTTAGCTCGATTGCTATTAACGGGCCTTTAGCAGCGAACTGGGCAGGCTGAAATGAATATTTTCCTGCACACCCGGCATTACCGAAACCGAGACTTCCGTCGTAGCGATCTTCTTCAGGTGTTCGATCAGTTCCTGCACTAAATCTTCCGGTGCCGAGGCGCCTGCCGTGACACCAATCACCTGTATGCCTTTGATCCACTTAAGATTGAGACGGGAGGCGTCTTCAATTAGATAGGCGGGGACGCCCACTTCTTCCGCCCGTTCGCGCAGGCGGTTGGAGTTCGAACTGTTGTGCGCACCAATCACCAGCACCACATCAACATGCTTAGCCAGCTCGCGCACGGCACCCTGCCGGTTTTGTGTGGCGTAGCAAATATCTTTCGTGGCAGGTCCGACAATTACAGGGAACCGAGTCTTAAGCACATCGATAACGCCTTTGGTATCATCCACACTTAGCGTTGTCTGCGTAATATAGGCGAGCATGTTGGGATTTGTAATCTGTAGCTTCAGCACATCCTCAGCGGTGGAGATGAGGTGCACAACCCCGGGGATGCGGCCCAGCGTGCCTTCGATTTCAGGGTGGCCCTGGTGACCGATTAGGATGATTTCCCGCCCCGCCCTCGCGTAATTCTGGCCTTCGTTATGCACCTTGGACACGAGCGGGCAGGTGGCGTCGACAATCTTCAAACCGCGTTCTTTGGCATGGCACTCGATTCCCTCGGCCACACCGTGAGCGCTGAAGATAATCACGGCACCTTTTGGGACTTCGTCGAGTTCTTCGACAAAAATTACGCCCTTATCGGCCAGACGCTTGACGACATGCGGATTGTGTACGATTTCATGGCGGACGTAAATGGACGGGCTCAATTTTTCGAGTGCTTGCTCAACAATCTCGATCGCCCGTTCAACGCCCGCGCAAAAACCCCTTGGCTGGGCTAGAATAACTTTCACCGCCATAATCTCCCCGGATTCGTGTAATAACAACGTCTCTTATCACACAGAAGGACGAGGGTCTATTTAAAAGGGCCTATCCCGCTACTTCCCTGGCTCTCAGCATATGCCCGAGGGGTTAAGACTTCTCGATGGCCAAAGGGCACTGTCGACACATAATAGTATTTAGCTACAAAAGGTCAGCAGAAACATGTCAACCTAGCGAATCCATTGAGTCCACAGAACATACCGACGCATAACGCCTTATGATCTCAATGTGTGAATTCCCCGACGCGCCCGTAGTCGGGCAGCATGTCGGACGAGATCGGAAAACGCGGGAGAAAACCGAGGCAGATTGGATTGAGGTGATCAAATCACTTCACTGGATCTCATCCCCCCAAGCCTCTGCCACTCTGATCTCCGCGGCAAACGGGACTTCTGGGATGATCTTCTTAAATGCCTTTTCCATCGCCTCCACCACAATCGCCTCCACCTGATCCTCTATGCCATCTCTGGCAGCGACAATTATTTCGTCGTGTTGGGGTATGAACAATACTGGCATCTACGCCCTCCAGCCCACTTGAAATGAGGTACAGGGCAAGTTTGAAACCATCGGCGCCTGTGGCCTGAACCGGAAGATTGAATAAAGAACGGTCGCTGGCATCTCCTAGATGGAAATCTGGTGATGTTTTACGGATTGAATCGGTTTTTTATGCTTAACTTCATTTAGGAAAACACCGCTCTGGGCGCGATATGGCGTTGTGGGGCTAAATGACTGATGGAGAGCACAAACATGGAAGAGACAAGTTGCTAATTAAGTGAGATTTTCCAGGAGGGCGTTGATTGAACGGCACACACCTCATTTCGCACATCTCTATAACCCAATGATCAGCATTCTGGCCTCTCTGTGCAAGGCTTATCTCCAGGCCCAGGTAAGTTTGCTTTCCGACCGCCTGCTGATTCACCTTCAATAAGAGAGTCTATGTCAAGATATGGATAAATGGTAACTGCCCCATGTTCAGCCAAGCATCCTGAATCGACTGACGGCCCATAGACGCTATAGTTCTCTCTCCCCAACATTCTAAGCAACATTCCCTGTTCCGCCCGATGATGCACAGTGTGTGCTATCCTTCGGACCATAACCCAGGATCTTGCTCTTTTAACATCAAAAAAGGGCACCTCGACTTCCCACCAGGCTTTGTCCTTTTCCTTGAGAGCGGCAAGCCTCTTTCCACTATCTTCGGCATACCTTTTAATAAACTCCGGGCGTGTTTCAGGATCAGGCAAAGGAGGCGCTCCAACATCAATCCCAAACATGTTGCAGAACCACCTATTTTCACTTAAACACTGATGGACCATGTGTTCGAGGGCATTTCTGTCTCTTTTGTCCAATGGGTGAGGGCGAATTGGAAGGTCATCATCTTTGAAGGTGCTCCAGACGCTGAGCGTTTTTAGTCGTTCCGTCTCATAGGTGCCCACGAGAAAATCATATTCCACCTTTTCCTCCTTCTTGTGAGATCATCGGGATTGCGCTGTCCCCCATCTTAAAAAACCAAACGACAGTCTATCCTCGATTTCATGCATAAATCGGCAAGCTTGCGGCTTGTCTGGTAGAAAAATCGTCAGAAAGGCTATCTTGCAATCTATATTTCTTACAAATCCAGATGGCATAGTTATAGTTCATCCGATTGAATATGTCCGCGAATTCCTCAAAATATTTGTGGACAAATGCCTTGACCGAACTCAGGTCCATAGAAAAGCCCTTTTTGGTCAATTCCTAATGGATGGTGTACGCGGGGATAATGGTATGCCCCAAAACTGCCCAAATTGGTCTGATTAAGCATTTTCACTTGCGCGTTTTGATTGAGATATCGTATAAGTTTTGGACACCGGCATTTCAAGAGCTTTTTCGAGCAGAATCCAACCTCATGCGCTATTCCGGATAGAATCACCAGTTCAATCAAAACTTGAGCAGTCGCGGGATTGTTAAGAGGTCTTAAGAGGAGGCAGTTTTCATTATCTAACCTTGAGGAGGAAAGGAAATGACCAAAGCTGAATTGGTTGCAAAAATCGCAAGTGAAGGTGGACTTACCAAATCACAGGCTGAAAAAGCTATGGCAGGATTTGTCTCAGCTGTTTCAGGCGCTTTGTCAGCCGGTGACAAGATTACGCTGGTGGGTTTTGGGACTTTCAGCGTCGCAACAAGGTCTAAACGTGAAGGCCGCAATCCCCGGACCGGCAAAAAGATAAAAATTC
>JBEKCV010000088.1:0-17384 GCA_050014695.1 Thermodesulfovibrionales bacterium
TTGATCATAGTCCTTGTAATGAACTCGCCGGGTTCGATCCCCTGGACATCGAATATTTCATCGCCAACAATCTTGATTTTTGAAATATCCTGCCCAGCCCTTTTGCTGCCCACCTTAGCAAGGATATCCAGGAAGCGTTTCCTCTTTGCCTCATCAAGGCTCTTGTAAAGGCCCTCAAAAAATGATTAAAGTCCTCTTTCTTGATGTACAAACCGCCCTCCTTTCTCTTGTTTAAAGCTTCAACGCCTAACGTCACACCTTTCCAATTTCTTTGCTTTCGTGATCGAGGAACCGTCTACAAAGTTCTCTCACCCGTTCTACTCGGATAAGCATCTCTTCCGTGACATGGACGAGTGTGATCCCCCGCCACTCTTCCCGACCAGAGGATGCGGCTTCAATCAGCTTCAATGTCTCTCTGAGAAAGCCCAAATCCTGATTGATCTGATCCACTGCATCAAGAGAGTCCTGAGTCTCGTCTGCCAGGTCTCCACGTTGATTGTCGTCCTTTCCTCTCTTTTTTCTGGTCATCACCATCTCCTTTCTTTAATATCCAGCATAAGAAGTTTTATTAAGCTTTTGGAGCCACTATTGATCTTTTTATGATCTTTTTTAGTTCTTTACTGAATATTCTGATCTTATAGTGATACTTTAGTAGCATTAGAGAAAAGAGAGAAGGCATAGAAAGCACTGAGCATCTAATATCATATAAAGCATTATTATTATCATATAACACATCATTAGATCTTTTAGTGATAATAATACCTAATCTTTTTGTGATTTATTTTCTTTTTTATTGCGCTTTGGTATCTCTTAGTGATAAGATTTGGGCATCAAGCGACTGCGGGAAGGAGATCCGAGTGTTAATCGTGAATTTAAAGGCGTTGCTTGAAAGGAAGAGCGCCATAGAGAAACGACGGGTCACTTTTAAAGTAGTCCAGCAGGAGACAGGCATCAAAGCCCTGACATTGTCCAGGATAGCGACAAACCACAATTATAATTTCAGCAGGAAGGATCTCGAGAAACTTCTAATCTACTTCAACTGCCAGCCAAATGACCTGCTTACTCTAATAAAAGAGGAAGAACAGAGTTGATCGAGCCTGTTTACGGCAGGGCTTACACTATGGAAAAAGAAGAGTTAACAAGAATTGAGAGGAGCGAATGAAATTTGATCCTCTCAAACCATATAATGAACTCCCACTGCTTCCACCAAAAGAAGATATAGAGTCAAAAGCCATCCTTAAAAAGGCTGTTTCTGCAGGCCGGACTTTGGCTGAATTAAAGGGGCTCAGCGGAACGATTCCGAACCCGGCAATGCTGATCAATACAATTGTCCTTCAGGAAGCACAGTCGAGCTCCGAGATAGAGAATATTATTACAACAACGGATGCATTGTTCAAGGCGCTAACATCAAAGACAGCGCAAACGGATGTTGCGACAAAAGAGGTCCTTAGATATCGAGAGGCGCTTTCCCAGGGATACCGCACGCTCCGGAAAAGACCTCTCCTAACTACTAACCTTTTCATCAAGATTTATCAGACCATCAAGGAGAACCGGGCCGGAATCAGAAATGTCCCCGGGACGACGATCGCAAATGCCGCTACGGGCGAGGTTGTCTATACGCCTCCCGTGGGAGAATCTATAATTAGGGACAAATTGAAAAACCTGGAAGACTATATTCATGGTGACGATCCTACCGATCCTCTGATCAAACTTGCTGTCATTCACTTTCAGTTTGAGGCCATCCATCCTTTTACTGACGGAAATGGCAGGACCGGCAGGATAATGAATATCCTCTATCTTGTTCTGAAGGATCTCCTTGATTTCCCGGTTTTGTATCTCAGTAAGTACATTATCGAAAACAAGAACGACTATTACCGCTTGCTCAGGAACGTCACTGAACGCAGGGACTGGGAGCCGTGGATTCTCTTTACGCTTGATGCAGTGGAGCAAACCGCTTCGCATACCAAGAATAAGATAATTGCCATACGGGAGGTGCTTGAAAAGACACTGAAGTTCGCAAAGGACCATCTGCCTGCCAGGGTCTACTCAAAGGAGCTTGTGGAGTTGCTTTTTCGTCAACCATATACTAAAGGGCAGTTTCTTGTGGATGCCGGCGTTGCCGAAAGAAAGACTGCGGCAGAGTACTTGAAGGAATTAGAGAAGATAGGAATTCTCAAGGCCAAGAAGATGGGCAAAGAGAATCTCTATCTAAATGTCAACCTCTACGATTTGCTATCAAAATAACACGTCCATGACTTGGACACGATTTATTTTCATGTCCATAAATCATACTTTTTTGGACACGTTACTGGAATGTATCCATGACGTGGACACGAGAAAAAAATAGAGACAAGGATACGTAAAGATTGATTCCAAAAGGGAGTAGACCGTCATGTTTCATTTAACACAATGCGTTGCATGGCATGATCACTCATGGGATGCAACTGTATGCCAAAAGCCCTCGTGCAATTCTTTTTGTATTGCTTTAGACAGAATTAGAGAAGAACGAAAGATTCTAAAGAAGATAAGATAGCTACATATCCGTGGAGATAGCATGACCGTTGAAGTTCCTAGGAGACAGTGTTTCCATCCAATGACATCATTATTTTTTCTGAACCCTTCTTAAATGAATCTTATCTTCCACTTCCTGAATGTAATCAGCGGCATCTTTTTGCCGAGTAATGTTTTCAAACCTGGCTTTAAGTGTCTGATGCTCTGCAGGGTCGGAAATCAGCAGGTTGCAAGCATGGGCCAATGCCAACTGGTTTTTCTGGAACCCGGAAAGGGGAAGTTCAGCAGGCGCGATTACGGGCCGTTCCACAACTGAATCAGGCGCTGGATCCGGTAAGTTTGTGATGGCTTCCGTAGATGTTAAGCGCGGCGTATCCAAGTTCAAGGCGATATCAAGGGTATTGGCTTTCCCGTCCCGCTCGGTCAGTGATTGTAGGCCGAAAAGCTTACTCACTGTGGCCAGAATGGAAGTGTGGTCAAAGCGTGTGGCAGCGTTATTTGTATCCGTGCCGATCACTGCCCCCCTTTGGGTATAGGCCGAGACGACGACCGCCGGTACGCGCACCCCGAGGCGATTAAAAGCGAACGGATGTTTCGGATTGGTGTAGCGGGTATCATCTCCGGTGGGCACCGCAACAGGCGGCGATACGTGGTCATAGAAGCCGCCATGTTCGTCAAAGGTGACGACAAGCATGACCTTATCCCACAATCCCGAATTTCGGATGGTTTCATACACTAGTTTAATAAGAAGTTCTCCCTTTCTGATGTCGTTAACCGGGTGCATGGAATTGCCGTTCACGTAATTGTTACCCGTGTCATAATTTGGCTCTATGAACGTGTATTCTGGCAGGTCCCCAGACTCTACGTCATCTGCAAAGTCATCCATCCTGCGAAAATTCGTGGTAAAGGGGGTTATGAACTCAAGCCGCAGGCTATCGATCCCAGCACTCTGCGGCAGACCGTCATGATAGATACGCCATTCCTTTCTTGCATTGCTTAGCCTTTCGTAGACTGTCCCGTTCTGGAATGAAAATCCGGCAATAATTCTTTCATCATCAGGACTGTCGGTAAGACCGCCGGAGGTGGCCGCATGCACAAAAAACCGGTTGGGCCAAGTCGGCCCGGGCAGCGAAGAATGCCAGAAATTGAACAGGGCGAATTCCCGGATGAGAGCGGAAAGAACCGTCACCTGCCCAGGCTGGAAGCATTCCATTATTCGTAATGCGTCTTTTTCTTGTTGTGCCGTGTGCAGGGCGCTGAAGAGGAAGCCGTTCATCGGTGCGGGGTCGGTCGGAGAATTCGGCGTTGGTGACGAATTGGCAGACGACAGGTTCTTAGGACCATAGAGTTGAAATTGGACGTCTGTGAACTCATGGCCAGGATCAAAAGGCATCGTGAAAGATGTGGCCTTACCGACCCTTTGTGGCGATAGGGAATTGTTCGGGTCCTGGTAATTGATCTCGCTTCCTGCAAGACCAAAGATGTTTGGATTGTCCGCCCGCATAAAGCCTATGAGATGGTCAAAGGAACGGTTTTCAAGCATCAGGACAACGACGTGCTTGATCTTTTGGAAACTAGCCGCCACCGCCGGTAGGAATACTGCATTTGCCATGACAACAACTCCTTTCAATATTGTGTCAAAGACTGTTCTGTTTTCACAAGCTGCCACTCCTGTGCTGAAGCATGGCTTTATCGAAGACGTCTTCTTCCCTTTAAGTCGTCACAAACATATTGCGATGCGAGTATCACTTCCTTTCTCCAGGTCCGAAGAGTTCATTTCGTTCTTCCTCCGAGGGCTATTTCGTTCCCGCTTTGGCTCCTAGATAGGCGCCGTTGCTCAGACCCATTAGGGCTACCAGGCCTGAAGTAATATAGGGCAGAGTCGCTTTTAGATTGCCGCCCGAATAATTTTCAATCAACATAACGGTGAAGACACCAAGCGAGACTATTGTCCAGATAAACATCTGTGTTCTTGGTAAGTCCAGGCTATCGTCCGACTCGAAAAAGATGTCTTTTATGAAGTCAGGAGGGTCTCCTTTATTTGTCACGCCCTTGTGGGTGGCAATGGCTGTCGACACAACGGCGGACGTCAGATTAACGCCATCAAAAGATAAAGATTCGGCGGGATAGTAGGAATTTCGCCGGCGGAGGCGAAGACCGCTACGAATCCTGTCACAATAAAGAAAGTCCAGAGATAGATCTGAAGACGAGATAAGCTGTAATTATCGTCTTCAGCTGTTATAATCAAGTCCATGAATTTCACTGTCCTCTTGCTTCCCGTTTGAACAGCTCTAAGCCTTGCTGACTTGACCAGATATCCCTGAAAGATGATTAAAAACAAGAATGTGAGAAAAGCTCCTAATAATCCCCGTGTCTCCATAGCAGCCCCCCTTGACGCTAACACATATTCTCAAGCGATAAGAACGCAGTTATCTCAGGCGCAACTTCGGTTTAAATAGTTTTGATTCCCTCCAGCATTGAGGAACCTCATCCGTTATGCTAAGTTTATTCTTCGTTTGGCAGGCTGTCAATATTAGTTTTACTCTCCTTTATCTAAGCCACTGACTTTGTCAGTAGTGTGATGTTGGAACGAAGACCCCACACCTTTGGCGAACCGTCGAGGAGTCTAAAGTTGCATGATAGGAGGCAGGACAGATTATCGTCGGTTGTTAGGCTCATGCAAGGTACGAATAAGCGTCATTCTGCTGTGAAGTTGCAGAATGACGCATGAAGAACGAAGCCGCTTCGCAGGATATGGATATTCAACTAAAACTTTCCGGTCTGTTCTCTAATGAATTGGATATTGTTTTGATGCTGTAGTACCACATTTGGACTGAAAGTAGTCCATTGAAGGTACTATTACGAGGACGAAAGGAATCCGGCGAGGTGATAGTCTGTAGAATGAGACGATTTTGGACAATAAGGAGGTGTGGCGAAAAAGTATGAGTTTTTCGCGGGGGCACTGAGACATGATCTTTGTGTTGTGCGTGGGGCTCATCGGCATTGATCCGGAGGGCCATTGCATCGGGAAGGAGGCAAAACCTCAACGCTGATCATCTTGCCCTTCCTGCAGACGGGACAGAGGGTGACATCAATACCACAGATTCTGAGCAACTGCTCCTGCCAGGTCTCGGGCTTGTCTTTTTCTTTTGTTATGATCTTGCAATCACCGAGAAGCGCACGGCATAACGAGATATTGTCTTTCCGCCTTCGAGCAACATAATGAGAAGCCTAAGATATTTACTTGGACCAAGGACGCAGACACTATCCTTGCCAAAGTCGCTAAATATAAAGAACTGTTAGGGACAGGACACTAGATGTCCTGGGATAAATATGATATGCTCCAAAGTAGAAGGTGTTCATTCAGATCCCTTGGAATACAACAAGGGAATGCCGCCCCATGCAGACAGAACGAAGAGACATGGTCTTCAGATACACAGCCATAATCGGCCTCGTCTGGACAGTAGTGATAGGTGTTTCCCTCGTCTGGAATATCCATAGGGAGCGACAACAGACCCTTGCCCTCGCAAAGAGAGAGGCCGTTGAGGTCTTGAACAAAGATGAGGTGATCCGTTTCTGGGCAACATCGCATTCCGCAGTGTATGTTCCGGCTGATGACAGAACTCCCCCCAACCCGCTTTTGGGCAATATCCCCGAGCGGGACATTCGAACACCCTCTGGTGCCACCCTCACAATGATAAACCACGCGTCCATGCTGAGACAGATTATGAATGAATACTCCCAGCAGTATGGGATAAAGGGCCGTTTAACGAGTCTGAAGCCTTTTTCTTCTGAGAACGCCCCTGATGCATGGGAAAAGAAGGCCCTCGAGTCTTTTGAGCGCGGGGCTCAGGAGGCCTATGAATATTCTTCGAGTGAAGGCAATCTTTACCTGAGATTCATGAAGCCTATCATAGCAAGAAAACCTTGCCTCAAATGCCACAGCGTCCAGGGCTACCATGAAGGGGATATCCGGGGGGGAATCGAGGTCTCCCTTCCCATGGCGCCCCTTAAAACGGACGAGTTCAGGAACATCATGGCCCTCGCAGCAACTCACGGACTGCTCTGGATGCTCGGCGCAGCAGGAATCTGGACCGGGGCCCGGAGGATTATGCGCACCATAGCTGGGCGCACAAAGGCTGTAGAGGCTTTGCGTGACTCGGAGAAAAAGTTCCTCGGTATCTTCAATACCATAAACGAAGCAATATTTATTAATGACTTTACGGGTCACATTATCGAGGTGAATGACCAGTGCTGCCGACGTCTCGGGTACAGCAGGGCAGAACTGCTTCAGCTTAACCTTTTTGATCTGGTCGCATCAGAGCATGCCCAGCTTCTCAGGGAGCAGATCAGTGACCTCACGCATCGGGATCAGGTGCTTTTTGAAGTTGATCGTATCACAAAAGCGGGGAAACGGACCTCCGTTGAAATAAGCGCGGGTGTCATCGAAATCGAGGGAAAAACCGCTATCATGAGTGTCGAACGTGATATTACGGATCGCAAAATGATGGAACTTGAACTGCTCAAGGTAAAACAGCTCGAGTCCCTCGGTATTCTCGCCGGTGGCATTGCACACGATTTCAATAACCTTCTCCAGGGTATTCTGGGAAGCATTTCCCTTGCAAAGCTCTATCTCAAGCCAGAGGACATGGCATATCATTTTTTAGAGCAGGCTGAAAGCGCACACAGCCTCGCAAGGGCTCTGACAAAGCAACTCATAACCTTTGCCCGGGGAGGAGCGCCCCGTAAGAGGGCCTTTCTCATCGGAAATCTCATCCGGAATACAGTCCAGTTCACGCTGAGCGGTTCGAATGTCAAATGTGAATTCCTCATTCCGGATTCCTGCTGTCTGGTGGAAGGTGATGAGGTGCAGCTGAGCCAGGTGATCCAGAACATGGTTATCAATGCCAAAGAAGCAATGCCGGGTGGAGGGATGATCCGCATAACAGCGGAGGAGACTTCAGTGCGGGAAAATGAACTGCCTCCGCTGAAAGAGGGCGCCTACGTGAAGATATCCATAAAAGATCACGGGGGCGGTATCCCGAAGTATAATATCTCAAGAATCTTCGACCCTTATTTCAGCACGAAGGGAATGGGAACGCAGAAAGGGTTAGGGCTTGGACTCACCGTATGCTATTCCATTATCAAGAGTCATGGTGGGCACATCACCATTGAATCAGACGTTGGTGTCGGAACGACCTTCCACATTTATCTGCCCCATACACTGAAGAAGGTCGTACCAGAGACAGAGGGTCAGGAGTCGACACCTGTCAGAAGGGGAAGGGTATTGATCATGGACGATGAAAAAGCCGTCACAAATGTTGCCGAGTCTTTCCTGACCCTCCAGGGGTATGACGTGGTTGTCACAAGGGACGGTGCCGGCGCCATAGAGACTTATGAGCAGGCGAGGCTCGATGGAAGGCCTTTTGATGTAGTCATACTCGATTTAACGATACCAGGCGGCATGGGAGGTCTCGAGACTATGAAAAGACTCAGTGCAAGCGATCCCTTTCTCAAGGCAGTTGTTTCAAGCGGATATTCAAATGACCCCGTCTTGCACGATTACGAGAGCTACGGCTTTAAAGGTGCTCTCATAAAGCCCTATGCTATCGATACCCTGGGAGAGTTAGTAGCCACAATCACAAGGACATAGGAAGGGCGATAATCAACCCCGTCAAATCTCTCAGCGGTTTTTCCACATTGTTTCGGAAGGGGAGGTCTCCGCGGATTATAGGGAGTACTCCGCGCCGACGGAGCCCTCGCAATTTTGCGCAGTACGAGCGGAAAGAAACAGTTATCAGATCACGAAACCGCTGCGGACTACAGGAAGATCTTCGCAGCAGCTGATCCTATTGCATATCCCCAAGGAATTTCACCTTAAATTAAAGAAAATCGTCCCATTTATTATTTAATCGTTTTTTATCTCTTTTCCCTCATTCTTCGGTACGTTTTGAGAAATCATTTGTGATAACCATGCATTGAAAAGGTTTCCGCTCGCTGAGGCATCCCCACCCCCAACCAGAACCTGGGGCACAATCTGAATCTTACCAGCCGCTATTTCCTGAATGAGTTTGATTATCGCCACATTCTGCTGACCAATGGCCTCCTTCTGGGCATTGTAGGCAGCGGCAATCCCGTCTCCCTCGATCTTACTTTTGTAAGAATTGCCATCAGCCACAAGTATTGTGGATTCTTTGGTACCTTGAGCTACCAGTATTGTGGATTCCTTAGTCCCTTGAGCTTGAAGAATCACGGAGCGTCTAGTGCCGTCAGCTTCCTTAACTTTGGCTTCAGCCCTATCATTATTGATGTCTATAGATAATTTGGCATCAATAACATCTTTCTGTTTATCTGCCCGTGACGATTTCTCCATGACCGCAATGCGTTTTTCTTGAGCCAGCGCCTCCTGGTCATACTGGGCTTGCTGTTGATTGGCAATCTCCTTCTTGGTTTGAGTATCCAGCAAATCCTTAGGTATATCGATATAAGCAATGAGTAAGTTTTGGGCCTCTACGTTGTACTCAGAAAATCTCTCTTTGGCGTGTGACAGCGCTTCGGTCTGTAAGTCCGTCCGGCTTTGGAAAAAGTCAATCGCTTTCTTCTCTCCAGCTTTATTCCTGAAAGATGAATCGATCAGCGGATGTACGATTTGATCAATCAGATTGGCCACTGACCCGAATCTGGCTATGATGTAGGCTGCATTGCCCGGCTGAATTCGAATCACCATTCGAACATTGACTTCCAGTTGAAAGCCATCTTTAGAAGTCACCTTCAAGGGATCAAAACTGTATAGGACCCCCGCAGCCTTAGCCTCTGTTGGTTTAACTCCCTTTACCTCTGTCCCGATTCTTCCCTCGGTTGCCCAATCGATGGTAACGGCTGAAGTAGGCACTTGATAGGCTGTGAAAGCAATCGCATTTAGATTGTATTTTCCAGGTGCTATCGGCTCTCTCCAAATGCCGCGAGTGTATTTATCGGTTATCAGTATTTTCTCAACATCTTCATGGATAGGACCACAAAGTTTTCCTTCACCGGTAGTTCGATCGGGCCCTTCGGGTGTCCTCTCCAACTCCGACCCCACGTTGGACCTGATTACTGCCACATATCCTGGATGGACCTCCGCCACATCTTCAACTTTAATATCAAATAAGTTCGGATTGATGTAATATATTCCCGGCTGCAGGGTATCCAACTGCGGCCCCCGATATCCCTTGCTATCAATAAAGAGTTGCCCATTTTGATAAGATTTGTGGTCTGCTTCGATACTGTCGTCATTTTGGGCCTTCGGGGCGATGATGTAGCCTGTCGGTAAGGGAATGCCATCTTTAGCAACGGCGATACCAATGGTATTCTCAGCTATTTTTATCGCGGGCGCTTTGGTAATATTGAACATTCTAGAATTGATCCGGTAGGTGCCTGGACGTAGAATTCCAACCTGCGATCCCTTCTTCCCATGGTTGGCTAAGAACATCTCCGCGTCTTGAAATTGATTACACTCGACTTCGTCGGCTAACACTCTGCCTTTGGGTAGTGGTTCGCCGTCAATAGATTCGACGACACTGATACTATCAATATCTACCGTCACTACCGGAACTTTGGTAAATGACCAGACTATGGGTAGCTTCCAGTAGAGCCCTGGCATCAAAGTCCTCGCCTGAACCCCTATTTCCCCATGACGCGCGATTATTTGTCCTTCAGGCATTTTTTTGCCAAACATGTTTTTAGTGAGGATGCCGACTTGATTGGCCCCAATCAAACAAAAACCTCGAAGGACGACCACCAGAGCAATAAGAACAACGAAACTTAAAACAATCCATCCTATCATTTCTATCATTCCCATCATTCCTATCGCTCCTATCATTGTTTTGTTTCTCCTTTTTATTTATTCTCAATGCCCTTCGTGCTTAGAGTGCTTGCTCCAGCGAGATTGAAAGTCTAACGATGATTATACAAACTTCCTGTTTGTTGTCCCCATTTGGCTAAATATAGCACAGCCGGACAGATTCTTAAAGGGCAATACCCAATAAAATCACCGGGTAAGATGTTCTGCTTTTCGCATTTTGCGGTAATAAGGACTAAAGGCGAAGTTGGTATAACATGGAAAGTTGTCCTAGCCTTGGACAAAGTTCCCGCAGAAACATTAATGTGGCACGAAATACACGATCTCTCAGCGCTATTGATAATTCTGCTGATTTCCGATTGAACTATGCACAACCGGCCTCGATTCGAAAGGTGTTGGCTTCAGGAAGGAAGGTTGCGAAGCATGCCCGCTTCTCATGAATGCGTATTCCGTCCCGTACTATGGTCCGAAAAGATACCTTGGAAGTCCCAAAACATTTTTTCGGCTTCCTGTACTCCACACCTCTCGGGCGGAGTCTGATTGTGCATGATTCCATCGGAATCAACGCGGGACAACTTCCCATGTTACACGAATTTCTCCTTTGGTCCTTATTACCACATAAATGCGAAGAGCAGAACATCTTGCTCCATTGATTTTATTGGATATTACCCTTTAAGTATTTCCCGGGCTATGCTATATTTAGCCCATGGAAGACAGCAAACAGGAACCTTCGTATAATTCTTGTTAACCATGAGAAAATATCTTAAAGAGACGATCATTACATTCCTATGCTTGACTCTCCTTGCATCCATTTCATATGGGGCAGAGCGCACTAAAAGCTCAGAGTGGAAGTCATTTGATGCATCAACTGGCGACACATTCAACTTCTCATTCGGTAAATACATTGTTACTATCCAACCCGGTGCACATTTAACTTCTCCCTTTAGAGAAGATAATTTGACCATGACGATTAAGAAAAACAACGATACGATCATTAGACAGGATTTCGTCTCATCTTACGGCAGGGGCAGTGTACTTCTGAAATCGGACTACCTATTTATGGAGTATGGAGTTGGAAGGGGGACAGGAGTTCGAGAGGAACATATTAAAGCATATACACTCCTTGCAGAATATGAGTTTATAAAGAATTTGATCGAACTTTTCGATATTCAAAAGTCCTATATGTTTCCAGATTCAAAACCCGTCGCGTACCCATACAAAGTGAAATACGAGGTTAGGGTAATCGAAGAAAAGAAGAATCTCAGGGTAATCTTTAGTGGAGCTGAAAAAGGCTTTGGTATACCGCAGAGAAAAGAGATAATCTTGAATAAAATGGTTAACAATTAAAGCTGGGGTATAGGGTAGCCTCTGTCTTTCTTTTGCAAAGGGTGGTTCCTCTGCGCCTTATTTACCTCGTTATGCATAGTCCTCTCGAAACTCTTCGTTGGTGCAACATATTGAAATGTGTATGTCGGTGAAAGAAATAAAAAGCAGCTTTAGCGTGTGGCGGCGAAACACAACCATGCAAGAAAAAGAAGGCCAAGCGCACCAGTTCTTCCTGAAATTAACACTGTATCATTTCTGCAATACATGGTAGGTTTCTAAGGGAATGAAATGGACAGACGGGAACCGATCGAACAAGATTATGTGCGGTAATCTGATGGGGGAGTGGTCTTTCAGAGGCAAAGCACGGCGAAGGTTGGAGCGAGGTAGTCGTGCGGCTTCAGACGCTACCTGAGTCAATAGGACATTTGTCGCTACATTATCACAAACAATTGTCGGCTTGACTATCTGAGTACTTATACGTACAATGTACATATGAAGGAGATTCGGTTCGAGTGGGACACGGCGAAGGACCGGGAAAATGCACGAAAGCACGGGGTATCGTTCGAAGAGGCACAAACAGTTTTTCTGGATGAGAATGCTATTAGGTATTTTGATCCCGATCATTCAGATGACGGAGATCGCTTCCTGATGCTCGGTATGAGTTTTAAGCTGCGTGTCATTGTGGTTTGCCATTGTTATCGGGTTAGCGACTCCGTGATCCGAATTATCTCAGCCCGTAAGGCGAACCGGAAAGAACAGGAATCCTATTGGAGGTAATCCATGAGAAAGCATTATGAGTTTGAAACAATGAAAGGGGAGCGGAATCCCTATATCAAACAGTTGAAGCAGCCCGTCACGATTCGGCTGGATAAAGCGACTGTTGGTTACTTCAAAGCG
Source organism: Thermodesulfovibrionales bacterium (assembly GCA_050014695.1). Lineage (GTDB taxonomy): Bacteria > Nitrospirota > Thermodesulfovibrionia > Thermodesulfovibrionales > UBA9159 > UBA9159. Next base: position 12,575 of record JBEKCV010000088.1, read on the forward strand.
CTGGCCGAGGAATTGGGGATGCCTTATCAGAACCTAATCAACCTCTATCTTAGGGATTGCGCCCTTAGTCACAGGACTCTGAAATTGAAATGGGCGTCATAGAGCGGCAGCCCATATTTGCGGAGACCTTCCATTAGAAGGACTCCGAAACGCATGAGTCTTTTTTGCGGCTTTCTGGATGAAGTCTTACTAATCAGTACAAGGACTCCTCATGATCACGGACCTTCCGTCATTGCCCACAGTGTCAGTGCCTGACAAAGGCAAGCCATCAAGGCATGTGTTTGTCTGGGAAGATCAATTTCGGCACTTCCTCCTTCGATTTGATCTCATCAGTCAGTGCACTATGCACCTAAAACATTAGCCTAAACGATGATTAATCTATGACACTTCTGCCCGGGTTAGATCAACTTTCAATCTTTTTTACTGTTCGGCGAGTACACAAGGGATACGCACGTCTGTTTGCCGGAAAACAGCACGGCTATGGCGCAAAATAACTCAAAACTCGTTTCTTAAAGTATTCTTCTCTCGATTCTGCTTTTCCACGTAAAACTTCTCAATCGGAATATATAAAACCCGCAACCAGTAGACCGTCAAATAATGCTATTTTATTGGGGTCGCGGAAGGAAAAGGTCGAGTATGCTGGTTAGGATTTGCTCTGGCAGCAATCTTTTCAGGAAACGTAACAAGGAGATTTCAAAATTAATGGTGATAATAAGCTTTTTGCCTTTACATTTTTTTAGTATTTTCTCTGCCGCTGTATCAGGAGATAGAAGGTTGTGCCTTCCTGGAGTGGCTTTTACCATCCATTCGGGCATATCTTTTCGTTCCTGTTCATATTGGGGAGTATCTATATCAGCCGGACATGCCACATACACTGAAATTTTTTTGTATAGCAGTTCTCTTCTCAATGCCTCCGCAAAATTAACGATTCCGGCCTTTGCCGCACAATAAGTCGAGTATGCCGCTGCTCCTATTAAACCGAATCCGGATGAGATCATCAAAATTCTAGATTGTGGTGTCAACAACGGCATAAACACCCTGGCTGCCAATACCGTTCCCCATAAATCAATTTCAATGTCTTCTTTCATCTTATCGAAATTATTGTAATCAGCCAGTAGACTGACACTTACTACGCCTGCATTCAAAACCAAAAAATCCAAGCTACCAAATTTATCTTTAACAAAATCGGCAATCATAGTAAGGTCATTGTGGCAAGTGATATCACCCTTAAACCCATATGCCCCGTTTCCCATTTTGCAGAGGACATCTACTGCTGCATCCAATCTTTCTTTGCCTCTGGCAATCAGGATTGGTGTGAAACCTTCTCTTACCAATCGCTTAGCGATGGCAAAACCCAGACCCGATGATCCGCCGGTGATGAGAGCACATTTTTTGTTGGTCATCGCATAAACTCCTTCTATTCAAAGATTTTGGCAAAGCATCTTCTTCGTTTGTGCTGTCTGTGTTCAAAATGCTCCCACTGTGCTATTACCTTCGCATTGGTCTCCAGCTGAGGAGCAGCTTCACCAATGGCAATGTTATTCCGCACAAATGCCTTATCAATTTCATTTAATAAGATGGCATTTACGCCTTTTCCCTGCAAGTCTCTGCGAACGGCAATAAGATACAGGTCAGCAGTATCATTCTTTTTTATGGCCTTCAATATATGAATAAAACCAAAGGGAAGTATTTTCCCGTTTGCTTTCCGGAGTGCTTTTGAAAGACAAGGCATTGTGATCGCCACAGCTGCCACTTTGTTTTCATTATCAAGTACCAAAGAAAAAAAATCAGGACGGATAAATGAAAAATATTGTTTTGTATAAAAAGTGACCTGCTTTTCCGATAGTGGAACAAACCCGAATAAATCTTTATACGAGTCATTGAGGAGAGCAAAAATCTCTTTTGCAAATGGCAGAATTTCTTTTGCTTTTTTGAATGTGTGCACCCTGAGCTTATGTCTTTTCAGGGCAATAATGGCTACGCGCTGCACTTTCTCCTGGATGACGTCCTTGAATTTAAACTGAAATTCCAGCCAGTCAACCTCTTTTTTATAGCCTAGATTTTCAAGATGACGGGGATAATAGGCATAGTTGTATATTGTAACCAGGGTGCCCATTTCATTAAATCCTTCAATCAACATACCCTCTTTATCGAAATCAGTAAAGCCCATCGGCCCCTGTAGTCCGTCCATGCCTTTTTCTCTTGCCCATTGTTCCGCTGTTGAAAGCAAAACTCTGGATACCTCTTGATTATCAATAAAGTCAATCCATCCGAAGCGAGCGAGTTTCTTCCCCCCAATTTGAATAGCTCTTTCATTGATTATGCCCGCAATCCTTCCCGCGATTTTATTTTCCTTGAACGCAAGCCAATATTTGGCTTCGCAAAAATCGAACGCTGGGTTCGATTTCTTTCCCAAGGTCGTCATTTCATCGAAATGAAGCGGAGGTACCCAGTTGGGATTATCCTTATAAAGAGTATGAGGAAAACCGATAAAATTCTTTAAATCCTTTCTTGAGACCACTTCTTTGATGGAGACACTCATTTATTATCCTCCGCACCTACAGTGTCATTTTTCACCTGCATTGACCCACCTGCCTCGATTTTTTAGCATATCGGACTGAACATAATCAACCCTATACTTGTTCCTTTGGGGGTCCTTTTCCCTCCGGTAGCTTTCCCCTTCGATCACCAGTTGATGAGCATTATGGGGTTTTTTGCACAACGCCTCGAGAAGGTATATTTCAAAAATTAGTTGATCCTGATCGATTTGAGAACGAGTTTAGCCATGTGTTTCAGTTGTGAACAGTAATTCCACCAATCTTCACACCGTTCACAACCGCCATCCTGTTTTTTTCTTGATGGTTTGATTATTCCTAAAAACGCATTGATAAACGTATCATTGGACATCAACTAAAAACGCGTCAAACAACATCAGGGCATGAAAGTTCAGACAAGGCTCTTGATACAAAAACGTTTAAACATCCTTGGCGATGATGAAATAGAAGCTCTGTCTGGACTTCAGAGTTTTTAAGCCCATCGTATGTTTTTTGTCTTCGGTCTAGGGGAGATTGAAGAGGATGTCAGATATATACAGGAACAATATTCCCCCACTTTTGTCGACTGCCTTAGAAATTACAAAGGCTACCCGATTAAAGCACCAACACCTGATCATTGAACTCTGCAACTATCGGAACTGCGAAGCAGGGGAACAGCAAGAATTGAAAACAAAAGCCCGCCAGGCAGCGGTAGTTTGTGCCAGATCTATCTATATTTTCCGTGAACTCATTAATTATATGGAAGAGCAACGTATTGTCGTTCCTAGCGACAGCTTTATGCAAGATATGGTTGGAAAGGCGCTTGAGTATGAAGAGCGCCGTTCGATGACATTGTACGCAATCATCTGCGGGATTCTGATAGAGAAGCGTTAAAGCTTCTTCTGGAGGATCCATCGGGAATGAATGATTACCCACCACCAGGTCAAATTGTGTCAATTACAATTTATCATCTCCTGATGTGGACCTGCGTTCTAAAATCGCTCATTGGATTTTCTGAACTTGCTGAACTTATTGGATTTTGTGGACAGGACAAAACAGGTTATACGGAGGATTATTCTCATTTTTCAGTGCCTTACGCTTAGGAAAACGCGAGATTCGTAATCAGCAGGTCGGGAGTTCGAATCTCCTCCTCGGCTCCATTTTTTCTCTGATAAAACAGAGAGTTATAGCATACCAAAAAAATCGTCCAATAAGCCGTTCTAAAATCCTTGCTGAATTTGCCTCTTTGGAACCCCAATCCCCTCCACTCTCAAACCCTCGTCTCTCCTCCCATTAACCCCTCAGAGAGTTTGTGGGCCACTCCTTGAGGCAAAAGAAACAGGTGATTGATGTTCCATATATGGCACCACCGAATAGAAACTGACCCACCTCACCGATGTAATTGAACCCTCCCTGAAGTTGCATGTTTTTGACTTGCTGATGGTATCAGCACCGGTTTATGAACCCACCGGTGTTTTGCTGCGGAGACGGTAGTGCGATGTTTTGAATGACGGCACTGAGGTTGGCAAGACGGAACAGAGGAGCGTCCGGCGAAGAAGAGGGACTTAGGCCTTTCTGACTTTTCTTGCCTGAGTGTTGAGCTTTTTTGATTCGTGCATTCTCCAGCTGGGCCCATCGATGTTGATGATGATGGAATGATGCACCATGCGGTCTACGATGGCGGTGGTGATGACAGGGTCGCCGAGATAATCCCCGAGCTCGCTGAACCCTATATTCGTTGTGAGCAATGTGGATCCTTTGCAGTAGCGGCCATCGATGACCTTGAAGAACAGGGAGGCGTTTCTTGAGTCCTGCTGCTCCAGTCGATCGAAGCCCACTTCATCGATCAGAAGTATATCGGGTGAGATGTATTGCCTGAGCTTTCTGTGGAAGCTGTGATCGGCACGGCTCGCCATCAGCTCGGTGAGCATGTCGGCTGCTGTGGTATAGCGACAGCGGTAGAGTTGTGTACAGCCCATGAGAAGCAATGCCTTGGCGATATGGCTTTTCCCCGTGCCGGAGTTTCCTGCAATCACGAGACCCTGTTTGCGCCCCACGAAGTCCAACTTCGCGATCTCCGTCACCTGGGTCTTGTCCACTCCCGTTTGGAATACGAAGTCGAAGTCTGCAAGAAGTTTTCGTTCCGGGCGTCGTGAGTCCTTGATCCTTCGTTCTATCCTCCGTTGGATCAGAGCGTTGGCCTCTATGGACAGCAGCCGTTCAAGGAGTTCCGTCGGCGTCAGCGCCTTCTGTACGGCCTCGGAAAGCTCCTGATC
>JBEKCV010000089.1:0-17344 GCA_050014695.1 Thermodesulfovibrionales bacterium
ATTGCCTGTTGTTAATTCCCCCCGGGTCGGCATGTGCGGGTATAGTGGATAGATTAAAGGTATTTTAAATTAGGGCGGTTGCCTCTCTGATCATCTAAAATGATGGAGAACTCGGTACTGTCAAGAAAGTAAGACTTCATCCAATGCAAATTCTGCACTAAGTGGAAAAGCCTTTATTGAAGATGCCTTAACAGGGTGGGCGAATCGCAGTAGGCTCCTGGTGCCGGTGCCAACCCAGACCCCGAGTTGGCAGAACCGAACGAGCTTAGACCTCGACTATAAATGGCAGTTGGATGAGCGGACTCAATTCAGTCTGAGTGATCGATTAAATGGATATGAAGGTAACACAATTCCATTTCCGAGTAACGGAAGCGCTCGAAATGATTTTCGCGAAGCGTTACTCTCTTACGAAGTTTTTCCAGGGACTTATCTTGAGGCAGGCCGGATCAATCTAAAGAATGGGATCGCATTAGGCTATAATCCGACAGATTTTTTTAAAACTCGAACAATGGTGGATATTGTGTCGATTGATCCATCGGCACTCAAAGAGGACCGGCTGGGAACCGTTATGATCGAGGGGCAACGAATTTGGGTCAATGGATCACTTACACTTGCTTTTGCTCCCAAGTTGGAAAATGAGACTCCTTTGCTCCTTACTCCTACTGCGAGCTTCAACCCCCTATTCGGCCAAACGAATTCTTCAAATCGCTTTCTCGCTTCCCTGAGCTACGATATAGCCGCCCTGAATCCACAGGCCCTTATATTTTTCGACGACATTGGCACACACGTCGGAATGAGTCTGAGTCGGGTTATGAGTTCCAGTGTTGTTGCCTATGTGGAATGGGCAGGCGTTTCGGAGGCAAACCTAACTAACAGAGCTGTCGCATTCGGAAAAAATACTGGAAGCCTACCAATTAGAGCTCCTGTCGTGCCGCAATCGAATTCGAGTGTAACTTTTCAAAATGACCTTGCGCTTGGTTTTTCCTGGACTGATAGTTCAAAACTGACGATTAACTTGGAATACCACTATCATCAGTCAGGATTTGACGGGGCTGATTTTAATCACTGGATTTTACTAGGAAGCGCAAATTCCTCGTTGGCGGCAGAAGTCTGGTTTATCCGGGAATATGCAGTAGATCAACAAGAACCTCTTATGCAACAGGAGCTCTTCATACGTTTCGACTATCCGGATGTGATCCCCTCGAAACTCAATCTCGGTGCCGTAGCCTTTATAAGTCCTTATGACGGATCGGTCCTAGCTCAAGCCTCGGCGCAATACTTTCTTTCGAGAAAGTTGACTTTGGGCGCATACCTAAGCGGAGCTTTAGGAAGTCTCAGCAGCGAAAAAGGAAGCCTTCCCTGGATCACGAACGTAGTATTGAGCGCCGTGTGGTATCTGTGATGCTTCGTGAGTTTTCGCGTAGGCTTACATCACCGATTTGCGCAACAGTGCCTAGCTAAATCTCTCAGAAATCAACGTTTGATTCAAATGGCGATTGGTGAGACGAGTGTCAATAAAGTAAAGGGATAAGTAAGCGTCCTGCAAATTCTCTGATATGTTTTGTACGGGAAGTACTTACTAAGGGGGTCATAAGTAAAGCCCCATAATTACGCTGCATACCTAAGATTGGGTTCCCTGAAAAAACCGCATATTTTCTCTGGTGTACGTTGGAGCGATTTTAGATAATATCGCACTTTCTCTTGAAAATCATCCGGTCCTTTGATTGATGAACGCCCAACTTTGCTTTTCACGTTGTTCCACACGAGCTCATCAGGGTTCAGTTCCGGGGAATACGGAGGAAGATAAAAAAGACGAAGCCTCCCCTTCGTAGATTGTACAAATTGTTTTACCGGTGATGATCGATGCACCGGGTGACCATCGAGGACAAGAAATATCTTTGTAGTAACATTATGGATAAGCCGTTTTAAAAACTCACAAAATACGGACGCTTTCATTTTTCCGGAATAGGTCATAAATTTCATTTTCCCCTTTGAAGTGATAGCAGATATCATGTTCACAGAGAATCGGGCTCCAGTTGTTTTTACAACGGGGGTTACCCCTTTCATGCCCCACGTTGTTCCAAAATGATGATCAGATCTGATTCCTGGTTCATCTTCAAAATAAATGTCCGCCTTTTGCCGACGCGCCAACTGCTTTATCTTAGGGTAATCTTCTTCTATCCACTGCTGTACTAACACTGGATCTTGCTGGAATGTCCTCATTAACGGCTTCTGGCAGCTGAGCCCCAGCTTCTTAAGTAATCGCCCTACTGATACCACGCTCAGCTTGATGCCGTATTGTTGTTCAATAAGATCTCTCACCATCTCCCGTGTCCACAGTGCAAAGGGGAATTTCAATTGCAAAGGGTTCTTCGTGGTCACTGTCCTGAATATCCACCGCAGCATAGCGCCACTCAACTTTAATGGTCTACCCAAAAGAGGCGTTGCCTTTAACCCCTCGATCCCCCGTTCACGATAGAGTGCTATCCACTTGTAGATAGTCCGTCGATTCATTCCCAATGCTTTGATGACAACCTCATGGCTTTCGAAATGGCTAAACAGCGCTGTCGGAGAACAGGTTTCCGTTCAAGCAGTGCTTGTCTTTCCAGGATGGTTCATTGACCGAAAAAAACCTACTTCTGATATTCTTCTTTTTAATGGTAGTAATCCGAATTTTCTGCTCAAATGGGTTACCAACACACCGTTATCGGAGACTCTCATGAAAAGAATTTGCCATCAGTTGGAACAGCGCTGCCGCGACGTGGAGCCGACTGCCTACTCTCAGGACAAGAAGAAATAGACGCTCTTTTCTAGGCATTCCTTGTATTATGAAGGAGCAAAGATAGAGACATCAAACATAAAGATTGCCTCTCGAAACAAACAGAGTGGCTCATTGTCTCTCATGTGAAAGCTACTTTGAGAAGTTCTCATGATCTAAGGCGTAAGATCTGCTCCATAAACCACATGTTGATGGACAGTTGAAACGTAGGCGGCAAGACCAGATTTGTAGAGCAATGGGGCATCAAGAATCCAAGGGGGTTTATGGACAGCTGTGGATTCTCACTGAAAAGGGATCCCTGTTCTCATTGAAACCATACCCCCGGTTAGGTTCGGATAACACCTGATAACCCGCGCTGAAGCAATTATCTCAGAACCGAGGATTTTCGGTTGAAACTGATAATGGGCGCTGTCCCCATTTACTCCGGCAAGTGGCGAATCCGTGCGTCCGACAGGTAAATCCCCGATGTTGTGTTTTCGTTCCATATTTATTTATGCCATGTTTTCACAGGCCGTCGAATGCCAAATCGTGTATAATTTAGTTAAAAGGGTCTAACAAAATGACGGTTGAAAAGGAGGGCTTTATGGAATATTCGGCTATCAGCGGCGCCGATGCCTGGCCGTACGCTGAATACTCGATCAGGGTATCGAGAGCGCCATATGGGGCGCTCGCCACCCCCACCAGCTCGAAACCGTCGACGAAGTGTTCGGCTGATCACTCGATGTCATGGCAAAACAGGCGATCGATTCGATCCTGCGGGAAACGATACGTAACAGGTACGCAACGATGTTCGGGCCTATACTCTGCGTTCTGCTAATCAGGAGTTGGCGCCAGTATGCGGCACCCGGCATCCAATTTTTGAATCCGGACGGTGATGCCGGATGCAAAATAGCTAGGAGGTGTAACCATGAATGAATCTTCTGATCTGCGGATGACGAGATTTCCACTCAACCACGGAGCCGGCCATATGCCCGCACTCGGCTTTGGCACCTTAATTCCCGACGCAGCCTTGACGATAACTGCGACCAGAGACGCACTGGAAGCCGGATTTCGACACTTCGATTGCGCGGAACGATACGGGAACGAGCGCGAGGTAAGCAGGGCGTTACAGGCAGGACTTGCCGCTGGAGGGATCGCGCGCGAAGACATTTTTGTTACCACAAAGCTGTGGAACTCCAATCACCGGCCGGAGCGCGTCGAACCGGCTTTCGAGGCGAGTCTGGACAGACTCGGGCTCAAGTATCTGGATCTCTATCTCATTCACACTCCATTTGCATTTCAACCCGGGGACGATCAGGATCCGCGGGATCAAAACGGCAATGTCCTTTACGACCACGACGTGACTTTGCTCGACACCTGGAGGGCGATGGAAAGTCTCGTGGATCATGGCAAGTGCCGGGCCATCGGACTTTCAGACATCAGTTTAAACGAACTGAAGCCCATCTATGAATCAGCGAAGATCAAGCCATCCGTGGTCCAAGTCGAAGCACATCCGTATCTGCCGGAAACGGAGCTATTGGAATTCTGCAAGGAGAAGGGCCTTGTGTTTTTGGCTTTTGCACCATTAGGTCATGGGATGAGGCCGGGGCCGATCGAGGATCCAGTCATTTTGGCTATCGCCGCGCGAGTTGGAAAGACGCCGGCACAGGTGCTGCTGGCTTGGGCGGTGCAGCGCGGCACGGCTTTGCTTACCACGCCCAGGACTGCGGCCCGCGCGAGAGAGAATTTCGACATCTCGACCCTTCCGGAAGACGCGCTTGACGAAATCAATCGAATTCAGACCAGACAGAGGCTGAACCCAGTGGTGAAAACCGGCATTCCGGGTTTCATTCCACAAGGGAGATGAACACGAAAGCGAAACCGCAGCTAGAGCAGTCCATGCAAGAGGAACAAATCCGTACGGCCCTGAATACGTACTGGCACGCTTCGGCAGTCGGCGATGCAAACGCGGAATACGATATTTATTATGACGATGCCATTTGTGATTATCCGCAGTCGGGCGAGCGAATCGTCGGGCGAAGCAATTTGCAGGCCTTGCGGAGTCATCATTCCGGCAAGCCATCCGGCTTCAAGGTCAAGCGGATTCTCGGAAACGGGGGTCTCTGGATTAATATCCCTTGACATCACTGTTCACGACAAAACCGAATACTTATCATGGGAGGTCGCTGGGAAAGGGCAGTGTAGAGGACATAGTAACTTTTGATTTCGCGGATGTTAAACAAACTAACGAAGGGACATTGGCGGATAGCAAAATGCCGGGCAACGTCCCTTCGTTAGTTTGTTGACTAAACTGATAGAGTCGTCAGAACTAATGGCGGCTCTCTGTTCACCGCGATAAATTTCGCGTTTGACTTCACCGTCACTGAAATCTTTAGGCTCGTGCCTGAGCTGTGTGTTATTTCATACACTCCTGATGGATCTTCCCGAAGAAGCTTTAACGCTTCTCTATCAGAATCCCGGAGTTACGAGGTTCCACATACCACACCCAAAACCTCCTGTTTGATAAACCGGCATCATCATGGCAGCAGCAGTAGCAGTAGGGGGAGTAACCTCAATTAAAAGTATTCCATTACTCGAGGTGGACCCCTTTGGAACATCCGCCCAATTTAGCATCAAAGCGATTACACCATCAAAAGTCCCGTGAGCTGTGTTGGAAAAACTAGGGTTTGTTGGCATTTGCTCGCCATACCACCATACCTCATCGTTTACCTGGCGGATATAATACAGACTTCCATCGGTGGTGCACTGCCATGTGCCGGTCAGATTAAAACCCTGAGCGTAGGCGGCCTGCACGGCAAAAACAGACGTCACAAGTAATAAACCAACAATAAGTGTCTTCTTAAACATTGATTGTTTCCTTCTTTAAAGGTTAGATTTAAATCTCTTCTTTTTTTTCGTTCCACCCGGGAAACACACGATAAAAAACTCACCCCCTTCCTGTGTTCCTAAATGATGTGTGTTACATCTTGTTCCCGTGCCAAATTGCATGCTTAAAAGGCGGTTTCAGCATTCCACCTAAGATGTTACATATCTGTTACAGATTGTACTTTTTTTTATCACTTACCTCAAGCACGGAAGAAAATCCCGTCCAAGCCAACTGCGAGCAGATCCATGGCCACATCATCATCTTCCGCAAGAAGAATAGTCTTCTTCCGCATATCCCCCTCCGCTACAACGTACTCTCCGCAGCCAAATGCTAACAGATTCCAGACATTTGTCAAATAGATGATTTCTATCGATCAAATAGGCCTATACTGGATACTGTTAACAGGCGTGATGGTGGCGCTTGTCGCAGTAACGCAGCCACTTCTCTTCTTGTCATCCTTCTTTACCCCTGCGAACACTTTGAGGTTAGCTCCGACAGCGCCTTTGATGAGGCCCCTTCTCGACAGTTTTATTCTCATATGCATTCGACTTCCACACCACTCGCCTCCTGAACAGGATGGTTTCAATCCGAAACCATCGTACTCCGAAAACATTCCACCGTAGCAATATCTTGACAAAAAACGTGACTCTGCTCCGGAAGATCTCCGAAAAAGGATGACAGATAGTCCGAAGCAGAGCCGAGTCGTACTACAGGGGGAGATGCATAGGGATCCGTACTGAAGCAGTCATACCGACTGAATCAGCACAAAAAGCATTGACTCGAAAGCTTCGAAACTGTCGGTTAGACTCTTGGAGGGCGCTCTATTTGAATGGAAAACCAGGATGGAGCAAAAGACGTTTTGTCGACTTTAGGTAATGCTTCACTCTCCAACAACACTGGATCGCAGGAACATTCGTGCAGTGAAGGGATATCCGTGTTCACGGAGAGAGAAGAGCCCGATGCATGGCAGACATCAAGAGTGATGATGATAACCATTGGAGAGTTTTGGCTTGTCGATATGTGAAGTTTAACAGGGACGACGATCGACGCGACCAGCATAATAAGTACCAATAAGCTTTTCAATTTCATACAGCCTCATTTTAATGGAAATTCGAATTATTGTCAAAGTCAAGTTATAATACATAATTTCAAATGGGCTTCAGAAGCAAGACTTCTGTATGATTGTATTACAGCAAGACTGAGTCTTTCGAGTTGAAAGTTGTCGTTTCAGGGGAGATGCCGTCAGTATTCATTATAGGGAGAAGTAAACGCCTTTACAAATTCTCTAATATGTTTGTTGCGGGTAGAACTTAGCACCAAGCGGGCTAGATTTCTGGTGGAGAGTAGACCGGCGGAACTTCCCCGCCAGCCCCTCGCAGAACCGTACGTGAGCCTCTCGACTCATACGGCTCCCATTATCCAGCCATAAACGGCTTTGTCTTATCCAACAGTTCCTCCCATTGCTGGTTGACAGTCAAATAAAACTGGATAACTCAACCCGTTCGCTCCATCCCCATTACAGGGACTTCTTCACTACTACAGGTTGCCCCGCCCCTGTTCTCCGCATCAGTACTCTCATCCTTGGGGGTCTGCCCCTTGGATTTCTCCCTTTACATCGGAGCGACAGGTTCCCACAGTTCCACGCAAAATCCCGAATCAGACTCGCGCCACCTATATGCCGGACACCATCCACCCAGTAAACAGGTTCCCGATGGATTTATCCCAGGATAAGTACAAGACCCCGGTTTTGATGTCATCCCTGTGCTTTCGACACTCCATCGATGGTTTACTTTCGTTCGCCTTTCTGATTCACACATGACGCATTACATTGCGCCTTTTCCATGACGCTTACTACCTTGGCTCTTTACCAAAGCAGCTCATAGCTGTTTAAAGCCCGCCCCTGCAGGCCGGCTTTGGAGGGCCCTCCTCCATCTCTTGCGCAGCTTATGCACAATTTTGGTTCTTTACATAAGAACCTCTTGTGCGCCTGTGGCGCACAGTACTTCACACAATTGTGACAAGGCCGACTACTGTGATGTACTGTGAGAAAGTGTTGCGTAAGGGTTGGGTCTTCGGACAAACTTGAATGGGTGATAAGTCTGTCAGGTATTGAGCTCAATAATTCTTATGATTCTGGCGAAGTCATTACCCTCAGAATCTTCAATGGGAGCAAAGAGGGCTTTATCACCGGATCTCAATTCTATTTTGGTTCTGATTAATTCGCGGCTGTCGATCTCGTAAATGCCACCATCGCTGAGGGATTTTATTTTCCCAGTGTTTGAATCAGGATCGAATTCAAGAACGATTCCTTCTTCTTTCAGATAAATATCATCCCAGACTTCTTCTCTTTCCTCTCCACTCATTGAGACAATCGGACGATCTTCTTTATTTTTTTTTCGTACCATACTTTTGGTGGCAGGGAGGTTTGAACCCACTGTCCTGCAAGTGTCCTGTTAAGTGTTCTGTTAAGTGTTCTGTTGAAACAGCCAAGGCTGTCGGACTTTCTGCCTGACAGCCTCTAACCTATTGAAATAGAAAGAATATTTTTGAACCTCTGACCTTCGGGTTATGAGCCCGAAGTAGTTCTAGCTTTAACATCATATTATATAATGAAATATACATATAGAATAAAGAATTATTGAAGTACTGGATGGGAACTAAAAGGTGTTAAATGGTGTTTGCCAAGGCCTGCAAGCCTTCTCCACCTTCATCCAGATACTTATAATAACCCTGTTCTCCTCCATCTCCACAATTTATGCCATGGTTAACAATATTATCGCTAACCCTCTTGCTCTCCTCGGCGTTTTTCATTTAAACTTCTCCAAAATACTGTCTCTTTCCTTTTCCTACATCTATTGCGGTCCCATAAATGCCCAGTGAATATCCGGAACTATTGCATCCTTCACGAGAAGTGTTGCCGGTTCCACTTTGTTCTTATCAATTCTTGCCATATAGATTTCATCATTAACCCGATAGTAGACCGTATCGCCCTCGATGAGCAATACTTCACTGTCACCCTGACCGGTTTCAATAGTAAATTTCTGATATGTCCGTGCATTATATAAGAACAGGATACCCGGGCAGTAAATCCTGAAATCCTTAAAACGCCAATCAACCGGCGTACCAGTTTGCGTCATTTCTTTTCTACGGTTATCTTTGCCGGGGCTATCTACATCTCGTTCTTCATCTGCTACATAACCAGCAAGCCAAATACCAAATCCTCTCACTCCCGTTCTCCCTCCTTGAAATCTCACAGAGTGCCATGTACTGGTTTTTTTGTTAAAAATATAAAAAGGAGCGTATCCCAATCCTGATTTCTGCTTTTCTCTAAATGCTGAAAATACGAGAGCTGTTATGAAGTTATTATTGATGAAGATGCCTATTTTTTCATTATCCGCAAATTTGATCGTCGGAGGCAATTTCCAGCTAGATTCTATTTTCCCCGCTAAACTAGGGATCAGTATTTGTCCATTCACACCGACATTAGCCACAACAACTTCTCCGGGAATCGCGCCACCGGGAATACCTGAGACTTCCACATACTTATAACTATCCCATGGTAATTCTTCCTGTTTCATGGTGGATAAATTAATACCAAGCAATTTTGGTTCTAGATTCGACTTAGCTATTTCTAATCCAATATATAACCCCTTATTCGCAATATTGAAAAGATGTGATTCATTCTCGTAAAATGACTTGGGATAAGTTATTTCAATCTTCTTTTCTGACAGAGGCGCATCCATGTTTACTATGGCGAATCTGCTCATGTTATTTTCCGTATTGCCGCTAAGGCTTCCTATTATCACGATACGCTCATCATAATAGGAACGAATAAATTCCGTTCCTTTATCTTCTGAATCCACCTCGCGGACGGCAATTAATGTCTTCTTTGCGTTATCAATCCCAAATAAGTATGATGGAAATCGAGCATCGCTCTTTGGCGTTGGCATGCCGCTTATTAGATAAAGCTGTTTATTAGCGGAAGAGGTATAATCTGGCAGCATAACGTTAAGTAGGAAGCTCATTAGGACCATACTTAACAAATTTGATATTCTATACATGTAAATCTCCTTTCAAACATAGCTCATTCGTTATTATGGTAAATTATTGCAGACTGCCTGCACGTAGTCATATGTATTCGACTGCTTCCGTAAATCCTCACTGAAGCAATAAATTGAAATGTGTGCAGTATAGCTGGGTGGACTCTGCACCAACCTCTGACAAAGGTCTTCGCAGGTTGTTACCAGTCCTGCTATGCGGCCGCCCTTCCCGACGTTATTTCTGCAAGTCCTTCCTCCTGGACCCCTATCATCTGAGCTAAGGGACCAACTCCCTTGTGCAGGGTGTAGACCTGCTCTCTATAGGATGCGCTTGTTCCCATAGTTATCCGAAGGAACTTGTGAATGAAGGTCAAAGATGCTCATGGAAGCGACTTCGGCCATGCGATGAGACCGGTTGTCTTTGCCGCTTCCCATAATTGCCGGTCGTAGGTTGCCAGCGTGATCGGGTCGCCAAGCATATCCTGCCAGAAAAGCGCAGAAGCCAGATGTACTGCATCATACCCGCGTAGTCCATGCTCCCACGCCAGGGTTGCAGCGCGGGAAAGCAGGACTTCGGTCATCTGCAGTCGGATCAGGCTGTCCCATTCTGTATTGAAAACCTGCAGGGCGGATGCCGCCTCCTTCCGTAAAAGCAGCCGCATTCGAACTGCTTTTGCCAGGGCCGAAGATACTTCGACATGACTGATTGCTGCAGTGCCGAGTACGGAGGCTTTGACAATCAAGTCATTGACATCTCCGGATCCGGTCTCCGAAACATATCGTTTGACGAGGGCGCTCGCGTCCACACAGACGATCATTCGCGATCCTCAATCAGAAGATCGGCGACTGTGTGCTTGCCCCTCACTTTGGCTACCGGCGGCATAGGCTTGAGTTTTTTCTTGTTCCAGAGCGCAAGACCCGCCTGCGTCATTGCTTCCATTCGTTTTTTTACCGGTGCCGCAGTCGGCACAATTCGGCCGATAGGTGTACCACGCTCTGTTATAACGACCGACTCACCTGCCTTGGTCAGCCGGAGGTAATGACTGAGGCGGCTTTTAAGCTCACGAATGTTTACCGACGTCTGTCCCATGATAACCTCCTCTATTGCCCTCATATTGTAACTACATTATATCATATTGTGGTTTCGCTAGTCATCGCGTTTAGAACTGGGGCGGTTTCAGCCTAATCTGGTATGACCAGCCGCTTCTTTGTGCAGCTGACACGGGGGGGTTCCTCAGGACCGGGCTGGATTTGTGCATTTAGCTTTCTCGGTCAAGAGGATAGGCGATAGTTGCCTGAGATTCACGATCCCACTCATCGGCGGAAAGACGTGAGTTAGTAATAAGTCCTCCTTGCAGTACTTCTACTCGGTGACAGACGGTGGCAAAACTCCCTATGTTGATGCTGATATCGGGAATCTCTGTCAGCAGTTCACCGCTATCAAGACGCAGGGGAAGACCTCGGCGCCGAATGAGACAATGACTGATGGATTACTTCAGGTTGCCCGTTACAAGATAATCCCCAATTACTCACCGAAACCGTTCCGATTACCCGCCGGACGGTTCAGATAGATGCAAAATAGTTTGTAGTTAAGGTTGATCAATAAAGATCTGGGATATGCACGCATGACAGGATTTGGAAATACATCTGGAATTAATGTGGCGAAAGGAAGCAAAAAAGAAGACAAGATCATAAATGTGTCTGTAGGACACATTCTGACACATTCTGTAGGACAGGTTATTGAGACAGTTATACCTCATGTTTTAGTATTCCACACGAATTAAATGTCCGACAGATAATAATTAGATACTTTTCAATAAAAATATATAACCGTTTGTTAAAGTGCGAAGGAATAAAAATTGCTTAACACTTTTGGTGACTTTTTTGCCGGAAAGCGCTCAATGGGTCCTGATTTCATGTGACCAAAAAAACAAACAGGGAGTGTTGGCTTTCCAAAATAAAGTTAAACTCTAAATAAATAAGGTTTAAAAACACAAAGATGTTTCATAAAAGTGACAAAATGTTTAGAATTTTATGATCTGGGGTTATGATATTCTTTGTAGGTCACGTAAGTGGAGAACCAAACTATCAGGATTTATAAAAATATTCACATATAAGAAATATTTATTTGACTTCTGAGAGTATATGGACTAGCGTTAATTGTTTTGCGCCTTCGAAAGGGTGCCCCGTGAAGTACTCGGGGTTTCACAAGGCTGGCTGCCATGAGAAGAGTGTCGAGGGGAAGGATATGATCGAGATGGCAGAAGGATGCATTGAAAGCCAACCCTTTCTGAGGCAGGTTTTTTTTGTTTGATGGACGGAACTTTTTGGGGGGGAATGATCTGAAAAGAAGTTATATCCACCTATTACTCCTATCTTTCTATTTCATCTTTTTGCCTTCTCTTACCGAGGCATCAGATGTCAGCCTGGAAAAAGACCTTCAAAGGCGCCTGGAAGAAAGTAGGCACCTTGTCCTCAAGGCTATCGAGAAACTGAGAGCGGTTAGCCCGATAGCGGATGAGATAACTAAGCTAAAGGCCAATACAGGTGGCATCAGAGCGACGGATGTCTTGCTTCAGGAACGGTTCAGGCTGAGGGAGGAAGAGGTCAAGTCGAAAGGGCCAAAGGCTCAGGAGAGGCAAAGAGTCATGTCTGAAGGTTACCGCAAGGCCCTCGCAGAGTATCTCAGTCTTGTTGACAGCCTGCCCCCTGACGGGAAAAATGCTGAAGCAGCCTTAGAAAACCTCAAGACCTTTCTTGATAGAACGCTTAAGAAGAAGAAAAAGCAGATCTTCGGAAGCCTTCCTTACACACATCTGAATTATTCCGCCAAAGAACCGAGCGCAGACCCTCCCATAACGCCGGCTTATAAAGGCGGCAACAAGACTGTGAGCCCTGATGATTTAACGGAGACCGCAGAAGCCCCGATTTCTGAAGAAATCGCAACCCTTGCCCAGTCCCTGAACTGGAACCCTGTGTCTATCTACGAATATGTAAAAAATACCATAGAGACCGAATGGTACTGGGGGTGCATGAAAGGTGCGGAGGAGACGTTGCACCAGGGGAGCGGCAATGACTGCGACCAGGCCGCATTGTTCGTAGCGCTTCTTCGGGCATCCGGGTTTCCGTCGAGGTATGTGAGGGGAACGATCCAATTCTTCCCCGACATAAGTAAGGCCCAAAATCTTACCGGCATAGATGATCCCTCGAAGATAGCGGAGTTCTTCCAGAAGGCGGGGATACCCTTTAGTCCGATAATGTCGGGCGGCACCATATCCAACTTCCAGATAGAGCATATCTGGGTGGAAAGCCAGATACCCTATGCCAACTATCGTGGCGCGGTTATTGATGAACAAGGAAAGACATGGCTCGGCCTTGATACCAGTATAAAGGTGAATCCTTACAATTATAACAATCCGTTAGACATACTTCAGGAGTTTTCCCTTTCGACCACAAGGGATGAATATCTGACAGCGATCCAAACCCAAACGCCACTCGAATATATCGAAACAGAGATCGGGAATTATCTCTCCCAGAGCCATCCCGATGAGACGTACAATGACCTTTTGCTTACGAAAACCCTCACTCCGGAGGTCATGAACATCCTTCCGGCAAGCATGCAGTTTGACCAGAAAACGATCACTCATGAATATACTGAGATACCCGACGAACTCAAACACCAAATGACTTTCACGGCAACAGATATGAACAACAATGCGCTTTTTGCCATTACCCTTGATGTTCTTGACCTCTCGAATCAGACGATCACCTTAAGTTACGAACCTGAGACAGTGGAAGACCAGCAGATCATCGACTCCTACGGCGGGATGGACAACACGCCGGCATATCTTGTCAATTTAAGGCCCATATTGGAACTAAACGGAGAGATGGTGGTTGCTGGCAGTAACGGCTTGCCAATGGGAGCAGATCATAATCTGACGATTGAAATCACCTCTCCGAACGGAAGCCAAACGATAGAGAGCACCCAGATCACAGGGAATCTTACGGTAATAGGAATAGCCGCACAGAAAACCGAGAGCAATCAACTATTGACAATTGCTGCGGATGACGATGCAGAGGAGATACTCTTCAAAGAAACGCAGAATTATATAAACAGGTGGAACCAGGCAGAGAATGAACTCACCTCACTCATGCATCTTATATTCACAAGGCCAATACCCACGGTTGTGAGCATCGGAGGGGTCATCGATGTGACCTATCTGCTTGACACACCCCAGGGATATGAATGGAAGGGGGTCTATGTCGATGCGAAACTGAGGGCCGCAGAAACAGAAGCCGGGGCGCAGAACGCAGGCGATAGAGGACAGACCTTTATGCAGCTTTCAGCTCTTCAGGGTTCAATCCTCGAAAACCGGATATTTGAGGATGATTTTCAGGTGGACTCGATATCTACGGCGAAATTATTTGAGTTAGCGAACAGCAATCAGACACCTCTTCTCGTAATAAACACAGCCAACATCTCCGCTGTCCTTCCCTCACTGCTCTTTGACACTGACATAATCGAAGACATAACCAATGCCATCAACCAGAACCTAACAGTGACTATTCCTAATCAAGATATCACCTATGAAGACTGGACGGGCATAGCGTATATCAAGGAAAACCTTGACACAGGAGAATCAGGCCATATGCTCAGCGGCATGATCGCGGGAGGGTCGACGGCGCAGACGCCCGAGCAATGGGCAAATCAATATCTCAGGCAACTGCTCGGGAAACCGTTCAAGGGGAAGCCGAACACGGATCCGATGTCAGCGGCAACGATAATAAAGATACCAGTGACCGATGGAAAATACGGAACGGTAAATCAACCGTTGCCACAACCTCTTGCAGTTCTTGTCCTCGATGAGAAGGGGATACCCGTTTTGGGGGCGAGCGTCACGTTCAATGTGATAGCGGGGAACGGGAATTTTAACGGAAACTATTCTTTTACTATAGCAACAGCTTCTACCGGGATAGCGAAGGCACCACTAATCCTTGGGAAAAACACAGCGGATAATCCATCTTACATCAAACTCAATACGGGAGATGCGTCTGTCACCCAGGTTGGTTTGAATATTATCACGGCATCTGCGAACGGTGCTTCCGGCAGTATTTCGATAGTGCAACCCTTCAGTGCCTATGGCAAACCCGATGTGCCGGCTCAAATAATAAAGGTTCTGGGGGATGGAAACAGTGCAATGACGAATAATCCCGGCGGAAGCCTGATTGCCAAAGTGGTTGATCAATACGGGAACCCGATTTCAAATGTGGTTGTAAACTTCAATGCCCTGGATGCGGAATCAAGAGAACCTCTGGTGCCTTTACCGTCAAATTATAGGAACATCCAATTCTATCAACAGGGGCAATGCACAGTCCCCTATCCTCTTTATGGGGAATGCACTACGGTCGGACAGATGAGCGTGGAGACGCAGTATTATGGATCTACAGTCAACACGATGTTGGGCAACACCGTGAATACCACGTACACAGTGCAGGCATCAGCGTTAAACCTTTCGCCTGCCGCATTCAACTTGTATAGCATGGGCTTCAGGAGCAAGGATGACTACATACCTCCCGGCATATACATACAATACGCTCCCCTTGTAAACGACCAGGGACAACCGGTAAACGCCTCAAAGGTCGGGACGCAACTAAATGCGCCACTGGTTGTAGAGCTTTTCGAGATGTATGACGATTATACACTCGCTCCTTTGTCTGATGGCACTTGGCAACTTGTACTAAGCGGTACAGTCAGCATAAAGCCACTCGGCAATGGGACAGTTACATTTACTTCAACACAGGGAAGCGGGACCACTACGCCTACGCAAAACCTCGCAAACGGCAGATACCAGACACTATATACAACCGGACCTGTACCAATGGAAAATATAGTGGTGGTGTCCGGAGCCGCCAGTATAACAGTGCCTGAAGTTCTTCTTGCGGGGATATCAGGTGATTGTTTGCCGATGTTGTTGCCAAGCTTTTCAGGAGATCCGAGCTCTAATCCGAATTATAAACCGCAGTGTGCGACTGCGCAAACCATCTATCAAACCGGTTATCTTAATTGCACCGGTAATATATGCGACTTTCCGCAAATGACTGTCAATCTGACATCAGGCCAGCAAATAACATTTAACCCTGGTCAACAGATAGCTGGCAGCCAACAAACGGATCAGTACTCGGTCTACGGCGTAGATGTTCAGCTTACGGCTGATCCCGAGGAATTGAGTCTTGATGAAAATGGATATTTAATTGGAAATATGGTCTTTACATATACCATCTTGCCGCCTGAATATAATGCCCTGACAGCTGATGTGGACCTGTTCGAATTAGATCAGGACAACAACCAAACGTGGCTCGGATCCATACCGGGAGACAATACACAAGGTACAGGGACAGCGGGCATTGTAGCGGGAACGGCGTTTGATATGAACATGACCTATGAGGAGCAGGCAGTGCTTAACGAAGGAACGGACATAGAGATCAGGGGGGACATGATTATCCCGCAGGTGGAATGTGACCAATGCTCCTCAGACGGTAACGGTGGATTGTAAATAATTAGAAAGGTGAGATCGGAACCGATCTTGATAAAGAAGGGGCAAGACATCTTTCAGTTCGTTGCTAGAGATGAAAAAGTATGGGAGGATACGAAATGCAGCTAATAAAAAACAAATCTTATGGAAATATCATAATTCGGCTTATATTCCTGGTAGCTTTGCTTGTCATATCCATTCCCGAGAAAGGATTTGCGATATGTAATGATAAATCCTGTTCCACAAGCAATCCCGGCTTGGTAGGCAAGCCGATAGACCTCTTCACCGGCCAGGAGTCATTCAGGCGAACCGATCTGACCATCGGGAATATCTTTCCGATCACGATAGAGCGCGTATACAGCAGCAGCTCAACCTACGATAATCCGATTGGCTACGGCTGGACCAGCAATTACGACAGGCGCCTTTACGTGAATACGGATGGCTCTGTTGACATCCAGAGGGAAAACGGACCCAAGAAGAGAATTGCATTTAAGAATAATGCCTATGTCAGTCCTTTTGACGACACGGGCACTCTTGCAACAAACCCGGATAGCTCCTTCACCTATACGGATAAAAGCGGATCACAAGAGGTGTACGATTCTACCGGCACGCTTAGGGCATTGGTTAACCCCAATGGCAGCTCTCTTGTCTTTACCTATATAGCAGTAACCACTAGTCCGCCGATGCCCTATGCCGGCTATTTGCTCACAATGATAGCAGAGAAGGACGCAACAGGGGCATTGACGGGCAAAAAAGTAACTTTCTCCTACAACGCTGGCGGCAGGCTTGCTCAGATTTCTGACAGTCTGGGACGGACTGTCACCTATGTCCAGGATAGTTCCGGCAATCTTGTCACAGTCACTGCTCCTCTTTTGACCTCAACGTATGGTTATAACGACCCTGTTGGCAATCACCGGATGACGAGCATATTAGAAGGAGCAGCGACCTATACGAACACCTATGACAGCACCGGGCGGGTAATCAGGCAGACCCATGGCACGGGCAAAATCGACATCGCATACGTTATCCCCGGTCAGCAGATGAGTATAACTACAACCATTAGTGATTTTGGAGGGAACGTTCTTAACATACAGAACCGAGTCGTAGAGTTCACACCCAAAGGTAT
>JBEKCV010000090.1:0-17292 GCA_050014695.1 Thermodesulfovibrionales bacterium
AGCACGGATGTCGCACATGCTGTGTCCGGCGGGAAAGTTACGCCTGTCATATATGATTTCCGTCCTCAAGAGGGATCAGGGCAGGAAGACGGCTGTGCGCACTTTCGTGCACAGTTGGAATAGCAGGATATCATTGTGATCGAGTCACAGAGGGTGCATTACCTGAAAAGCTCCTCTACGTTATTTTGCACTTGTCGACTGGCGGTGGTTCGGATACCGTCGTCCAATAAAATCCTATGTTTTTAACAATTTCAAAAAAGGTATGGGCATCAAACGGCTTTACCACATAACTGTTTGCACCGTAGGCATAACCTTGGATTATATCCTGTTCCGCCTTAGATGCGGTAAGCACGACGATAGGAATACAATTGATCTTTTCGGTCGTCTTCAACTGTCTCAGCACTTCCCGGCCGTCTATTTTGGGAAGCCTAAGGGCAAGCAGGATAACAACAGGATAGTCGCCTGTCCGGTCGGCATATTTTCCAAGCTTGTATAGATAATCAAATGCTTCTTCGCCGTCACGAACAGTATCAATGGGATTGGCGAGACCGGTTTCGGCAAAACCTGTAGTAATTAATTCCACCTCGTTGGAATCAGCTTCAATCAGCAAAATACGATTCGTTTCCGACATATTATATCTCCTTTGTCTTAGGAAGAGTAACATAGAATGTTGCGCCTTGTCCCACAGCCCCTTCAGCCCAGGCCCTCCCGCCATGGCGGGAAATGATGCGCCGGACATTCGCAAGACCGATGCCTGTCCCCTTAAATTCGTCCTGGGTATGATGGAGACGCTGAAATACGCCGAAGAGTTTGTCCTCGTATTTCATGTCAAACCCGATACCATTATCCTTAACGAAAAAGACAGACTCGTCTTTTTCCTCTCTGCATCCGATCTCGATTTCGGCCCGGGAACGCGCCCCAGTAAATTTGACCGCGTTGGAGATCAGGTTGGCAACAACGAGCTTCAACATCGATGCGTCGCCATAAACATCCGACAGCTTACCGATTTTCCAGGCAATATCCCGTCCCTCCACTTCGGCATGCATTTCCCGGAGGACTTCCTTTACGAGAGCGGTTAAGCTTACTCTCCTCATTCGTATCTCGGCACGACCGATGCGTGAGAGGGCGAGCAGGTCATCGATGAGGATTCCCAGTTTTCTTGAGGATTCTGAGATTACGGACACATAGTGGAGGCTTTTCTCGTCCAACTGTGCTTTGGATCTTTTCTCGAGTAAGTCCGCGAATCCTGTCATATGACGGAGGGGAGCACGAAGGTCGTGGGCGACCGAATAACTGAAGCCTTCGAGCTCCCTGTTTGCCTCCTCGAGTGCTATGGTGCGCCGCTTGATTTCCGCCTCGGCCTTCTTGCGCTCGGTGATGTCGTAAGCGTAAATACGCGCGACGTTGAAGTCAGGAGTAAGAGAAATGACTTCGCTGAAGACCCTGTCCTTTATCGTTACCTCACGATAGAAGGTTGTTTCTCCCTTCTTCTCCAATTCTCCTAAGAAGTCGTCAATCTCAGCGGGGAAAAAAACGTTGATATCTCCTTTGTCCATCCCCAGGTTTTCAAGAATCTTTTCTGTTGCGGGATTAAAGAAGCTGACCTTCCCAGAGGAATCCACCTCGATAACGGGATTCGGATTCAGTTGCGGGAAAGAGGCGAGATGTCTTGTACGCTCCTCCGCCTGCTTGCGCTCGGTGATGTCGATCACCGCGGTGCGGCACTGAGAGGCTTCATCACCGTAGTCTTCCGAAATAATGCTCTCAAACTGGGCATAAAGTATCGCTTCCCCTTTTCCCCTCAATCTCAACTCGACCGCCTGTTTCATCTGACTTCCGAAAACATTGCGAAGGTGCGTAAAAAAGTCGTCCCGGTCATCCTTCACAATGAATCGTGAAAACGGCATTCTGAGGATGCGATCCTTTTCAACTCTCAGCATCCGGGCCCCGGCTGCGTTTGCGGAATACACCACGCCTTTTTCATCGAGCATGAAATATCCGATAGGCGCGAATTCATAGAGGTCGGTATATCGCCTCATCAAGTTCTCGAGTTCCGCCTGCGCCCTCTTCAGTTCCTCGTTTTGCATCTCCAGTTCGATCTGATGGGTCCCCAATTCATGAACGAGTTTTTCCGCGCTTTTTTTGGAAGGATTGGAAAGCCTTTGGTGCTGGGCCGCAAGTCTCTCTTCAGCCCTTTTCCGCAGGTCGCTAGGGTCTCCCAGGGGGTTTTTATTCATGATAGATGCTTCGTGACGGGGTAGGATTAGCAAACGTAAAAAACCCACCGCTAAGGAATTCGCCCTCAAATCTGGTGACGGTGCCCCTCAAAATCGCAATCACTTGCATACCTCGCATGCCTCTCGCCGACTATCGAGTCCACCGAGAGCACAGTTCCAGTGGTTTAAAACCACTGCTGATTTACGCGTGAATTATGCCATACGCCAAGTCAGCATTTATGCCTTGCCCAGTCTATTACTATAATATATTTGTCCTAACCACGCAAAGGTCATTTTGAGTTACTCGCCCTGGCTACAGAGTAAAACAAAATGTTGCTCCCCCGTTCACCTCGCTCTCGGCCCAAATACGCCCGCCGTGCCGAGCGATGATTTGCCGTACCGTAGTGAGGCCGATGCCAAGGCCCGGAAATTCATCTTCTGAGTGGAGTCGTTGGAATGGGGCGAACAGCTTATTCGCAAATCCCATATCGAAGCCGGTGCCGTTATCGATAATACAATAGACGGTCTCCCCCCCGGTCAACCTCACACTGAGCTCAATCCTCGCAACCGGTTTTTTATTGGAATATTTCCAAGCGTTCCCCATGAGGTTCTCGATCACAATCCGAAGCAATGCCGGCTCTCCCTCTGCTGAGACGTCTTCGGGGATTACAAACTCTACTCGGCGTTCAGGCTGTTTCTTTGCCAAATCAGCCGCGACACTCTTTGCCAGCGCACTCAGATTCACTTTCGAGCGACTCAGCGGGCCGCGCGCAAAGCGCGCCATGTCGAGTAAAGCATTGATGGAATCCTTCATCCTCTCGCTGCTGGCCTGCGCGAGGCGGATATAATCCTTGCCTTCTTCATCCAGTTTTGGCGAATACTTTTCGGACATTAGGTGGATAAAGCCATGAATAAGCCACAGAGGCTCCCTGAGGTCGTGAGACACCGAGTAGGCAAACTGCTCCAGGTCCTTGTTGGAGCGCTCCAAGTCAGCTTTTATCTGCTTGACGTCCTCCTCAGCCTGCTTGCGTTCGGTGATGTCGATCACCGCGGTGCGGCACTGGGAGGTTTCATCCCCGTAGTCTTCCGAAGCAATGCTCTCAAACAGGGCGCAAAGCGCTGCTTCGCCTTTCCCCCTCAGTCTTAATTCTGCCGTCTGCTTCATCCGACCCCCAAAAACCTTACGAAGGTGCGCAAAAAAGGAGTCCCGGTCATCCTTTGCAATAAATCGTGAAAACGGCATTCGGAGTATGCGATCCTTTTCAACTCCCAGCATCCGGGCCCCGGCTGCGTTTACTGAATGCACCACGCCTTTTTCATCGAGCATGAAATATCCGATCGGGGCGAATTCATAGAGGTCGGTATAGCGTCTCATCAAGTTCTCGAGTTCCGCCTGCGCCCTCTTCAGCTCCTCGTTTTGCATCTCCAGTTCGATCTGATGGGTCCCCAATTCATGAACGAGTTGTTCCATACCTTTTTCGGAAAGATTGGAGAGCCTTTGGTGCTGGGCCACGAGTCTCTCTTCAGCCCTTTTCCGCAGGTCGCCGACGTCTCCCAGAGGGTCTTTTTTCATGATCGACGCCTTGTGATATCCGAAATGTTGAGGAGAATCGTCTCTGTTCCGATGCCTTTCTGAAAGATCCTGCGGGCATTGAGGAGCAACTTCTTGCGCCCGATGCCGGGAAAATCCCGATCGATCTCGAAATCATGAAACTCGGTGCTCTCAGGCAGGATTCTCTCGAGAAGATCCCTCAATTCCGGAATGTTCAATTGGCCGCGACCCATTTCGTAGATCAGCACCCCTTTCGCCTCTTTAGGGATAACCGCGAACATTTCAGAAAAGGATTTGTTCACCGACATGATCCGAAGGTTCGCGTCAAGCGCTACCAGCGGCTCACGGACTGTGTCGACGATGCCCTCGCTGAACTCCAGGGCGTCCTGCACCGCCTGCATCCTCTTGTGTTCCGTGATATCGGTGAAGGTGACGATGACCCCGCCGATCACATTGCCGGAAGTCCGGTAAGGGATGATTCTCGTCAGGAACCACCTCCCGTCCTGGTGTCTTATCGGCGTCTCCTTCATAACCAGGGTATCGAGAACTCCGCTAATGTCCGATATCAGTTCCGAGTATTGGAGCTTAAGCGTGAAAGCGGTGACAGGGCGGCCGATGTCGGATTCGATGAGATTCATAATATCCTTCACCGAAGGGGTGAACATCCTGATCGAAAGGCTGTTGTCAAGGAATAAGGTTGCGATCCGGGTACTGGTGATAAGGTTATTCAGGTCGTCATATGACTTCGAGACTTCATCGATCTTGGACTGGTATTCGGAGTTCATCGTGAGCAGTTCTTCATTGGCCGACTGGAGCTCCTCCCGGGAGGTATCGAGTTCCTCGTTCGTGCCCTGGAATTCCTCGTTCGAGGACTGCAACTCCTCGTTGGCCGATTTAAGCTCTTCGTTGGAGGTCTCGAGTTCTTCGATTGTCGTCTGGAGGCGCTCCTTTGCCGCCTTCAGGTCGAATTCCAGCTCCTCGACGCGCCGGATGTCCTGCGCCTTCATCTTATTGCTCTTCAGCGCAGCCTTCTCGGGAATCTGTGCATCCCTGAAAACGACCATGAGAAGGCCAAGAAGGGCCTCCGGCCGCCTGATGGGGGTGACTTCGAGATCAACCGCCTGAAATCCTCCGTTCGTCCTCACCTGGATGCCCTTGATTCTCATCTCTTTCTGTTTGGTCGCCGCCTCCCGGAGCGCAGACCGCAGATCTAGACGGAGCCCTTCGCGGGCCATTTCCAGCACGTTCATCGGCACGGCCTTGCCCGAGGGCGGTTCCAGATACTTCCCGGTTCGGCCGTGGATATAAAGGATATCTCCTCTTTCATTTACAATTGCGCAGGGAGGCGCGTACTGATCAAGGATAAGCCTTTCGGCAGATTCACTGAGAGGGATTTCCCCGGGAACCTTCGCCGGCGGTGACTTTTCCGGCCTGGCTTTCCTCTCTTCCGGCTGGGCATACCGCCTGACCGGCACGGGAGGACCGGTCTTCACTGCCTTAAAAATCTTCCACTTCCTGTCGATGGTCGAGAAAAGGCCGGCCCCATCGCTTATCGTCTCGGAAGGACCGAGGAAAAGAACCCCACCGGGGGTGAGCGCATATTGGAAAGCCCCGATTACCCGCTTTTGGAGAGCCGGGCTCAAATAGATGAGGAGGTTCCTGCAGCTTATCAAATCAAGCCGGGAAAAGGGCGGGTCCTTAATGAGGTTCTGGACCGAAAAGGTGATCATCTCCCTGATCTCGTTCTTTATCTTGTAAAGGTCTCCTTTTTTGATGAAATACCGGGACAGCCGTTCAAGCGATACGTCGACAGTGATGTTCTCTGCATAGGCGCCGGCTCGTGCGGCATCTATCGCCTCGGCGTCGATATCTGTCCCGAATATCTGGACCTTGAAGTCCTGCTTTGACTTCTGCATGTACTCGTGGACGATGATAGCCAGGGAATATGCCTCCTCGCCGGTGGAACATCCGGGCACCCAGATGCGGAGGGGTTTTTCGAAGGATTTGCCTTGTGTGATAAGCGGGAGAACGTCCTTCATGACGGCATCGAACGCTTCACGGTCCCGGAAAAAGTTCGTGACCCTGATCAAAAGCTCCTTGAAAAGGACCTCGATCTCCGCAGGGTTATGCCGGAGATATAACACGTAGTCGGCCAGACTCCTGATTTTATGGATCGCCATCCGCCTCTCCAGCCTGCGCAGGATGGTGTTCTGCTTGTAAAGAGAGAAATCATGTCCGGTCTTAGCCCTGATAAGGACAAATATCTTCTGAAGCGGTTCGATAGGTTTCGCCTCGGCCACAGCCGCGGGCAGAAAAGGTCTTCTTCCGATATGCCGTATGTAGCCGAGCAGCTGTCCCGGCATTTCTGCCGCCGCAAGGACATAATCGACCAACCCGGTCGCGATCGAGCTTGACGGCATGCCGTCATACTTGGCGTCTTTCGGGTCCTGGACGAGGACGAGCCCCCCCTCGCTTTTAACAGCCTTGAGCCCGAGGGCGCCTTCCGTGCCGGTGCCCGAAAGAACGACTGCCACCGCCTTTTCTCCCTGGTCCTGGGCCAGGGCGCGGAAAAAGAAGTCGATAGGGTGTCTGAATCCCCGTCTTTCGACCGGTTCGAGGAGCTGCAGCCTCCGGTTAAGAATGGACATGTCTTTATTGGGTGAGATGATATAAATGCTGTTCGGCTTCACCTCCAAGCCGTCTTCCGTCTCCGAGATCGGCATCTTCGTGTAGCGTTTCAGGAGATCGGGCATTATGCTCTTGTGCGTGGGGTCGAGGTGCGGTACGAGGACAAAGGCCATCCCGCTGTCAGGCGGCATATGAGTAAAAAACTGCTCAAGCGCTTCAAGCCCCCCTGCGGACGATCCTATCCCGACGACAAAGAAACCCTTGCCGGAAGAAGGTTCAGTGCTCTTTTCACGAGCAGGTAAAGCATTTTTTTTTGGCGCCACCGACAGCTCATTATTAGGTTCAGCCTTTGCCCGCTTCTTTTCCTTAGGAGTCTTCATTGAATGTTACTATTAATAAATGCTCCGACAGATCAATTATACAACACTTGCCTTTTTCCAGATGCCTTGAGATTTAGAGCATCTGTGCGTACTCCGATTCGTTTCCGGCGTGTCTATATCTCCTTTGTCTTGGGAAGAGTAAAATAGAATGTTGCGCCCTGTCCCACAGAACCCTCGGCCCATATCCTCCCGCCGTGGCGGGAAATGATGCGCCGGACGTTCGCAAGACCAACGCCTGTCCCTTCAAATTCGTTCTGGGTATGGAGCCGCTGGAATACTCCGAAGAGTTTATCCACGTACTTCATGTCAAAACCCACGCCATTGTCCTTCACTGAACAGACAAAGTTGTCTCCCTCATCCTTGCATCCGATCTTGATTTCAGCCAGGGGGCGAGTACGTGTGAATTTAACTGAGTTTGCTATAAGATTGACAAACACGAGTCTCAGCAGCGTTTGGTCACCGTATACCACCTCAGGCAGTTCATCTATTTCCCATTTAATGTCCCGTCCCTTCGCTTCATCCTGAATATCCCGGACAACTTCTCTAATAAGGGTATTAAATCCAATTTTTCTTTTTTTTATCTCCGTTTGTCCCATACGCGAAAAAGCGAGCAGATCATCGACAAGGATCCCCATCTTTATTGAGGCCGCAGCTATTGCATCTGCATACTGGTGAATTTTCTCGTCAGGCAGGCCGACTATCCTTTTTTTCAGCAGTTCCACAAACCCGTGCATATGGCGCAATGGTGCACGAAGATCATGGGAAACCGAGTAGCTGAAGGCATCAAGCTCTTTCATGGCGTCAATCAATTCGGAAGTGCGTTTCTTCATCATATCATCCGCCGTCTTGCGCTCGGAAACATCGCGAATGACTGCTATAACGACCATATCTTCGTCGGCTTTCAGAGGTCCCAGAGCGATATCTACAGAGAATTCGCTTCCATCCTTCCTTCTGCCGAAAAGTTCAAGCCCTGTGCCCATCGGACGGATATGGGGTTCGGACATATACACCCGGCGGTGTTCCATATGTTTTTCCCTTAGTCCTTCCGGCAGTATGATTTCATGATGTGCATTAAACAATTCGTTCCGGGAATAGCCGAACAATCTCTCGGCCTGTTTATTGGCCCGAATAATGCCGCCGCTACGGTTGACAACTATGATGCCATCAGGGGCCAATTCGAAAAGACCCTCGAACATTGCCTTTGTCCGGCTGAGTTCTTCCTGGAATTTCCGTTTGTCCTCTTGTGATTGTTCCAGCTCGGTGATTCGCTCACGTAACCTGGTCAGGTCCTCTATGAGCTGTTCTTTCGTAAGGTCTTCAGGTGTCTTCATGCGCTCCTTTCTAATCTAACCTGCACACATCCGAGAAATCCCTTCCTCCTCACGAGTCGACTGAACGAACTCGGCGTCAAAAGGATCGTCTTCCAGTACGGGACCCGCAAAAGAGATTTCATCAGGGGAACTATCTCATTGTATGAAGCCTATGTCATTCTCCTTCTGTCACCCAGCGATGGCTCGCTGATGATCGCCCAATAAACCCCTATACGTTTGATAGCATCAATGAACTCATGGAAATCCACCGGCTTCACGACGTAGCTGTTTGCGCCGAGCCTGTACCCCTCTATGATATCTTGATCTTCCTTCGATGAGGTGAGAATTACCACAGGAATGCACTTGAGCTTTTCGTCGGTCTTCATCCGCCTGAGAACTTCGAGGCCGCTTATCTTGGGAAGCTTGAGGTCGAGGAGCACAACGGCAGGATAGCCGTCTGCCCTGCCCGCAAACTTTCCACGGTAACTGAGATAATCGAGCGCTTCTTCACCGTCACGGACAGCCGTAACCTCATTGGCGAGATTGTTTTCGGCAAGACCTGTCATGATAAGTTCTACGTCGTTTTGATCATCTTCTACCAGCAAAATAGGCTGGAGATTCGCCATGTCTATGCCTCCTTTATCTTTTGAAGGGTAAAGTAAAATGTGGCGCCCTCTCCCGGAGCGCCTTCAGCCCAGGTTCTCCCGCAGTGACGGGAGATGATGCGCAGGACATTGGCGAGACCGATGCCCGTCCCTTCAAATTCTTCATGGGTATGGAGACGCTGAAACACGCCGAAGAGTTTGTCCCCATAGCTCATGTCAAATCCGACCCCATTATCCTTGACGAAAAAGACGGCCTCCTCTTTTTCCCTGTTGCATCCGATCTCGATTTCGGCCCGGGTACGTGGCCGAGTAAATTTTACCGCGTTGGAGATCAGATTGACAAGAACGAGCTTCAACATCGATGGGTCGCCATATACATCAGGGAGTTCACCGATTTTCCATGCAATATCCCGTCCCTCTACTTCTCTATTCATTTCCTGGATGACTTCCCGTACGAGAGCGGTCAAGCTCACTGTTTTCATTTGTACCTCGGTACGCCCGATACGCGAGAAGGCGAGCAGGTCATCAATGAGGATTCCCATCTTGTTTGCGGCTTGCGAGATTACGGATATATAGTGGAGGCTCTTGTCATCCAACTGTGATTTGGATCTTTTCTCGAGCAATTCCGCGAATCCCGTCATATGACGGAGGGGAGCGCGAAGGTCATGGGAAACCGAATAACTGAAGCCTTCAAGCTCCCTGTTTGCCTCCTCGAGTTCTACGGTGCGCCGCTTGATTTCCTCTTCGGCCCGCTTCCGCTCGGTGATGTCCTGGAATGTGCCATGGACTATCTTGAGTGCTCTATCCGCTTTTCCGATTGCCTGGACCCAACGATGGTTGCCTTTTGCAGTAATGATTTCTAACTCTAAATCCCAAGACTCGCCAAACTCAATGGCGCGTTGGACTGCCTGTGCAATTACAGCTCTTGAATTGGGGGCATAAAAGTCTATTGCTTCACGGACTGTCGGATGATATGACAATTCAACTTCGTGAATACGATAGACTTCTTCTGTCCACTGCAGCTCCAGCGTTTCCATATCGAATTCCCAGCCGCCCACCGTTGCAATTCTTCCCATCTCATTCAGCAGGTTTTGGCTCTTGCGGAGTTTTGCGGTCATCTCATTCACTGTCCCCGAGAGTTCGGAGAACTCATCATCCCCCCTGATATCGATCTGGTGATCGAGGTTTCCCCCTCCGATCACCAGGGCGCCGTCGCGGAGACGTCGAATGCGATCCGCGATTGTCCGGCCCATCATCGATGAATTGATCAGTGTTGCGGCCACGAGGATCAAGAAAACAAAGACGATACCAGCGCCCGCTCGCCTGATGGCTGAGTCGCGGGCTTCCCGGCTCGACTCCAGCAGCTGTCGCCCGTTTATAACAAACTCATAACCCCTCATGTTCAGCTGGCTGAGCAGTCTGTTTTCGATCTCCCGTGTGAGGTCAGCACTGAATGCGTGCGATCCCGCCTTTTCCCGGTTTTCCACGATGCCGGAGAAGATTTTCCCGATCGCCTCATGATTTTTGAGCATCCGGGCCAAGGTCGGGATGTCTTCGGGCTTCCGGAATTTTTCGTATGCCGACTTCAGAAGTCTGCCCACCTCCTCATGCCTGGCGAACCACTGTTCTTTTGCCCTCTCGTTGCCATTCCATATATAATCATTTCTGAGCGCAACCCTCTCAAATGCGCCGGTTATTATCTCTCCAGCGATTTTCCCCGAATCGTTCGCATTATTGAGGCTGTAAAGCGCCAGGGAAAGAATGAGAAGAATGATAAAAGCCGTTATTACTGAAACAACGGCGTTTATTTTCAACCTTTGTCTAACCTGCATGTTTTCGCCTTACCTTATTATTCTTACCGCTTTCGGTTTGACTGCTGTCAGACCGTCCAGGTAGATATAGTTGAGATAGTTGGGGATCTTTGTTGCCTTGGTCAGTCCGTTTTTTATCGCCCATTGCGATTCGTCTTCCAGAGAGAGCAGCAGGGATTGGTCGAGCGACACACTGAAGTCATTGCCGGCCCACAACTCGCCAACCAACTCTTGTTTCATCCGACGGAAATCCGCAACGATCTTTTGTGCTTCGGCTGGATGTTGCATGACAAATTCCTCCGCTTTTACCAGCGCACGGAGCAATTTTGTGACGCTCGCCGGATTCTTGCGGATGTTTTCCTGCGTTGTGACTATGCTGGAGGTCTCCGTATAAATATCCTGGTCATAAAGCGTGACGCCCTTGTCGCCCAGCCCCTTCTGTGCCTGGCCCAAAAACGGGGACCATGCTGCGGCGGCGTCGATGTCTCCGCTGACAAGCGCCTTGGGGATTTCTTCAGGCTTGAGGTCCACCACTGTCACATCTTGTCTTACCATGCCGTGGATAGCGAGGAATGCGTCCATGAAGAACTCGCCGTTGGTGCCTAAATTCACCCCAATCTTTTTCGTCTTCAAGTCCCGCGGCGTGCTGATGCCCCTGTCTTTTCTTGCGACAATGGCAGCATTCTTGTTGGAACTTTGGATTGTCGCGATTATCGATATCTTCTGCCCCTTCATGATTGCGAACATGATGGGCGTTTCGGCGACGGTGGCAAAATCCGCCTTCCCTTCCAGCACTTCATCGAGCGCGGCTTTACCGGATGAATAGAAGAGCGGAGTTACCTCCAGTCCTTCGAACCGGAAATATCCCTGTGCCTGTGCAATGTCTGCAAGCACCGAGAATGGCGGAGCATTATAGGCAATGGTTAATTTATCAAGCAGGCCAGCCGACTTATTGTCCGTATGGGTGCACGCCGAGAAACAGGCGCTAATCGCCAGCGCCGATACGACAAGCGCTATCCTGACCAGAAAACGTCCCATAAGGCGAGGTTCTGTTATGATGCTCATTGCCGCTCCTCCCCGAAATCAAGCTGATAACGCTTCATGGCACAGAAAAGCGCCGCTATAAAAATAGCGGCAAGCGCAACCTAAATACCTCCTGTCCATCCTTTTGGGGTCTCTCTACGACTATCAGGTTGCACTCATAGTTTGCCTTTGGCTTAGATATTTTATCAAAAAGCGAGTATTTATTAACAGGGCGTACTACTCACTTATCGAGCATTCATGGGAGACCGACTTTCTAGGTGAACGTGTTCCAGCCAGCCAGCCATCCTTTCGATGACAAGTTCAATAGCGAAGAGCGGTATCTCGAAATACGCCCGGCCATAGCCGAAGTCGTCCTTACCTTTTGGGGATAGTGAATTCAAAGGTTTCCTCGCGATAAATACCATTAGAAACATTCATAACATATTTTTCTTATGGTACTGTATTTTTCTTACGTCAAACGACCCGTCCTATGGCCAAGGCATATGACATGCATCTGGCGACCGTTGACTAATTGCTATCATAATGCTATCATAATGATAGCATTATGATAGCCCATGAATAAAAGGAGGATGATAAGAATGCCGCAGCTACTAATCAGAAATCTTGAGACTGAGACGATTGAGCGTCTTAAAGAGCTGGCGAAACTCCATAACAGGTCTCTTCAGGGTGAAGCGAAGTCGATCCTTGAACAATCGGCAAAAATGACTATGGAAGAAGCAAGGGAACGAGCTGTGAGAATAAGAGCAAGTTTTGGCAAAAAAAAGTTTTCAGACAGCACGAAACTTATCCGTGAGGAGCGGGAGCGGTGAAAAGATTTGTTGTTGATGCAAGCATTGCCATACAGTGGTACTTGCCGGAAGATTACAGCGAATATGCTGAACGATTGCTAAGCCCTGAGATTGAACTGCTTATCCCTGATCTTCTGTTTTCTGAACTGGCCAATATTGTATGGAAACAGGTAATAAGACATGATTATGCCAGGCAGAAGGCTTCAACAATACTGGAGACTCTTGAAGCCGTACCTTTTCAAATCTGGAGCGCTAAATCTCTTATGTCTCATGCCTTTGCTATAGCCTGTCTAACAAAGAGAACATTTTATGACAGCCTCTATGTCGCTCTTGCAGAAAACACAGCATGCAAGATGGTGACTGCAGATCGAAAACTTTTTAACTCTCTGGAAGGCTCGCGGTACCATAAATACCTCCTATGGGTGGAGGACATCCCGTGATGTCCACAAAAAACTGTAGCCGATTCATGCGGCTTACCTTATCGTGGGTTTGCCGAGCTCCCTATAACCGATGCCGATGACTTTCAGGTGAAATTCAAGGTTCCCACTTCTCCCAGGAATATCGGAGAATTCTAGCGATGGAACTCGGCCGCTAACCAATTGGCAGGCTGTGTTTATTTCCGTTAATCGGTAGTCAAGGTACAGATCAAACGGAGATCCTCGGAAAACGCGAGTTCGGCATTGAAGGTATCATTCTCCGGGTACAGGACCCTCAGAGGCGATATCATTCGAAATCTCCTCCGCGCGATGACGGTTGGCCGTTCAACACGTGCCTATAGGCGGAGGTTCGTTAACGACAGCCCAGAAAGCTCCTGTCCGCTTGATGGCATCTACAAATGCATGGAAATCGACCGGCTTTACGACATATCCGTTTGTGCCGAGTCTGTACCCCTCAACGATGTCCTTTTCTTCGTGGGATGAGGTGAGGATCACCACCGGCATCAACCGGAGCTTCTCATCGTTGCGTATCTGCCTGAGCACTTCGAGGCCGCTGATTTTGGGAAGCTTGAGGTCAAGGAGCACAACGGCGGGATTTCTGACTGCCCGTCTCTCAAACCTTCCACGATAATTAAGATAATCGAGTGCTTCGCTGCCATCATGAACAGCTATAACCTCATTGGCGAGATTATTATCGGCAAGACTTGTCATGATAAGTTCCACATCATTTGGATCGTCTTCGACCAGCAAGATACACTTGAGATTCGGCATTTCTATGTCTCCTTTATCTTCGGAAGGGTAAAGTAAAATGTGGCGCCCTCTCCCGGAGAGCCTTCGGCCCAGGTTCTCCCGCAGTGACGGGAGATGATGCGTCTGACATTGGCAAGACCGATGCCCGTGCCTTCAAATTCGCCCTGGGGATGGAGGCGCTGAAACACGCCGAAGAGTTTGTCCCCATATTTCATGTCAAACCCGACACCATTGTCCTCAACAAAAAAGACGGACTCGTCTTTTTTCTCTCTGCATCCGATCTCGATTTCGGCCCGGGGACACGTCCGAGTGAATTTTACCGCGTTGGAGATCAGATTTGCAACAGCCAGCTTTAACATCGATGGGTCTCCGTATACATCAGATAGTTCACCGATTTTCCATACAATATCCCGGCCCTCCACTTCGGTATCCATTTCCTGCAGGACTTCCCTTACGAGAGTGGTCAAACTCACTGTTTTCATTTGTATCTCGGTACGCCCGATGCGTGAGAAGGCGAGCAGGTCATCAATGAGAATTCCCATTTTTCTTGCGGCTTGTGAGATTACGGATACATAATGAAGACTTGTTTCATCCAACTGCGATTTGGATCTTTTCTCAAGCAATTCCGCGAATCCCGTCATATGACGGAGGGGCGCGCGAAGGTCGTGGGAGACCGAATAACTGAAGCTCTCGAGCTCCCTGTTTGCCTCCTCGAGTTCCACGGTGCGCCGATTGATTTCCTCTTCGGCCTTCTTTCGTTCGGTGATGTCGTGGGCGATCTTTGACGCACCGATAACCCTGCCGGCTGTGTCCTTGATGGCTGAAAACGTCAGGGAAACGGGAATAATTGTTCCGTCTTTCCGCATGCGCACGGTTTCGAAATTCTCGATAAGTTCTCCCTGTTTAATCCTTGCGAGAATTGCGGGTACCTCATCGGTTTGCCCCGGCGGTACCAGGAGAGAAACAGGCTTGCCGATTACTTCCTCTGCCTTGTATCCGAAGATATTCTCTGCTCCTAAATTCCACGTCTGAATAATACCGTTCAGGTCCTTGCCGATGATCGCATCTTCCGCACTCTCAACGATAGCCGCCAGACGGCCCTGCACCTCTTCCGCCTTCTTGCGCTCCGTGATGTCCTCGAACACCGAGTAAACTTCCGACGGACGAGTTGCGCCAGAACGAAACACGGGCACCGCATCGACGCTGATCCAGCGGTAATCGTCAATCTTCGGATTGAATACGCCCATGATCACGCCGTGCACGGGTAGTCCGGTCTGCAATGCCACCATGGACGGATGCTCCATCCTGGGGAAGCGTTCCCCGTTCTCGCGAATAGTGTCGCGTTCCTCCCGAACCGTACTGCTGCCTAGGAACTGCTCGCGGCTTTTCCCGAGGATGCGCTCGGCAGCCGGATTCATCTCGATGATCTCGCCATTGGCGTCCTGATGGACCACACCTTGCAACATCGTTTCCGCCAGCAAACGGTGACGCCCTTCACTCTCGCGCAGCGTCTCCTCGGCCCGCTTCCGGTCGGTGATGTCCTGCGTTGACGAAAGGATGAACTTACGTCCGCCGATGTTAACCCAGTCCAAGTTGGCGAGCAGGACTACCTTGGCGCCCGCCTTGGTGTCGGTCACTATCTCTACGTTCCTCACGGAGCCGTGCTGACGGAATTCGTTTAAAATGCGTTCTCTCGGTTCCGCGTCACGTATTACTCCCAATTCCGCACTGGACTTCCCCACAACCTCCTCCTTCCGAGTGAAACCGGCTAAATCCAGCCACGCGTTGTTCACGTCATACAGCGCACCGTCGGGAGTGGTGGCCAACGCCATGGCAAAAGGCGCCGTATGAAACAAGGTCGAGAACTTCTCTGCGCTCTGTTCGCTTGCCTGAAGCTTTTTTTCTGCCTGTTTGCGTTTTTCTTCCTCTTTGACGATAAACCATGCCTTCGCCCCCAGTGTTGAAATCACCATTCCGCAAAGGAATAGGGCACCGATGACATATGCCAGTTTGCTTCTCAAAGAGATCAGGCCGGAAAGCACATCCCGTTCGGCAGAGGCTACGGCAATAGACCAAAACGTATTGCCGATATGAACCGGCATATACACCGCGTATTCCCTGCTTTGACCGCCATTCCGGTCGCCCATTCTGTCAAAGTTGTATAGTGCGGCACCTTCATGGCCCTTGAGCATATCGTTAACCATGGCCATGAACGAAGGGGAATCCTTTATGGTTTCAAACACGGATTTCCCGGTGAATCCCGATATCGGGCTGTAAAGCAGCGTCCCGTTACGGCTGATAACCCAGGCGTATCCTGTTTCGCCGATCTTTATCACATCAAGATAGCGCCTCGCGAGGCTCTCGAAGTTTATGAGTATTCCGACTGATCCTTTGAAGACAGACCCCTTGAAGATCGGCACATGGAGGGCAATCGCGTCAAAGCCCTCAACTGCCTTGAATACATCGCTAATAACGGGCTTGTGAACCCGCAGCAGCTCACGCACGTGCTTCTGATCTGAGATGTCAGTTCCCACAGAGCTGCGTGAGGGAAAGTTATAGAGTATTACGCCTCTTTCATCCAAGCGGGTGATCGACCTGATCTGGTCCTGATGGGCCTCATAGAAAAGTTTTAAATAGCGTTTACCGACGGCGTCGGTATCGATGATCTCATCCACCTTTGATAAAGAGTTTAGGTCTCGGAGCCACGTTGCGAAAAAATCTTCGATTCCCCGCGCCGCCTGCTTTGCATGGATCATCTGCTCTTCATTCAGCTTCGTGATTGCGGAGTTCTTGGCCTCCTTGTAAAAGGAGTTAAAGAGAAAAGCGCACGCACCCGTAAATGCAATCGTGAGAGCGACAAATATTCTTTTGTTCACTGGTGAATCTCCCGCTAATTATAGTCCTAACTCATTCTCATGACATGCAGGACATTGAGGACTTCCGGGGAGCTGGCGGCGGACGCGTTGGGTCAGAATCCCTCCTCTTCCACTCCCCCCCGAATCCGGCAATCCGGCCGAGCCTTACCGAGGCACTGCCCTAACAACTCCGTTGCTCGCTCTTCGCCAAACTTCCGTACGATATCATCCCCGTCGGCAAGTTGCGAATCTCCTCCTGCGTCTTCTCCGTTATCCACCGCCTCCACTGCGCACATTCTCCAGGAGAGATTTCCTTAGGTGAATGCAGCCTACTTCGTTTTGCATCTGTCGCCCGGCAGTGGCTCGCTGACGATCGCCCAATAAGCCCCAATAAGCTTGATCGCATCAATGAACTGATGGAAATCCACAGGCTTTACTACGTAGCTGTTTGCGCCGAGCGCGTACCCGTCGAGTATATCTTGATCTTCCCTGGATGAGGTGAGAATCACCACTGGAGTGCACCTGAGCTTTTCGTCGGACTTCATCTGCCTGAGAACCTCGAGGCCGCTTACCTTCGGAAGTTTAAG
The DNA here is from genome assembly GCA_050014695.1 of Thermodesulfovibrionales bacterium. Classification (GTDB taxonomy): domain Bacteria; phylum Nitrospirota; class Thermodesulfovibrionia; order Thermodesulfovibrionales; family UBA9159; genus UBA9159. The sequence goes on from JBEKCV010000090.1 coordinate 16,964, forward strand.
GTCCAACAGGACAACGGCAGGATGGCCGTCTGTCCTGCCGGCAAACTTTCCACGGCATTGGAGATAATCGAGCGCTTCGCTGCCATCATGAACAGCTACAACCTCATTGGCGAGCTTGTTTTCGGCAAGACCCGTCATGATACGTTCTACGTCGTTTGGATCATCTTCGACCAGTAAAATACGGCGAAGTTCCGGCATGTTTTGAGCCTTTCGAGAAATCCGTGACATATTGATAGAAGCCAAATGAGGGGTAGTGGTGAAAACCAAATCCCCCACGAGGGGCTTATAAAAGCTTGCTGCGATGAGCGTGGGGATGTAGGAAAGCGAAA
>JBEKCV010000091.1:0-17049 GCA_050014695.1 Thermodesulfovibrionales bacterium
CGTGGTATACTGATCCATAACCTGTCCTCCTTAATTGTGGCTCTGAGCCATTGGTTTTCCTACCTTATAGCTTAACCCACGGGCGTTAAGGTAGGACAGGTTAATACATTATGTCTAGGGGACAATATTACACTGGCATTTTTTTGACGAGAGCAAGATTATCTAAAGAAACCTGCAGTTCTGCAAAACCTGTTTTAAACGGTTTCTCTTTTTATAAGGCGGTGAATGTGGTAATATCATGTCTATAAATGGAGGAAAACCCGCAGGGTTATATGATAAATAAAGATAATAGGAACAGCCAGTACATTGAAGCCAATTCGCGGGTCAGACTGGCAGTCTTTGCCTTCCTGGGTCTTTGGATAGTCGTCGGCTTTTTATTAAAACCAATAGCTGAAAAAAAGATAGAACAGATTAATACAATGTCACAAAGAAATCGCGCTGCTGCTCTGAATGAACTGAGCAATGTCCAGATTAAATTTCTCATCATACCAATGTCCATATTTCTGATCATACAAGGAGTATATTTATCGCGGCTCGGAATAAAAACCCTACGCGCCGGTATTCATCCACCACCCTCGGTCAGAATGCCGTTTAGAACTAAAACTCAAACTGGCAACATAACGAAGATTACAGCCCTAGGCTACCTTGTTGCTGGACTATGCAATTTTGCCGTTATCGCTTTTTTCCTGATGATGAGGCATGAAATATTCAAACACATTTAACAAACGGCTCGATACCCGACCGGGAATAAGCCCCTTCCGTTTTTTTAAAGGTGGTTGCCCCGGCATGTTAGCCGCAACGGCAGGCGGCGTGAGGAGGACACCGTGAAGTACCTAGCCTTTGTCGTCGCCCTGCTTATCCTAGCCGTCGGTGCTGTCGGCATTTTTGTGCCCTCTGGCCTCGTCTGGATCATGATGCGGTGCAAAGCGGTTAACCACAAATACCGCGATAACACCTTCACCCGACTTCACACTGTTTCAGGGATGTCGAGGGCGCAGATTCCTAGCAGCATCAAGTGTTAAGAAAGAATAGTATCCTTCCTCATTTTTCTTGGTAAAGTTTCCTTGCTTTAGTGCCTTTCCCGTACTATTACACTGGAACAATTCATACGTTATAAGGCATAGGTCGGTAATATAACAAATATAGAGGGGCGGAAAGTAAGTAGTACATGAAGACATTTACGTCATCCAGTCTCGCACTTCTTTTAGGATGGTTACTCGGTCCTCTGGCAGATAATTTCGGAGACTATTCCGTGCTTGCGGCAGCTTCTTTTGCGGAGGAAGAGGATTTCTTTTCGAGCAGGTCGGCAAAAAAAAATGCCCGCTCGGCTGCTACGATGTGTTCTGTTGACAATGCAACGATTCTGTGATACGTATTAAATAGTCAGTTATTCTCGACAACACTAGTCCTCTCTGGGGACATGAAAACCACGGGTCTTATCATTACAAAGAGGACGGCCGATGAGGGACGCCTCATCAAATTATTAACTGTTGAAGAACTGAAAGAGGAGGTCAGGTATGGACAGGCATCGTTTGCGTCTCCCAGTTTCTTTTATTGTAATGTTGTTTGCCCTGCATTTGAGCTATTTGGCGTCTTATGCCAGTGCTGCAGCTGAGAAGGGGAAAGTCAGCTCATCGATGAACAAGTCAGACATTAGGAGTGTGCCTCAGGCGTTGCAGGCGGCATTCTCTGATGCGGTCGGCCACGATGACCCTGCATACGTCATCAGAAGGACTGCTGAGGGTTATCATGGCAGCAATACAAGGCATAACTTGTTGATGGAGTTTTCATCAAGCGGTATTAATATACGCACCGGCATTTCGCAGTGGGGATTGAGGCTCAAGAAAATCGGCTATGGAAATGAGCTGCATGCTGTTGCCTTAACTGCACCGAAAGTTGCAGCAAATCGCGTTGAATATTTATACGGTGGGATGACGGAGTGGTATATAAACGGACCATTGGGGCTGGAGCAGGGCTTTACGATTAACCATGCACCTGCCGATCAAAGAACCGGCGGCCCATTGACGCTTGAACTTTCCTCATCTGGCGATTTAAGTCCGACGATAGACAGTGCCGGGACAGGGCTGCTGCTTACAGGACGCGGTGGTAAGCAGATTTTGAGGTACGGCGGCTTGAAAGCGGTTGATGCCACAGGGCGTCAATTGCAAACGTGGCTGCAATCGGACGGTTTGAGGTTATTGGTGCATGTGGATGATTCAGAAGCTCGGTATCCTGTAGTGGTTGACCCATTGATACAGCGGCAGGAACTGACGGCCTCTGACGCAGCGGTAGGTGATGGATTTGGCTCTGTGGCGCTGAGTGCTGATGACAGCACTGCCCTCATCGGTGCTCCTGACAAAAACTCTTTAAAAGGGGAGGCGTATGTGTTCACACGCTCCGGTTCAGCATGGTCGCAACTGCAGAAACTGGCAGCCTCTGACGGAGCGATAGATGATGAGTTTGGCTGGTCCATGGCGTTGAGTGCTGACGGCGGCACTGCCCTTATCGGTGCACCTTTCAAAAATTCCCAAGGGGTAGTGTATGTGTTCACACGCTCCGGTTCAACATGGTTGCAGCTGCAGGAACTGACAGCCCCTGTCGGAGCAACAAGTTTTGGCTGGTCCGTGGCGCTGAGTGCTGACGGCAGCACCGCTCTTATCGGTGCGCCTTCCAATACCTCTCAAACGGACGCGTATGTGTTCACGCTTTCTGGTTCGACATGGTCGCAACAGCAGGTACTGGAGGCCTCTGTCATAGTGGCAAATTACAATTTTGGCCTCTCGGTGGCGCTGAGTGCCGACGGCAGCACTGCCCTCATCGGTGCTGCCTCCACCGTGGGAAACCCTTTCTCTGGGGCGGCGTACGTGTTCACACGTTCTGGTACAACATGGTCGCTGCTGCAGGAACTGACGGCCTCTGACGCAGCGGCAGGCGATGTTTTTGGCGCGTCTGTGGCGCTGAGTGCTGACGGTGACACTGCTCTTATCGGTGCGCCTTTCAAAAATTCCCAAGGGGTGGCATATGTGTTCACGCTTTCTGGTTCGACGTGGTCGCAGCTGCAGGAACTGACGGCCTCTGACGGTGCGATAGGTGATGAGTTTGGCTTTTCTGTGGCACTGAGTGCTGACGGCAGCACTGCCGTCAGCAGTGCACCTTTCAAAAACCGCTTCCAGGGGGCGGCCTACGTGTTCACGCCTTCTGGTTCGACGTGGTCGCAGAAACAGGAACTGACAGCCTCTGACGGAGTGACATATGATTTCTTTGCCCAGTATGTGGCGCTAAGTAGCGACGGCGGCACTGCCTTCATCGGAGCACCTCAGCACAATTTTACGGGGACGGTCTACGTGTTTAATGAGGGTAGTATACCGCCTTCTCTTCTGAATCACCTCTCTGCATACGTGCAGATCCTGTTCGGTGTTACGAATGACGGTGGTGGAGATGTAATTCTCCCGGGCGGCGCAATAATACACATTCCTCCCGGCGGCCCCGGTGACCCGCTTTTCGGTACGCTTTCTGAAAACATGCCGGCAGTACTGCAGGCCGTAGCGCTTTACGAGAGCACCCTGGTCTCCACTAGCGCATCAACGAACAGTTCGATACAACAGCAAAGGAGGCGGGCATTGCTGATGGCGATAGAAGCCTTGGGAAAAATGGAGGTGTCATTGGGAGAAGCATTGCTTAGTGGTAGATAAAAGCACGATACCAGTACGTTCTTATTACAAAAGCATTTGAAGTTCGAAGGGGCGAGAGCAAAATATCTCGCCCCCTTTATCGCACATTTTCTTCTTTGATTAAGCCACCTGATTCATGGATCACACCAAACCATGGGAAGGGAACTATTGATCTTAAAAGGTGAAACGACCTTTATGAATGAAGTTTAACCCAATTCGGGCTCTTCGCTTAAAGAATCATCGCAATATTCGACTGCTATTTCTGGTGTGAGTGGCTCACCAGTTGTGAAATCTGTGTTACAGGCGGCAAAAAGTTCGGCCTTCGACTGTTTCTTAAATAGGACGATGTTGTTTTCGCCAAGACGAACGCTATAGCCACGAAGTTCCCTGATCGGCAAGCCTGACTGCATGCGCTCAGTGAATGAGCTCAAGATCAGCCCAACCCCGATATACTCAACAAGAAACCTATGTAGGCGAGTGTGCAATATGTCTGATTCTTCCCATGAGTAACCAAAAACTAAGGTGCCCGATTCATTTTTGTGGATATCAAACTTTAGAACGTCTTCACCGCCAGCGAAGGTTGCAGTCGCGGTTGTATAGACCCGCCTTTTCAGTTCATCAAAAAAGGCTGCGGAGTCTATATGTTTAACTTCAATGTCATTACCTCTGAATTTTGACTGCCTCCGTTTTCTCATGATATTACCTTACATGATTCCCTGATTAAGTTGTAATGTTTAGAGACAAAATTGGTAGCGGTGCAGCGATTCGAACCTCTGCTCAAATCGCTCTGACTACCTTCGTCATGGTATTCGCCGTTCTGGTTGAACTTCTTCGCGCTTGTGTTAAAAAAATGATATGACTTTTAACCCTGAAATTGGCATCGGTGATTTGGTATCCTTGGCTGGTTTGGTAATCACTATCCATGTTACTTTTGTTAAGCCTCTTTTTAAAAAAATCTACTCGTGTGTGTGTGATACACAAAAAAAATCTTTAATCGAACAACTTTTGTTTGCGTAAATAATTCTTTATCTTTATTTCTTTTCTAGCTTTTTCTAATTCCAATAAAAACATTTGCTTATGGATTATTTCTTCTTCTTTACTTTTTCACTGGCTTCTTGAAGCCGTCTGTGGCGTAATATGCAACCACCTGCTTCTTGGTAACTGTTCTCCCACTTGGCGATTTGTATTTATTTGGAACGACTTTCTTAAAATCCGAGATTACCCAGCTCTTTTTCTAATGACAAAAAAAATAACGAAGATGGTGTTTATCGAGCGAGTGAGCCCGTCATCTGACTTGGGTTAGAAACGGTGACAACACGTTATTTTATTTCTGATTCTGGTATCATTGAGTTTGGGATGTTAAGGCTAATGGAAAGAAGGGAATAGTTGGGGAGTCCTTTGCGAAAAGCACTCCGCATAACTGTCCTGCTCGTTCTCGTCAGTATTTTACTCCCTCATCGTGATTTATTCTCAGCGCAGGGGATGTGGGTTTATGCGCAACAGCTCGTTGAGCAACCGAGTCCTGTTGCGCAACCCGTGCAACAACCCTCACCACAGCCTGCGCCTGAAGTCCAGCGGCCTCAACCAGCGGCGCCTCAACCTGTTCAACCGGTTGAGGTTGTGCCTTCACCAGAGAGAGGTAAAGTCATGATTAATTTTGATGATGCTGACGTCTTTTCAGTAATTCAGACCGTCTTCGGAGATGTCCTCAAGGTGAATTACATTGTTGACCCGAGTGTTAAAGGAAGGGTAAATTTCAGATCCACAGCCCCTGTTGCAAAAGAAGACGTGCTTCCCCTCATGGGAGTCATCTTGAGGCTCAACGGCATCGGTATTGTAGAAGAAGGCGGTCTTTACCGCATAGTACCCATTGCCGATGTACCAAGGGAACCGGCGCCTGTGAGCTTCGGAAGGGTGCTCAAGATGTCGAGATAGCCGAGAAGGCATTGGTCAAGGATTGTCAGACTACTGCGCTGACCTGCAGGGTGTATAATGACTGTTACGCACAGAGAGGAAAGGAAGTAAACTGATGGGAATAGAAAAGATATTTGAGACATTATTTGCGGCACTCATCATTACATCAGTAGTTCTTTCGCAGTCATTCGCAGGTACTGATGTTATCAATAAGACGATTGATACGATACAGCTTCATTCAATGATAGTGGATAATGCCTACGAGATTGAAGGGGGGCGAAAAAAACAATTCACAGTCATCGATGCAAGGACGGAAGAGGAATACGATGAGGGCCATATTTTTAGTGCAATCAACATCCCGGAAAAGGATTTTGAGAAATCAATAAACCTGCTTCCGCAGGATAAGAACGTGCTCCTCGTCGTTTACTGTAACGACACGAAAGGTGAAGAAAGTTACCAATGGGCGACGAAAGCGGCGGCAGCTGGTTATCTGCATTTAGTTATTTATGCGGATGGTTTTCAAGTTTGGAAAAAGAACAAGATGCCGGTGGCACCGCTCAATAACGGCATTTGAACATTTTCATTCTAAAAGAAGAAATATCGCAACCACGATGCGAAAGTTTAAAGCTAAAAAGCATGGATCTATCCACTAGCTTCCTTCCTCGTAACTGGGTGTGTAGCATTCTTGCCACAGTAGTGCCGAGGAGTTCTCTCGTAAATCTTCACTGTCACAACATGTTGAACTGCGAGGAGTCGTCGGTGCAACCCTCAAAAATCCTGTGTGCAGTACAGGACGCACATTTTAGGATTCGCCGAGCAAAAAAATGAAACAACTTAATTGTATCCTATTTTAACTACTTTGTCGCTTTTTCCTCCTTTTCCTCAAAAAGCAAGAACTTAATTATTTTTGGGCTTTTGGCTGCTCTTTATATAGATCAATGGGTCATGCTATTCTTTGTAAAGGCTTACTTGTGTGCAGGTAATCAAAATCATCATTTTATTATTATCATTGAACACTGAGCCCTGAAATCTCCTGCTGCAGTCGTGCTGGAATGTGAGGGTTATTTCAGAACCAAGCCGAAGTCTGCCGTTAGATGTGCTGAAGTCGACACTGGTTTTATTTTCTTGAACCTGTTTCTTTTCATTCCTGCTAAACACTTTCGGGAGATGAGAGGCGACTTTCCTCTCTCCCTATAGTCTGGGCAAACACCTTTTCAACAACCCTGATACCCTCCCCCCTCCGAAATTCTCAGCCGTCGATTATGAGAGCTGAGCAAATCCGAAAAAAAGGGTAGAGAATAATCTATCACCGCATTTGATTACGATTGTAACGATATCACGAGTTTCATTTTGAGAGCTCTTGCCACTCTGTCGAGAAGGTCAAGTGGCGGCATTCGTTTGTCTCGTGGGCTTTCAAGCCGCGAAATAGCCTGCTGGCTGGTGTTGATCTCTCGCGCTAACTGTGCTTATGAGATATACTGCGCCTTTCGTAAAAGAACTATTTCTTGAGCTATTTTTCTTTTGGCTTCAGTCTGTCTAAAGTCAACCCCGACAGCATCCGTCCCACAATGCTGTATACCATTGAGTAGTTCTGCCCTTCCTCGTTGTTGTCAAAACGTCATCAATATATCCTTCAACGAGAGCTTTGCCTGTTGGGGGCGCAAAAAAGAACCGATTCTGGAGGCGCCAAAAACTGGCACTGCAAGCGCCTCCCTTTTTGGGCTCTTTTTTTCTCACACTTGAAAAAAAAAGCGCTAAGAACTATAGTTTTTAGCGAGGGACCCTTTTCAAAGGAATCCTTAAGCATCATTCTTCTTAATCTCGAATAGGAAGGCAGATCAGATTATGAATCGGGAACTGCATGCAGTCATAATGCCGGGCGGCGATGTCCAGCTTGAATGGTCGCCGTCTGAAGAACGGGTCTCTAAGAGCCGACAGTTGTTGGAGCAGGAGATATCCCGGAGGTTCGGCGTGGACAGGGACTCCGCATTTCTATTCCTCGGCTTCAGCGACAAATCCATTCATCTTTCCGATTCGATCAATTTCTGGCGCGCATTCGCAGGCATGTTCGCCGAAAGGATAAGGATGACGACTGACCGGGAGCAGATAAGGGGAAACATCACTGTCTCGCTTTCACCCGACGAGGCCCGGTCAGTTTTTGATAGCGCACCTCTCATGATCGGGGCTGAGTATCTGAATGTCGGCCTCCTTGAAAACATATGGTACGGACTTAACAGATGTTTTGTGGAGGGTGTCAGGCATTTCAAAGGGACTGTCGAGGAATTCATCAGATCTTACAGCCCGAATGTGCATCTCATAGGGAGGGTTTATTTTCATCTGGTCGAGAACAAGAAGGACGACGCGCCCTTTGCCTTCTTGGCAACTTATTCAACAGGCCTCAACGCCCAGGGCACATCCAGGCATCTTCCTTTGAAATATGCCTTGGAAGAATTCGGCAAAGACAATGAGAAACTCCTCGATTTGCTTTCGACGGTCCACCTCGCCGCCAGGGAGAGCAGGCTGATGACTGAGATGATTGAATCGGGGGAAATTTTTCATCCTCTTTCAATGACAACGCAAGAGGCATACACCTTCTTAAAGGAGGTCGCGATCTATGAGAATGCGGGAATACTTTGCAGGATCCCGAACTGGTGGAAGGGGCCCGCTCAGGGAGTAAGACTTCGTATAACCGCTGGAGATCAGCAGCCTTCTCACGTCGGAATGGATGCCCTCCTTGATTTCAGACCCGAGCTTCTTCTTGGGGACATGGTCATCCCTGAGGAAGAGGCCCGGCGGCTGCTCCTGAAATCGGAAGGTCTCGCGTGGATCAAGAACAGATGGGTAGCGGTCGATCCGGAGAAACTGAAACAGACACTCGATGCGTACGAGAAGGCGCGTGATATGATTACGGCAGGCGAAGTCAGCTTCAGAGACGCCATGCGTATGCAGTTGGATCCGAAATCAGCTTTAGGAGTTAGTGACCAGTCACAGGATATTGAACTAACAAACGGCAGATGGCTCGATACCGTGCTGAAAAAGCTCCGGAACCCTGAGTCGATCGACTTTACCCAGACAGGGAAGGCGCTAAAGGCCGACCTAAGGCCGTACCAGCAGAAGGGGGTGAACTGGCTTGTTTTTCTCCATTCTTTGAGGCTCGGGATCTGCCTGGCGGATGACATGGGGCTCGGAAAGACCGTCCAGGTAATCGGCCTGCTTACTATCATCAAATCTCAAGAACCGGGCCTGCCGAGTCTAATCGTGGTACCCGCGTCCCTGCTTTCGAATTGGGAGAATGAGCTAACCCGTTTTGCGCCGGACCTGGTTTTTGGTATCGCGCACCCTGGCTCCCCTACAGGAAGAAAGATAGAGCCGAAAGGCCGTGACTCGCTGAAGGGAATCGATCTTGTCATTACGACTTACTCCATAGTGCAGAGATATGAGTGGCTTCATGAGCGTGAATGGAATTACATCATACTCGATGAAGCCCAGGCTATAAAGAACCCAGGCGCAAAGCAGACGCGGAGCATCAAGAGGCTGAAGGCCCAAAACAGGATAGCCATGACCGGCACTCCAGTTGAAAACAGGCTGTCCGATCTCTGGTCCCTGTTCGACTTCATCAACCCGGGGCTGCTTGGAGGCACTGCTGAGTTCGGCAGGTTCGCAAAGGCGCTCCATCAATCTCCCGAGGGCTACGCAAGACTGAGACGGATTATCAGCCCCTATATTCTGAGACGCTTGAAAACGGACAAGACGGTTATTTCAGACCTACCCGAAAAAGTCGAAATGAAGACGTACGCATCTTTGAGCAAGAAACAGCTCCTCCTCTATAAAGAGATGGTCCGTGAGCTCAAGGAGGCGATAGAACAGACGGAGGGCATCCAGCGCAAAGGCCTTGTCCTCTCTTCGCTCATGAAATTCAAACAGCTCTGCAATCACCCCGATCAGTACCTTGGAACGGGTGGATACGATGAAGAGGAAAGCGGCAAGTTTGGCCGCCTCAGAGAGATCTGCGAAACCATCCTTGAAAAGAGGGAAAAGGTTCTGGTCTTCACTCAGTTCAGGGAGATAGCCGGGCACCTTAAGGCGTTCCTTGATAGCGTCTTCGGAAGGGAAGGCCTCATCCTGCACGGCGGCACCGCGGTGGCGAAGAGAAAGGACCTTATCGACAAATTCCAGAGCGCCTCTTATGTTCCTTTCCTGGTCCTCTCACTAAAGGCGGGGGGCGTGGGCCTGAACCTTACGGCGGCCAATCATGTTATACACTTCGACCGCTGGTGGAACCCGGCAGTCGAGAACCAAGCGACCGACCGGGCCTTTAGGATTGGCCAGAAAAAAGGCGTTGTCGTCCACAAATTCCTCACGGAGGGGACAATTGAGGAAAAGATCGACAAGATGATAGAAGGCAAGATAAAACTGGCTCAGGAAGTGATTCAATCAGGAGGAGAAGACTGGATAACGGAGATGAATAATGCTGAGCTGATCGAGCTCTTTTCCTTATCTGTTTGACCCTGTGATAAAATGGGAATGTTAACTTCTTTGTGCACTTTGGGTTTTTCACGAGAAAGACGTGAGTAGTTACCATTTATTAAATGGGCAAGGAGCGTAACAATGTCTTACTGGGATTTCCCTCGATATGTATCCGTAGCTGAGAAAAGGGCAAAGGCGGCGAAGAAACTGAAGCAGTTGTCCAAGAAGAATCCGAACCTGAAGCCGGTGATTCTTCAGGGCTCGGCGATCGCCCGCACCTGGTGGGGCAAGGCATGGAACCTCAATCTTGAGCGATACGCCGATTACCATAACCGCATAGGCAGGGGACGGAGCTACGTCCGCCACGGTGCGGTCCTTGACCTCCAGATCGACCTCGGAGAGGCTCGGGCATCTGTCCAGGGATCACGGTCAAGCCCTTATTCAGTGGTCATCAACATAAAAACTCTAAAGAAAGATATTTGGCAGTCGATCCTAGATCAGTGCCAGGGCATGCTCGAATCTCTGCAGGAGCTCATTAACGGGAGCTTTCCCAAAACGATGGGGGAGATTTTCATGCATACGGATTCAGGCATGTTCCCATCGCCGAAAGAGATTAACTTCAGTTGCTCCTGCCCGGACTGGGCCGATATGTGCAAGCACGTGGCAGCAACTCTCTACGGCATCGGGGCGCGGCTCGATGAGAGCCCGGAGTTGTTTTTCAGGATGCGGAATGTGGAAATGGGCGATCTGATAGAGCAGGCGATCTCAGACCATAAGCAAAAACTGCTGGCCAGAGCGTCAAAGAAAAGCTCCAGGATTATTGAGGAAGCTGATTTGTCCCACACATTCGGCATCGAACTCGAACATGATTTAGGGACTGCTTCTTCGGTCTCATCAGAGGACGCAGCTCCGGTTTTTTCTCGAAACAGCAAGAAGACTGCATCCTCCGCGAAAAGCGAATCACTGGCAAAAGGCCCTTCTCCCAGGAAAGGCTCACAGAGAGCAAACCAGCCGTTGGCCAAGAAGACAGCGCCAACCAAAAAGAAGGCAGGAAAGCCAGAGAAGAGAAAAAAGAAGGTGACTTTTTTGGCGAAGAAGACTAGGCCGAGATAATCCTTCAGGCTCCATTTATACCAGGAATGTTAGCGAATAATTACGATCAGCAATATTTGATTTCCAACCCTTTTACGCATGCGACTTGGTGGTGTACTTAGAGCCCTCAGGGTTTCCGATGGTGTTTTATTCCAGCCGTATCCTTGATAGAGTTTCGGTCTTCTGAAAATATCAAGTTGGGGGTGAAACGATCACTCTAAAGGCTATGGCGCCGTATGGGCAGGCCAAAATAGATTTGATCGGTACGGTGGGCAGAGAAGGGTTTGAATAGTCGTTTCGGATTCGTTTTGGAGTGGTTAAATTATCCTTTAAAATCAGCAATAACCGTGAGTTCGAATCTCACCCCCTCCGCCACTTCACTTATTGTTTTTATTTATTGAATAGTAGTACCTGAAATCTCGTGCCGCAGTCGTGCTGGAATGTGAGGGTTGTTTCCGAACCATGCCGAGTCTGACGTGAGGTGCACTTCCTGAAAACCAGACTAGATTCAGGCCATTGAAAATATTTCTTTTACTTTCTATTGAACACTTTCTGGGAATCGGAACTGACGTTAAGTTCTCCACACACACGATCCTGCCACAGCAATTCGACCTTCATCGGAAACAACAGGGATCCATGAGAAACGCTTTGAAAGGGTCGTAAGTATCCCCATTGAGTATCATCCTCAGCAGGATCTCGACTTATCGATGATTCTCCTGTCTTTCGATGTGCAATCATACGATTGCGTCGTTCATATGCAAAGAAACCCTTTTTGGGGGAAGGAGCACAAAGTCCTTCCCCCAAGAACCTTTGTTCCGGCTCAGAGGGCCCTATTTAGAGATGATGAGAATTTCTACTCTCCTGTTTTCGGCCCTTCCTTCGGGATTATCTTTGCCATCCTTTGTCTTGTTTGGCGCTATGGGTCTTGACTTACCATAACCCCTGGCCGAAATCCTTGCCTTGTCAACAACACCTTGGTTAATGAGGTACTGCTTTACCGCTTCCGCCCTTCTTTCTGAAAGTTTCTGATTGTATTGTTCTGTGCCCTTACCGTCAGTATGCCCTTCCAGTTCCACGTTGGCATCAGGATATTTCCTGACAAAGTCAATGGCCTTCTGCAGTTCAGTTTCATCGGTCTTTCTTATGGTTGACTTGTCAAAATCAAAGTTGACATGGATGGTCAGACGGTCGATGACTCTTGCTGCAGGCGGTAGTGGTTGTGGCGGCAGTGGTGGTTGTGGCGGTGGAGCCTGAGGAGGTACAACCCGCAGCCAGCCACTGGGACACCGTTTGACGTACGGATAGTAGTTCTTGGAATCCGGGCAAAAATACCAGTAATATTGTTGCTCCTGTTGCGGGGCGCGCTGGATATATTCCTGAGGCTGGTGTTGGATGACAGCGGGGTCCGAATAGTATGGATAGTACGGGTAGTATGGATAACCTGGGGCACCCCACCACCACGGATCCCATCCCCACCCTGGGCCGATCCAGAGACCACCATGCCAGCCACCACCACCGCCATGCCAGCCACCACCCCTACCATATCCTGCCCCGTGTGCATATCCGGGTAAGCTACATGCAAAGACAAGTACTAAAACGGCAAGAACAAGACAAATGGCCTTATTCATATTTACCTCCCTTCGCTTTGAGTCTCTCTTCTGTTTCTCCCTTACATAACATAGTTAACAAAAACATTTCATCTCTTTCTACTCTAATTATATCTTATTATACTGGACGTTTTTTTGGTTTTTTGCTCGTTCTATATAAATAGGTTACAGTGTTATTTTGTAAGAACTTAATTGTGCACGAATATCTATTATATTATCCGCAGAGAAAAAGTCTTTACATTTTGGTCCGGTTAGCGTTTATTAGAAACAATAAAGTTTTTATATTTTCAGTCGAAGCAAATACGGCTTCTGCCACAATGCGTGACATTCTATTTTCATAATTTCTTCATTACTATAAGGTAACATTAATTATGAGGTCATGCGTTGTTGTCATAGTCACCTTGTTAGGGTTGTCAATAACCGCTTTTATCTTAGTCGCTCTTAAAGGAGGCAACGATATGTCTATGCAATATGACGATACAGAGGCCAGCACAGCGCTGCCGCTTATGGACACCCGCCTTTCAGGTGCGTCAGAAACAGCTACTTTCGCCCTAGGCTGATTCTGGGGGCCCGACTCCCAGTTTGGGAGCTTGCCAGGGGTTATCCGCACCCGGGTGGGATATGCAGGTGGTACTACAAAAAATCCAAGCTACCACGATCTGGGAGATCACTCGGAATCAGTTCAAATTGATTTTGACCCTTCTCGTATCTCGTATAGGGAATTATTGGATATATTCTGGAAGAGTCACGATCCGACAAGAGATTCCTGGTCCCGTCAATATAGGGCGGTCATATTCTATCACAACGACGAACAGCGGAGGTTAGCTATAGAGAGCAGAGATCATCTCTCTTCCAAAACAAGCAGAAAACTTGCTACTGCGATAGAACCATATTCGGGATTTTATATCGCCGAGGATTATCACCAGAAACACAGTCTGAGTTTATATCCCGAAATAATGAAAGAATTCAGGGCAGCCTATTCTGATATGAAGAGTGTGGTCAATTCGACGGCCGCTTCACGTGTCAACGGTTACCTTGGTGGATATGGCTCATGCGATTCGCTGCAAAAAGAGATAGAGGGTTTCGGGCTTTCACACAGAGCGAAAGAGACATTGGCTTCTGTTGTCTGCGGCAACAAGGCATCGGTTGTGTGCCCGGTTCGATAAGAACTCTGATTACTGCTGGCCGAGGGAGAAGATAATTGCGGCGGGGTGAACGTTCTGCACTAAAGACTCCCTCAAGCAAACGCATGGGCATCTTCTTTCAAGAATCCATCAGATCTTACAGCCCGAATGTGCATCGCATAGGGAGGGTCTATTTTCATCAGGTCCAAGCCAATGGAACACTCCACAGAATTCCTTCAATGAACCGCACGGTTATGCTTTGGTATAATTGATGATGATCGCAAGCTGTGTATAGCACGTAATTATTAATTTAGTTTTGCGCTTCACGATTCAGTAAAATGAAAACTGGAAAACAACGAAAAAAAGCAGGACCTGACCCTATTTTACTGTTCAACGAGCATCAGATTGAATGACAAGAACACTATGAATAGACGACACATTCCATATTATCTTGCAGCTTTTGTTTCACTCATAACGCTTGCAGTCTATTTGCCAGCTCTCAGGAATGATTTTGTTACCTTGGACGATGGTCAATATGTCATCACTAATTTTCACATTCGCTCAATGAATTGGGCGTTCTTCAAGTGGGCATTTTCCGGTTTCTACGCGAGCAACTGGTTTCCTCTTACCTGGGTATCCCATGCCCTTGATTACGCTGTCTGGGGATTGAACCCGCTCGGGCATCATCTTACGAATATCATTCTTCATGCACTGAATACGTTCCTTGTAGTGCTCCTATGCAGAAAGCTATTGGAGATGTGGAGGCAGCGGTCGATGCCTGCTGCGTCATCCACGTTCCTGGATGAGCGAAGAATAATGATTGCAGCGGGGGTAGCGGGTCTCTTGTTCGGACTGCATCCGCTACATGTGGAGTCAGTGGCATGGGTAGCAGAGCGAAAGGACCTTCTGTGCGGTCTGTTCTTTCTGCTCAGCATTTCTGCCTACGCAAACCATGTACGTGGCTTGCTCAACGAGCCTCTTGAGAAGAAGAAAGCAGCATCACTGTTTTTCAGAAGGCCCTATCTGGTTTCTCTGGTCTTTTTCGTTCTCGCCCTTTTGAGCAAGCCAATGGCGGTGAGCCTCCCTGTGGTACTGTTGATTCTGGACTGGTATCCCTTCCAGCGGATTAGCTCCTGGAAGTCATTCAGGGATTCATGTGTGGAGAAGCTACCCTTTGTCCTCGGGAGCCTTGTTTTGTCGATTCTAACAATCATGGCTCAGAGGACTGAAGGAGCAACGGAGATATTGGCATTTGTGCCTTGGTGGGCACGCATGCTGGTCGCGGCAAAGGCGTTCGTCACCTATCTGGGGAAAATAGCGGCACCTGTGGGCTTGAGCTCGTATTACCCCTATCCAAAGTTGCAGGAGATAAGACTTCTATCACCGCAATATCTTTGCGCGGTGATTCTCATGGTCGGGATCACCGCGATCCTCTTCATTGGAGCAAGAAAACAGAGATTATGGCTGTCTGCGTGGGGGTATTATGTGGTGACGCTCATCCCCGTGATCGGCATAATTCAGGTGGGGAGCCAATCTATGGCGGACAGGTACACTTATCTGCCCAGCCTGGGGCCATTCCTTCTCATAGGGGTAATCGCAGCATGGGTTTGGGCAAAGGCAGATTCATTGAAACAAGGGGGCCCTATGGTCAAAGGTTTCACTACTGCTGTGGCAATCTCCCTTGTTATTTCAGTGTCATATGCAACGCTGAATCGGATGGCAGTCTGGAGAGATGATGTAACCCTTCTTACGGATATGGTGAAGAGGTCTCCGGCTGCGCCAGTACCTCATTATAGTCTCGGAACCGCATACCTAAAACAGAACCGCCTCGATGAGGCAGTAGACGAATTCATCACTGCATTGAAACTCGAGCCTGATTATGCTGACGCCCATAATAATCTTGGATATGCCTATCTAAAGCAGAACCGCCTTGATGAGGCAGTAAATGAATTCCTCAGCGCATTGAAGCTCAAACCTGATTTTGCTGACGCTCATTATAACCTTGGAACCGCATATCTGAATGAGAAACGCCTTGATGAGGCAGTAGTCGAATTCATCACTGCATTGAAGCTCAAACCTGACTATGCAGAGGCTCATAATAATCTTGGATATGCTTATCTAAAGCAGAACCGCCTTGATGAGGCAGCAAACGAATTCAACATTGCATTGAAGCTCACGCCTGATTTTGCTGACGCTCATTATAACCTTGGATTTGTCTATATGTCAGAGAGCCGCTTCGATGAGGCATTAAATGAATTCAACATTGTAGTAGAACTCAAACCCGATAATTTCATGGCGAGTAAGTTCATTGAATTCTGTTCTGAGAGAATAAAAACGATGAAGCGATAGATGTTAGGAAGTGCTCTAACGCCTCTTTCGGTGTGCTGGAGGCTTCATGTCCTATTTTTGCTAACAACTTTCGGTAGTCATCACACTCCTGGTGCCATGTGCACTCTTATGGAGAAGGATACGACATTGTGTGCAGTTCGATATATATAAGGGCAGGAACGCAGATAGGTGTCCACTCATAGAAAAGACCATCTCCCGAATGGTGAATGCCGCAGCCGCTTTTCCGGAGGGAAAAAGTGAAGGTTTGCTTCTCATTCGAAAAATCCATTCGACGACCTGGAGGCGCATCCCTGAAGACACCATACTTGTTCTCGTATATGTGCCTTTCATAGTGACCTATTGCAGAGAAGGGTTTGAATAGTCGTTTCAGATTTGCTTCGGAATTACTAAATTATATTTTAGAATCAACAAGAACCATGAGTTCTAATCTCAACGCTCAGCCACTTAACCTTTTGATTTTATTTATTCAATAATACCCCTCTTCTAAGATGTCATGCGATAGTCATGCCGGCTTGAGATTATTCCGACAATGGCTTATTTCATCTCCTCCGAGGGCAGTTTTATCACAGGGGCCAATTTTATCCTAAATGGCGGTATGACCAGAAAAAAGATCTATGGCTGACTGGCTCTTATCCTGCACTTTTAGAACCAACGTCCTCAAGTTTTCTCCCAAAGTCCTTGCCTTTGACAGACATACGCTAACCCATTTTCCGCAGTTGTAGCTCAATATCTACCAAGAATTCATATGAGCGATAAGCAATGCTGCATCCATCCGTAGTCAGCAAGCGCCTTATTCTGAAAAGTGCGTGTAGTGCAGAAAACCCT
>JBEKCV010000092.1:0-16991 GCA_050014695.1 Thermodesulfovibrionales bacterium
GATATGAGACAATGCACATGATCCGAAAGGGTCAAGTTATGGGGATAGCAAAAGAGGCAATAAAAGAACAAGGGACATTTATCGAGGAGCTGTTTGGAATCGCTGCATAACAGGTTATCTCAATGACGGATTCACTTGCCCAAGACTTATTTTTGCAACAGAACCAGCTATCCTAACGAACATTTCCTGATACTATATTCACCGCCCCTTTGTTCACTCTTACATGAGCAGGTTCTTAGGAATGCTGGTTCCGCCGAATGGAGCGAGCAGGTACTCCCCCTGCACCTGGAAGGGAAACCATGTCAAAGTGGCATCAGTCAGGGAGGCGTTAGGATCATTCGTCCTCAGATCTTCAATACGACCCGATTCAAGGACCGATTGCGTGAATTGGGCCAGTAGCAATGCATCTTCTTCATCGTAGTAGCAACCCAACAGATCTACGCCGCCCGCTTCCGCAATGGCATAAGAGGGTTGACATCTTGAAATACTCACTGCGATATCAAGGAGAAATCTCAATCTTCGGTATCTGAAGACCGGTATAAAGAAGCTGAAAGGCTGCCCGCCTTTCAATGTCTTTTGAAAGACCCAAAAAGGGAGATATTTCATCTGTCCATTCCGGCTTGACCACTGAACCTCGGCCATCCGATATCTAACTTCACTCAGTTCACTACCGCACATCCGCCAGGCCTTGCTGCAGGTAGAGCAGAAAAAAATGTTGTCGTCTGGCCTTACAGGGAAGTCCCACCCGCAGTTGGGACATGTGAGGGGACGGAACCCTATAACCTTTGGCTCGTCATGGAACTCATCGTTTAGGATTTCATAAATCGACCTTGGCGCGTCTGTCTTGATTACCGACTGCGATACTGCATCGATTACCGTCAGAAGACTTTCTTCTTTGCACTTCATCTCTACTAGCCAGAACGGAAAATAAATAATCGAAAGCACCTTGCCGATAACCAGTCTGTTAAGGAGAGAGGAATTAGCGGCGGTCTTCATGCCGATTCTTTCAGCGTCATCGATGGATAAAGAAGGGTTTACAACCTTGCCCAGTGACTTCAGGGTTTCTCTCCGGAAGAGCTCGAGCCGCAGGACCTCCGGTCTGATGCCAAGAGAATATATGCCGAGCCCACGCAGGTTGCACCCGAGAAAATTTTTTTCCACATAGCGGTCGTTAAGAATTACGTCTCCTTTTTCATAGAGAGAATGCTTCTTTAAAGAGCCATTCTTTGTTGCTTCCGTATTCAGTTCGGAAGAAACCTTTTTGAGAGGAACCTCCGGCTTAGGAAGTGGTCTTTGGTCATTATAGGACTTTTTCCGAAAGGTCTTGTCAAAAAAGATGTTTATCAAATCGACTGCTATATCCAAAAGCGAAGTCGCGTCGCGGTAATCCGGCAACGGGCGGTAATCTCCGAAATCTAACGCATTTTCCCCAGAGTCTTCCTCTTCCACTGCAGGTTTTGGCAGTGGTTGTTCAAGCCCAAAGTCCTGTCCAGTCATTCTGTAGTAAGGGATGAAGTAGAGTTGTGATTTTGCGCTACTGAACCCGTCGTATCCTTTGTTCCTCTGGGCCATTGTCGCCTTGGCGATAGAGACGCGCTCATCTAGTTTCGGTCGGACATAATAGCTGAGCACCTGTTTCCTTCCCGTAACAAGCAAATTCGCTTTGCAGTGCTGGCAGGTGATGGCATTTGCTCCCTCGGTGAAATCAAGAGGAGCACCGCATGAAGGGCATTCCGAAGAGACGACAAAACTATTCATTGCGAACGGCTCTCATTTTGTGGAGCAATGGTTTACTGTGTTTCCTCCGAAATTCTCTCCCCACAGTTGAGGCAAAATCTTGTTCCCGGAGGCAACTTTGTCTGACAATTCTTGCATCGTAATTCCGAGGCAAGATCGAGTCCGCAGGAGGGACAAAACTTGTCACCCGCAGCAAGATCATTGCTGCAATGAGGACATTTCTTGATCACTACCAGCTGGTGGCCACAAGAAGAACAGAAGCGACTGTTAAGAGGCACTTCTCCATGACAGGTCGGACAGTTAACGGTACCCTTCTCCTTGATCTTTTCGGCAGTGGCTTCGCCATTTCCCAGGACCTTATAAAGCATGCCGGGTATCATCATTCCCATGCCAGCACCTACACCGAGACCTATTCCCGCGGCAGCGCTACCGCCGCCGGGCATACCTGAACCGGAGGATGCGGCATCGCCAAGAGCCTTGGCTGCCTTATACTTGAGAAAATCGTCGAGATTTCCCACTGCAGCCATACCCGACCTTTCGTCGATCATCTTCTGGACATCATCGGGAGGCGTAATGCGATTAATATAGAAATCTGCCATCTCCATCCCGTATTTCCGGAAATCCTCGGTAAGGCGCGTTTTCACGGCGACAGCCATCCGATCATAGTATTGCGGAAGATTTACCAGGCTGTCCACAGTCTCCCCTAAAAAGTCATTGAGCCGCGAAACGATAATCTCCCTCAAATAGTCCTCAACGTTTGCCGTCTCGAAAGACCCTTGAGTACCCACCAGAGTATTGATGAAGAGAAGAGGCTGCGTGATCTGCATCGTGAAAGTCCCGAAGGCCCGAAGTCGTATGAGGCCGAGTTCCCTATCCTTAAAAGCCACGGGGTCTTTCGTACCCCACCGCATATTGGTGAAGACCTTGAGATTGACGAAATACACTTCACACCTAAACGGACTCCTAAATCCCCAGGGCAGTGACAATATCTTCGTCAATATGGGAAGGTTCTGCGTTGAAAGGGAATGTCTTCCCGGACCCAGCACATCAAGTCCTTTTCCATCCCTGAAAAAGACGGCAGCTTGGTTCTCTCTGATAATCAATTGAGCCCCAAACTTTATATCTGCAGATCCTTCCTCCGGATATCTATGGACAATTTCTTGCCCTGTCTTGTCAAACCACTCAATGACATCCATAAATTCCGACATAACCTCTCCTATTCCGCTGATAATAAATCTTGCCTAGTTAAGAAGTTCTTCTCGAAACAATCCACCGTTTCCTCCAGCTTCTGAATTGCATTCTTCAGTGAAGCCATATCCCCACTTGAGTCGCGAAGCACCCCTGCAGCAGCCTCAATTAATTTCATATTATCGAAAAGGCCAAGGTCAAAGGCATATAGTTTGTTAAGCTTATTCTGGCCCACTCTGGATATATCAAAGATCCCGCTGTACCCCCGCGAGGCATACTTGACGAGGTCAATTGTCTTATCCAGCTTGGAAGCTATCCTATCTAGCGCTGTCAAGGGAGAGAGGTCGTTCTTTTCCATAAGCTTCCTTTTGTCTCCCTCTATTCTTAACTTAATCTGTTCAAGATCACGAGACAGCTTTATGCGGACTGCCTTATCAGTATCTCTTGACTTTTCTCTATCCTGATAACCGGCTATCCCGGGAACAATCCTAGCAAGTCTTTCGAGTTTCTCTCTGAAATCCATAGGTTCTCCTTTCCGCATTAGTGATTATATGACTTGCCCGGGATGCAAGTCAATGTATCGAATTGCTCATCGGAAATCGATACAAAAGCAAATCGTGCCTCCAATACAAAATCGATACGAAAAATTGAGACGATATTCTCCTGTAGGGAGAGCACCAGGAGGCAGAATGAGGTTAACGATGAAGAAGAGGAAAAAGGTAGCGGCAATCATCGCGCAACCATATCAGAAAGCGCGGAAGAAGGACAAAGGGTCATCCTGGATGAGTTCATTGAGCTAACGGGGTATGGTCGGCGATACACCTGCCCTGCACTGAGGAGCCATGGCAAGAAGGTACTGATAAGTGAGAAGATTCTTGCGATCTCCTGAGGAGGCTTATCTGTTTTGCCCGTGGCAACGCAAGGTTTCCCGATAAGCTGCTCTTCGGCCTCCGTTTTTTCCCGCTCTTCTTGCAATTCACAAGGGCACTAAATCGCACCTTCTCAGGCAATAAAAACGAAAGCAGCGCAGCAGTCAGTCAGCCTGATAATTGAGTTTTTCTACGACATAGGCTCTCTTCAGGCTCTCGACAAGTTCTGGTACCTTTTCCTCGCCTATACCCAGGATCTCTCTGCTCTCCTTGTCCTTGAGAGGCATGTCCTCCATAGGACCGTTGAAACCTATGCCGAGCCTTACGCAGAGCGCATCGCCAAGGATCACCGCGCAGCACAGCGTTGCGTCCTGCGTTCCGAGATCCGACACGTCGTTATAGGAGGCGAAAAAGTGGTGCCTTTTTATGGCGGCACAGAGATTTGTCGGGAATCCCCACTTGACGGCAAGCAAGCCTCCAACCTCTGCATGTCCGTGCTGGAAGAAGGAACCCTCCAAGACATGGTATGGCATCCGTTTGTCGTGCACAGCTTTATAAAGGAGCTCAAATTTTTCGGGGTTTGCATTATCCATGATGACCTTCCCGATATCATGCATGAGTCCAGCAATGGCCGCTTCTTCGATATGGGGATATGCCACTTCCTGCGCTATCAGAGCCGATGCAACAGAAACGCCGATACTGTGCTCCCAAAGTTTCCGTTCGATCAGGCCGAAATTCTTATAGAGGTCACGTGAGGACGTTGCAAGGATAAGCTGCCTCAGGGCGCAATGGCCCATCGTGAGAATGGCATCAGATACGGTCGATATCTTCCGCCCGCTGCTGTAAAATGCAGAATTTGCCATACGTAGCATCCGCGCGGAAAGTGTCTGATCAACCATGATCGCGTCCTGCATTTCGGAAATGGTAGCTTTCCGGTCATCGAGAAGACGAATTATCCTGTCCGCCACCATCGGCACCGGTGGAATTTCATAGAGCTGGTCTATCGGCTTCTTATCTGTATCATCAGTCAAAATAGTTCACCGCCCTCCCAATCGCATGGCGAGAAAAAACCCGGAATGATCATGCCCATAATTTTAACTAGGAAAGCATGTCATGTCAAGGAGATCCGAACCGAACCATGCAGGAATTCCGCAAATATACTGCGAAATGTGCATTTGAAGGGAGAGAGGCAGGCGTGAGGGCGCGGCATATTCGCACGACGCTATGTTAGAGAGGAAAACTAAGCAAAAGAGCGTCTTTTATCCCTCCGCGGTGAAAGGTGACCTCTTGCCTTCGATTATCGGCGTGGGGAATATGCCGACCGGACAGGCAGTCATCCTGTTGTCACCCCGCTTACCCGTGAGCTTCCCGAGATAGACGGCCACGAAGTGCTGAGACCGTTACAGACGACCGAAAAGGTCAATTGCGTTCCCGCAGTCGCGCTTGCCCAATCCGAGGCAGAACAGGATATCATCCAAGGTCATGCATACAAAAAACTGCGAACAGTTATGTGGTAAAGCCGTTTGATGCCCATAGCTTTTTTGAGTTGTGCTGTATGAGGTCCCTTGTCCGTACCTCCTTGCCTCAGTAACAGGCGCCGGGAAAGACATGGGCACAATACTGGCCATTGTTGTCTTGTGAAATATCAAATCCCGCACTTCCACCCGAAAACGGGATCAGGAGGGATTGATAACGCGAACTGCCTGTCGCGGGCCTGGAATCTCGATCTTCTTCTCCTGAAAGCTTTCCAGCAGGGACTGATAGACCTCGGCTTGCGCCATACCAAAATCATCGACGCTAACCCAGGGTTTGATCGAGAGGGTGATGAACGAATCGCCTAGGGAAGCAATGCCGAAAACAGGAGCAGGCTCTTTGAGTATACGAGGGTTCTGTTGCAAGACATTGTCGACCACGGTTTGGGCCAGGGTAAGGTCTGTGCCGTAGGCTATGCCGACAGACATATCCAGCTGCCGGATCCTGCCGTAATTATGCAGTATCTCTCCTACGATTTTGCGGTTAGGAACGATGACATGGGAATTATCTACATGGAGCAAGGTAGTAGAAAAAAGTGCAATATCAGTCACCTGTCCGTATACACCGAGTAGCTCAATGTATTCGCCAACAGTGAATGGTTTTGTAAAAATAATGGTCAGTCCAGCAACGAGATTGCCGAGTATCCCCTGCATGGCAAGACCCACGCCGACGCCTGCTACTCCGATACCTGCTATAAGCGGCGTAATCTGTATCCCCATCTGACCGAGAGCCATGATTCCAATAAAGGCAATGATCAGGAGTTTAATGACCCTGACGATGAGGGTGCTAATCGGCTCGTCAAATGCCTTTTTTTTCAGCCAGCGCCTCATGATATTACCGATCCACCGGGCAATAAGCAAGCCAAGCCCCATAAGGACAATGGCGGTGAGGATCTGAATGCTGTGCCCCACAAGATAGACGATTATCTTGTCCGCCACTTCCGGTGATTTCAGGCCTAATGCTGATTGATTTCCCATGGTGCGCCGTCTCTCGAAAAAAGAATAGCACAGGAGGATCGAATTTACAACACGAAAAACTTTGCTTGTCACACGAAAAACTTTGGGGACTTTGGGGTGCCAACTTCGCCCCGTACGTTGGAGGGCTGCGGCGAGCTTATATCACACTCGCTATGTGTGGACTTCAAGAAGGAGTTTAGCCTCCTTGTCCGCACTCTGAGGAAATGACCAGCTCAGTTTCCTTATTGCCTAAAATTGTTTTAGCTTCAGTACCAGCCTGATTGAGAAATATGGAAAAAGAAAGAAGATGATATTGCACAGTTTTGCGAAAGCTATTCCGCAATAATTGATCACCGCAAATTCATGCCTAGTGATATCAAAAACCTTTGAATGAAACTCATAGCCCCACCGACTGCTGCCAATCAGAAAGAAAACGAACCAAATCAGAATCAAAGCAAAATTCAAGATAAAGCACCTAATGAGAATCTTCGCCATAACCTCCAAACGATTTTTCAGATCTGTTGATTCATTCATTTCGTTCCCCCTTGGGTATTGTGTCAGAAAAAGACCGCATTAACGCAATAAGAAGTGGAAAAGCCATAAAACAGATAATTTCCTCAAGAGTTTCATTCGACCTCCACACAATTATACCATGGTAAAAAGGTGTTGAGTTGAGGAAGCACATCACCGTGGATGTTTCGGGGCGAAGCCGCAAGGAGTATGCGCGGGTGGAAGACCTCGTGGCTGGCCTGCGGCAATAGGTTGCATTATGTTGTAGAATAGAACTGCTAAAAATTTGGCATGTTCAAATTATTTGGATGGAGGTTGTTATGGTAAGACGTCTGGCAGTCATGTTGTCCCTTATCTTCCTGTTTTCCGGAATGGCATTGGCCGCTGAATTTTCGGCTGACACGATCACGACTGGCAAAGGCCATACGAACACAGGGAAGGCTTTTTTTAGTAAAGACAAGTACAGAATTGATATGGAGGTTCCTCAGAAAGGGAGTGGGAAGGCTCTCTCCTCCATGTCGATGATAACGCGTATCGACAAAAAAGTGATCTGGACCATTATGCCGGACAGAAAGATGTATATGGAGAAAGCCTATGACGACATGAAGGACAGGCCGATGGTGGAACAGAAGATGGCGGGGGAGGTGGAAAGAAAGGAGGTCGGCGCCGAGACAATTGACGGACATCCGACGAAAAAATATCTCGTAACGCGTAAATCAGGCATCGGGCAGCACCAGGTTTACTCGTGGTGGGCGACGGATATGAATTTCCCCATCAAGACCGCCGCGGTTGACGGTTCATGGAGTCAGGAATATAAGAACATCAAGATCGGCGCGCAGCCGGACAGTCTTTTTGAAGTCCCTGCCGGGTACACGAAATTTCAGATGCCCGGCCAGTAGATTATAAAAAACAGCGCGGGGACTGCTACTTCGCCTTCGCATAGTCGATCATCCCCTGAAAATCAACCACAACTGCGGGCTCTGCTCCCACAACCCAGGCGTCATGACCTGAAGGAAGAAGCGAGATATCGCCGGGGTGACATTCAAGTTCGGTTCCGTCGTCCATTAGAATTTTCAGTACTCCTGAAACATGATACTGAAAATGTGGGGCTTCACAACTTTTTGTCTTCACAATGGGTTGGACTGAGGTTGACCATCTCCAGCCCGGATTGAAAATAGCACGTCCTATCGTTGCTCCGCCGACGTTGATCAGCTCGAGTCGCCCCTTTGGGAACTCCCGAATCTCATCCGGCTTGCCAAAACTCTTTAGTTGAGCTTTTTCCATTGTGTACCTCCTCTTGGCGATGCTCATTTATGGATTACCGGGGTAGGCACCCATAATCATTTCTATAATCATACCGTACAAATGACAGTTGATCAAGAAAAGACCATTATCCGATCGGGAAGGCTATATCAATCTCAGCCTTGTCATATCGATTACCTCCCGGATGAAACGAACACAGCCTGGCGTTGCTTAGGACTAAGTTCGATGAAATGAGCGTGCCGATTCCCAAAAGGGGTACCGCATGTTTCGAGAGACCTTCCTTAGTGGCTAGGTTGAATACCTGCGAAGCATCATCTATATAAAGAGGTGAGGTGAAGGGGCAACGAGGTGCCGCTCACTGGGCGTTCTCAGTGTTACTTTCGGCGAGCTTTCATTACCTTTTGGTCTTGAAGCCTTGCGCACACTAAGTACGAATAGAACCCAAAAAGTGGCGTAGAACTGTATCTTTCGTTCCCCCTAAACCCGCTCAAAGTTTAGGAAACTGCCTTCCGATCCATCGGCAGGAGCAATAAAAAAAGGGGAGTGAAGTAATCACTCCCCCGGGGCGACGAATTGTTATTTCTTTGATCTCTTTTTTCTACCTGTGAAGTAGGCTTCCACAGGTCTCCAACCGAAAGAAAGTGCTGGTGCCGCCGCTCTGCCTAAAGCAGCACCTATCGCATACGCAAAGGCAAATGGAAGTGAAACAACGTATGCTAATCCGATGAGTGGAGCAGTTGCAATCTTTTTAATTGTGCTGAAAACCTCCGCACGATTATCCTTTATATAAGCAGCATCTTCTTTCACCGCTGCCTTGAGAGTGCCAAAGGGCTTAGCTTTCAGGATTTCATTGAAAACCAAGAATCCTGCAATGAACCCTATGGCCATAAGATACTCCACTGATTTTATATGTGTGATGAAATCATATAGTGTGTTCATTTTGCCCTCCTGTTCTTTCTTCCGGAAAGATAAGCTTCCATAGGTCTCCAACCGAAAGATGTGAGAGTTACAAGCCTATCTAATGCTTTCTTGGCTAACAACACTGACACTGTTCCGATTGCCACAAAAGGCAACGCGATAACATATGCCAACCCTATGAATGGAGCAGTTACTATGTTCCACACATTATGTCTTTCTACTGTTTCCATTTTGCCCTCCTTTTTCCGGGGTTAATGAAAGACATCTTCTTCCTCGCCTGTCTTTATCATACTATAAATACGAGACAGAGTCAAGATAATATCTTTTAAAATCAACCTGTTATGTTCTTAGTTGACGGGGATAAACTATCCTATTTGTTGTTATTTTTTTTCGTATGGAGCAACTAGCGGGAGCCCACACGTAAAAATTGAGAAGACTCCCAGTTTTCTGCCCAGGGGAACGGGCAGAGGTCGTTTTATTCCTGGGTAGCTTCTATGGACCTGATGTAGATTCCCAGGAACAGCGGGTTCAAGACGCACGCCTGGTATTATGACTACTGTGAGGAGTATGAGCGGAAGGAAATCGTTACATCTGCGGCTCACATCTTCACTCGTCCGGAGAGAAAATAATAGATATTGCAAGAGCTGACCCTCCAAGTTCTCTTTTGCCGTTTGAGGAGGCTAAACGTAATGCCATTGTGCTGGCGCTTCGGGAAACGAAAGGCTGCCGCACAAAGGCAGCGGCCTTGCTGGGTGTCTCCACCTATTGCCTGCACTTTTTGCTCTCTCTCTCAGGGAACTTTCCGGACATAGAGGGCTCTAACCTCCTATGGCCGCGCTCTCAAGCTAGAGGTGCCGGCACGGAGGCCCCCGCATCCAGTGCGATCACCTTATGTGCGGCGATACGATAGCGCCGCTCCATGCGGTACGAGATGGTTCCCGACAGTCCCCGCCATCTGCTACAATCCGGGCAGGTCGCTCAGTCTCTCCTTTTTTCTGTAGACTGTCCCCTGAAAGAGGGCGATGGCATCGCCTTTTTCGTCCTGCACCTTGATGAGGTATGTGGCGAGCTTCGGGTTTATCGAGACTTCCTCAGCTTCGGCGAATATCACGCCGCTTCTCACTGCCTTGAAAAAGGATACGCTTGCATTGATGGCCACCGCCAGTGTTCCATGGGAATTTGAGGCTACGGCAAAAACGGTGTCTGCGAGGGCAAACGTTGCACCGCCATGCAAGATGCCCGCGCTGTTGAGATGGTGAGAGGTAATCTCCATCTTTGCACGCGCCCTCCCTTCCGAGTACTCCAGTATTTCGATGCCGAGATGCCTGGCAAGCAGGTCATTCGCGATAAACATTTCTATATCCTTCATCCTCTGTGGCCTCCTTGCGCATTCTGTTCATGAACCCGAAACGAGCTCTACCAGAGTTTAAATTATTCCGGCCTGATATGTGAAGCGGTCAGCCCGCAGACCGTCGCGCGGATAACAAGAACAAGCCGTTCATCGTCTACAATACACGTTTTCAGAATACATAACGCACGCCTGCGGAGGTTGTATAGTGCGGCGCAAGCTATACTCCATTCAGATTCTGATATACGGGCACTTGGACGAAGCCGTAAACAGAAAATTGACTGCTGACTGGGACGTCGACACCCGGACTGAGATACAACAATATTCCACCGGTACCAACGGTATCAGCGTTCGCACCGGAATCGCGATTAACAGCGCGGAAGTTCACCTGAAACTGAGGGGAAAAACCAGAAAAGTCCAAGTAGCGCAAACCCGCGGTCAGGTTGGCGCTGTCGCCTGGCCTGTACTGATTTTTTGAATAGAGCGCTGCCTGGAAAAGCCCCTGGGCGAAGTAGCCCACATTAACATTCAAGGAATTAGTATAATATGCACCAACTATTATCTCTGTTGTGCCAGTGCCCGGGTCCAAGCCTCGGTCAATGGCAACAGGGCCAGGAGCGGTCGGGTCAGTCGATGACCCTGTTTCAGCGTAGTTGCCGGTTGGCAGTTTGATTCCAAAAAGAACACCAAGGGTACTGCACCCCGGAATAAAGCCTTGATAACGTCCTAGTACCTTTATATCCCCAAAACTATCAGTATGTGACTCGTACTGTCCTCCGCCAGGGCCCGCGACGATCCCGTTCGACGCCGTTCCGAGTATGCTATGGTTTCGATCAATAAAGGGGATTTGAATATTGATTCCCCACTCGGGAGTTTTGCTGTAATCGATACCCAGTGTGTGGTAGTTGTTTATGGTGTATTGTTCGACTTCTTGGGGGCTGCCGTTGTTTGCGATCTTGCTGGCGGCAACGGACGAAATAGTGTTAATCCCGCTACGCAGCTGATCTTGATCCGGAAAGTCCCAGCGCAAATCCACCCTTATTCCCGGTATGTAAGCAAACTGCAGGCTTTCCCAATCCTGCCTCAACATGCAGCCACAACTTGCGCAGGCCCCGGCATCCACCGAAGTGAGCAGCCCGATGATTAAAGCGAGGCCGAGCACGGCACTGCCGTTAAGTATTTGGCGCATACATTCATAGTCACTGATGAGATGAGGTGAAGAAGTCACCAGATGCGGCAATACCTCACAATAATCTTGGACTTGCAAACCTAGAGCGGAATCGCATCGATGAGGCAGTAACCGAATTCATGACTGCCTTGAAGCCGAATCCTGATGAGGCTTGGGCCCACAATAATCTTGGTAATGCCTATTTAAAGCAAAACCGCATTGATGAGGCTATTATCCAATATAACATCGCCTTACGCCTGATGCCCGATTATGCAGAGGCCTATGGTAATCTTGGTGCTGCATATCTAGATCAGAACCGCCTCGATGACGCAGTAAATGAATTCATCACTGTTTTGAAACTCAAGCCTGATGATACTGAGGCACGTCATAACCTTGAAATCTGCTATAAAAAAATGAAGGCCTAACGATTGACTGTGTGCATTGCCGCTTCAGGATAGCGCGTCCCGGCAGCGAATCCTCGTGGCGCAGCTTCATCAATGTGCAGAAGATCATCCTTGCTCAACTCCAACTCAAGAGCTCGCACATTCTCTTCAAGCCCTTCCCTGCGTTTCGTCCCCGGAATCGGTATGATATCTTCGCCTTGCGCCACAAGCCAAGCCAGAGCGAGTTGTGCTGGCGTGCAGCTCTTCTCTCTTGCAATCTCCGTGATGTTTTTAACCAGCTGCAAATTATGCTCAAAATTGCTGCCTTGGAATCTCGGCATGTGACGACGATAATCATCCGCTGCCACATCTTCTGGTCTCTGAAAGTCCCCGGTTAAGAAGCCGCGTCCAAGCGGAGAATAAGCAACAAGTGAGATGCCAAGTTCTCGGCACGTCCGTAAAACATCGGTTTCCGGCTCACGAGTCCAGAGGCTGTATTCGGTTTGTGACATCGCAATTGGATGCACACTGACAGCTCGTCGAAGCGTTGCCGAAGCCGCCTCCGAAAGTCCGACGTAACGGATCTTGCCTTCTTTCACGAGTGCCCCGAGAGTGCTCATCGTGTCCTCAATCGGAACGTTCGGGTCAATGCGTGACGGATAATACAGATCAATGTAGTCAACACCCAAACGTTGCAGACTATAAGACAAGAAGTTTCTAATGGCAACGGGACGGCTGTCAAAGCCGAGGAAATTACCGTCATGATTGCGTAACGCGCCAAACTTGACTGAAATAAAGACCTTATCGCGCGGAAAGCCTTTGATCGCAACGCGGATAAGCTCCTCGTTGTGCCCTACCCCATAAAAGTCACCTGTGTCGAGGAGATTTACACCAAGTTCAAGCGCTCGTCGAATTGTGGCTATGCTCTCTGCATCGTTCGCTTTTCGTCCGTGGTAAAAATCCGACATTCCCATGCAACCTAAGCCCAAAGCAGACACTCGCGCGTCAGTTTTCCCGAGTTTGCGATATTTCACGGTTGTTGCTCCTTTCGTTCGCTATGTAATTCAATGTCATGATGTTTATTGCAGTCGAATGAAAAGAATGAGAGAAGTTCAAAAAGTTCTCTATAATCATAAATCGTATCTAGATATTCTTGGCAGTCCATGCCTCTCGGCTTTCTTCCTCGCTGTCGATTTTGAGCCTGTATCCCACACCTGGCTCGTTGATAAGGAATTTTGGCCTCGCAGGATCAGCTTCGAGCTTATGTCGCAGTTGAGTCATGTAAACCCTTAGATAGTGGGTCTGATGTGCGTAAGGCGGGCCCCATGCCTCTTTCAATAACTGGCTATGAGTGACAACCTTCCCCGCATTTTGGATTAACACAGCAAGGAGCTTGTATTCGATAGGCGTCAGGTGCACTTCTTTCCCGTCGAGTAATACCTGACGTTTCAAAAGATCCACTTTCAGATTACAGACAATGAAAACCGACTGTCCGGTTTTTTTTACCGCTGTATGGCGCATTGCCACCCTGATACGCGCGAGAAGTTCTCCTGCGCCGAACGGCTTCGTCAAGTAATCGTCCGCTCCCGCATCCAGTGCTTTTACCTTGTCTGTTTCTTGTTCCCTTGCAGAAATCACAATAATCGGTGTTTCACTCCATTCTCTCAATCTTTGGGTGACAATCAGGCCATCGACATCAGGAAGCCCAAGATCCAGCAGAATTATGTCGGGGTTTCGGAGCGCCGCCTCTTGAAGGCCCTTTTCCCCTGTTACCGCCTCCAGCACCTTATATCCGTGTCCTTGGAGAATAACCCTGAGGAAACGGCGCATTTGCGGTTCGTCCTCAATAAGAAGGATCTGTCCCTTTTCATCAGACATCGCCTGCCTCCATTTCTTCTTTCACCAGCTCAGGCATCGGGGCCTCACCTCCGAAGGGCAGGGTGAACCGGAAGATTGCGCCCCCTCCCGGCCTGTTTTCAGCCCAAATACGACCCCCATGGGCATCGATAATTGCGCGGCAGATGGTCAGTCCCAACCCTATTCCGCCACTTGTGGCGAACCCGCGAACGAACTTCTCAAATATTTTTTCCTCATCTCCCTGGGGGATCCCCGGCCCGCAGTCGGCTATTTCAACGAAAACGGATTCTTCCCTCACTTCAGCCTTTAAATCGATGGGCGTATGAGCCGGAGTGTATTTTGTTGCATTATCCAGCAAGTTGATAAACACCTGCTCAATCAAAAGAGAATCGAAGGGAACCAACGGGAGTTCCGCGGGAATATCTACAGTGACAGTACGGCCGGCGATCTTGTCTGAGAGACGGTTCAGCACCACCCCGACAATCTCTTCAATTGACTGCCACTCCTTTTTTACTCTAATGGCTCTGGTTTCGAGACGCGTCATGTCGAGGACATTTCGGATGATCTCGTTGAGATGCACCGCCTCCTCATATATCGTTTTCACCAACTCTTGTCTGCCCTGCTGATCAAGAGCAATGTCCCGCTGAAGAAGCGCTGTTGCCGCTCCGGTGATAGCCGCGAGGGGAGTGCGCAGATCGTGGGAAACAGAGCTGAGAAGCGTATTTCTGAGGACCTCGGTTTCGGCCTTTAAGAGTGCCAGCTGAGCCTCCTGCCCCAACAGGGCGCGGTCAATCGCCATGGCGGTCTGGTTTGCAAAGCTTTCCAAAATATGAACCTGTTCCTGATCAAAAAAATCACTCGGATGGTTTGGCATCACGGCGATGACACCCACATTCCTCGATGCGGCCACCAGTGGCAGACACAACGCCTTTGCGCCGGAAAGTGTATCGGTTCCATGTCCCGCCTTTTGCCGGTGGTTAAAAGTCCATTGGGCCACTGTCATTTCTTTCTGGTCAAGCTCAAAGGTAACCGGTCCTGTTACCGGCGCTGTCAATTGCCCTCTTTCGTCAGGCATAAGAACGACAACACGACACGAGAATACCTCACTAATATGCTTTATCGCAATTGCGCACAGATGTTCTATGCCCCGTTCGTGTACCAGCTTTCGGCTCAGACTGTAGAGGGCGGCGGTTCTCCGCTCTCCATGTCTCGCCGCATTCGCCTGTTCCCGTACTCGTAGGGTAAGCCTGCTCATGACAAAGCCAACGGCAAACATGACGGCAAAGGTAACGAGATAACCGGGAGAATTGACATAGAGCGAGTACCGCGGTGGAACAAAGAAGAAATCAAAGGCCAAAACACTCAGCACGGTGGTGAGGAAAGAAGGGCCTTTGCCTGCCTGACTCGTGGTGAATACGATGCCAAGGAGATATACCATGGCAAGATCCGCTATGGCAACGAAGGGAAACATGAGGGCCGCTATGCCAGTACAAATACCCACTGTGCCGATGCTCAGGCACCAATCGCGTGCCGGAGTCGTCCGCCTTCGCTCCTGAACCACCTGCCGAAGGACCGGCTCGGCAACGTCGCCCCTTATGACATAGACATCGATGTCGCCGCTTCCACGCACTATTTCATCGAGCATTGAACCGAACAGCTTGTCCTTCCACCTTGGATGTGTCGGCTTACCGACAATGACCTTCGTGACGTTACGATCACGGGCATAAGTCAATATCTCCTCACTCGCCTTTTGGCCGGATAGTGTTACAGTTTCGGCCCCCAGACTCTCGGCGAGGCGCATATGCTCGGCAAGCTGCCTGAGGTCGCTTTCCGACGGCTTCACTTTATGAGGGGCGTCGACATAGACCGCGACCCACTCCGCCCTGAGACCGGCAGCCATGCGCTTTGCAGCGCGGATAAGCCGGATAGAGCGGGGGTTCGGACCCACACAGACCAAGATACGTTCAGCAGCGGGCCACACTTCCTTGACCCCCTTCACCTCACGATAGCTCTGCATCTGCTCGTCCACCCGGTCGGCTGTTCGGCGAAGCGCCAGTTCCCTCAGCGCTAGGAGGTTTCCCCTCCTGAAGAAGTTCTGCCTTGCCTTCGTCGCCAGGTCCGGGACGTAGACCTTACCCTCCTTCAAGCGCTGGAGCAGATCGTCAGGGGAAAGGTCGATAAGCTCGATTTCGTCGGCCCTATCGAGAAGAAAATCAGGAATAGTTTCTTGCACGGTAATGCCCGTAATCTGCGCGACCACATCATTGAGACTTTCAAGGTGCTGTACATTCACTGTGGTATATACGGAAATCCCGGCGCCGAGAAGTTCGTATATGTCCTGCCATCGCTTTTTATGACGAGAGTTGGGAGCATTTGTGTGGGCGAGTTCGTCAACGACGATAAGGTCAGGCTTGCGTTTAAGTGCCGCATCGATATCGAATTCGGCCAGTGTGGCGCTACGGTATTCGATTGGGCGGCGCGGGATCATTTCAAGTCCGGCAAGGAGCGCCTCTGTTTCCTTCCTTCCGTGGGTCTCCACGAGCCCCACGACGACGTCGATCCCTTCTGTCCGCTTCTGCTGCGCGGCTCCGAGCATTGCATAGGTCTTCCCAACACCAGGGGCAGCACCGAAAAAAATCTTTAGCTGCCCCTCGTGGCTCCGCTCGGTTTCCCTGCGTATCCTGTCGATAAGCAAATCAGGATCAGGCCTGCGTTCTTCCATCCCTTTACTCCGTACTCAACCTATTTTCGCACTTTTCGGTAACTGGCGCAAATCAGCAACATCCGTGAGGCGTGAATTGTCGACGAAGGAGGGACACTGCACCGTTATAAAACAGATAAACCGTCTCACCGATTCCCGCAGTGGCTTCGTTCCACTCATGTTGATGATAAAAAAGAGCGGGGGCATAGGAGACAGCAAAAACGCTGAGAGGAATGTTCAAGCCCAAGAAGAGGAGTATGCAACAGAGCATGAAAGTCGCCTCCTTGATCTTCTTGACTGTGAGCGGAGCGAAAACCAATGCTCGTCGCTTCCGGGCATAGATTTATTCTTCCTCATCAGTCATGCCCCCTTCCGCTCTTCACTCGGTCATGCTATTGCTGCAACCCACCATTCACGCACTAATGAATCGTTTCATCTCACATCTTCCCGCCTTTACGGGGTTACCAGGTGTACATGATGCCGAGGGCTATAGTATCCTGTGATTTCTTGGTGGGTTGGTTGTCCGCATCCGGGAAAACCGGCTGAGTAGACCAGTCATG
>JBEKCV010000093.1:0-16857 GCA_050014695.1 Thermodesulfovibrionales bacterium
AGCAGAGATCAATTCTTATGATCATTTTTTTTACCCAGAACCAGTCTCCACCATCGGGATTTATAACCGTTTCCCTTATACATGGCGGTAAGGCCCTTAGCGTTCTTATCAGCGGTCCAGTTTTCCGTTACGATGCAAGAGCCATCTGCCATGACCTCTTTTTCCATCTGGACCTCCCTTTGCTCTAGTTTTCTTCAATGCATCGAGCAGCCGGTTGCCCCGTAACAACTTTCCACCTCGAAACAGAGGCCCTCTCCTGTCTCCCGCTGCTCATAATTCTAACCGTCTAAATGTTACCGTATTATGAAGGAACGGTTAAAAGATTGTGAATTCTCAGGAATCTTGAACGTGGATAAAGAACTGAGATGAGCTTAACGTGACACCAGGAAAGGAAAGGAAAGGAAAGCGAATCATCTCTCCCCGAAAGCCGAGAATAACATAAAACCAGCGGCCAATCCGACTGCTCGGACAGGCTCTCCCGTGAAGCATCCAAGGATCACAGATCTCGATAGAAAATAGTTTTTTCTTGATGGAACGGTCGACAAAGGATTATAATTCGTCGTAAGGAGACTGGTTGGGGCAAAAAAACATATACGAACGGTTCCTTTGGTTTGAACAGAGGGTAAAAGCCAGGAAATACCCTAACGCCACTAAATTGGCCAAGGAGTTCGAGATGTCCTCCAAGACGGCTCAGCGCGATATTGAGTTCATGAGGGACAGGCTGAACTGTCCTCTTCTTTATGATTCTCAGCAGAAAGGCTATTATTACAAAGACGAAACCTTTTCCCTTCCTGCGATCTATTTATCCTCCGGAGAGTTATCATCCCTCCTCATGGCAAAAAAGCTACTCGAGGATATGAGTGCTGAAAGCGCGGCTGATGATATAACGTCGGCTGTTAACAAGATTACGTCAATAATCAAGAAACACTCCTCAAGTCCCGATAGGATTGATGAGGCCCTTTCCTTCCACCTCATTGCGTACTCTCCTACACCGGAGGGTGTCTTCAACACCGCCCTTGAGTCATGTCTCAGACGCAAGTCTCTCGCTTTCAAATACAGCTCACCTGCCCATGGGGAGACGACAGAAAGAAAGGCTGATCCTTACCATCTTGTCAATTACATGGGCAGCTGGCACGTTATAGCTTACTGCCATACGAGAAAGGATGTCCGCGATTTCAAACTGGGCAGAATGACGAACCCAAGGATCCTTGATGAGTCATTCTGGGTACAACGCGATTTTAATTTCAAGGAATACTTTCAAACATCTTTTGGCTTATACAAAGGGAAAACAAAAGAGATGGTGACTCTGAGATTCACTCCCGAGAAATCAAGATGGATAGGTGATCAGATATGGCACAGAGACCAGAAGGAAAAGCTTCTTCCTGACTGCGCTCTGGAGCTCAGTTTTCCGGTCTCTGACTTCTCTGAAATAGCAAGAGAAGTTCTGAAGCACGGCTCCGGGGTGGAGGTCGTAAGCCCGAAAAAACTCCGTGACCAGATAAGAGCTGAAGCGCTCAAGATTGCAGATATATACGCTTAGCACGTTCGCCTTCAGGCATTAAAGAATCTTCCTCTCCCAGTCACCGGCCAGACGTTCGAAGATGCCCGAGAAACGCTCCAGCTCATTTCTGACTCCCGATGCAAAGAGGGACTTCGCTCCAACGATAACAACCGACTTTCTGCTTCGCGTCACTGCCGTGTAAAGAATTTCCCTCGTCAGGATCGGTATCTCCTGCTCAGGCAGGACAAGCGCCACATGATCGAACTCCGAGCCCTGACTTTTATGTACTGTGATGGCGAATGAGTGTTCAATGCTCGTGTGCAGTGCGTCGAGGTGGAACGGAGCAAACCCCTCCGGGCGTCTGAATACAGCCATGAAATGATGTCTTCTGGACGCCCCGGAGACTCTCAAGATTATCCCCTGATCGCCGTTGAAGATATTCCTCTCATAGTCGTTGTGAAGCATCATGACAGGCTCTCCGGGAACAAAATCAGGAGAGTACTCGTATTCCTCCTCTTCAAGGAACCTCTCGTGGAAGAAGGTATTGATAGCCTGACTCCCAGTATCATACACCCGCGTAAGGCAGAGGATCTTGGATTGGTTCAGCCGGCTGAAAAGTGCCTCGAGGTCCTCCCTATCCCTGTCACCGAAGCCGTCCTTGCCGTATCTGTAGAGTTTTCTGATCAGCCCTTTGAGGCCCGCCAACGACTTTACCCTTGAGGAATACCAGGAATCCAGGAAAGTCTCCAGAGACCCTGTGCTCGCTACCCCGTCGAAGAGTTCGACCTTGTCAAAGACAATATCGGAAACGCTTTCTTTCACCGAAATGCCCTCAGTGGCCTCCTTATCGAAGAGCGGTCCGATGTCGCACGCTTTTATGCGCTTAGCGACGGAGAGTATATTCCTTCCCGAGGGATCTTTTTCGCTCATCCGATAGTTCTCGATGAGCCTTACCACATGCTTGGACACAGGCGAGGTGTTCCCGTCAGCAGCAGTCAGATCCCTGAAAACCGCTCCGGCCTCAACAGAGGGGAGTTGATCGGAATCTCCGATGAGAACGAGGTGCGCATCCTCGCGCAGAGAACGCATGAGGCGTTCCATAAGGAAAAGGTCTATCATCGAGCCCTCATCTATGAAGACGAACTGCTCAGCGAGACGGTTGTTCTCGTGACACTGAAAACGGCCCGACGCCGGGGAGTAGCCAAGCAGTCTGTGGAGCGTTCTGGGGTCGGGAATGTCCTTTATCTTCTCATCCCTGCCGCCGATGTTCTTAAGCGCATGCCTGATCGACTCTCCCATCCTGTTCGCAGCCTTTCCGGTGGGAGCCGCAAGGGCGATGCTCTCTGGGCCGACACCAAGCCTCAGGAGCACCCTCAGTATGGAGACGATTACCGAGGTCTTGCCCGTGCCGGGACCTCCTGATATGATGGTGAAAGGAAAGTTCACGGCAGCCGTGACGGCTGCCCTTTGTTCCCTGGAAAGCTGATATGGCGCGCCATCGACTTCCCGTATGCATGCCTCCAACAATCTCCCGTTGAACGCCGGGATGCCGGCAGAAAGAAGCCTTGTGAGCCTATCCGAGAACCGCTCCTCGAGCTTCAGGAGCTTATGATGATATAAATGAGGGGAAACAAAAATCAATGGTTTGTACTCACCGTATGCCCCGACGATAGAGTGGGCATTCCCCTTCTGAAGCATATTGCGAGTGGTTTCGAGAAGGTTGCGCACATCATTAGCAACGTCTGTCGGGCTTTGTTTATCGTCCACGCGGATAAGAGTGGCGAGGATGCCGGCTACATAGCCCTCCGACTCGGCGGCAAAAAGGGGAAGCCTGGTGCTGCCTTGCTGTAGCAGGATAAGAGATGCCGTTACGGTCATAAGGAGGGCCTTTGCCTCGACTGGTTCAAGGGCTTTCTCCCACTGCACCATCTCAAGCGCCAGTTGAACGATCTCCCCGTCCACATTGTAAAGACGAACTCTGTCCATCAGACGAGGGACAAGCTGCCTTAATTCTGATGAACCAGGATCACTCTCCGGATACGTTGAGAGGAACAGCTCCTTCGCTGTGCCGAAGGGCGAGATGACCCTCTGCTCAATCATTCCAATGAACCTCCTATATACTCCGTGCTCCGAAGAAGTTCTTCCTCGTATGACAGAAGTTCATCCCATGAGGGCCTTGTAAAGACGATGCCCTGACTCCCCTGACCTCCCGTGACCATCCCCCTCACAAAGCAGTAAATCACACCCCCGAAGCGGCGGTCGTACTCTTGCCGCGAGTGGAGCTTGAGCATCCTGGCCAGGGCGATGAGGTAGAGCTTTGTCTGGAGGACATAGTTTTCCTCAAAGTGCTTCCTAAGCACGGACGCGGAATACTCCGGGAGCGTATCCGTCTTCCAGTCGCAAAAATATACTATGCCGTCGTGTTCGAAGAGGAAATCGATGAATCCTTTCACATAGCCTCTCTCGATAACAAAATCTCCCGAAGGAAAATCCGACAAGCGGGTATGGCTGTCCTCAGGATAGGGATAGATAAACTCGACTTCTCTGAGGGAAGATGCTACGGAACAGAGCCCCGAGATCATGGGGCCGTCTTTGACCACCACATTTGCGGTCAGGGCATTGAACACGAGTCTCTGGCTATAACGCAAATGCCGGAGATTTATCCCGCTTCCCAAAAGAGCATCCCTGAAAAGCGAAGCGGTTTCTCCCCTCGCACTCCACGCGTCGAAAGAAAGCACGCCGCCTCTCAGTGGTTCGAAGGGTATACCCTCAAAAACCTTGTGGATCGCCGCGCCGAACTCTGCGCCTCCAACGTATTCTTCATCATTCAGGGGGTATCCCACGCCACCCGCTTCTTCACCATATTCGGCATTCTCAAGGGGAACCGAGTATCCCCCTTTTCGCATCTTGATCCGTGAGTAGGACGTTACCTCGAATCCGGCATGCCTTTCCCTGAGCGTATTGAACCTTTCCCAGTCATCGTAATCGGCAAGAAGGCTCTCGGAGGGTTTCCAGGAGGAAAGGGTATCCTTGATTGGTCCTCTACCGTTCTCACTGCCGGCCGGCCCGTGAACCTCGGCGTCTTCGATCTTGAAAAGCTTTTCGTGAGGGTCTGAGACGATATCCTTGAGCCTTTGAATCATCTTCGGATAAGAGCCGTTCATGTAACTATTCATTTGATCCGGCGCCACATAGGGAAGATAGAGTCTCGCTTTCGCGCGAGTTGCGGCAACGTACATGAGCCGCTGGTCCTCATCACGAATCTCCGCATCCGAAAGAGCCTTTATGTCGGAGGGCATATCCCCTATGTAGAGGACACGCTTGCCGTTTTCATGAAAAGTTGCGAGGTCGCTCTTAGGAAAGGCTGTCATACCACCGTAGATAAACACCACCGAGGCCTCAAGTCCCTTACTCTTGTGCATAGTCATGATTTGGACTGCTTCTTTATCTGTCTCGAGGCGCTGGATGTTGCCGTCTTCCCGCATCGGGTTCCTCGTTCCGTTTATAAAGCCGTTGAGGGAAGAGATGAGCTCCGAGACATCGCACACTGAGGAGCTCACTTCCTCGAGAAGGATCTCAAAAATATGCAGGTAATTGGTGAGCTCCCGCTCATGCTCCTTGAAGAATATCTCCCGCCTCACAATGCCGCTCTCATCGAGGATTCTAGCGAAAAGCTCCTGGTACCTGCGCTTGTTAGAAAGGAAGTGCCAATCGAGGAGTTTCCTTGCGATCTGCTCCGTCTCGGGCAGGTCTTTGCAGGCTAGGAGGCTCTCGAGGGGCACGCCGAAGAACGGCGTAAGCCAGGCCCTGAATCTCCGGGACTGGTCAAACGGTTTCTCCACAGCCGACAGGACATCCCGTATTTCCTCCGCCTCCCGTGTCTGGAACAGGCCCTCTCTTTTATAGAAGGCAAAGGGCACGTCCGCCTCTCGAAGGTACTCGGAGATTTCTATCCCCTCTTTGTCCTTCCTCGTAAGGATGAAGATTTCCCCTGCAGTGACCGGCCTGAGGTCTTCTCCCTCACCAATCCTGAGCAATGCCCGGGAGTCACTCAGAATCGCCTTTATTTCGCTTGCTATGTATCTGCCCATCTTCACCCGAAACTCGCGTGTAGTGAGCTTTTCTCCCCACGGGGACACCCTCACAAGCTTCACCGGTACGATATCTCTCCCCCTTGCATCCACCGCCCTAAAAGACTTTTTCCCACACTCCAGAGAAGCATCATAGGTGATGTTACCGCTGAAAAAAGGCGAAACCGCTTTCTGGTCGAAGATTATATTGAAGGCGTCAATGAGGTTTAAAGTGGATCTGAAGTTCAAAAGGAGCGGTATGGAATCCTTGCCTTCGCATATGTCCTTCTTCGCCGATAGATACGTGTAGACGTCGGCCCCTCTAAAACCGTAAATGGCCTGCTTGGGATCGCCGATGAGATAGATGACGTTATCACCGTTGCTTTCAAGGAAAACCTTCCTGAAGATTTTCCACTGCACTTCATCGGTGTCCTGGGACTCGTCGATGAGGGCATAGCGGTAACGAGCCCTGAGGGTCTTGAGGAGCGAGTTGCCCTGTGGGCTGTTCAGCCCCTCCCACAGGAAAAGGATCATGTCGTCAAAATCGTAGTAGCCGCGCTGCCGCTTCTCTCTTTCCAAACGCTCTTGCACGGATCCAAGGAACATCTGGACAATGGCAGCCCTCGGAGAGGGAAGTTCATCGAGGAGCTCAATAACCGAATCGATCAGCTCCTCCGACTTACCCCCGCAGGGTTTCGCCAGCCCGATTTTTTCACATATATTGTAGGAATTGGCAATACCCTCAGTCTCGAGCAGAAAGCAAAGCAGGTCATTGTCGGAATGCAGTGATGCCGTCGCTGTTTTAAGCGACTCCATCCTCTTAAGAAGAGCTTTTACCGTGCTGGTGTTCACCTTCTTGCTCTTGCACGCGTCCTTCAGTCCGTCTAAGGCATCTTCCCCGGAAAGCAGACAGCCCACCTTTTCCGCGAGCTTCGTCAACTTTGCGACGTCAAGCAATGGCCTCATCTCGCATCGTTTCTTGTGGCAATCGAAAAGAAGCTTCTCCAGTTTCTCGACTCCTGATTGCAGGTTCTCCAGCCAGAAAGAAAGGTGTCTGCTCTTTTCGGGCCCCCTGGCGATTTCCTCTCGCAGGACCTTTCGGAAAACTTCCGAGAAGATACTTGAGCCGTCCACCAGTGTTTGCTCAAAAAGCCTCCCGCTGTTGAACGCGTTCTCGACGATCACACGCTGAAAAAAGCCGTGGATCGTGTATATCGGCGCCCTGTCAAAGGAGAAGAGCGACTGCTCGAGTTTGATCCTCTCGGCTTCGCCGAATCTCCAGTAACTTCCGACCGGGGGCTTTGCGGTGCCCAACGACAGGGCCCTTTCAAGTATGCCTCGCACTCTCGCCTTGAGCTCTGACGCTGCCTTTTCGGTAAAAGTGAGAACGAGGATGTTCTCTATTGCAACTGCCGGCTTCAGAAGCAGCTCCACGAAGAGATGCTCGATGGTGTATGTCTTTCCCGTCCCC
The DNA here is from genome assembly GCA_050014695.1 of Thermodesulfovibrionales bacterium. GTDB lineage: Bacteria > Nitrospirota > Thermodesulfovibrionia > Thermodesulfovibrionales > UBA9159 > UBA9159. Next base: position 7,043 of record JBEKCV010000093.1, read on the forward strand.
GCCGAAGCCTCTATGACTGAATGGCTGTCCGGGGGTATCTTGCCGAGGATTTCCGGTTTTGTTAGGTACAATTCACTCATGTGAGGTTTCCCACTGTTTCACAAGGGCCCCGAAAAACAGGCCGAATCTCTCGGAGACCATCTCTGATGCCTCGTTCTCAGGCGGCGCGTCAAAATCTTCAGGGTGGGGAACCGGCCCGTAAAGCGAGCTATATTTCGTCCAGGAGTTCTCTTTCAGTCCGCTAACAATGTCGCCGATCGTCTCGCCCTTCTTGTTGAACATTTCGTGAGTGACAACCGCCTCTACTGGAAGGAGGTACATGTGACTTTTCGAGACGAGCTGCGAGAGAATCAGAGACAGATAAGACTCTGCCTTCTCTTTTCTCAGCGGACTGAACGCAATTGTCTTCGTCATTCTGCCGCTTCCCGACAGGTTCTTTGAAATCACCGTCACCCGATACTCTCCCTCGACAATACCCAGAAGGGATAAAAACACATAATCGAGAAACCCCCTGAGGAATTCGTGGGGCTCTATCCTGTCCTTGTCTATAAAGGTGAAGGAGCCCGGAAGACGAAGGTTCACGTTTTCAGTCTTTCCGTAGAGATCTATCTTCATCATTCTCGACTCTGCACTTTTTCGACCGAGAGAGGTTTCGAGAGAGATAGCTGGCAAAAGCCTGCCGACTTCGGCATCTTCTTCAGCCCGGCCGAATCTTATGACTTCGAGAGTAGATTCTTCAGGCTTGAGGCCGAGACTGCAAAAATTCGCATGCCACGCTTCGATGGTTGCAAGGTGGTTTGCCCCCTCGGCACGGAGAAAGAGCCCCGTGGGGGAGACTCCCTTAAGCTCGTAGAAAGAGATCTCCTTTTCGTAGATCTCCGGGATTAATGATGCGGCCTTGTCAAGGCCGCCATCCTTGAGAGCCTTTATGAAGACTTTGCGAAGCAGGGGAACGCTGTCGATCCTGGGCGTCTCGAAGGGCTCATCGGTCAGTTCAATAAGGCTTTCAGTCTCCTCCTCCCGGAGACCCAGTTCGTATGTGGCCCATCCCTGAAGAGGGCAGTCGAGGAATCTTCTTATGGCGTGAACCGGCACCTGAATCGACTCCTCCACGATGCAGACAGGCTCCGTCGGGACGGGGGAGAAGCCAAGCTTATTTTCGAGTCGGCCCTTCAGGGCGCCTTGCAGACTGTTCAGATCGCCCGACAAACCTCCGCCCGTCAGATGAACCTTCAGCTCCTCCCTTAGCGCAACGGTCTGCGCCTCCTTGAATGCCGGCGGAGAGAAGTTGGGCAGAGATGATGTGGCGTCTTTTGATCCGAAGAGACTCGGAAAGTAAGCGCCGTCGTACCTCCTCAGGGGGTGGCCCACAACAATCCCAGCCAGATCCTTACTCTTCACATAGCCGCGCTCGAGGATAAAGAGGAGTTCCTTGATGACAGAGGATGGCTCGAGCCTTTCTCCCGTCTGGCTGTCCCTTGAGACATAAGAGAGATAGAGGCGTTCTCGGGTCGAGACGAGTGTCTCAAGAAAGTTGTACTGATCCCTTTCCCTCGGGCTCACATCCCCCATCATCCTGCGTGCGAGCCTCAGGTCAAGCGGGTTCTTCATCTCCGGGGCGGGAAAGCAGCTCTCGCCCATGCCTGCAATGAAGACAACCCTGAAGGGAATAGGCCGCATGGGCTGGAATGAGGAGACAGTCACGCCCCCTGCCAGATACTGTCCTCTGGAACCGCGGATCGAGGAGATTGCCGACGATACAAACTCCTTGGCTATCCTGAAAGGGTACTTCCTTCCCTCGAGGTCGAGGTTCCTCAGGGCGCAAACCTCTCCAATGCAGCGGGACAACACATGCTCGCTCTCGGGGGAATCGGCGCCGAGGTAGGTCATCATAAACTTGACAAGAAAGTCAGACCACTCAATAAGGCTGAGACGAGACTCCCGGATGAAGCGCGTGTCGGACATAAGAGACCGAACAAGAAGAATGAAAAGAGCAGAGTTCGGCAAACTCCCCTGCGCGTGGTCCTCCGGGATATATCCCATCCCGTTTTCCTCGGAACGAAATACTTCTTTCTCTCCGCTCCTCTCTCCCGTCAGAAACGCACCGAGAACAAGTCTCCTGAGTCCCTGATCCCAGTTGAAGAGGTCCTTTTCAATATATGTGTTCTTGTGGTCTTCCCTGTCAATGCCGTGAAGAATGCTTGTCTGCTGGCACCAGCCGAGCCACTCCTCAGCGTCCGCCTCCGGAAAGCGCACGAGGACCGCAGGGTGGCTCAGAAGTTTGAGCAGGTCTTTCCTTGTAAAAACGCTCAGGGGAAGAGATAGGAGAAGGTCCACGGCCTCGACCATCCGGTTTTCCCCTGCAAAGGAAATATCGCTCAGATTGTGGGGAATATCATGGATCTCGCTAAAAACGTCCGCGATATGCGTCTTGTAAGAGTCAAAGGACCCGCTATCGGCTATGACTACTGCTATATCGCTGAAACGAAGCTTTTCCTCCGAGGGCGAAGTGCTGTTTTCCATTATGAGAGCCCATATCTCGTTTGCGATAATCTCGACTTCCCTCCTGATTTCAGGGCATTCGATGATCATGAGGCTCTTGTCATCGGCAAGATCGAGGTCTTCAGGGGGCTTGGTTCTCTCTGGTTCCCTCAGGAGGATGTCGTGCCGGATCCGCCTCAGAAGCGTCTTCGGGGCCCCTTCGAGGGGGTCCCTGAAAAGAGCAGAAAAATCGCATGAGGTGAATTCATTGAGGATATGAATGTTTTCCCTGCCCGGCCTTCCCCAAAGTCTGAGGGCGGGGGTGTCTGAGCCGCTGCTAAGGTGGAAAGGATCCTCCTGGTCGAGGGCGGACTTATAACCCATCTTATTCGCTCTTCCGAGGAGACGCTTTTGCAGCTTCAGAAACTCGGGTTTGGTAGCCACGTCCTCCCAAAATTCCAGGCACGGATTGAGAGTGTAGACGTAAACATCCGCGGCCTTTGAGAGATCATCCAGAAGGAGGTTAAAGGTCCTTGAGACATAGGAAAACCCGAAGAGATGGAGCGGGCCGCCCTGTAACGCAACCTTCAAGTTGACAACGGAAGGTATGTCTTTGTAAAAGATAAACCGGGAACCCTTCACCTCGCCTGCTTTCCGGACAGATCCATTCGGACCGAAAAGAGCGCCCCAGAGGGAAATCTGCCATCGCTCAGTGTCCTTAACGTCTTTGCGGGAAATGGTGGCCCTTCCCTTATCCCAGGTATCGATCATTTCAGGTCTTGAAAGACAGTATTCTTCAAACACGTGGGAAAGATTCGCCGCCAGTTGGAACCTCCTGAGATTGAGACTGTCCTCGCTGCCTCCGTGAGAGCTCAAATATGCTGCGATTTCGGCGGGTAGGGAAGCGTCTTTGTCAGTGCCGGAAAAAAGCCCCAACAAAAGGCTCTGAATAACGCCTCGGTCGATAATGATAACCTTCTCAGTCGACGATTCAACGAGTTCAGTCAGGAATTTCTCGAGAAAGAGGAACCTCAGGTTTGCCGATATTCCGGTCAACCTCGCGAACTCAAACTTGAGGTAGGCAGCAACGTTGAGATTGGGTACGATAATGCGTGGTGACTCAAAGAGGTTTACGGACTTCGCGCTTCTCAGCCTGTCAATGTTGGCGGCCAAGGCCATGACAAGCTCCCCGATGCTGTTCGAATACAAAAGATTCAAGATACCATTCCTTAGGGGCTTTATTTATCTATCTATCTATTATGGAGCATGAGATCCCCCAAAAAGTGTCCTATGTTTTCAGTTCCCATTATGCAGCTTCGGACCTATCCCCGGCCATCGAAAGTACTTCTCTCCATATCGGCGTGATCACGATGATGCCAGGCTCAATCTTATATAATGTTAGAAGAATCTGCCCGAAAACTCAAGACAAGGAGCTGACTCTATTCTGGGAAAGAACTAGGACGGTAAACGGAACGCAGGCATTTGTGAGCGCCGGGAAACGACAAAGCAAGCAAATCGTTGACTCCTCACTATATGACCCTTATGCGCGGGCTTGGACCTCCTCTCACTTCACCTATTTTATCAACTGTTTCGACGCCGATATTTCTCAACTCAGCGGCTAACTGACCTGCCTGATATTCCGGAAGGCACAGGAGAAGACCTCCAGATGTCTGGGGATCGAAGAGCAGTTCCTCTTCCTCTCTGGACATCCTGCTGGTTATTTCCAGATGTCCCTCCGAAAGCGTTCTGTTTGCCTTGTTACTTCCAGTGGTTTCGCCTTTTCGGTACATTTCGAGTGCATGAGAATAGTGAGGTAGTTTTTTAGAAAAAAGGTTTATCTCTACCCGACTTCCTATCGCCATTTCTAATGAGTGTCCGACAATGCCAAACCCTGTAATATCAGTACACGAATGAATATCGAAATGCAATGCGGCATCAAGAGCCTTCGCATTTAACGAGGCTACCTGAGGCAAAATAGGCTCCAAATCCTTGTAAGAGAGTTTCTTTGATCTGCATGCATTAAATAAGACTCCTGTACCCAACGGCTTTGTGAGGATCAGAGCGTCTCCGTCCCGAGCTCCGCAATTGGTTAGTATCCTATCAGGATGGACAACGCCAGTGACCGCAAGTCCGTACTTAGGTTCATTATCATCTACGGAATGCCCTCCTGACATGGAAGCACCCGCTTCAATGACCTTGTCATTGCCTCCGCGGAGGATTTCCCTCAGGATTCCTTTATCGAGTATTTTTGAGGGAAACATGACGAGACTGAGTGCAGTCAGCGGTTTACCTCCCATGGCATAGACATCCGAGAGAGCATTCGCTGCGGCAATCTGCCCAAACCAATAGGGATCGTCAACAGGAGGGGTAATGAAATCAACGGTAGTTATGACAGCGATCTCATCCGAGAGGCGGTACACTGAGGCATCATCGGAAGTTTCAAACCCAACGAGTAGATTTGGATCCTGAGAAGGACTGAGCGCCTTTAATGCGTCCGCCAGATCTGACGGACCAATCTTAGCCGCTCAGCCGCATGTGCGAGATAAACCAGTTAGGGTCTTTTTCTGAAAGAAATGCATAGTTCCTTTGCCGTTATTCTAAGGCACAAGCAATGATTTTATTAAACAAAGCGCTCCAAGCAGCTCAAATGCTCGATCATGTCGGCTGAGCGCGGAAAAATAGATAATTCCCGTCCCATCGTTTATTTTGGAACCTAACCCTTCATCCTGTCCAATAGTTCTTTGCTATAAATCAGGAATTACGTATAGGTAATATCTATTTTTATCATAGGAGTAAGAAAGGGAGCAAGGTGAGAACAAGATTCCACAGGAATGGACAGGGGAGAGTTTCTTAAGGTTGTTGCTACGATCCGCTACCAGTTTACGCTGATCTCCGTCTTCATGTGGAGAAACAGCATATTTCGGCTAACTTCCTATAACCAATAGCTTATTTTATAATCTTATGATCTCGATTAGTTTATTTTGATTGAAGAGATGGAGACTTCATGGTATGTTTAATTGAAAGATGGGTCAATAACAAGAGTTATATGATGACCTCCGAGAGGAGGTGCGAGAGGATGAAGAAGGTAAGGTGTGCCACAAGTGAAAAAGCTGATATTGCTGGTGCAGCAACAAAGTCCACAAGGAAAAAGCAGAATCGCCCATTATTGGGAGAACGAGTTTCGCCTTTCCTTTCATTCTCTTGTCCCAGACTCTCCGAGACAGGTATAAAACCGTATGCCAACGACGCAGTCGCAGGAATTTTTTATTCAATGTCATCTTACCGAGAGATGTAACCTTAACTGTCGCCACTGCTATCAGACTGGAAAGAAGGCTGCCGAGATGTCACTCTCGGAAATGAGAGATATTGCTACAGAGGTCTCTGATATGATTCGGCACTGGTCGGAAGCCTATGGGATGGTTTTTTCGTCGAGTTTTAACGTCACTGGTGGTGAGCCACTCTTGAGGAAGGATATTTTCGGAATCCTTGAAGAAATCACCAAGCGCGGTTTCGAAGTCTATCTCCTCACCAATGGTATCCTGCTGGACCGAGATCGTGCGAGGAGGCTCTCTGAGCTTGGAGTGAAAGGGGCGCAGGTGAGCATAGAGGGACCCGAGGCCGTTCATGATTCGATACGTGGAAAGGGGAGTTTTTCCTCCGCCCTGAAGGGAGTGAAATGCTTGCTAGATGCCGGGATAGTCGTAACTCTTAACACGACTCTTTCTGTAATCAATGCTGACTGTTTTCTTGAAATGGTGCACCTCTGCCGTTCACTCGGGATCCAGAAACTTGGGTTTTCCCGTCTCGTGCCGTCCGGCAGGGGAAAAGACTTACTGGCGAGTCTGCTCGATACAACCCAGGTAAGAGATCTCTACCAGACAATTATTGCCACTGATACTAAGGGGGTTGTGCTGTCTACCGGAGATCCCGTTGCCGCTCAAATGTCTACGCAGGTCGATAGAGACGAAGGGTTTGTTCCTTGCGGCGGGTGCGCTGCCGGATTATCTGGGCTTACCATTTTATCCGATGGAACGATTACCCCTTGCAGACGACTGCCGATCCCGATCGGCAACGTGAGAGAGGATTCGCTAAGGGAGGTCTGGGCTACTTCTCCTGTCTTGAGTGCGCTCAGGGACAGATCCAGATATAAAGGCAAGTGCGGAACCTGTAAGCGCTGGGCGAATTGCAGGGGGTGCAGAGCAATAGCATATGGATACTCACAGTTACATGGGAATAACGACTTTCTCGCTGAAGACCCACAGTGTTTCCTCTAATGGAGAGTCATAGTTTTTGATCATCATTCAGATGATTTGCCTCGCGGGTTCATATGGATAAACTTCCTGATGGAGTCGCGGGCAAGTTTTTTTTGTGGCATTCTTGCTTTGAGGGTGTCCAGTAGCGTGAAGAAGTCTCATAGTGAGCCACGCTGTTTCAGCTTTATATCCTTGCCAATAAGTGAGTCTAAGAGCCGTTCCGAAAAACATGGACACATATTCCATGACGTCATTCCAACAGACCCGAATAACGATTCGCCTGCCGGAATCTCGTCAGCAACAAACGGTATGATCACAGGCTGTGCCATGCCATTCGGTCAGTGACAACCCGGGTCCTGAACGCGTTCGGGACCGTCCGTGCGCTCCAAGGGCTGCTTGGCCTTCCGCGAAATAACTGCCCACGCGCTCCACACATGCTTCCACATCCGCCATGCGCTCTCTTGTACGATATCCCCTGCTGCTTTGCCCATACGCTCACGGTCATGGCTATATATTAGCATATATGATCATGAACGTATCAATTGTTGTCAGCGCCTCTTCATATCTCGATTTCGAGCATTGGGAGAGATGTGCATTATTATGCAAGAAAAAGGTGGATATAAAGCCTAGCCGTCGACTCGAAAGGGACAAACTGGAATGCTGCCGCGTGTGAGAATTTAACGCTACATATGCTTTGACAAAAAAACATCCTATCAAGTACACTCGTAACCAGAAGGACGGCTCAAAGCTTGATGATTAAGGTTCTTATGGGGAGAGAACCCGTCACCGACCCTGTGCCAGGAGCACAGGCTGTCCGCCGCCTAAAGCTCACCGAAAACACTGATTGAGAAAGACGTGGACAGAGGGGTATTCAGAGAAGTTAAGCTACTGTTGCCGGAGAAGGGCTGAAAAAAGTTCTCAAGAGGGAATCGTGCGTGAGCAAGATCGCAATCATCGACATAGACAATACCCTGTGGCAGTTCTGTGATGCCCTTTATGACGAATTAAGAAAGGTGAACAAATCTTTTCCCACGCCTGACCAGTGGACACATTGGGATCTTTGGGAAGGGTATTGTTTAAAACCTGAATTCTTCGGAGCTATCAACACCATTCACAGCAATCAGGACAGCGACAGCTATCAACCGTATCCTGAAGCCAAAGGATTTCTTGCAGCGCTCAAGGAAAATGATTACCACATCACAATAGCGAGCCACAGGTCACCCGATTACAGGAAGCAGACCGAGAGATGGCTGGAACGGCATGGTCTCGTGTATGATGCCCTTCACCTGTCTTACCACAAAACCAGACTGTTCGATATGTTCACGGATGTCGTGGTTGACGATCATCCAGGCGTATTGGAGAAGGCAGTTGAGAACGGGGCGATAGCAACTGGTTTGTTGTTCCCCTGGAATCAAGCTTACTCGAACGATAGGTTTAAGCTTTTCAGTAATCTTGATGATATTTTAGATTGTATCCTGAGACAACGACAGCAAGACAACAAGGAACGGGCTTCCTCAGGACTTCCCCAGATTTATTCGTGGGGGAGGCTGTCTCAATGAGCCTGAATACCAAAGGTTGTTTGATATCGTCAGACAGGAGAATCCTGAGGTGGATAGTCAGGATATTGAGTTGACGGGAAATTGATGAAACTGGTCTGTTATTGCTTCGGCTATAGCGAAACCGACATAGAACAAGATGTTCAGAACAACAATGGTCATTCTACCATCCTGGAAACAATAAAGGCTTCTAAGAAGGAGAGCGCCTGCCGATGCCATGAGAAAAATCCACTTGGCAAATGATGTCTCGCGGATGTCCACCGTGTTGTGGACAAGGCAAGGGCGTGCCTGAAACAAGAGAACCTGTAAAGGTATAGAGCCGCAGAATTCGCCGATAACGCTAAATATGCGTTGAAAGTAATGCTACCGTATTACCTTCAGAATCCTCAAAAATAAGCTCTTGATCCGTACTATCCGATCCCTGTTTTTTGGTTAGCAAAACCTTACAACTGCCTCAATATCCTACGTCGTTATCCTTTCTGCCGAGAACAAAGAGGGCAAAACCAAGACAAGTTGGTCTGAGTAGCAAGAATTACCCTGTCAGTGATAAAGGCTAATAGATTAGCTCTGTACTTGTGGCAACGTTTTAGATTTTTATATCGCATTGTCAGATTGCAGCTATCCTCGCTTTTCAATAAAAAGTACATTCTAAGGGCATTATATTCCGTGTGGCAATGAAACTTAAGATTAGGAAAAGTCAGGTTCTAACGATAATCGACCGATAAAATAGATAGTTTGATATTGGATCTTCTCATAGGAGAGTTGATAATTCTTTGTCAATAGACGTAGCCATATAGAAATACTTCAGTGAAAGAATAATCTGTAATCATGGTTTTTTGTGATTAAAGCAATGACGATAGTAAGCATAGCCGTTGCAATAACTTTGGGATAGACAGGCTACCGATGAGGCCAGACGACCTAGAAGGGAATATACGTTGTGAATAGCAGTTCACCAGGACCTATGACACTCTTTGGGGGAGTCGCTCTATTATACTGTCATCAGAAACAACGTAAGGATACGAAGGAGGGCAACATGACAAGACTTTTTTCTTCTCGGCGGTCTGGAAATTCTCTTTCTCATCATGATCACTGTAAGTATGCTGTATGTTTTCAGGGCCTTTTCGACCTGGCACAGGATGACCGAAGGCTTTACAGCACGCAAGCCCCTCGCTTCAGCCATGGGGATAGTGCTGTAACTGTTGTTGTAATTAGACATCTGTAAGTTATATAATGAAACAATGGAGTATAAAAGCAACAACAATGTTGTCTATTCTTGCAAGTACCATGTGGTGTGGTGCCCCAAATACCGTCGCCCGGTGCTCACAGGGAAGGTTGAAACCGACCTAAAGCGCATTATTCATTGCGTAGCGCAGGAGAGACATGCCGAGATCATTGAGATGGAGGTTATGCCGGACCACGTGCATCTATTGGTTGAAGTGGATCCGCAGTACGGTGTACACAGGCTGGTCAAGCAGATGAAGGGCAGGAGCTCCAGGATGCTGAGGGACAAGCACAAGTGGCTTAA
>JBEKCV010000094.1:0-16844 GCA_050014695.1 Thermodesulfovibrionales bacterium
AAAGTGAGCTACTCAAGCAGCTTAGCCTTGATCTCAACGCCAGTTAGGTAATCGTCAGACTCACCTCTTTCCCCCTATAGTATCGCTGTGTTACGCCTTTTATCTGCCCGTATTGGCGAAAGTCGGGGATAAGAGTGCCTTCCCTGCCAAGGGGTGAGGAATATGGACACTACCGGAGTTGAACAGAAACTGCTCAATAACTTGTAGTGAGGTCACTTTATGAACAGCATCAATGAGAACCCACAAATCACGTCGCACGACACGGACAAATACTTCAAGGTCATCAAGCAGCACTGGGACTTCATTTGTCATGCCTACTTGATCCATGATGACAAGAAGCCTGTCATCCTCCTCGATGTAACGGAGGGGATGATCTATGCGTATCCGTACAAGGATTTTAAGGTGCAACTGAGCGAGTACGGGCAAGCGTCGCTTACGAAGCAGTACAAAGAGGGGCTCCAAAAGAACTTGTTCGTAATTTTCGTACGTAACGATGAAGAAAAGAAACGCATATCGTATTCCATGAATCTCCCTGAGGTGAGTGGATCAGTTCCACTTGACCGCTGTGAATTGACGCTCGCGCGTGCGAGTACAGATCCTTGGCCCACGCATAGCGATCGGATCGGCACTACGCGGCAGCAATACCGAATCCGTCGACCTGGTAGTGGCCGAAAGTTGGCTGAGATAAAAGATCCATACGTTGTCACCGCATTGGAACGAATGCTCGCGGACGAAGTTGCAGGTGATCCGATGACCGACCAGAAGTGGATCCGAAGCAGCCTGTCACAGCTAAGCAAAAGGCTCAAAGAGGAAGTATCAGGTGACGCAAACTCACTCTGACTTTCATCGAGGATGCGGTGTATTGGATGGACATCACAGATTGAATAGCGGCCTTGGTGCGAGGATTAGAAACGGAAACTATTAGTGTGGAGGAATGTCCACAATGAGATATTGTCGGTGTACTTGCCGCCGATCGTTAAAAATGGCGGTCATCTTTTTTTGAGGCAGTTGTCGCGCAAGGTTTCTCCCGGCATTTCACACAGGTAGAAATCGGACCCTGATCCTCTCTCATTGCAACGGTCACGTCTGGGGGCGTGATGGAACCGTAATGTTGCGGGGTGAAGTCGTTGGCAACGAAACTATGCGCTTGGTGCAGTTTACTGTGAGTATTTGAATTGTAACTACGTGATCGTCTGATTACCTGCGCCGCCAGTCAACATAAAAATGGAAACTTCTTACCATATCGGATTTTGGCGGAAATAGCGCTATGCGGTTACTGACTCCACCTCGAAAAATAGAGATGATCCCAATGGGAGCCCGTGGAGATCCGTAGAATAACGACAGTGAACACTGTCATATGCCGTAGTTTAGTTTTGTCCAAACCCCGTAAGAAAAATGTCTGATCCGCTTCCTTGCAGATCTGCCCAATAGGATACTCCATTATAAAGCACAACAGGAATAGACAACTCTAAATCAAGAGATAATGAAGCAGTAGCGCAATCAGCAAAGGGGCTCGTATCTGATATAACATTAGCGCCTATTAGTTTGATATTCCCCGTGGTCTGATCATATTGTAAATCAGCCAAGTAAGACTTACCGTTAAAGCTCACGATTGGAATGTGTAAGTTTAGGTCGGCAGACAAAACTGCTTCGCAGTTTGTCACGGGAGGGTTAGACTGTGCCATTAATCTAACAAATAATCGATCGCTGCATGAAATTACCATTTGGCCTCCCGATATGTCACTAGATCCACACTGCGGGCCAAAGATCCCTGTATCTGAGAAAGGCAGACCGTCTGATACCTGCTGCCAAACCTCACCACCGTTATATGATACATACATCCCCTCGTATTTTAATCCAATCCAAAGAGTATTTGACTGCATAGGATCAAAAATGGCACTTAGTACGCTGGGAACGTTAACATCAGTTGGAAGATTTGAATTGACATTGATCCAATTGTTTCCACCATCGTCAGTTCTCCATATTCCAATATAAGATTCACCGAAAATAAACATTTGATCTGGGTTGTTCTTATTTATGACAATGTGGCTTAGTTGAATGTCTGATATCTGCTTCCAGGTCTGCCCGGAATCATCACTTCGGTATATACCTTCATACGAATTAGTTGAAAAATAACGGGCGGCGAACAAAATATTGGGGGAGGTCGGATGAACCTTGATGTCATTAAAATAAGAAGTTGATATCTGAGTCCATGTTTGTCCCATATCTGTGCTTTTATAAACTCCTGCAGTTGAGGGTGTCATGTGCGTTGCGCTACCCAGTCCTGTCGCATACATGGTAGCGGTGTTACTGGGGTCTACTGTAACATCTGTGATACTCACATATGGCAACACGTTAACCCAGCTATCTCCACCATCTTCGGAACGATAAATACCTCCCTCATAGCTTGCAATACTAAAACCTGCAAAAACAACGTTGGGACTAGTTGGATGAACAACTATTTTGCTTAGGAATTCATTTTCATTTTCATCAACCTCGCCCAAGTAATCCCAAGTTAATCCATAATCTGCGCTGCGATAAATACCATAAGGAATGGTAGATTCGTTTGAGAAAGAACTGCCAGCGTAAATTATGTTATTATCAGCTCCTCCCCAGGCTACCATTTGAACTGAGGGGATGGCATAAGGAAAAACAATTTGATACGGTGGTTGTCGCCATAGCCATGGGGTACTCGATGCGCCACTAGCGGTCTCCGCTGATGAAGCGCCGAGAAATATCACAATAAGAAAACTCAATATAACTGACACTCCATCCCGCCTAGCCATCTCATTTTTCATGTCGTCCTCCACGAATATCGGGCATACAGCGTTGTTGTTTCTTCCTGTTGATGATATCATACATGACACTATCGTCTCCAGGCAACAGTGGGAAATAAAGTTGTTGAGTTAACCGGAGAACCTATTATCTCTATGAAGTCACCAGCAAATGGTTCTTTCAATGAAGGTTTCTACCGGCATGTCACATGCAGCGAAACTCCGAGTCAGACTCTTCTTGTCACAAACCTAGATCAGCAACAAGTCTCAGTCTATCAAATTACGGGGAGAAGTCCTTGGCAACGAATAAAGTGTGCTGGTGAGAGTTACTGTGAGTACCTGCCATGCAATAGTACACCTGATACTTCGCAGGTATTCAAAACCGCAACCGACGAGGACTTCATCCCGAAACATACGCCGCGACATCAAGACGTGTCTGCCAGAGATTTATTGGTCTCAGCCCTCGCAGAAACGGCCTGCAGTGTTTGTTACATTCGGAAACTATTGCGCAGAGGTCCGACTGTAGGCAAAACCAGGTATGTCCCGAAGTGCGCACAGTCCCTGGAGCGCTTGTAAAGCAGTCTTACAACCTGGAGTGCACCGACTACATCACACAGCCAATCTTTTGACGAGAGCAAGAGTTCCGATAAAAACATTCAGTCCTCCGAAAGAGTTGTTCAAGAAAAGTACATGTCGGAGTCCGCATTTTGCAAAAGCTTGGCACCGGACCGAACTGGGGTTCACTTTCTTCTAAACCTCTGCACTTTTGACAGGCAGAACTCTGTGCGGACTTGCAAAAATAACGGTTAAATCTCTTGTCTCAATAATTCCCTCTAATATGCACGAAACAACGAAGATCGATGTTGTGTATGGCGGCGACGTGATCGGTATAGCTGACCAGGGTCGGAGGTAATAGAATGTAAACGAAACTCTTTCTGGCAGTGTGGCGGTAACGCAGACGTTGCTCAGCACCTTGGATATGAGCTGAAATTCTCTGGCCTACGTTCGTAACATACCGGAAAACTCCAGAATTGGGTGAAGTCCGACAAGTTATCTTATGCAGTCTTGTGTTTTTTTTGTTTGACGTTATATACTGCATTGCCGTATATTAATATATGTTGTGGGAGTTTATTGAACTGCCGCCCTTTGCAGTGCTTAGAGACGATCTATTTTAGGACGATGAGTTTCTTGCTCTTCAGGCTTTCCTCTGTGAATATCCCGATGCGGGAGCAGTTATCCCTCAAACAGGTGGTTGCCGTAAGCTGAGATGGGCGGTGCAAGGCTAATCTATTTTCTCCAGTTATCGGAGGAGCAGATTGTGCTTGTAGCTGCCTAGAGCAAAGGCGAACGTGAGGATGTGCCGCGCGCTTGGCTTAAACGTATCAAGGAGGTATTTAGGCATGAGCAAAGTTAAGGAAGCATTGGGGCGCTTCATTAAAACAATCGACAAGGGCAGTAAAGTTGAATGGGCTAGGAAGACCAGATTCAGTCAGCTGCCGGACGGGTCACTTAGGCGGCTTGTTACGCGGAAAGATGGAACTATCGAGAAAGACGAGATAATCCCTCCGGAGCGCATCCTGGTAGCAGAGGCGCGCGCAAAGACCGGCCTCTCCCAGGATAAATTCGCAGCTCTTCTTGGTATTTCCGTTCGGACACTGCGCGACTGGGAGCAAGGCCGCAGATCACCGTCGGGTGCTGCACGCACGCTTCTCCGTATCGCCGCAAAGCATCTGAGGGTTCTTCGAGAAATGGCATAACGACTGACTTTTGTACCCATCATCGAAATGTGTGTAGACAGCAGCGGGTTTATTGGGAGGACCTGACTATGGGCTTATCTTATATCGCCATGAATCGTATGGCCGAGAGTTATGTTGAGAAAAATGAGGCTTTTAGAAATAAAATTCCGCGCGATAGGCTGGATATATGTTTGTCAAGCGGACGGAGAAAATCTGACGATGAACTTATCCTGAAACTGCGGACTTTTGGCCTGAGTGTGGATAGGCAAACTCTCAGCGAATGGCAGACAGGGTTTCTTTCCGCTGAAGCTCTGGCCAAATGGATAATTGAAAAAAAAACATCCGCGCTGAAGGACTTGAGATCGACTGGGTGTGGATATGCATTGCCGTCCTTTGGGAGCGATGGTTTCCTGAATCTCCGAGTCTTGAGATGCTCGACGATATGATGCAGGGGGGATATGAAAGGCTTGAAAGTGGCGATTCTGTAGGCACCTGCGACATCTGGCTGAAGGTGTGGCGGTCTCTTGTAGACATTGCGGACCAGACACAGAGTAAAACAATCTCCAATTTGGATAGGATATTCAGAGGGACGCAGAGCATATTCAATTGGGTGCAGGATTTTGAGACTGAATTATCTAATGCAAGCAGAAAAAGGAAGGCACTGATAGGTGAGAGGATTTCGTTTTGTGAGAGACTCCTTCCTATGTGCCTGTACGAGGACAACCTCCTTCTTGAAAACATGAGGCGTGCACTTGCTGATTCCTATTTCGACGCTGGCGATCAGGAAAAGACTGATTCCCTTTATCGTGAGTGGCTTGCTGCAGACCCCCGCTGGGGCTGGGGCTGGATCGGCTGGGCGGACTGCTATTGGCTGATGCTTTGGAGAGAAAGAAATTTCGAGAAGGGCGAAAGGATACTAAAGGAGGGCCTTGCTGTTCCCGATGTGAGAGACAAGAAGTTCATCACGGAAAGGCTGAAAGAACTTTACAGTGATGCCGGCAGGGCAGAAGACCTTCCTAATTTGCGGGACATCGCCAAGTCCCGTGCGGCCGAATACACCGGAGGAGATAAGAAAGCCGCGCAGGCGGGTCAGGTTAAGATCGGCTGGAATGCACCATGTCCCTGCGGCAGCGGGAAAAAATACAAGAAGTGCTGTGGGATGCAATAAGATTGGTCAGGAATTTGAGGATGTAGGTATGTTATCACTATTGGTCAACTATATCTGACGTAGGAGGATGCATGTCGAAGAAAAATAAGAGGGGCATCGACAAGAGGAGAGCGAAAGCCTCTCAGAGGAATCAGGCCAAGCGAAAGGCAAAGAGCGCGGCATTGCAAAGGATGGATAATGTGCGGGTGACGTCTCGTCCTTCTATCGCCGATATGGAGGCCCCACCCGGGTTTCGTGCCATAGGTATGGCCCAGTCAATGGTTGAATACGGCAAGCCGCTTATGGAACTAGAGGGTGCCGGTGAGGATATGGACAAGGTTATGCATGCGTCCATGCTTCTTTGGAATCACGCCCTGAGCGTCGAGAGGGGAGAAATAACCGCGGAGGATACGGAACAAGTTGTAAGAGCCCTAGGGCAGACATTTGGGCTGCCCAGCATAGAGGCCGAGTTGCTGCGAAAACGGATGGTTGAGCGCAAAAGTTACCTTTTTCCTGAAGAGCTCCAACCGAAAGACCATAGAATCCCCTTTATGTTCGTCAGGAAAGAAAAAATGATCGAAATCATCCCGTTTGATTATGAACGCATGGTTCCGTCGGGTGAAGAGAATACCTCCCCTAATACGGGGGATAGAGCTCTTATCGATAGTATTACGAAACTGGACAATATCATACTTCAAGGCGGAGAGTACGCTGATTATGAGCCGCTGCTGAACAGGCTGAAGGAAGATGCAGAACGGCTATTCGGGGAATGGCTTTCCGACAAAGGGTTCCCCGAAGAATTTTGGCGTCTGGCGGAATGTATAATGATATATTTTGATTTCGTTTACGGGTATGTCCATGATAAGGTTATCACGCTCAACTCGATGCCCGCCGAATTGTTTGTGGAATTCTTCGAAGATTTTCTGCTTCGAAAGATGTACGCAGAGCCGCAGGAATATGTTGACTGGCCGCCGGCCATCAAGCTGTTCTACCAGTTTCTTGAGGAAAAAGGCTATCTCGAAGACTCTGCACCTGTGCTCAACGTTATCGGCGGCCTAGAGCCCGCATTCCTTAACATTATCAGGAAGCAGTTCGGTTAACCCCTGCAGGTAGTTGATTCGTCCCTTTTTTATCGGATATTGATTGAAGAAACATGCATCAGCCGGGACGCCGCAACGTTACGTGTCCGATGGGCAAGCACAAAATAGAGTCGGCAGCATGCTGGCATGTTTGAGGGAGAACTCTTTATTTGTTTCGTCGCGGCGAAACTGCGTGATTGTAAGCGTTACCCTTTTTTCAGGCCACCGACATTTTAGAGCAATCAGTGTCGATAACTACACGTACTCTTCGTCATCCGCAGCGGAACCGATCATTAATTTCCAAAAGAAAGTCGCACCACTGGCAAATTCCTGACAGTTTCGAGCACAGGAAGAAGTCGAAACATGTCTCAGGATGCTTCCGAGGGATCTTTTTTGGCCATAGTACGGGGCGGAATCTTCATTCATGAGAAACGGACTTGCATCTCAAGCTTCCTTCCTGTATCTGACACTGTGGCTTTTTTGCCACAGGGCAAGGTTTCCACCGGTATCAAACGTTCTGAGGTTCAATATCGAGCGGCTGTTCCCCTCCAAGTCCGCAATAAAAAGGTATGCTCTTATGCCACTATATCTCAGAGCACTCTGCAATAGTTAAGATTTGCAATAACTGAGAAGTATCCTCCGTTCGGCGCGTCAGTTGGCATGTTACGCCCCATACTGTTCCAGCAATAAGACGTGATGCCCCGCTCCGTAAGAGTTCGATATTTAGGGGACACGGTTCATGACACAACTTTTCTTCCTGAACACCACATCGAAGCACATGGTGTCAACCCTCTTCGTTACTCGAAAAAAGCGACAGGCGTACAATATCCCGATAAATTACCCAGTAGGCTTTTGGTCCTTATCACCATGATATAGCCGGAGCCCAATTTTCGGCAGCCTCGATTTATTCACAAGCCGGAAGACATGATATAATAGAACAAATTCAATAGTTAGGAGGTGCCATGATAAAGACCAAAGAGCTTTTTGACGAAGCGATTTCGCTGCCTATCGAAATAAGAACGAAACTTATTGAAAAACTTCTCTCGAGCTTGAATCCCTCACAAAAAGAGATAGACAAATTGTGGGCAGCGGAGGCAGAAAAGAGGGTGACGGAAATAAGAAACGGAAAGGTTAAGACAATTCCAGGTGAAAGAGTATTTAAGAAAATACGTGATAGGTTAAACTCTTGAAGTATTCTTTTCATCCGGCTGCTGAAAAGAGCTAAATGATGCCGTTGATTACTATAACGAATGCCAAAGGGGTCTAGGACTGGAATTTGCAAAAGAAATTTATAGTACAATTCAAAACATTCTTTCATTTCCTGATGCATGGGGACCGCTTTCTGCAAATACAAGAAGATGTTTAACAAGACGTTTCCCTTATGGGATTATATATCAAACTACGGATAAGGAAATATTTATAATTGCCGTGATGCAGCTCAACAAGGAACCCGAATATTGGAAACGCAGGGAAAAGATGGCATAACATTTCACTTCATGGAATCGGCGGCAAAAGGCGCCGCCTCCCCATGAGTTCACGCATTAAGTATTTGTGTCGGCAGTCATCACAAATGCATTTTATTAAAACGCGCATATTTCGCGATACACACGAGATCACTGTATTGCTCTAAATCCTTTCTTTTTCGAAGAGTGACACGACGCGTGCTTCAAAATAAAACCGCTCGTCTGTAAGTTGACCCTTCGAGTGTTATTTTCTAAAAGAAACTGACACCGCCGACTGTTTCGATCAACGCTGAGACCTACAAATAGCGGACTGTCATACTTCGATCTTGCGCTACGTGTTTCGGGACGAAGTCCTCAACACTCGCGGCCTGTGATACCTATCAGTTAGCAGTCAAGAAAACGTTCTCAAACTTTCAAGTGGGACGAGAGACACCACAGATTGAAATGGTGGCCTTGGTGCGAGGATTAGAAATGGTAATTATTACTGTAGCGGAAAGTCCACAGTGCGGTATTGTCGGTGCACTCCTCGCCAAACGCTGACAATACTGGTTCACCTCTTTGGGGGCCAGTTCCGATGAAGGTTACTTTCCGAATTTCACGCGTATGATACGGGGACGCCAGGTTCGCTCAATGCAACTTTTTTCAACTTCGGCTTGTCGTGACCTTGCAAAGTACGGGACAAAATCCTTGGCAACGAAAATATGAGGCTGGTGAGAGTTACTGTGAGTAAGTGACGGCTAAACTCTCATCGCATTTTTGGCCACTTTATGCTGCGATTTCTTGCGTCGGGCCAACTTATGGTTCCATTTCGTTCACAGTCAGGCAACTACCTTCTAAGAGAATATACCTCTCATTTCTTGTACGTTGTGCCTTCTCTCTGTACCTATAGTATTATAGATGTAAAGGAGCTGTATGGTTAGCGAGATAATGATCGAATTTGCGAAACTGACGGGTCTCTCGCCGGGGAGGTTCCCTCCGAAGCGCTACCTATGGACTGATGCCTATGCGGTTTGCAATTTCCTTGGGCTTTATCTTCAGACCAATAATGAGCAGTACAAGGATTTTGGTCTGCTTCTGGTCGATCAGGTGCATGCCACACTGGGCCGTCATCGCAGAGACGATTCCCGCACCGGCTGGATCAGCGACCTATCCGAAGAGGAAGGCCGGAGGCACCCTACAAAAGGGGGTCTGCGGATCGGGAAAGAGATGAGCGAGCGGAGGCCCGAAGAACCCTTTGACGAGCGTCTGGAATGGGACCGGGACGGACAGTATTATCATTACCTGACACAATGGATGCACGCACTCGCTTGCGTGAGCAGGGTTACCGGAGATCCGACCTTTAACAGATGGGCAATAGAACTCGCAAAAACAGCCCACGCAAAGTTCACCTACACCCTACCTCATAGAGGGGGGAACCGCATGTACTGGAAAATGAGCATAGATCTTTCATATCCGCTTGTATCGTCCATGGGTCATCACGATCCTATTGACGGACTGATCACTTACAGCGAGCTCCAGACGACTGCGGGGAGATATCCTGCGCGATCGGAGTTGCCTGATCTCAGGGCGGAGATTGCCGACATGGAGGCACTTTGTGACGGAAGAAAGTGGACCACTGATGACCCGCTTGGCATTGGCGGTCTCTTGACCGGAGCTTACAGGATGGCACAGTTGATTGTTCTAGACACCTTGATACGGCCCGATCTCCTCGAGACTGTTTTGAATGATTCACTAACTGGGGTGAGGCAATTTGCGATAGCTTCACCCTTGAATCTCCCTGCTAATTACAGGCTTGCATTTCGGGAGTTGGGATTGTCGATCGGATTACAGGCCGTCAGGAGACTTCAAGCGCTGATCGAACAATATCCAGGCACCTTCAACAAGAAACATGATGTCTACTCGCATATTCGAAGCATCATGGACTACGCACATCTGAGTGAGCGAATCAATACATTTTGGCTTGAGCGCAATAATAGAGAATCCGGCAGTTGGGCAGAGCATCGCGAAATCAATATGGTGATGCTTGCTACCAGCCTGTCTCCTGATGGGTATCTGTCGCTTCTATGAGCGAGCCCGCTGTCTTGGCCTGGGATATCATGTCCACCTGATAACCCGCACTTCGGACATTTCGGCAAGCGTGTTGAATTCAGGTGGTAACCTTGCGAGGTGCTGTGCCGTAACATCCACTCTCGCCTTGTTCCCACATTCATGCTAGAATTGGAAGTGTGTGAGTAGAAATTCGATAATTCTAAGCATGACTTGGGAGGATAAAATAATGAAGAAGTCATTGGGTCCGAAAACACTGCTTTATCCGACACCGGTATGGGTTGTCGGAACATACGATAAGGAAGGGAAACCTAATGTTATGACTATTGCATGGGGAGGAATTTGCTGTTCGAAGCCTCCTTGTGTAGCGATTTCTCTCAGGAAAGCAACATATAGTTACGGTAATATTGTGGAACGAAAAGCATTTACTTTGAACATTCCGTCTGAAGCCCATGCCAGGGAAACCGATTATTTTGGATCGGTTTCGGGGAGGAATGAGGACAAGTTTGCCGCCACCGGATTTACACCTGTAAAAAGTGAAATAGTCGATGCCCCTTATGTGAAAGAATTTCCCGTGATCCTGGAATGTAAAGTAATTCATGTCACAGAAATTGGACTTCACACCCAATTTATAGGAGAAATCTTTGATGTCAAGGCAGATGAATCCGTGCTCGGCGAAAAAGGAGTTCCCGACATCGAGAAAGTGAGACCCATCATCTTCAGCCCGGAGGAGCGTCAATATCATAAAGTAGGTGACTATTTAGGAGAAGCTTTCTCTATTGGGAAGAGCATCCGAAAGCAGTGATCGACTTAGATGGAACCCATCAGGATACTTAGAAGGCGTTTCTTAAAGTCATAGAAAGGGAGTGTTGCTATGACAAAAAAATCCTTCCCACTGTCTGAAGTCTATGGCCTGCTCGAACCCGGCCGGGGTCCGAAATGAACCGTCAACGGCGCTGATGCAAGGTTTGTAGTTTATTACTGAGATTTGATGAGGTCACGTGAATGCAACTAGGCACCTATTAAAAAAATATTGTTGTCTTATTATAGTCATACAAAAAAATAATCCATCACCGATGAAAGGAAAAAGCTATGAAACTCGAAAATAAAACGATCTTCGTAAGTGGTGCCAATCGTGGTATCGGCAAGTCCATCGTCGAAGCGCTACTCAAACAACCAGTGATTAAAATCTATGCAGCGGCACGTAACGTTAAAGATGTTCCAAAATTCGGCGATACGCGAGTGGTGCCGGTAAGACTTGATATTACTGATCTTGATCTTATCAAAAAGGCCGTCGATCAAGCGCAAGATGTCGATTTGCTAATCAACAATGCAGGTGTTGCCACTTCTACTTCTGTCATTTCGGGTGAACCCGACATGATTAAGTATGATATGAACGTGAATTATTTTGGCACACTCAATATGATCCGCTCCTTTGTGCCTGTGCTTGAGCATAGAGGTATCGGGGCGATTGCTAATATCATCTCTATTGTTGGACTCGCTAGCATGTTCGTTAGCGGGGGCTATTGCGCTTCAAAAGCGGCGCTGTTTTCTGCAACGCAAGCTATGCGCGCGGAATTAAAGGCAAAAAACATTTCTGTGTACGGCATTTTCCCTGGCCCGATTGATACAGACATGGCCCGGAACTTTGATATGCCTAAGACCAGTGCGCAGGTAGCAGCTGAAAACATTGTCAAAGGGATCATAGCCGGGCAGGAAGATATTTTCCCTGATCCGATGTCTTCACAGGTGGGCGAATTGTGGGCGAAGGACCCGAAAGGTCTCGAACGTCAGTTCGCATCCATGTAAGCCTGAAGAGGCAAAAGCCTATTATGCTCTGCTCGCATGAACGCCTTTGACTCTACACACTTTTTTTCCGTGAGCTTCTAGATTTCAGGGGTATCCGGTTTCGGTTCCGGTTTTACATTGGGCTTCCCGATATTATAGAAGAAAGGGAATGTCACCAAACCGACAAAAATGACTAGTCCGATAATGATCTTTCCTCCGTCATAGATTCCCATTGCTCAATGCCCTCCTTTCCCGGAAGGGGTTCCAATTGCATGTCGATGGTCATTCTTTCCATTTCCCCGCATCTCACTAACTCTGGATCTGCCGGCAAACCCTATCCTCATCTTATTCCAACGATATTTGTGCACAGCGTTAATATTCGAAGCATATCTTTGCACAACCGAATTTCTCGCGCCTGACACTTCCCACAATCACCCCTCTATAGAATCCCCCAAACCCCTTTTCTTCCCCCGCCTTCCCGACCTCAGAGTGTCTAACCAGTCATTCAACCCGCCAAGCGGGTTAATTCGTTGGTGGGAGGAGACGCGGGGAGAATCGTAGCCATGAAGTTTGCTGTTTCAGAGCTCAAATCTCTGTCGAAGGCGGTCCGATCGCTCAGCGCCCGGGAATGCACAGCGCTGTCAGCCATGCTCCAACGGCGGCAACCGGACTTCTTTGAGATCATAGACGAGGTTGGCACGGACCCAAGGTGTGCTCGTGCGCATCTGTTTTGCACCATGTTCTCTGCGCTCGCGTTTGGATATGCCGAGAGAGCTGCCGGATACCGACTTCCAAAAAAGCTCGGAGAGCTTCATATTGTTTTTGTCCTGGTGTTTTTGGTCGCCAAAAAGAATTTGACTGGATCCATAATCTAAAGTGGTGTTTAAACCAAGGAATCCAAGAAAGCCGCGTGATGAAACGTTTTTTAACAGCTTCAGTGAGAATTGGCTGTTCCCAAAAATGGTTTTGACATCCCCGAAATCAGGCTGTGCGTAATAATTTAGGATTAGTTCAGTGCCAGAAAAGCCGCAATTTTAAAGGAAACTATCTGTCAAAACTAAGCTAACTGGCTAATGCGAAAATCACTGATTATAGTTTTTTTATCAATGTGCCGATAAAAAAAAAGAGAGGATACTCTTATGGATGAATTTGCACCCTGCGAGGCTGCTGATTTACGGATCAATCAGTCCGGGAGGTACGATTATGTTTAACAACATAAAAATCGGAATGAGATTGGGATTAGGTTTCGGTCTCCTGATCGCACTCATATTAGGTATCGCGGGTGCCAGCGTAAACGGGCTCAAGAAGGTTGGCGGATATCTCCATGAAGTCATTGATGAACGGGCTCAGATAGATAAGCTGTTAGCCAGTACGATGGACCAGATCAATGTTGTCGCACGGTCTTCTTTTGGCGGCCTCCTGGCTGACAATAAAAGTGACACTCAGAAAGAACTGGAAAGAATGTCCAAGGCTATGCAGGACATTGATGAGAATATCGAAAAAATAGGCAAAATGCTTAATTCTTCAGAAGAAAAGCAATTACTGAATACCTTTTTGAGGGCAAAGGAGCCATACGACTCAGAGATGAAACGGTTTGGCACTTTGATGAGAGTAGGCAATAAAGAAATAGCCAAGAAGCTTAGGTTAGGGGACATACGAACAATGCAGCGAGAACGCTATATGCCGGCCATAGAAAACTTGTTGAATCACGAACACAAACTCACTAACGAGGCTAGTGTCAATGCTGAAAAAGCAGAGACTAAAGCCTTCAGGACAGTTTTTGCTTGTACGGTGATTGCTATAATACTGGCTATTATTTTTATCTTTTTTATTACGGTGAGTATTACGAGACCATTGAAAGAAAGCGCGGGAGTGATGGAGCATTTATCCAATGGTAACCTTGCCGTTGCCATCAACATAAGAAGCCATGATGAAGTGGGTCAGCTACTTGAAGCAATGAGGATAATGATAGAGAAACTGAAGGTGATGATTATGTCCGTCCAGTCCTCAGCACACAGCGTCGCATCTGCCAGTGAAGAGCTCAGCGCAAGCTCTGAACGGATGTCAAGAGGAGTGGCAGAACAGTCAGGAAGGTCCTCGCAAATCGCCACCTCTTCATCCGAAATGTCTCAAACTATCATCGATATAGCAAAAAATGCCGCAGATATAGCGTCATCTGCCAAGGAGGCATCAGTAAGAGCCAAGGATGGAAAGGTTATTGTTAACGAGTCTGTGGAAAAGGTGAATGAAATCGCAAATAGTGTCAGTAGATCTGCTGAACTCATCACCTCTCTCGGTGAGCGCTCAAAACAGATTGGGGAGATCATCAATGTGATAAAGGATATAGCAGACCAGACGAACCTTCTTGCCCTAAATGCTGCCATTGAAGCCGCGAGGGCTGGCGAGCAGGGAAGGGGATTTGCTGTAGTGGCTGATGAGGTACGCAAACTAGCAGAAAGGACGACAAAGGCAACATCAGAGATAGGTGGAATGATCGGGACAATTCAAAGTGAGGTTGATATCGCTGTTAATTCCATGGATGAAGCAAACAAACGCGTTGAATTGGGCGTTCAGAATGTCACGAAAGCAGGAGAATCCCTGAATAAAATTGTTGCGAGCGTAGATGGTTTGCAGTCCATGGTTCAGCAAATAGCCACGGCAACTGAGGAGATGTCAACGGTTTCTGAGACAATTAACTGCGACATTGAGACAATCGCAAAGGTTTCACGGGACACCTCGTCAGGTTCAGGACAAATAGCTGCATCTGCTTCTGATCTAGCCAGGCTATCATCCGATCTTCAGCGGGTCGTCGGACAGTTTAAAGTTTAAAATGTGCCCAACAGCACAAACTTTGAAAAGTCCCTCTCTTGTAAGACCTCATTGATGAAGCCGTCGCTCGCCAGTCAGTTTTCTTACAGCCGATTAATGACAGAGTTATGTTTGTTTTCGTTTGTGGGACGCAACAAACGCGGGTCGGATATTGCATTGCCCGATGTTTAGTTCCATCAGCAACCCTCGTGTGGCTCAAAATATTGACGGTGAGGTATAGCTGTACGAACACCCTAAATTGCTTTTCAACATAGGTGCGCATGTCTCTATGGGAAATCTTGTGTCAGCTAAAAGCCATTTGGCGAGTGTTTGCCGGTGAAATCCTCGTCCAGCCTTGATGAAGATGCCTCACTAGGATCATATCTATTGTCGATGAAGAGTTGTACCAGAATTTCAAGCCTGAGAAACGGGGCCAATTGAGGGGTGATCTGACCAGGTCACAACATCGGTGTCGCCAAGGGCAGCATAGTTCGAAGAAGCGTCATTCTGCAAGTTCGCAGCAGAATGATGCTTCTTCGTAATCGACACGTGACAGAAAGCGTCAACTGTGTTTGATTCTCCCAGAATTAAACGTTCTTTGGCCTGCTGTCGAGCGCGGAATTCTCCTTCAACTATGCAAAATCGCGAGGACCCTGTCGACGCGGCGTACTCCCTATACTAAACGCTTTTAGGTAACTGTAGATTTTGAAGACTTCAAACGGTAATCGATGCCGACCATCAATAATGGATTCACATGCCCAAGACTTATTTTTGCAACAAACCCCGTCCTTTTATATTAATTTTGCCTCTCTGTAGGACAGAGATCTACTGTGACTGAACCTTTTCTGCCGAGCGTGTAATCTTCAGCCCCATCTTTTTAATAGCTGCATCTGTAGAACGACGAGTTTTTTCGATAAGTTCAGCCGACGAAAGATTCTTCGTTTTCTGATAATTTGCTTCTCTAGCTTTGTGTATCCACTCAAGGGATTTATATTTCCATTTCTCCATCACCAGTCACCTCCTCCGGTGAAATAATTTCTATTAAGTTGTAGCCCATCCTTATATTTGTACTATTAATCAACCTTCTCACTGCTATATTGACCATGTGCTTGTAGTTTCACGAAACGATATAATCGAGATCGTGAATAACACCAATGGCAATATGTCTGGCATTATCACGATACTTCTCCGGTATCGCCCCGTTGACCACAAAAGCCTCTGCAAGGCTGATGCTCTCAACTGTCTCCTCAAGTATTCCGAACCCTACTTCTGAGATTCTGGCTTGCAATGTCTGACGGATTCTTTCAGGAGCCTCAAAAACCTCTTCTATAGTTAGCCGGGAGATAAACCCTTCGTAAATACCATCTTTGATAGAGCGAAGAAGCAACCCTGCGGAATTAACTCTCCTGGGATCTTCCGTATCAAAGATACCACCGAGAACGGAAGTGTCAACGTAGAGCCTGAGCTTTTTCATTGCTTGCCTGTGCTCATATCATATCACAAATGCAAGTGTGGCAAAAAACATAATGGAGCAACATTCACCGGATGTTTCTTTTTTTTCGGACGAGCTTAAGCATGACTGTTGCTTAATACTACAGTGTAGTTATTATAGACTAATGGTTGCTGGTTTTATATATTCCGAATGAGAAGCGTTACGCAGAAAAGAAGACACCCCATGTGAAGAAATGGCAAAATGTAGTTTAACACTGACAAGGTCAGTTTCCGCGCTGGAGCTCTGCTCCCTACGCTGAGATGGGGCAAGACAAATTGCTCGAACTGCGCAATGTTCTATTTCGTTGAAATCGCTTGCAACTGCTGAGTTTTAGTCATTTCGAAGTCCAAACCAATGGGATTCTAGACCGTTCGGTGTTATTATTAGAAATCAGAAGCGTCCGACAGTTTTTTGCGTAATGGTATATAACTTATTGAAAGCATAACATAAAAATGACATCCGCACCTGTTATCGACTTGAAATATTTTCTGGAAGTTGTCCCTTGCTTTCG
>JBEKCV010000095.1:0-16791 GCA_050014695.1 Thermodesulfovibrionales bacterium
GGCCACGAAATCCTGGATAAATCGGCTGTTGAGGCAGTAAGAAGCTGGCGCTTCGTTCCTGCGAAGCACGGGGATTCGCCAGTGGAGGAATGGGTGCAGGTCCCTGTCGCATTTCATCTGAGGAAATAATATACAAGGCAGGTGCGGGTTCATTTGTTTAAAATCCTAACTGGTGGGCTGAGATGAAGGAGGAAGATGTGAATGAAAAGACGGGTCGCAGGCAGGGGAAGTGCTGCAGTGTGTACGCGGTATTGGCAGTGCTGGTGGTTCTGGCCGGAAGAACTTGGGCTGCTGCGCCTAAGATCGAGATGGTCCTTGTGAAAAGCCGGTTCATAAGGTCTGCGTTGATGAATTTACATCGGGAAGTATGTGGTTACACAAGGGCAGTGGCAGGCGGTGATGGGAAATGACCCTTCTTCGTTCAAGGGCTGTGGCAAACTGTCCGGTAGGAAATGTGAGCTGGCGCGATGCGCAGGATTTCATAAACAGACTGCATGAGATGACAGGGATGAAGTACCGTCTTCCCTGGGAGGCTGAGTGGGAGTATGCGGCGCGGAGTGGGGGCAAGAGCGAGAAATATGCAGGAGGCAACGACGTTGACAATGTGGCGTGGTACGATTCGATCGAAATCCATCCAGTAGGAACTAAAGCTGCAGAAGGGTTTGGCCTATATGACATGAGCGGCAATGTATGGCAATGGGTACAGGACTGGTACGATGAAAAGTATTATGGGAAGAGCCCGCAGAAAAATCCCGGAGGGCCTTCAAGTGGGCAGTACCGCGTGCTACGCGGCGGTTCGTGGTACGATTCTGCTCCGAGCGTTCGTGCTGCTTTCCGCGGCTGGAGCAATCCTGATAACCGTGGCACCGACTACGGGTTCCGTCTGGCTGGAACCGCAGGGTTCTGTGATTCCCTTTCTGCACTGAGGAAGAACGCGAACTGTTTCAGGAAGCCCGTTGTTTCAGCCTCAGTGTTGCTTTTCCAAATTGTTAAGATCGATAAAGGGCACCGCGGCACCTGTAATCTGAGGCATGCGCCCATCCCACTTATCAATTGCCTTAATACTGGCTTCGATTTTCCTAAGCTCGATGAGTTGGGGTGTAACATTCTCCTTTTGAAGTCGCAATGACTCGGCTTCCGCTTTCGCGCTTGCCACTTTCTGGTCGGCTTCGATCTTGATTCGTTCCAGATCGCGCTGGGCTTTTAAAGCAAGCTGTTCTGCGGTCTGTTTCGCTTCTATCGCCTGCTCAAATATCTGTGAAAACTTGAAATTTACAATCGAAAAATCATCCACCAGAATATCATAGGTGAGGAGCCTGCTCTTCAAGAGATCTTTTATCTCTCCCCTGACCTTTTCACGTTCTGTGATTAATTCAACAGCTGTGTATTTTGCCGTAATTGCCTTCACGACTTCCTGCACAGCTGGATCAATAATCCTTTCCTTATATTCATGACCTATGTTCTGGAATACCCAATTCGCCTTGTCAGGAGAGATGTGATAATTGACCGCGATAGTGGATTTGGTATCCTGGAGATCCTTAGAAACAGATTCCGCCTCGGTCTGTGATTTGTTTATTCTCACATCAACCTTCTCAACATGTTGCATAATGGGCACCCTGAAATGAATACCTTCGCCGAATACCACCGGCTGCACGGCCCCGAAATTCAAGAGAACGCCGCGCTCTCCAGCGTTGATTATAACAAACGGGTTAAATGCCCAGATTACTATAATACCTGCGATAAGAAGCACGACTATTTTGATGCCTTTGCCGACCACCGGCATCGAGCCCCATTTTCCTCCGCCTGGACTCTCCTCCAACATTTTAGTTACCGCCATAGTCTTTCGTCTCCTTTCCTTTGAGGTGGCTAAAGCATTTTTATTTTTGTTTCGTGGGATACCTTAAACGTTAGCGACACTGCGATGGAAAAAGTGGTGTTCAATCGTTTTCTCTTGGAGCGCTGATCATGTTTCATTGATATCCTTTTCTCGGAAGACGATAAACGATCAAATTTTCTATTTTTAATTCCTTCCTGAGATATGTCTGCTTCGAATTACAGAATCAGCTTTTTTCTCATGGGTATCTACTGATCCACCAATATTGATAGCAATTACGATACCAAGTGTCTTATTAAGTTTATTGCTGGGAAAAAAATGAAAAGTCATTCGAACAGGTGTGACTGATAATGGTGACAAAACAGGGAATTACATTATTTAACGACAAAAAAATTGAAAGGCTGATTTTGTCCTGACGTGGCAGGAAATTGACATAAAAATGTCAGCTTTTTCTTGGAACCCGATAGGAAAAGCAGTAGAGCACGTCACGAAAATTTATATCACGATCGCCTTGGTCCATTGTGGCATTTGTTTTCGCTTCTAAAAACACCGGTCGGAACTTCTCAGTTATTCAGTGCGACCAGAAACCCTCGCGTGACTCAAAAAGTTGACGGTGCAGTGTGCTGGATGAAGACTATACGGCGCCCGTTAAGAACTGGTTGAAGCAGTTTCAATGGGCGAACGGAGTGAATGTTACTTTTTAACAGCAATGCTCTCACTGGATGGAGTCTGCCGTCTATGAGTCAGCTGGAAAATCTGGATACCGAGCTTGGCAATACGTTAGGCTCACCTTCGACAAGAACAATGCCATTTATACAACTGCAGACCGTCAACTACCGGTCAGGTACCGCAGTTTCGGCAAATGCGGAGGATACCTTCAACTTCGGCACGGGCAGCGAGCAACAACCCAGCTCGACCGCCATTAACTACACCTTGGCTGAGCTTCCCGGCAATGTCGTACTGACCCCCATTCTTGCGGCTCTTCCACTGTTTGGTTCCGGGCTGGCCGCTCTCGGGATTCTGCGGAGAAGACAGAAAAAATCGAATTAAAGGATTGCCGATAAATGACCTGGGTTAATACAAAGCGAAGTCGCCCCCACTCATTAACCCAAGTCTCCTTCGGTAATCCGCAAAAGTTGCGACAACGGATACCTGTTGGATAGAAGGGGAAATAAACTACCGGAGAGAATCCTCGACGTGTCAGTTACTTGTCAGTTACTGGCATCCCGGTTTGGTCCATAGAATTTTTGTGCATAGATAGTTCCCACCAACAAGGATGAAAACAAAACTGCAACTAAACTTTTCTCAATTATTTACTCCTTTTCACGTGGATCATTGAAAACATGCCAAGTTAGCTAAGTTTCATTACTGCCTTTCTTCATGGCGCTGCCTTTCGGCTTCATGCTTTTCAGCCTCACGCGTCGCACCACCCTTTTCCTTTGCATGCATCGCCCTGTCCCTCTCGATGCTGTTAATCCTCGCCTGCCTTGCTCTTACCTCGGCCCTGAACCACGGCTGCCGGTCCCAGTACCGGGACCTCTCCCATTCCCTCCAGTGCGCTGCAAGGTCAGCATAATGTATCCGGTAGTAACCTGCCGGGACGTAAAAAGGGTATGTGGGCGGCACTGCAATTATGACTGGCGGCACTGCGGCAAGCTGTACCGTCATCCATGCCCTGCTGTGTCGCGGCGCGCTGTACCAATAGCCCTGATAATATCTGTACCAAATACCCTGGTAAAGGTACATCCCCTCCGTGCCTGGCATCATGTACACATACTGCCCGCCGCTGGGGACAACTATCAAATCCGGCTGGGCGCTGTACTGTACCACCGGAGGCGGAGCAACTGGAGCCACCACAACGGGGGGTGGCGGCTCTGGCACCCCGACGTTTATATTGACGTCGACCCCCGCCCATGCTGACGGGATAAAACTCAAGCCCAAAAACAAACCTATGCAAACAAACCGTTTCATAATGTACTCCTCCTTTTTTCACACTGTCAGCAAATCTCCATTAACCCGGCCGCATCGAATCTCCAGCCGAAAACCTATGTGGTCGCTTTATGCCTTACCATTTAAAGGTAAGACGATAAGGGCAGTTATAAGGTTACAATAAACTCCCGGAGAAAAGCTCCCAGTAATATAGAGGGAGAACATGAGATTCTTCTGGAGCGACTCAACATATCTCTTTCAGCCACAAGGTCGATTTCTGAATAGACATTTCTGGTGTCAGCTGCTCACAACCAACGGTCGGGGGCATTACCATATCTGTGCTGGGTACAATGGAAAATCTTCACAGAGAGGCACAACCTTTTGGAATTCGTCATGAGGTTGAGTCGTCGTGAATGATGAAATTCATGTTATGGGAACAGCCAATGATGCCGGGAAAATTAACTTTGGGAAATTCGTCTATCTCCCAAACTAATTTACAGGAGGTTGTCATGGCATCGGCGTCTTCAGGGAAAGATAAACGTATAGCCACCACCAACGGAAATGTTGACCTCCTCGCCGACCGAGACTGGGATTGCAAAGCCGCTAAAACTCAAATCAGGGAGATCGAAGCTGACCACAATGCCGCCACCGATCCCGAACGCGCCTTGCAAAGTTGAGGCAATAAACGGCCCGCCATAATTCTCCGGAGATGAGGTATATAATCCAAGCGCCACATTGCCAGCTGCGCCGACGGAAGCCCCAAGCGACAAGCCCACCGAGCCATAACGCCTTACATTGGTCATTCTCTGCAACTCGACAACAAACCCGAGCGCCCCATTCGCACTCTCAACCGCTGCGACACCGCCCCCAAACTCTACGGCGAAGGACTTTATCGACTTGCCCGCCGCTTGGCTGAGCGGCTCACGAAGTTCCGGTGACATGGCGATTTGTTTCATAGCTTTGACGACCCTTGGGCTCACACCCTTTTGTGATGCCTCATTACGAAGCAGGTCAACCTTATTGCCGAGGCGCGAGAGAACATGAGGCCACGCCTTTACCAGCGACTTGATGATATCGGCATACTCCTGAATCTTTCTCGAAGCCAGAGACTTGAGAACTGTCTTTTGACCTGAATTAACGACACTTTGAATTTCGTTTTTGGCGATATCGAACTCCTTTTCAGCATTTTTGACGGCGTCATGGAATGTGTTGGACACGAACTGGCCGCCGGATTGCGCAACACCGGAACTCATGTGCAACATGGTGGTGGCAGTACTGGTGACAGTCGATGCGACCGTTTCCCCAGCTTTTTTTACTGCATGGCCAACGCTCTTAAACGGATCAAATGCCATAATTTTCCTTTCTCTGAGCTATGCCGCACTTCTGTGCATTCGTTATGCATGCTCTTTTGCTTGTTGTTTTCGTTCATCTTGCTCTTAAACCAAGACGGGTGTATCAAGAGATGAGTCGGGCAGCAGTTCAACCGCTTCTGACGGCCACATGACGAATGCCAGACCAGCTCCCACTTCAATTACAGCTGTCAGGGTAATCAGATTCTTCATCGTGGTGTCTTTTCCATGGTTAACTGATTTGTTTGATTTGTGCCACCATGTTTTCCCTGGTGAGTGAGAGAGTTCTGTCCTCCCACATCGCTGCTAAACTATACCAAGAAAAACCACACAATTAAATCAGAACGCAAGCTGCAGTCTGGACCGGCAACTATTTCAGTCTTAATGCTGTCTTGTTTGTAATTTGTAACGGCTATATGTAACACAGCAAAAATATATGTTTCTCCTCGATCTAAACGTTTTGATGAGTTCGAAGGGTTTCGAAAGTTGTGACAAAAAACAAACACTTTTCCACGTTTGCGCGGATTTCCAAGAATAATGGGGTAAGATTTTTTACTCAATAACTTCCTGTGCTCAACACCCAGACAATGCTTTTAAAAGCGCTGAGTCCCACCAGTAATTGAGGAGACAGCTTGCCCTGATAGTCACCTATAACACTCGCGAGTTGCAAGCTCTTTTCTTTTAACAAAGATTTAACGGTGATGTCATCATTTTGTAACAATCAATGTGACACAGTAACAACATTAATTATTTATTGGGGTCTTTTGCTGGCCTGTTGAAGGAACCAGGAAACCCGGATCGATCGTGGTGATAATCCAATGATCAGTCTGGGTTTTTTTGTTTGCGCAACATGTTGTAAAGATCAAGCCAAACCCATCGTGAGATGGGGACCGAAAATCACGGGTCTTATTATAGGCGGTTGGGGTGCCAATATGTTTTGGCACTTGGCTTCTTCGTGTGTGTCATCAGCTGTCGTCTCTTTTTTAGTTGCATTTGCAAGAGGAATATTACAACAAAACAGGCAATGAAATGAGCTGAAAAATAATGAAAAACAAATTTATTTTGCTCATTGTGACGACGACGAGTAACAACCCGGGCTGGAAATGAGGATAAACGAACAGTTATTGAGTGACAATCTACCACTAGCTGCGATGTTGTCGCTTGTTCAAATCTAAGGAAGGAGGACAAAAAATGAAGAAGTTATTATTCCTGATGGTGGCTTTGGTCTGTAGCAGCTATAGTCAAGCATATGCTGATTACTCATTTACCTTTATGAGTGGTGACGGCACGTACGGTGTCCAAGGAACTCTTATTACGCCATCCAATGGAGATGGGCCGTTAACCGTTTCAGGTGGTTCTGTAATCGGAGACGGCACGTCTAACAACGGCATTAGCTATTCTCTGGTCTCCTTAAGCGATCCCAGAGTCAATCTTGGCGGACCAAGTATTCGGCCGTTTGGAGCTACTGATTTAATCTTTGATAACCAGTTGACTCCCGGTTCGAACCCTGTTCTCGATGGCAATGGATTGGTGTTTGAGTCTGCGAACACTTTATCCTATCTTAACATCTGGGGCAATAGCCCTGGATCCTATACACTTTTCCAACTGGGATATAACACGGCTACGCAAGCAGAATTATATGGTCCTCAGGTTAACGGTATAGCAACGGTTACCGCCACCCCGATCCCAGCCGCCGCATGGCTGTTCGGCTCCGGCCTGATAGGGCTGGTGGGAATTAGAAAAAAGCTGAGCTAACCAGAAATTCGGAGACGTACCCCTCAAAATCGCATACCTTCGAAAGGTGAGAGGTACGATCGAGAGTCGTGATCACGTCAAATAATAATTAGCCATGTTTGTTTACAGCGGGGTGAACCCGACACCCGAGGGGTGTTTGTATCGAACAAAACTGTTATGGCGCGCCGTAACCTTAATGGTGCTGACTTTATAGAACCCTTTACTGTTAATGCGAGCCTGTCACCTCTTTGTCTTTTGGACAGTCAAGTTTGCCCTCTGACACTGCCTAGAATCTCCGGCCTGCCTCAGCGATAGGCGGACATGTGTGTCCCCGATTATTCAAAGATTTGTTGTGATCGGCATCACATTAACGTTATCTGAAGTACTGCATCATTTAAGTGGAAGTATATTCTTATTGTTAGAAAGATGTTCAGTTGAAGATCCATTGGAACCTTTTGCGGATGTCCGTGCGTATGCAATTGGCCAAATAAGATCACATTCGACTGAACTTCTGGGAGGATTGTCATGTCCTGGGAATGTCCATCATGTGGTCGCCGAAATTATGAGACTCTCAATAATTGCGTATGCGGCTGCTTTAGCAACACAGCCGTTCTCAACAAACATGGATTGACGGACTACGAGTGTGTTTCAGAAGAGGGTGAACAGTGTCCCGATATCCCTTTGAACCGCATAAGCGATCATATTCCATCATTACAGGGGCCACCGGAAAGTCATGATGTGCAAGCTCCCGGAAAACCTGACTCGACAGGCAGCACGCCTCATGAGGAAGTGATAAAACAAATCGACTCTTGGTTGTTCACCTTTTCCAGTGCCGATTGCTGCATATCCATAAGCACGCCAGCACTTCAATCTTTCAGGTTGAAAATGTCTCTAGAAGATCTGGAGGACTTACTGGAATTTCTGTATCAAAAGACTGGCAGTGAAAAGACAACCAGAAAGAGCGGCCTTGTAACAACGGACATAGTAGGTGTGATTGATAAGGTGGATAGGATAATCGAAGAAAAAAGATCAAAAGTCTTCCTTAGCTTCACCAGCGATGAACTCCAAGAAATCGTAGACCTTATCAATCTGCAATTAAAGGTATGATCGGCGGTTAGTCCTCCGTCGTTGTGATTTGGCATACCTCTCGCTTCGGGGTGAAAGTGTAAGGGGGTCCGCTTTGTTCGACATGCCTTGCGAGAGATCGAGAAACTTGTTTATGAACATCAGGCATTGCTGAAGGAGAAGTATCACTCGCGTCACAATAATTGAGAAAGAGATTTCCATTGAACCTGCTGCAGTTAATGCGTGGGCAGATGGCAGAAGAGTATGTGTCGAGCTTACGGATAGGCGAGTCGTCAACTTTCCGGCCGATCGGATCAGACTGCGTAAGGCTGCGTCTGACGAGCGGTGAAAAAAGGGCAAGTTGCGGTTGAACGAGTTCGTGCTACGGTGGGAAGAGCTTGATGAGGATATTACCGTGCCCAGTATCGTAGCGGGCAATTTCGAACAGCCGAAAAGAGAGTATTATAGTACGCCCTTCAATGGCTAAAAGAGCAAGTCGATCTCAAAGAGACCCTTGAATTTTATCCCTTATTGTTTCGCAAGAGCCATGCTCTTACCATCCTTGCGTCCTCATAGCTCACCGCGCCGATGAAATACTCTATCACCGGGTTCAGGGCCCACGTGCCGAGTGATAAAAAGCATTCCTCGATCTCTTCCCTTTTTGCCGGATCAACAAGGCTGTCTATATCAATGTCCCGACCATCCCGTATCAGCTGTTCAAAGTGTGAGGAGATGGTGGACAGTGAGAGGTTGCGCTTTTTGGCAATGTCCTCAGGGGACATGCCCCTTTGGAAAAATGCATAGGTTTCTTCAACGGTCTCGCCCTTTTCCCTTATTTTCGGCCCGTCGGCATGGGGATGGATGAAATCAGCGTTTTGTCCTTTGGTTATTGCAATGCCGGGATTCTCACTCAGATACCGCTTTATCTCCCTGACGAAATCCTCGCCATACCGTTCCAGTTTGGCATCGCCGACGCCGCTGATCTCTCTCATATCGGATGAGGTGTCGGGGAATCGTCTGCACATCTCGTGGAGCGTCCTGTCGGAGAATATGATATAGGGAGGGAGTTCATGGTCTTCCGCAATCTGTTTTCTGAGAAAACGAAGCCTCCCGAAAAGGACCTCATCATACCGGTCGGTTTCAGTTTCTTTTTGCGTCTTTTTCTTCGCCGGTCTTTCTTCCTTTTTCAACGCCTTCGCACTTTCTTTACCGTAAAGCACGTCCAGGCCTTTCCCGGTCAGCTTCAACACCGGGTACGGATTTCCGTCTTGCGTAATCATGTCCTGCGCGAGCAGTTCATCGACAAGAAAGCGCCAATGCTTCTTGTCTTTATGTTTGCCTGCACCGTACGTCTTGATTTCATTGTGCTTAAGCTCACGCACCCTCTTTGTATCGGCGCCCATCACGATGTCTATGACATGACCTATTCCAAACCGCTGCTGCGTTCTTGATATCGCCGACATGATTATCTGCG
The DNA here is from genome assembly GCA_050014695.1 of Thermodesulfovibrionales bacterium. Lineage (GTDB taxonomy): Bacteria > Nitrospirota > Thermodesulfovibrionia > Thermodesulfovibrionales > UBA9159 > UBA9159. The sequence continues at coordinate 9,386 of JBEKCV010000095.1, forward strand.
TATCCACAGTGATGTCGATCCGCTCAACTGCGCCGGTACAGATATCACAGGTTCCACAATTATCATCAGGATAGTCCTCATCGAAAAACTCGAGGAGATGTTTCCTCCTGCATACATTATGGGATGCATATCCGACCATCTGGGTTAGCTTCTCGATTGCGATGGAGCGTTCACCGTCATCCGTTATCTGGTCAATAAAATAGCGTATCTTCGGGATGTCCCCCCTGCTGAAAAAAAGGAGGCAATGGGCGGGTTCTCCGTCACGGCCCGCACGCCCTGTTTCCTGGTAATAGCTTTCGATATTCTTTGGCAGGTCCGCATGCAGGACGAAGCGCACGTTCGATTTGTCTATGCCCATACCGAAGGCGATAGTCGCCACGATTGCCCGCGCTTCATCCCTGTTGAAAGCCTCTTGATTCCTGGTCCGGTCCTCCGAAGATAACCCCGCGTGGTATGGGAGGGCTCTGATACCCGAAGACACCAGGAAATCGGCCATTTCCATCACTGAGTCACGGGTCGTCCGGTAGATAATACCTGCTTCACCCTCATGCTCTTCCAGGAACTCCAATATCTGGGCCTGGATTTTCGACTTCGGCTTCACCTCGTAGAAAAGGTTTTGACGGTTGAAGGAAGCGCGCACGGTAAAGGGTGTCCGCAGACCGATCTTGTCTATGATGTCTTCCTGAACTTCCTGGGTGGCCGTTGCAGTAAAAGCAGCGACCGGCACATCGGGGAACACCTTTGGAATGAGAGAGAGACTGAGATAATCAGGGCGGAAGTCGTGACCCCATTCGGATACACAATGGGCCTCGTCTATCGCAAAGAGCGAGATGGAAAAGGTCTTTAGGGTTTCAAGGAAATGTGGCATCTTAAACCGCTCAGGAGCGATATAGAGGAGTTTTATGCCGTTTTGCTTCAAGGCGCGGTACACATCGGACATCTCCTGGCCAGTCATGGAACTGTTCATGAACGCGGCCTGTATTCCATTTTCAACTGCCGCATCGACCTGGTCTTTCATAAGGGCAATGAGCGGGCTGATAACGACCGCCGTCCCTTCCATCATCTTCGCCGGAAGCTGGTAACAGAGCGATTTCCCGCCGCCTGTAGGCATAACGGCAAAGACATCCCGCTTTCTCAAGATGTTCTGGATGATACTCTCCTGGTTAGGGCGGAAAATCTGAAAACCGAAGACCGTCCTCAATGTTTCGTATATCGACATATCCTGATCGTTATCGCTCAAAGTGCCATATTCTAGCACAGACTCGGAGAGCAAGGTTCGAATCGTTTATTATTGTAACAGCGTAAGATTGCAGAAGCAGGAGAGTCCCTGAAAAGCGTGTATTCCGAATTTCGGCCCCTGTTGTGGCAACAAAATTGTGAAAACTAGCCTACACGAGCAGTTTGCTGGTCGGAGAAATGTCATAGAATAAAATGGATTGTAGTGGCAATTATTCCTGCGCGATTTTCCCGATGCAGTTTCTGTTGACAATAGCAGAGTGAGTATTTTTCAATACTGAAGGTGTTTTCTCAGTTACGGCCTTCGAACTGTATTTACCTGGGAGATTTTACGAAAGGAGGAATGATGAAAAGGATGGCAACTTTATTAAGTGTTTTTGTGATGGTGATTGGGCTGTCTGCCTCTGCATATGGAGCGCTTGTAGACATGCACGATGGGACGATCTATGATGCGGACACGCAGTTGAGCTGGCTGAAGGATGCCGGCGCAGGAGGGCTGAAAACCTGGGAGCAAGCTGTTGCTTGGGCTGCGAGTCTGAATATTGGTGGCGGTTTTGCCGGGTTGACCGGCTGGCGGCTTCCCAATGCTGATCCTGCTTGCGGTATGGCCGCTAATTGCACCCATGGTGAGATGGGACATTTGTATTACGCGGAGTTGAAAAATGCGGCAGGTGGAGCGTTGACCAACACGGGTCCCTTTATAAACCTGCAGGCTAACCTCTACTGGTCAGGTACCGAGTTTGCGTCAAGTCCAGACCTTGCGTGGCTCTTCTACTTCCACGGTGGCTACCAGTACGCCTATAGAAAGGTCAACGACTTTTACGCCTGGGCAGTGCGCCCCGGGGCAAGATCACAATCAACGCTTACGCCTTCTTGAGCACTGCCGTCTTCGCGTTTCTTCTCCCAGAGCAGGTTCGAGTTTGGATAAATCAGGCGGTCCACTTCCTCCACCCGGAGATCTTCTTGTTGCCTCGACCTGGTCGCGCAGAGTGAAGTTCTTATGCTTCTTCGGTGCTCAGCAGATGGACGGGTGCTCTATCACGGACGCCATATCCACCAATCAAGGATGGACTGAATATTGAAGACCTCCGCAAATGTTCCTATACCCAGGAGAATGACATACATGACGAGGACTACGAGAATTATTGTGGCGCCATATTTTTTGCAGAACCCTCCACCTCCCTCTGCCGGTTTTTTTTCGAGAGCCACTTCTTCCTTTGTCTTCTTTTCCATAGTCACCATTTTAATATGCCGGACAAATATTTGCAAGTATCACAACGTCTGAGGTATCGATGTCTCACGTCATGCGATAGGACCCTGAGACAATGTCTCACATGTCTTTCACTTCAATACCTTCACCGAGAGCAGGAGACGACGTGGATCGAGGTGGAAGGAAAGGGCAACAATGCCTGAGTCGGCATACTACTGACTTAAGAGTATTGATGAACCGGGAGGGGGCCATCGATCGCCGGGAGAAAACAGCATGTGAATATGATCCATATCCGTCTCCTGGATTATCCGAATACCCACGTGAGCAGACAGCTCATCCACTATCTCCTTGAGCCTGTCATCAGGAAGTCCCGTCAATATTCCCTTCCTGTAGTTGACAGACATAGCGAGGTGGAACTGAATAGCTTATACTGAATGGCGACCCTTAGCCAGCTTGTATTACATGCACTATGTCAGCAGAATAACCTATTGTGCGCAAGTGCAAAATGCACGACAGGCAATTCATCCCCCGCCTTTCCTGCAAGCCTGACGGAAGGGGGTATCTTGCCCGTAGATGTTAAATTATCGACTATATTGAAGCTGATAAAGAAAGCTCATTCAAGAACCGTATGTCACTGTGCGCACGCTCCCGTTAGGCTTAGTTGTGCCATTGTTTCGTGATCTTTTCCAGCCGCTGTATTTTATCCTGAGTGGCCGACTCCGTCGGACATACAATCCCTCGATGAAGGTTTCAGTGATGTTCCGCAGCCTCCGCTGCATCTGCTTCAGCTTTCGTCTTGTGCACTGTCCCATCAGGATGGTTGGGAGGCGTGTAAATAGTATATAGCCTGAGCGGCATGGTCGAAGACGCATTCATCACATTGTGGAAGGTACCTGCAGGCACGACCACAGCATCGCCATCGCCGACCAGATGCTCCTCCTTGTTATTGAGCACGAATTTGGCACTGCCTTTTTCAATGCGGAAGAACTGGTCGACGTTTGGATGAACCTCGTTACCGATTTCTTCATTCGCCTGCAAACACATCACCACGAGCTGGCTAAATTTGCCGGTGAATAACACCTTGCGGAAGTAACTGTTGTTTAACGTATCTTTCTCGATAGGTCCAACATAGCCTGTCATCGTATGTACCACCTTTCCTTTGAACAGAATCTAGGGTGCTCCCTCCCCGAGCCGGGAGGGAGTTTCATGAGTCAATCGAATTTACTTAACTACGCCGCAAGCAACCCGTGCACCACCACCGCCAAGAGGGGCGGGGGTATCGGAGTAATTGTCGCCTCCTGCATGGATCATCAGGGATTTCCCCTTAATGTCAGCCACCTTGAGCCGCGGGGCAAGCACGGGGAGTGTTGCCTTCCCATCAACAGAAACGTAGAGGAAGGGTAGGTCACCAAGATGGCCATTTCCATAAGGGCCTTCATGCTTTCCTGTATTGGCTGGATCGTAATGCCCTCCGGCAGCGAGTGCTGGAACTGCTTTACCATCCTTCATGGCAGGGAAGCAATCCGGTTTGTCGTGCACATGGAATCCGTGAATGCCAGGAGTCAGTTCGCTCAACTGCGGCGTCAGGATAAGTCCAAACTTGCTGTCCGATGCCGTGATTGTGCCGATTTCTTTCCCCACTCCGTGCTCGTTCACCAACGAGATCTTGACAACGGCATCTTCGGCAAAGGCCAACCCCGCGAGCGCTAGGATGCACGTTAAGACAATTAAGGTTTTCATCATAGCATTTTCCCCTCCGGTTTCATGGTAGAGTTTTCCACATGATCCGGTTCCTGTCCGGATCTCCTCCTGCCCTTTTCCCGCGCCTTATCGAAAATCATGCGAGCGCTCGGATGGCTCCGATCCTTGGCGAGAGCCTCAACAATTTCCAGCCTCTGACGGGTGAGTTTGAGATTGTTCTGCTTGAGGGTCTCTATCAGCTTCCTTTTTATGTCCTCAGAGGTCATGCTGCTCTCCCTCGTGCCTCATCAGGAACCTCTCCTGTTTACAAGCTATCACGGACAGTTTCCCTTGTCAACCTTCGGGCCCAAACTCCGTGAATCCGCCATCAACCCGCAATGTTGGGACAGGGAGGGGCAGTTGGGGGACAGGCAATATCCTTCCGCGAGAGATCGGCGTCTCCAGAGCGCTTCCAATGGGTTATTCAGCGCCTTGCTGCCCTTTGACCTATCTTCTCAAAGCACACAGTTCCTTCGTGTTACAGAAACGCATCCCGGAGACCGCAAAAAAAACCGGGGAGGTGAGCTTCAGACTACCCACGAAAGGTCAAACTCTGATTTTTCAGCTCCATTGACCCACCTGAGGGGGCTGGGTTTTCAGGGCACTGGCCCATCCTGGAAAATGGGATTGATCCCGGCGTAGCGATATCGACAAAACAGTCATATTACCTCTAAAAAAATTATCCCGGAATGCAGCATGTCGAAAAAGAAGTATCCCGTGATGGAGATTTTCGCTTCTCCTTGCGGAAGCTATCTTCCGGAAAGAAAATGACTAACCCTTTGTTTTTTAATATATTTCTCAAATCTTTGCAACACGTCAAGCTACCGGCTTGGTCTCCGGCGAGGTTGCTGTTTGCTTGTCTTGGCATCAAATGATATTATAAGGGTGCCGACGTCATCAATGTCGCTGCTGTCACCTTGACAGGAGTATTCTATTCATTTTCAAGAAAAGAAGGAGAGGGAAAACACTATGACAAAAGCGGATCTCATCGAAAAGATAGCCGAAAAAGCCGAGCTCACCAAAGCAGACGTTGAAAAAGCGACGAATGCACTTGTTGAAAGCATTACAGAAGCTTTAAGAAGAGGAGATAGTATTACATTACAGGGCTTTGGCACTTTTAAAGTCAAAGACAGGGCTGCAAGAAAAGCTCGCAATCCACGCACTGGCGAAGAGATCAATGTGGCGGCTTCAAAATCAGCAGCTTTCACGCCAGCAAGCACGCTTAAGAAGCTTTAACGTCTTCGGGCAAGAAGTCCCCTTCCGTCATGCTTGCATGAAAGGTCGGGGATGAATTGCCTGCCGTGCATGCTGTGCATTTTGCACTTTCTCACAATAGGTTATTCTACTATCATATAGTATGTAATGCCAGTTTGGTAAAGGTTTCCATTCAGAACATGCTATTCAGTTCCACTGATTCTGCAGGAGGGAATTCAGAGGTCTGAGGAAGCCCTCTATGGCCATCGTTTTCATCCAGATCTCCTTGTTGCCAGAGGGATGAGTTGTCCGAAATGTTGGCGATACCGAAAACAGCCCCAAGAACGATATCGGTGAGCATCAGCTTATCGGAGTTTAAACGTACCATACCACCGTCATCCCAAGAGGATGACTTATATTGCAATATCAGGTAATAACTGGACACCTTTGTGACGGTATTTCTATATATCATCCTCACAAGAAGAAATTAAATTCAAAGTGAATATATTACTGGGGAAGTAAGAAGGGTAACTTGCGTCTTCGGCCCAATCCTGCCGCCCCATCCACCGCATCGCTGCCACTCATTCCGGCGAGAGGTTGCCAGGCGCGCGGCAAGTGAACAGACCGAAGCTGTTTCATGTTTTTCCCCGACCACGCACCGTGCCTTTCTCGGTTTCACCGACTCCCATTTAGAGGACACGACGAGCCACTGTTTGATAAACAGCGGCTCCTATTTTGAAATCCTGCGCAGCATGTTACGGGACAAAGCCTTCGCTAGTTGCGAGGTCGAATACCTGTGGACTTTCAGGGTGAAGTCGCAACCCTTAAAGTTGTCCGAGAATAATCACTTCATCAATCTAATCCTCGCAGCTCAGGCAAACAGCACTGATACATGGCCGGTCTTGCGTGATCGGGACGCCGTCTTGACAATGATCTGCACGTCGCTGCCCAACCGCGTTAAGCATTCCAGCATCTTGGCTTCCGAAATGCCGCGGAACCGGCCACGCAGCATATTGGAAAGCTTTGGCTGAGGCATGCCAAGCAGTTTAGCCGCTTGTACCTGCGTCAATCTTCGATGTTTGATAATCTCGGCAATTTTTGTAGATAGTTGCGCCTTGACCAGCATTTCTTCAGCATTGGCCATTCCAAGATCAGCATAAACATTTGTGCTGCCTTTTTCGATTTCGCTCATATTTGTGCTCCTTCCGAATGCAGACGGGCCAGTTTCAGCCTCGCCTCAATCAAATCCATATCGTGTTTCGGCGTCTCGACGCCCTTGCGTGATTTTTTCTGGAAGCAGTGCAAGACATATACCCCGTTATTGAATCTGATGGTATATACCGCACGATAGGTATTCCCAGTGGCATCTTCAATCACTTCCAGCACCCCGGCAGACCCAAACCCCTTGAGCGGCTTTGCGTGTGGATGTTTAAGGCCGGTCTGCGCCAAATACAGAGCATAGCCTACAACATCAACCACCTGTTCAGGCATTTCCAGAAGATCTTTCTTGGCGGATGCCACCCAAAATAAGGGCTTCATATTTTTCTCACAAGCGCTTTCATTATATCCAAATGGATATAAAAAGGCAACAGGCCTGGTTCATTCCTTAGCAAGAAAGGTAGGTCGAGCGGAGTTTACAAATCCCAAGTGTTTATGAAGGATGTCTTGTTTCGAAAGACCAACCAGCAAGGAGGAAACCAACGGTCTCGCTGAAATCTCTCGGATGTAGGCTTTCATCCATATAGAGAGTAGGTGAAGCATTCAAACAACACGGCGGAGAGCACGATTTGCGGTTCTGTTGCAAAAAATGATTTTTTCTGAAAAGCTATCTTCTCATGTTGTAGCCAAGAAGGAGACGAGGAGGATTTTATGACCAAGCGTAACCCGTTTAAGTGGCGTCATTTTGAGGCACAGATTATATTGCTTTGTGTACGCTGGTATCTGAGATTTCCTTTAAGCTACAGGAATGTTGAGGAAATGATGGTAGACCGTGGGCTTTCGATCGACCATACCACGATCTACCGGC
>JBEKCV010000096.1:0-16751 GCA_050014695.1 Thermodesulfovibrionales bacterium
AAGCTCGGAAAATAAAAAAATCTAAATTTTTCTCTCGTTGATAGAGAGGGTGGGCACTTTATCCGGAAATCGCAAGGCTTCTCGGTACGATCCCCCCTGCACTAAAATTACTGTCTGGATCACAGTGTCATCCGGGATGCGTCCCATGGGCGGCTCAAGTGGGCAGAGAGGAAAACTCTTTCCGATCATCATCGGGCGGTTTCTCCACGAAAAAGTATGCTACAATATACCCCATGCCGCAGAGAGAAAAGGAGATGCTCGTAAGGGGCATCTTCTCCGATATAGCGCCATACATTGATCCCTTGGATACCGCCTTCAGTTTCGGGCTCTGTCATCTTTGGAGAAGGAAGGTTGTTTCCTGCATTCAAAAAGGGGCCAAAGTTCTCGACATCTGCACAGGCACCGGTGAGTTGGCCTATCGGATCGCACGCCATGTTGGTGAGCAGGGTTCGGTTACCGGCGTTGATTTCTGTGAGGAAATGCTCACTGTCGCGAGGGGCAAGCATCAGCATCAGATCAAAAACGTATCATTCCTGCTTTCTGACGCAAAAGACCTTGTTTTCCCTGATAACATCTTTGATGTGGTCACCGTATCCTTTGGGATACGCAATATCCCTGATACGGTTGCCGTGCTCAAGGAAGTGAGGCGGGTGCTGAAACCCGGAGGGGAATTCTTCTGCCTGGAACTGACAAGGCCCGAAAAACGCTGGTTCCTGCCGTTATATCATCTCTACACGTTCGTCATTATGCCTTCCATAGCAAAGGTCATCACAAAAACAACCCTGCCATATTCTTATCTTCCTCGGTCGATAGACGCGTTTTATCCTCCCAGGGAATTCCTGCGTATCATCACAGAATGCGGTTTTTCACAGGTGCGCGCTGATTCTCTATCTCTGGGTGTGGCAACCCTGTACCGGGCCACCCGGCATGACTGAGGGCTGCGTCCAATGCGGAGGTTCTCCATGGCCAACCCGGACCTAATCCTCCTGCACCCGCCGAGCGTCTTTCGGTTCCGCGATCTTCCGAGCTTTCGCGGTCCCATCAGTGATGTTGTGCCTTCATCTTCGATTTTCGAGATTTACCCCATAGGGTTTCTTACCATATCGGAATATCTTCACCGTCATGGGCTCACCGTAAGGATTGTGAACGTTGCGCTCAAGATGCTGAAGGACAGATCATTCGACGCGGAGGCATTCATAGCAAAACTCAACCCTCTCGCATTCGGCATCGACCTGCACTGGCTCCCCCATGTGGACGGGAGTTTGAGCCTTGCGAAGATGATCAAACACCATCACCCTCACAAACCGATCATCTTCGGAGGCCTCTCTTCAACCTATTACTATGACGAAATCATGAGGGACTATCCCTTCGTGGACTTTGTCCTCCGCGGCGATTCGACGGAGGAACCCCTTCGGATGCTCATTCATGCCCTACAGTCGGGTGCCGGATACGAGTCGATACCAAATCTGGTCTGGAGAGACCGTGACGGGCGCATACAGGTTAATGAGTTCTCTCACTGCCCGGAGAGTCTCGACGCCGTTCAGTTTGATTATCGCCACCTCCTCAAAATGGCGATAAAGTACCGCGATCCCTCAGGGTACATTCCCTTCCGCTACTGGCTCACCTATCCGGTTTCGGCGGTGTTCCAATGCAGGGGATGCGCTGGTACCTGTGCCTCTTGTGCAGGCTCTTTCGCTTCCTTTAAGCGCGTCTGCGCGCGGGAAAAACCGTGTTACCGTTCTCCTGAGTTGCTTGCAGAGGATATGAAGAAGATATCGGAGTTTTCAAAGGGCCCTATCATGGTGATCGGAGACCTCCTGCAGGCCGGTGAATCATATGGGAACCGTTTTCTGGATTCCCTGAAGCGGTTTCATATTAAGAATGAAATATCGGTTGAGTTTTTCATCCCCCCTCCCGACGATTTTATCAAGAGGATAGCTGATTCGGTCCGGACGTTCAATGTGGAGATATCTCCCGAATCGCATGATCTAAAAGTCAGAAGGGCATTTGGGAAGCACTATGACAATCCGGCGTTCGAGAGAATGGTGCAGACATTACTCGAAAGCGGATGTAAGAGGATTGACGTATTCTTTCTGGTAGGATTACCTTACCAGGATTCCGCATCGGTTATGGATACGGTGCAGTATTGCGAAGCATTGATGAAGAACTATGACACCACAGGCCGCCTTCTCCCGATGATATCACCCCTCGCTCCCTTCATCGACCCCGGCAGCAGTATTTTTGAGAACCCGGAAAGATTCGGATACCGGCTGTTCTATAAGACCCTCAGGGAGCATCGTGAGGCAATGCTCATGCCAAGCTGGAAGTATATGCTCAACTACGAGACCAAATGGATGACCCGGGATGAGATCGTGAAGACGACCTATGACGCAGCCCTCATGCTTGTCGATATCAGGGAACGGTACAAGCTCCTGGGGAAAGAAAAGGCCCTCATCATCAAGAGGGATATCAAGAGGGCACAGGCGCTCATAGAACGGATCGATCATGCGGTTGTTATTGATGATGCGTTGAAGGCCGAAATCATGAGTCTCAATGATGTCGACACCTTGTGCGATAAACATGAGCTTGATTGGCCGTTGAAAGGGTGGATAGAAAACGTCTTGAAAATTTTTCGATTGTTGCTACAATAGACACATGGAAACAAATATCCTGAGCGAGGTGGTTGCGGTCGAGAGGGAGATTCAGCGCTGCATCGAAATCGAAAAAGAGAAATCCCGTGAATGGATCGAGAAGGTTAAGAAAGAGTCTCAAGAAGAGCTCCTCAGGGAGCAGGAAAAGATTCACGAGACTTTGAGAAATGCCAGAGACGAGGCGAGAAAAAAGGCGGAATCCGAGGCCGCGGTGGTTGTGAAGGATGCCTTGGTAAAAGTCGAGTTGCTTGACAGGCTGAAGGACGAGACCCTGACGAGGATTATCGAGAAACGACTTATCAAAATCCTGCCGGAGTGATTCCATCATAGTCAGGATGTCGAAGGTGGAAATCGTTGGGGGAAAGCCCCTTCTCCACGCTGTGCTTTCCCTGCTCCGTGAATTAGGTATTTTTCAGATTGAGCCCGACACCATCGCCTTCATTGAGCAAAGGCGTGAGGAAGATATCAGACCTTTTCTCCCTCGTGAAGAGACAGCGCTCGAACGGATTTTCCTCGAAGACCTCCGCTCGAAGATCGATGAACTCATAACCTATCTGCCCAACGTACCGGTTCGAAAGAGTTATTTCGAACCCCTTTCGATTGTCGATACGATCGCAAAGACGATCCAGAGGCATGCTGCACGAGCACGGTCCGCAAAACGGGATGCCCTGCAGAAAGAGCGGTCAGAACTCGGGCGGTACAAGATATTCCTCGTATCCCTCACGACCCTTCTCGGGAGTGCACCTGAGGCACCCGGCCTCGATTTTATTGGTCTCACCATCAGAGAACCGGAGATGGTGGAACACATAAAGGATGTGCTGTCACGGATAACGAATTGGAAGTTCGAGCTCCTGACCGAGACGGCGAAAGACGGCACACTTGTGGGTCTGATAACCGTCGAAAAAGATATCTCCGGTAAAGTGAAAAAGTCGCTGAGCGATGAACAGGTACCTGAACTCACCTTTCCCGCCGCCTTCAGCGGCCTTACCTTTTCCGATTAAGATCATTGCGCAGTTTATTGCGGAACGGGAGTCATACCTCTGCCTCAAGAGATTTAAACAGATCCGTGCAGGGAGCGCTCAATAACGGCTTCACATTCCTTCTGCGGCTACCGAGCCTTGAGCAAGATATACGTTGCCCCTAATCCGCCGTCACAGTCTTTCGCCGTAGCGTATGCCAAGACCCATTTTCTGAAAGAACCGTGAAGCCAGCCCTTGAATGCCTCTTTGAGCACTGGCCCTTGCGGCGATCGGAGCCCCCTTCCATGTATCACCTTGATACAAAACAGCCGTTTTTTCACAGCCTCTGAGAAAAAACGGGTTAGCTCCTTCTCTGCCTCATTACGCGTCATCCCGTGAAGGTCTATGTAGTCCTGAACGGAGAAGCTTCCCTCGTGAAGCCTCTTCGTAATATCCTTCCGCACGTGGCTGCGTGACCACTCCATATATTCCCCAGTATCTGACAGTTTTATCCTTTTTTCTCCATTCACAATCTGCCGTAAGACATCGCGACCATCATCAATCCTTACGCTCCGAGGAGCGATGCAGGAGGGACTTGCCGGAGGAATTTCCCTGAATTCCCGTATCTCTCTGACATCAGCCATCGCTTCGAGAAATATATCCTCGTCGGTCTTGGTTCGTGCCTCGTTCGACCTGCGCACGGCTGCGTATCCTTTCCTTTCAAGGGCGCCTTTCAGTTCCTTTAACGAGGTGAGCGTACAGGCAGATTTCATCATCCCATCTCCTTTCTTGCCCGCCAAATGGTTGTCGAAGCAGCCGAGCCTAATTCCTCGTGCTTTTCCTCTTCACCTTGTGACAGATCAAACATTGATCCTTGGGAGGATGATTTTTTTTGAGCGCAGCCTCCGCACCCGGTCCATGACATTCAAGGCAGGCAGTATTATCAGTGATAACCCGGTGTAAGACATCCTCGGGAATCCTTGGCGACCGTGTGCCGGAAAGGAGGGAGAGCAGTCCAAGGACAAGCAGAACAAACAGGACAAATATGAGCGTATTTTTCATAACGATCGATCTCCCTTGCACCACTTTACTTGACAGCATGATAACAAAATACTTTCCCTCCAGACAACCGCCATGCCGGAGAAAAATGACGCAAAGCTATACATTAGGCGGACATCAGCTTCTGAATAACCGTGGCAACCTCATTCGCGCATTTATCAGCAATCGTTTCTTCATCTGCCTCTACCATCACCCGTATCTTGAGTTCCGTGCCGGAAGGTCGCACAATAATCCTGCCTCTTCCCTTGAGAGTATCCTCTGCATCCTTAACAGCTCGTGCAATCTCGGGAAATGTTTTTATATCAGCCTTCTTTTCGACAACAACATTAATGAGGACCTGCGGATAGAGCTTGATGCCAGCCACCAGCCGCGAGAGTGAGGTGTCTTCTTTCTTCATCATGGATAGGACATGGAGAGCCGTTATGGGTCCGTCGCCGGTTGTGTTGCAGTCCAGGCAGATGATGTGTCCGGAAGGTTCTCCACCCAGAACGTAGCCGTGCTGGAACATCTTCTCAGTGACGTATCTGTCGCCGACCTTTGTTCTGAGCATCTTAATTCCACCCTCTGCCAGGTAGTTCTCCAGCCCGAGGTTGCTCATCACTGTTGAAACAACCGTATCGTCCTTCAATCTTCCCTCTTTCTTGAACTGGGCCGCCCAGAGGCCCAAAATCTTGTCGCCGTCCACAACCGTCCCTTTTTCGTCACACATCAGCGTCCTGTCGGCGTCTCCGTCGTGGGCAATGCCGGCATTCGCTTTATGCGTCCTGACAGCCTTGCAAAGGACGTCCAGGTGCAGTGAGCCGCAGTTGGCATTAATATTCGTTCCATCCGGTTCGTCGTTGATCGTAATAACGTCTGCCCCAAGTTCCCTGAGGACCCAGGGGGTCACTTTATACGCGGCGCCATTGGCGCAATCCACGACGACTTTCAGACCTTCGAGAGTGCTTCCCCGGGGCAGAGTCGATTTGATATACTCGATGTATCTTCCGGTCGCGTCTTCCAGACGGTATGTCTTCCCGATATCTGATCCGAAAGGCCTTTTTGAACCGAGACTGTCATCGGCAACGAGTTCCTCTATCTTTTTTTCAAGTTCGTCCGGGAGTTTGCATCCGTCCGCCGAAAAGAACTTTATGCCGTTATCTTCGAAGGGATTGTGAGAAGCTGAAATAACAATGCCGGCATCGAGCCGCAATGCCCTGGTGAGGAATGCGACACCGGGGGTCGGGAGGGGACCGGTCAGGGTAACGTTCATACCCATGGAACAGATTCCCGATGTCAATGCGCTCTCGATCATATAGCCGGAAAGTCTCGTATCCTTTCCGATAATAACCATATTCCTCCCATGAGCGTTTCTGAGCACCTTCGCCGCGGCCATACCTATTCTCAAGACGTTTTCCGGCGTCATGGGAAGCCTGTTTATCTTCCCCCGAATACCGTCTGTTCCAAAAAGCCTCATCTCTCCCTCCTCGTCATCTTGATAATGACATCGACCTTGTGCATGGCCGCCCTGATATTTCTGTCTGACTGAGCAAGTTCCACTTCCTGCCGAACATCCTCGGCCACGCCCGTAATATCAACAGGTTCTGTTTTCAGATAGCCCACTTTGCCCACCTCGGATTCCGCTCCTTCGATCACTACATCCTTTGGTTTGACCTCTATGGTCTTCACGGAATAACCACTTTGAGGACTCCCGATGATAACAGGACGTATGCCCACTGTTTTTGTAATCGTCTTTTCAAAGGTGACCTTTACTAATGCGGGCTCCACCTTTACGACTGTCGCGACATACGGAAGCTGAACATCATCTTTTTTTATAGGGAATGTTCCCTCTCCTTCCTTTGCCTTGCTCATATCCACAGAGACTCTCACTTCCCCTTGCCTGATATTCTTCAGAATACTTTCGTGCCCCCTGATGACAATGTTTGCGGATTTGACCACATGCGTTGAGATCTCGATCCCCCGAGGAATGTTTATGTACTCTATGGGCACATCGAAAGACGTTTCCATCTGACCCTTTGATGAGACGAAAAGCCACAGCAGTATGGCGAGCATAAGAGCTGCTGCCTTCAGTGGGAGATTTTCGAGGAGAAGTCTTCGTATCATTTCGTTTCCTGAAATCTCTGCACTTTTTCGGGGCTCTTCTTTTTCCCGGTAGTGAAGATTTCGGTCAGGATATCCCGCAGAGTTCCCATATCCACGGGTGATTCCAGTTTCCCTGAAATAGAGACCGAGATTAGCCCTGTCTCTTCCGAAACAATGACGGCTATGGCGTCGGTCTCTTCTGTGAGGCCGATTCCGGCACGATGCCTTGTGCCCAATGTCTTGCTCACTTCGGTGCTCAAGGCAATCGGCAAAAAACAGCCTGCAGCGATGATCTTGTTGCCACGGATGACTACCGCCCCGTCATGGATAGGCGACGTCGGATGGAATATCGCCAAGAGGATCTCCTTTGACACCTTTGCATCAAGAGGGGTTCCCATCTCGACAAAGTCCTTCAAGCTTGTGTCGCGCTCGATGACCATGAGGGCACCGGTCTTCCTGTTGGCAAGGGAAACCGCTGCCTTCACAATCTCGTCCAATGATTTCAACTCCTCTGCAGGTGTAAACGCCTGAAGAAACCGGGCCTCGCCGATTTGCGCCAGAGCCCGCCGGATCTCGGGTTGAAAAAGCACAATCAGGAGGATCACGATCTGGGACCATAAACTCTGTATGATCCAGTTCACCGTGTAGAGCTGAAAGTAGCCGGACAAGAGGGAGGCGAGGAGAAAAAGGCCGAGGCCGATGAGCATCTGAGCAGCCTTTGTCCCCTTTATGATCAACAAGAGCCGGTAGAAAATTACCGCGACGATGCCGATGTCCAGTATGTCCCACAGCCGTATCTGCTTTAACGCTTCCATGTTATTCATTATAAGCGATTGCCCCTCTAATTGACAAAAGCAATCTTGTATCTATTCTAAAAATCGGAGTGATCTGATATATCGAGATATCCTGATCACCATCGCCCGTGAGAGGTGCAATCCTTTCATCTAGCCCTCTTTCCCTGCACAAAAGGATCTTTCAGCAACCAACGCTATAGAAAGCCCCCCATGGCATTATCGTCGGACATCAAAATCGGGCTTTCCCACAGATGCCCGCTCCGGCACGTCACGAAGATACCTCGTTTCTTCGTGACGTGCTCACGGCGCGCGGACCCAGTAAATACTTGATTGTTTTTCAAGAAATCTATATATTTTTATGTATGTGGGAGCAGAAGATTGTTCGCTCGGCGGTTGCGGATACCCGCTGGCAGACTCGCCAGGCTCTGCAAGGCCATTAGGACACTCAGAAACTTCGCACATGAAGGAGGCAAACATGCTAGTTACCGAAACAGTAGCAAACGGGACATGGTGTCAGGAGACCTTTTCAGGAACGCGAGCAAAATGCGTCGGCTCTGACTGTATGGCATGGCGGTGGTCGGAATCCATTCCTCATGTGTGTATAAAATGCGGAACAGAGGAAACTGAGTGGAAAGATGATCCGGACTTACGGAGAGGTTACTGCGGTCTGGCCGGTGTAGCGAAATGGTGAATCAGGAATAGCTCCCGCCTTTAAAAATCGATGGAAAGCGATACTGACACAGACATATCATTGTCCGGCGAGTTGATTCTTGAGCTGTCAGAGCTCTGCGGCATCGTTCCTGAATACTTTGATGTCTTCGGGAAGAGGCATGTACCCTCAGTCGAAACCAAACAGGCCATTCTCAAGGCAATGAAACTGAGAGTTGATTCCCTCGCAGACATGAGACAGGAGGTCGAAGAGCGGCGGCGGAGACTCTGGAAAAGTTTCATCGAGCCTGTAACGATTGTCTCAGTAAATGAGCCCCGATTGACAGTTCCCGTGTATATACCCCTCAAGAAGGGAGAAGAGAATAAGCTGCAGCTGTCGTGGTCCATAGAGGATGAGAAGGGGCAGAGAGATGAATTCACTCTCGCAGGGGAGACTATCACTGTTACTGAGCAGCAATGGATAGAGAATATCCGATACGTAAAGGTAACCCTTGTGAACAGGACTCCCCGGGATATTGGCTATTATGGGATCACGGTGCAATGCAGACTTCCCGGCCCTGCCTCCCAAGGAGGCTTGAAAGGAGGGGGGAGCCATCTCCGGAAAACTGCCAGGCTTATCATAACTCCTGATGAGTGTTATCTGCCCTCCGACCAACAAGACGGCAGGACATGGGGGCTTTCGATCAACCTTTACGCAATCCGTTCAGCCAGGAACTGGGGCATCGGCGATTTTACCGACCTGAAGAAAATCGTGCAATGGGTTGCCGACCTGAAAGGCGCGTTTGTCGGAATCAATCCGCTCCACGCACTTCCGAACGCAAGACCCTTCGGCATCAGCCCATATTCACCCATAAGCAGGCTGTACAGGAATTTTATTTACCTTGACGTCGAAAACATACCCGAAATGATGGGACCGGAAGGGGCAGGGATCCTCACCGCCGATACTATCACAAGAGAGCGGGAGGAACTCAGAAAAGCGACTCTTCTTGACTACGAGAAAGTCTCCTCACTGAAGGACAAAATACTGCGGAAGGCCTTTGATCTCTTTTACGAAAAACATTATAAACGAAATACCCTTCGGGGCAGAGACTTTAGGCGATACCGGTCAGGGGAAGGCACCGCTCTTGAATCCTTTGCTACATATATGGCAATTGCGGAGTTTTTTCAGGGGCATCGTGCCGGCCCTGAAACCGGCGTCTCGTCCCCTGACTATTCATGGCAGGAGTGGCCTGAGGAATATCGCAGTCTATCGAGCAAGACCGTCAGGAGATTCAGAAAGGACAAGAAAAAGGGGATACTCTTTTATCAATATGTGCAGTGGCTTATCGATGAGCAGATGAAAGAGATAGCAGAGAAGGCGAGAGATCTCAATATGGCCATCGGGCTCTACCATGACCTCGCTGTTGGTTCAGTGGGCGGCGGAAGCGACGCATGGAGCTATCAAAATGCCATTGCGGAGGGAGCGGACGTCGGTGCGCCTCCTGATGATTTTAGCCTGAATGGTCAAAACTGGGGATTCCCGCCTTTGATTCCCGAGAAGCTGAAGGAGACAGGGTATCAGTTATTCATAGAGACGATAAGAAAGAATATGAAATACGGTGGTGCCCTGAGAATAGACCATGCACTCGGCATGTTCAGGCTCTTTTGGATTCCCCGGGGGATGTCCGCTGCGAAAGGGGCATATCTAAGATGCCCGTCTGAGGATCTTCTCCGAATCATCGCATTGGAAAGCGTCCTGAACAGGACAATGGTAATAGCCGAAGACCTCGGCACCATAGGTGAGGATGCGAGAGGAATCCTTCAGAGATTCAAGATGCTTTCATACAGGCTTTTCTACTTCGAGAGGAATTATCCCGACCCCTCGTTTCTTCCCCCTGAGAAGTATCCTGACATCGCGGTATGCGCGGTGACAACTCACGATCTCCCGACACTCTATGGATACTGGGCCGGCAGAGATTTAGAGATAAAAAAACAATTGGGTCTATACCGTGGAGATCCTCTGTGGCAAGAGCACCTTATCGGAAGGGAAATGGACAGGAGACGTATCCTTGACGCCCTCAAGTCTGAGGGTCTTTTTCTCGATAATTATCCCGCAGAGCCGACGATGATTCCCGAGATGACGCCAGAGCTCTGCCTCGCCGTATACCGCTATCTCGCGCTCACCCCCTGCAGACTGGTGCTCGTGAGTCTCGATGATGTGATCGGCGCCATGGATCAGCAGAACATGCCTGGCACCGTTGATGAATACCCCAACTGGATGCGAAAAATAGCGCAAACCCTTGAAGAAATAGTTTCAGACAAAAGCTTTCTTTCCCTTTCAGAAATGTTCAGGAATACACACAGGGCATCGCATTGACGAGATTCGGGACGATGGTTGAAGGGTGGGTGCCCTGGGTTTTGAGCAGTTCGAGGCTTCATAGCAAGTGGATACCTTGGCGGCTGCTTCAGCCTTCCCCTCCCTTGCTCAGAGGAGCCTGCTCACCACATCCTGCGCTTCGCCTCCCTTTCTTCTTCTGTTCCTCGACCTCAAAACCCAAGGCACCCATTAAGGAAGTAGATGAAGAGGTGTCATCCAATATCTTATCGGCATATTTTCTGAAAACTTTAATCGAGAAACTAGGGGGGCTCTTAGCGGCCGCCCACAGCCGATGAAATCATGGGAAAAAGGTTCCAGCCACCCGCGCATGCCGTCCGGTCACAATAAGAAAATGGATCTCGTTCGACTTCTCCTCGGTCGCAAGAAGCGTTTTACCCATAGGCCGCAAGCCGAAGTCGTTTCTGTCGCGTGGCTGGCTCGAAACAATGTGAGAAAATGTGATTTGAATCACGGAACTTTCACGAAGAGAGGGTATACTTTCCCCCGTGGGAGGCATATTACCTGTATAATGAAACTACTCGTAACCTGATGCAGAAGTCCGGTGGAGAAATGCATTGGAGTCACCCGTGGGATACCCCCGGGGTCGTGAGAGTCAGTCGTTGCTTTCCAAGAAGGAGAAAGGTGAGAAGAATGATTACCAGGTCTTGCATTGTCTCGTGTTTCATTGTCTCGTGTTTCATAGTGCTGTTTACCGTTTTGTCTCTCCATGCGTTTACTTCTGATTATGCGAGCGGCAGAGTGATGGATTTCCTGACCAAGAAACCGATCGAAGGCGCCATAGTCACAGGAAATAATGAGACGGTTCTCACCGATAAGGACGGCGCGTTTGTGATAAAGAATGCTGCTACCAAGATTGGTATCAGAGCCTACGGCTATGCACGGGGAGAGCAGATACTCTCCGCGCATCAGGTCAAAGCGCCTCTCGACATTTACCTTCGGCCGTTCATCCCAAAGGCCCTTTATCTTACGTACTACGGGATTGGTGACAGGTCGTTGCGTGAATCGGCACTGAACCTCGTGAAAGAGACGGAGCTCAATTCTTTCGTTATTGACGTAAAAGGCGACAGAGGGGTCATCACGTACAAGAGTTCCATTCCCCTTGCGTCGGAGATAGGAGCCCAAAAGCTGGTCATCGTCAAGGACATAAAAAGCCTGACACAATCCCTGAGGGAAAAGGGCATATACACCGTTGCGCGGATTGTAGTTTTTAAGGATAATCTCCTCGGTGCTGCACGCCCTGAACTGACTGTGAGGACCCAGGAGGGCGGGACATATCGCGACAGGGAAAACCTTATATGGGTCGACCCCTCCCTGAAAGAGGTATGGGACTATAACATCGATATCGCCGTCGAAGCGGCCCAGAACGGCTTCGACGAAATTCAGTTTGACTATGTCCGTTTTCCCGACAAGCGGGGCTTAAAGTTCGCCGTTGCCAACACAGAGGAGAACCGGGTGAAATACATCTCGGGTTTCCTCTGCGAAGCGAAAAGAAGGCTGGCACCCTATAATGTCTTCGTCGCAGCGGACATCTTCGGATATGTACCTTGGAATCTTGACGACACCCAGATCGGACAGAAGATCGAGAGCGTTTCATCCTGTGTTGATTACATATCCCTCATGCTTTATCCGTCAGGGTTTCAGTTCGGTATACCGGGATACAGAAAGCCGGTCGCGCACCCCTACGAAATCGTCTCTTTATCCCTCAAAAAAGCCCGCGAACGTACCAATATTCCGTCAGTCCGTTTCAGGCCTTGGCTTCAGGCGTTCAAGGATTATGCATTCGACAGAAGATATTTTTACGGTCCCGAGATAAGAAACCAGATCCGGGCAGCTGAGGAATTCGGCTCCGACGGCTGGATGCTCTGGAATCCGAGGAATATCTATAAAACAGACGGGTTGAAAAAGGAACCAGTTTCGAAAAACACTATGAGGCAGGATGGCTCCATCGGGTGAGGCGGTGAGAATCGCCGCCGGGAAAATATGTTTTTTCCTCCCGGCCGCGATTTGGCTTTTTTCCGCAGTAGCAGTTACGGTGCCTGTCCCTGCACACGCTGTTGCAAGTCCTACCGAGAGATTGCATACCGATCAAATGGAACCCATCGCCGGAATCGTTGAAAAGGCGATTCGCGACAGCAAGACCCCGGGAGCCGTTATCCTCATTGGAAATCAAGGGGAAATTGTTTACCGGCGGGCCTTCGGATATCGCTCCCTGGAGCCCGAGAAGATACCCATGACCGAAGACACCATCTTCGACCTAGCCTCTCTCACCAAAACTATCGCAACAACAACAGCGGTCATGCAGCTAGCGGAACAAAGAAAGCTGGATATCGAGGCCCCTGTTGCCCGTTACTGGCCTGCCTTCAGAAAAAACGGTAAGGGAAAGATCACGGTGCGTCAGCTCCTCAGCCATTATTCCGGGCTCAGACCCGATCTGAGCCTGCATCCAAAGTGGTCGGGGTATAAGAAGGCCATGGCGAAAATCGTCGCGGAGAGGCCCGTCCTTCCTCCCGGTTCAGGATTTATTTACAGCGATATCAATTTTGAAGCACTCGGTGAACTTGTGCGCAGAATTTCCGGCCGACCGCTCGATAGGTATTGCGCCGAACACATCTTTAGACCTCTGGGAATGAAGGACACCGGCTTTAAGCTACCGCTCTCCCTGCAAAGCCGCATCGCCCCCACAGAGCATCGCCTGACAAGTCTGCTATGCGGAGAGGCGCATGACCCCTCGTGCTACAATATGGGCGGCGTGGCCGGACATGCCGGACTTTTTTCGACAGTCGATGACCTATCCGTTTTCGCGCAAATGCTGCTGAACGGAGGGAAATATCGCGGCACACGGATCCTCAGCTCGGCGACGATTGACCGGATGACCGAGCCCCAGTCACCGCCGGGCAAAAAAGACCTTTGGGGGTTCGGATGGGATATAGAAGCGCCTTTTGTCTCTAACCGCGAACAATTCTCCGCAGGCGCATACGGTCACCTGGGCTACACCGGAACGGCATTGTGGATTGATCCAATCACGGATACCTATATCATTGTCCTGACAAACCGCGTTTATCCGGATGGCAAAGGCGATGTCAAGGAATTACGGGCACAGATAAAAAAGGTCGTTGCGGATTCGTTCGGGCCTCTTTCGGCCGAGCAGGTTCTACAGAGACGTCCCTCGCTGGCACGATGCTATACTGAGGTGAAGAGTTACGCTCGCCGGGACGAAAGCGATAGCAAAGTAATGACCGGTATCGATGTCCTGTCTGCCGAGAATTTCTCGTCTCTGAAAGGCCTGCGCGTGGGTCTCATCACCAATCATACAGGGCTTGATTCCCGGGGACGGACAACTCTTGATCTGCTCAGAAGCGCGCCCGGTATCAAACTGAGGGCCGTCTTCAGTCCGGAGCATGGCTTATCCGGCGAGGATGATGAGAAGATGAGCGCCATGGAGAAGCCCGCCGCCGGACTGCCCGTGTACAGCCTTTATAGCAGCATCAGAAAACCCACGGAGGGAATGCTCACTGACCTGGATGCACTGGTCTTCGATATCCAGGATGCGGGTGTCCGTTTCTATACGTATATCACCACAATGGCGTATGCCATGGAATCAGCGGCGAAGAAGGGAATCGCATTTTATGTCCTTGATAGGCCGAATCCTCTGAACGCCTCGCAGGTGCAGGGGCCTGTCATGGACAGGGAGTTAAAATCGTTTACCGGCTATTTTCCGTTGCCCATCCGACACGGAATGACGGTGGGAGAACTTGCCGCAATGTTTAACGCCGAGAACAACTTAGGAGTAAAACTGCACGTTATTAAGATGTCCGGGTACAACCGCGCCGCTTGGTTTGACGAGACCGGGCTGAGGTGGGTTAACCCTTCTCCGAACCTGCGCAGCCTCAACGAAACTATTCTTTATCCCGGTGTGGCGATGGTCGAAGGCACCAACGTAAGCGTGGGACGCGGGACCGATACGCCCTTCGAACTGCTTGGCGCCCCCTGGATTCATGCGGAAACCCTTGCGGCGTATCTGGACAACAGAGATATCCGAGGCGTAGGTTTTACTCCGGCTGATTTCGTGCCGAAGAGCGACATCTATAGGAATACGGTGTGTCACGGCGTTCGAATAAGCCTGACGGACAGAAATACACTGGATGTGGCCGCCTTGGGAATTGAAATCGCAGGGGCGCTCCATACCCTTTACCCGGGGAACTTCCAGCTTGATAAAACGCTGGGGCTCATCGGATCGCAAAGAGTTTTGCAGGCGATCAGGGACGGTGGGAGTTCCCAATCAATCGCGCTGCTTTGGCAGGATTCGCTTGCAGAGTTTATCAATCTGCGAGCGAAATATCTCCTCTATTAGTCCATCTCGCGCCAATGCTGCAGGGGTCGCATCTTCCTGTATTGATGCGATTTCTCCTCGGTGCACTTTTTTCCCGGGAATCTAAGAACCGCTTTCGGCGTCTGTCCTCAGGTCGGTAATCAGTTTTCTTCACTACGATTGCTTGCGGACTTGGAAGGCGTGCCACATGCCTTCTGTGCGACAAGGGGAACCCGAGGCTTCTCGTAGCATCCATAATTTTCTTGTAATCTCATCCTGTTTGTGCAAGGATAATCACATGATTGCGATTTCGCTCCAGTCCGGGAGTAATGGCAACTGTATTTATGTTGAAGCAAATGGCGTAAACCTCCTTTTTGATGCGGGAATTTGCGGTATCAACGCAGAGCGCAGACTCGCTGCAGTTGGACGTAATATCCGGGAGGTCGATGCCCTGATAATATCGCATGACCATGCTGACCATATCCGTTATGCTGGTGTATATCAGAGAAAATATGGTCTACCCATTTATGTAACGCCGAGGACCCTTTATCAGGCTGAAAGAGACAACATGCTTGGCAAGCTAGGTAATGTGGTTTCTTATCTGCCCGGCGGGCAAATTCACTTCGGTGAGGTGTCTGTGAGGACAATCCCTACTCCGCATGATGCCGTAGACGGTGTGGCATTCGTGGTTTCTTCGGGAGGGGAAAAACTGGGCATACTGACTGACCTCGGCCATCCTTTTGAAGAACTGCTCCCGGTAATCGCCTCACTGGATGCCGTCTTCATCGAAAGCAATTTTGACCCTGCCATGCTGGAAAGTGGACCGTACCCTGCCTTTCTTAAGCGACGCATCAGTGGCCCGAGAGGGCACCTTTCTAACAAAGAGGCAGCTGAACTTCTTCGGGCGGGTGCAAAGCTCCGATGGGCGTGCCTTGCCCATCTTTCCGAAAAGAATAACGATCCTTCTGTCGCTGTACGCACCCATATCGAAATAGTCGGTCCGCATCTTCCTTTTCACATTGCCGGCCGTCACCAATCAACTGGGATATTGCCGGTGTAAGTCTTATTGTGAAGTCCCAGAAAACATTATGCGCCCGATTTGTTTAAAAGTGAAGGAACCAAGATGCTGACACTTTTTATGATTGTCTTGAGATGCAGTTCAAAGAAAAAAAGGAGATGAGCTGATGAGGAGAGGGAGCCGTGTCGAAGTTTACATGGTGGGAATTTTGGTAACCTTCTTTGTCTTTTGTTTCAATGTTGAAGGAACAAACTGGAATAAAGTTGGAGAAGCAAAAGGGGAAACTCAAACGTTTGTCGACACAGATAGCATCAGAAGAGAAGGAAATATGGTGGGCGCGTGGGCCAGAGAGCTTCCCGCCATACCGCAAATAGTGGGAGATGAAAAACTTGTTGAGGTAACAAGCCACAATGAATTCAGGTGCGCTCACAACCAGTTTCGCCGGACCGAAGTAATATATTCTTACCAGAGTGGCAAAACTGAACGACTCGCTTCAGAGGGTATGAAATCATGGCAGACCATCATCAGGGAACCCACAAGAATTATGTATGAGTATTTGTGCAAACAACGGAGATAGTTCTGTGGCAATATTATCTTGAGCGATATGCTGGGCTGGGCCGAAACCAGGAGAAGATCAGTCATGGTCTTGTTACAATCTCCTTTTGTAGTACCGTCGGCTGTGTCAGCGGATACCCGTTTTAACATCTTAGCCCATTTTCCGCAGTTGTAGCTCAATATCTACCAAGAATTCATATGAGCGATAAGCAATGCTGCATCCATCCGTAGTCAGCAAGCGCCTTATTCTGAAAAGTGCGTGTAGTGCAGAAAACCCT
>JBEKCV010000097.1:0-16699 GCA_050014695.1 Thermodesulfovibrionales bacterium
AGGGATCGTCCGGAACTCTATGAGATTGCCGAAGCGGTCTGTCCCGGTAACCGCCAGGTGATCTGCATTGATGTCCACACCGATTACCCCGAGCCTTCTGTCTGGGATGCTCTTCCCTACAGGCAAAGTAACCGAAACAAACACTCGCCAGCCTTTCTCATCCTTCACAAACCGGTACGGGATGGCCTGCCACTCCTCTTTGGTGTCGGAGCGGTTTCTGCCGATGGCGGCTACCATGGCATCGTGCCCGTGAGCAAACCATAGGCCGGAGAGTACGGTGTATTTGCCGGGCAGCGCGTTTGCCAATCTCAGGCCAAGCGAGATGTTTCCATCTGCACCTACCGTTGCCACGCACCCTGACAGCCTGCTGTTTCATCCTTGGATCCCAGAACAAAGAACTGGCTGTTTCTGGCTGCCTGCCACTCAGACAGCCATGCCTGGTGAGAGGCATACCCGTTTTCCTCCAGATGAAACTGAGCGCGAAACAGTTTCTTAAGGGTTTAGTCATTCTGGACGATGCCTTGGATGAGCAGGACGTTGATTGTGTTAGCGACTCCGCTCCGTCGAGAAACACTGGACTAGATTTGACTAATTTGACTGTTGGAAAAAAACCCGAAAGGGGCCAAGTCAGCACATTTGATCATGGAATGGAAGTACAAACATGCCTATAGGCAACCCAAAGCAATGATCGTTGGACACCTCCCCGCTCATCGCCAACTCTAATCTGACAAAGTCATCACGAAAGTCTCTCCAGCCTCAATGTGGACAGGGTCAGTTGACAACGCGCCATTATCTGATATGTTTTGATTGAAGGATATTTTTTTGAGAAGTATCTCACCAGAAAGGAATGGAGACGACCCGATGAGCAAACTGACTACCAGCAATGTTGGCATATCCTGCCGAAAGATCTTGATCGGCTGGGCCTCCCTCAATACTCCAAATGCCAACAGGTGCCGAAGAAGGGAACAATGGATCTAAGGCTGACAAGCAAGCTTGCGCTGGTTTCTGGCAGCACCGCCGGGATTGGCTACGCGATTGCAGAATCGCTGGCACGGGAAGGAGCTCATGTTATCGTTAACGGTCGGTCAAAGGATTCTGTTGAGGCTGCGTTGGCGCGACTGCAAGAAGGCTTTAACTGTAAACTCTTTGGTTTCGCCGGTGATCTGGGCACAGCCGAGGCGGCTTACGATGTCGCCCGAAAGCACCCTGACGTTGAAATACTGATTAATAATCTGGGGATTTACGAGCCAAGGTCCTTCGAGGATATCTCAGATGATGACTGGCGACGTTTCTTTGAGGCTAACGTTTTGAGCGGAGTGCGCTTGACGCGACTCTTCCTGCCCGGAATGAAGCGCCGCAACTGGGGTCGCATCATCTTTGTTTCAAGTGAAAGTGGTGTCCAGATCCCCGCTGAAATGATCCATTACGGAGTGACTAAAACAGCACTCCTTGCAGTCGCTCGCGGATTGGCCGAGGCAGTGGCAGGCACGGGTATCACAGTTAACAGTGTTCTCCCTGGCCCCACCAAGTCTCGCGGGGTAAGTGACTTTATCGAGGCCCTTGCAAAGACGGAAGGAAAGTCTATCGACGAGATCGAGCAGGAATTCTTCAAAAAAGTTCGACCTACGTCGCTCATTAAGCGATTTGCGACGCCACAGGAAGTCGCCTCCATGGTGACCTATATTGCTAGTCCGCTATCATCGGCGACCACAGGTGCACCCTTACGGGTCGATGGAGGAGTAATAAAAAGTGCTTTTTAGATTCATATGTCTGATGATAAGCTGAGCTGTAACAAGACTTCTCTCAGTGAAGGAGTTACCCGTGGGCGATTTAACAGGTAAAGTGGCACTTGTAACCGGGGCTAGCCGTGGCATCGGACGGGCTATCGCGCTAGCGCTCGCCAATGCCGGTGCTAACATAGCGATCAACTACCGTAATCGTGATGACGAAGCAAAAGAGGTGCTTTTGCAGATCAAGAGATTCGGTCGTCTCGCTGTTGCAGTAAAAGCAGATGTGTCTATCTCGGCTGACGTCGTGCGAATGACCGGCATTATAGAAAGAGAACTTGGCTCGCCATCCATCCTGGTGAACAATGCCGGAATCGGGATAATGCATTCCATCGAAGATATAACCGAAAAAGACTGGAATGCCACGATTGCCGTTAATCTCACATCTGCCTTTCTGACAATTCAGGCAGTGCTTCCCAGTATGCGAACTTTGAAATGGGGCCGTATAATCAGCCTTTCATCGGCCGCTGCACAGATCGGCGGAGTTGTCGGTCCTCATTACGCCGCATCGAAAGCGGGCATTCTCGGATTGACTCATTATTACGCCGTTCACCTGGCAAAGGAAGGTATCACAGTGAATGCGATTGCTCCCGGCCCGGTCGGCACGGAAATGGCCGCCGGCCTTCCACAACTGAAGCCCGATCTTGTGCCGGTGGGCCGTTTCGGCACTGTTGAGGAGATAGCAAACGTAGCCCTCATGCTTGTTTGCAACGGTTATATTACGGGACAGACAATTAATATTAATGGTGGGAGGTACCTGAGCTGAAGGGTGCAAGTGCGTAAAAAAGCCTCTTTTAACATCCTAGGGCAAGAAGTCCCCTTCCGTCATGCTTGTATGAAAGGTGGGGGATGAATTGTCCGCCTTGCATTTTTTGTTTGAGCACAATCGGTTATTCTGCTACACCATAGCACGGAATACAAGAAGATCTTCTGGAAAAGTCCGCGCAGATGAATTTATTGATCCCTATCTTTAACCCAATTGGATCTTCACTGATGAAAAATAACTATTCTTATAAATAGCCATGCTCATTCTCCGATATCTACAGCTTCGTTCAAGATTCAACCGGTCTCTTTCCAATTTGGTCGCCTTGCTCCGTATGAATCTCTTTACTCATAGGGATTTGTGGGCATGGCTGGATAAACCCTTTGAGGTTGTACCAACGCCCTATGAACAGGAAAAACTCACCTTGGAGTTCGTCTAATTGGACAGCAAATGAGAATGGGAACAAGGCAACCTGGATTTGCATTGAAGTTTTTACTTGTCCGAAAGCCTTATTTTATGCGGAGGCGTTATGTGCTTTCAGGTTATTTTGGACAGCAATGATGGCATATACTGAGTGGCCAACCTTGTCGAGCTTGCATTGTCTACGGTAATATACAATCAGACTTTGCGCAATCACTCGATGCGGGGCAATTCACCCTCCACCTTTCAGGCGAGCCTGATGGAAGGGGACTGCTTGCCCCGGATGTTAGAAGCGAATGGAAAAGGAATGAAAACATCCATTCAATTTCTTGCCAAGGGAGAAAAAAAACGGAGCGCACCTCTTCCAAAAGGAGCTGCAACATGAGACGATTAGCAAAATTTTGTCTGGCCATGGCCGTGACAGCCTCGATGTTGCTGTTACCGGGCATCCCGGCCGCGTTTGCCGGGTCGCAACAGGGACTTAAGCTGTCACAGGCTAAGCTCGTGAAATTGCTCCGGAAGCGGATCAAGTACGTCTTCGTTATCTTCAACGAGAACCACTCGTTCGACAACGAGTTCGGCACGTTCCCTGGTGTCAACGGCCTTTACTCGGACGGCCGGAGACCCCGTTCTGCTGCGAAGACGCTGGGCTTTACCCAGACCTACACTGACCTCATCAGCGGCCAAACCATCGCGGTCCAGCCGTTCAGGATAGGGACCGCGCAGAACTCTACCGTTGTTGACAGCGTCGACCACTCTCACACGGGGCTCGCAACCAAGCTTCACGTGGTGAATGGCGCGCCTCAGATGGATAAGTTCGCCTACGATGAGTATTACCGCTTTGCGAAAAAAGGCGGGACGGCCAACAATGCGGAGGGCACCCAGTTTGCACGCCTTGTGATGTCGTACATCGACTGCGATACTATTCCGTTCTTCTGGAAGTGGGCCGGCAATTTCACGATCTTCGACAATATCTTTGCGACCGAGGACACGCCCTCCACTCCGAACGCCGTGGCTATGATCGCTGGCCAGTCGGGTGAAACGCAGTGGGTCAGGCACGGCCCGAACGGTCAGACCTACACAAACGTGAACGGCCACACCGGCACCACGCAGGGGCCGCCGCTCGTGAACGACCCGCAACCCTTCTACGGCTCCCCGTTCGACACGACCACGGTCAACAGGCAACCCTCAGGCCCCAAAGAAAACTACTCAGACAGCAACATAGCCTCGAACCTGACCTTCGCCAGTCTGCCGCTCACCTTTCTGGGCCGCAATATCAATACGGTCATGGCCAAGAACCTGAACTCGTCTTTCGACCTCCCAGACATCCAGAAAGACATCCCATTCATCCAGAGCCTGGGCAGCGATCCCATCAACTGGCGCTGGTACCAGGAAGGCTACGACCTCGAGTCAACCGATTCGAACGGCGTAGTGTCTCACAACTCCTATGTAAGCCACCATCAGGGGCCGCAGTACTTCGGCTATCTCGCGGACACTCCCCCGTTTCGCCGGAACTTCCGCGGCATGACTGACTTCTTCAACGACATAGCAAACAATGCCCTGCCTAAAGGCGGTGTATTCTACATCCGCGGCGGCTACACGAACCAGATGGGGCTGATGCCGCCGATCACAAATCCCCTTACTCCTGCAAGTGAGATTGCTGCGATTAACGCAGCGAAGGCCGGTGACGATGACCACCCGAGTTACAGCGACCGGCAGATCAGCGAGGCGATGGCAGCCCGCGTTATCAACGCGGTTGCGGCGAACCGGACACTCTGGGAGAAGAGTGCAATCATCATCGCGTACGATGAGTCCGACGGTTTTTATGACCATGTGCCGCCTCGCATCCTCTCCTACGGCCCAGACGGGCTGCCGCTTTCCCGCGGAATCCGAGTGCCTCTGATTCTGATTTCACCATATGCGAGGACTCAGGCTGTATCGCATGCTGAAGGTGATCATAACGCGATAATCGAGACGATCAACGACATCTTCCGCCTGCCCGCGCTCGCCAGTCTGCCCGATGAGGCGGAGGCGCTGGAGAAGGGCAACTCGCGGGCGTTCAACCAGTTCGGCCCCTCTGGATTCGAGCAGAAGCATCTCGGGCCCCGCGATATCAACTCACCAATCACAGACAGTCTGTTGTCGGGCTTCGATCCAATGCGTTTGATGGGCATTTTACCGCCGCTGCCGGCCTCGCTCGCGAGGATCCCGGACAGTGTCGTGAATGCACTGCCGCACTATGGTGGACACGGCTGCGAGGCGATAGGGATCGAGCCGGAGGATGTCCGACAAGGCGTCGTCAACAACATTCCATCGGGCTTTAACCCGCTGCCGAGCACTTACTCGGCGGCCAATTGAAGGGTGGAAAGACGGGTGGGGCGTGCGTGGCTCCCGACCTGCTCCCCGGGTTGTCCGTTGCCGATGATTCTTTTCGATATTCGATAAGGAGGACGTTTATGCGGTTGCTGTCGGTCCTGCTTGTTATGTTCACCGTCTGGTGCGCGATCTCCACCGCTAAGGCGGGCTCCGTTATTGAACGCGTCAAGGCGCGCGGCGTTGTCCGCTGCGGCAGCGCCGAGCGGCCTGGCCTGGCGAGTGCCGACGACCACGGACGCTGGACGGGCCTCAATGTTGACGTCTGCCGCGGTATCGCAGCTGCGGTGCTCAGGTCCGCGGATCGCATCGAGTATCATCAGTATGAGACGCCAAAGCAATTTGACGCGGTGCGCAAGCAGGAGGACGACGTCTACTTCCTCACAGGTTCGGAGATCAACGAGCAGAAGCTGGCAGGCAAGGTAGTGCCCGGTCCTACCGTCTTTGTGGAATCCCATGCGGTGATGGTGCCGTCCAACTCTTCTGCGCGCAGTGTCGGCGACCTCGCCGGAAACACCATCTGCTTTATGATTGGTAGTTCAACAGAGCGGAGCATCAATGCTTATTTCGACGCGCTGCACAAGAACTGGCTACGCATGCCGTATTCCGAGGATGGGGAGATGAATGATGCTTATAGCGTGCAGCACTGCCATGCAATCGCCGGTGAGATCACAACCCTCGCCGCTACACGTCTGACCCGAGGTGTAAACCGGTTGTCCAGCCGTTTCCTCCCGGAGCCGCTGTCGGTCTTCCCGCTCATGGTCGCGACAGGAACCAACGACGCGCAGTGGTCTGCAATTGTCGTCTGGACTGTGGACACGCTGATCAGCGCTGAACGGCCAGAAACGCATTGGTATGCAGGGGGTGCGGGGGCGATGCCTGTTGCAGCGCAGGAGTTGGGTTTAGACAGGGGATGGCAGCGTCGGGTTCTCGCGACTGTCGGCAACTATGGCGACATCTTCGAACGACATCTCGGCAAAGACTCCCCGCTCAAACTCGACTGTGGCCTCAACGCTAACCAGTTCAGAGGAGGACTGCTCCTGAGTCCGTTCCTCGAATGACGCAGGGAACTGCGGACTGAAAAGGCGCCGTGAAGCATGAGAGACTAAGGATGATCTTATTCAGCACCTTGCCCGGGGGAAAGAGATTTTTGATATTGACTGGTTACAGGAGTGCGACGGAGTACCATGTCTATAATCTCAATGAATCGCCCATACGCCCCGTCGGTTATTATCTCGCTGCTAAAAAACAACCAGTCGATTTTCTCGAAGGAAACTTCGATTACGAAGTGTTTGTTCTCCGGTGTCCTGTATTCCTCGTCGAGAAAAGCATGCAGCGTTCCGTATGCCATATCGAATGCGACCGCCGGGAAAGTGAGCCCCTGCGCGGATGTCGTTCTAGAAGAGTTTTTCTCCGACAATCGCGAACCACTCGCACAGGGTTCGCCTATCCACGCGGAAATTGCTGATGATTATGCAGGGAACACTGCTGTTGGGAAGATCATTCCCCTCGAACGTCTTAAGTCGTTCATGTGAATACGTGCCATTTCAGAAAACGAATTCCTGGGCGACTCATTCATGTTCTTTTTCGTCCTTTTTCATTTCGACAGCGTCTCATCGATATGAACCGCGTACCCTTCACCGGAAAGGGAGTTCTGAATGCTTATCTCGACCGTTCGACTATTCATCTTCAAAACTATGACCTCCTCAGTGAGATTGGCTTTTTTCACTTCGGACGTGGAAATATGGGCGATAGTGAACCCCTGTTTGGTGAGATTGGACAGCAGGTTAAAAAGCAATTGGAAGGATTTCAAGCCGCTGGATTTCATACGGTAATCACTCCAGTTCTTGACGATTGACCTGACGTATCCGTTCTCGAATTGTATCGTGCCAAGGAAGCGTTCCTTTGTGAAAATGCCCCAGGTGTCATTTTGTTCGGCGATGGTATATCCTTCGGCGAAGTTCTGCCGAACTTCGCTTTTGGGCGCTCCAATCCTGACGGCGACACTGTCAAGAGAGAGAGTGTCCTGCTCGGCAGCCATTGAAATGGGCGGTAACAACAAAAAACTGACCATAAAGGCAAGAAAGCATTGCTTCATATATGTCCTCCCAATCTTATCATTAAACCATTATAGCAGTTTCAAGTGTGTAGACATGACATCCTCGCGCTACCAAACCGCTTAAGCGGTTATGGAGGGGGTTTCTTTCGAACAGCGCTGACCTGCATAAGGCACACAAGCAGTGCGCTCCCCCGGGGAGCAACCGGCACGCGGCGAATGAGCGAGGCCTTTCGCATGTGGACTGCTGGAGGACACGATGAAGCACAATGCAAGTCTGCGTTAGCAGTACGGCTTACGGTAGGAGAAGAAACCATGAACCATTGAAAAACAGTTTCTTTGAAGTTGGCAAAAGACAATAGAAGAAACATTGCCATCCTTACCACCTATTGCTCGAATCCCTCTTTCTCACTCGATTTTAACAATCCGTGGCGGCACAAGTTTGGCTGGTGTTTGATGCGTGGTGTCAGCCTTTACAAAAAGAGGGCATATCCTGAATCGCCTGCTCTTGCAATATTCTTGAAATTCGAAAAGAGTCGGAACATAAACTACCCTCTCGGCCCTGCATGACAATACATAGTTTCCTGTCAGGAATGTGCATCTCACAGCATTTTCTCCATAAGCTCACCACTCAGGATCAATTACATATTGTGGCGTAGCGGGCTCCGGTCAAAAGCGGGATACTGTTCATCGATGAGCTGATAATGGACTGACCTTCGCCTCTCAGCAGGCAATTTCAAAACAAGAGATCTCTTTTCTTTTGCTCCATCCGTCTCAAACTGCATGGTTCCCTGGTTCCTCTCGACAACAGCAAGAACCAGCCGGAGAAGCAGATCCAGAGCCCTTTCCTTTTGAGGAAGTGATAATCCCTCGTATGCCTTCACAGGTTGTTCGCTTCTGTTCTGATAGTCCGTAAAGGTAAAGGCAATCTCGACACGCTTGCCTCTTTCCCTGAGAAACGACTGTCCTTCACCTGTCTGTACCTGATGGTCGAAAGACCTTGTTAAAATTTCGATCGCGCCGCCTGAAGATAGCGAAGAGGTTGCATATTGGAGCACGGAATCGAGTATAAATATCATCTGCTCATCGGAAACGATGGTCTCGGGAAGCTCCTTTTCAAGGTTATTATGTATTCGTATCTTCCTCTCCTCCAGCCGAATTCGGTGTGTCTTCATTACTTCCTCGACAAGGGTATTCACGGTGTCCTTTTTTATGACCGGCGTGGTGGACTTGATATAATTGAGGAAGCCGTTCAGCAAAAGTTCGATTTTCTGGATATCGTCGGTAATTGATTTACAAAAATCCTCACCGGATTCTCTATCCGCGAACTTTTCACGAGAGCGCTCTGTAAGATTCTGAATCGAGTCCAGGATGCTCTTCGTGCGGTGGATCAGGTCCATGCATAAGGATCGATCCATTAAAGAATCTCTATCCCGCCTTTCTCCGGAGCAGGTGGCGGGACGAATTTGAACGTACCCGAAGATACGAAAGGGTCGCTTTGGTTCCCCGCGTCGTCTTTTGAGGTAATGCCGATGTAGTAAGTTCCAACTCCGTTGGGAAATTCAGGCCACTCATCGGGAATGAGAACCTCGTTCTTTTCTGCAACCACCTTCCAGACTATTCCCTCAGTAGCCTCCCACATAAAGTTTTTCGGAGCAAAGGCACTCTGCTCTGCTCCGGCGTAGACCACGTAGCTTGAAATTCCTGTAACAGGCTCCCACCAGATGCGTCGTTTACGAATTAATGGCATAACTTTCCCCCCTCTCTCATGAATTTTTCGCAGTTTAATGGTTCGAAGGCATAGCGAAATCCCGGGCAATGAGAAACTTTGAAAAGCAAAGAAGTCTCCCATAATCCCTCATTCTCACCTTTTCTATTTTACCTTGCCATTACTTTTTTGGCAAATTTCCCTCACAACACTCACAACAAGAAAACCGAGAAAAAATTTCAATAATTAAGGTATACTAAAAGAGTTTTTCTCAGTGGTGACGAACAGGTAAAATTTGGATTCTTCTCATTGTCTCTCTTTGGAATGAGTCGAAGCATAGAGATGGATAGCTATTGAAAGGAAGCGGAGGCTTCCGATCAAGGGAAAGAAATGGATAAGGTCAGCCCGTGAAAATACTCCTTGTATATCCGGAATTTCCAGACACCTTCTGGAGTTTCAAGCACGCAGTGAGATTCATCTTTAAAAAGGCGAGCAGCCCACCCCTTGGGTTATTAACTGTTGCGGCGATGCTGCCCGGTGAATGGGAAAAAAGGCTTATAGATATGAATGTGAGCAGCCTGAATGACGATGACCTCAGGTGGGCCGATCTTGTCTTTGTCAGTGCCATGGCGATCCAAAAAGAATCTGCAAAAGGGATCATCATGCGATGCAAGTCGATGGGCGTGAGAATTGTGGCCGGGGGCCCTCTCTTTACGACCGGATATGAAGACTTCTGCGACATAGACCACTTAGTACTCAAAGAGGCTGAAATCACCTTGCCTCTTTTTCTTGAGGATTTAAGGAATGGCTGTGCCAGGCACATATACACTTCTGATCAATGGGCGGATGTGCGAAAGACTCCCCTTCCGCTTTGGAACCTTGTTAACCTGAAGAATTATGCCACGGTAAATATCCAATATTCACGGGGGTGCCCCTTTAACTGTGAGTTCTGCGACATTATTCTTCTCTGCGGACGAGTGCCGCGGACCAAGGACAAGGACCAGATCACAAAAGAGCTGGAGAGTCTTTACTCACGAGGCTTCAGGGGCGGAGTATTTTTTGTCGATGATAATTTTATCGGGAACAAGAGGAAGTTAAAGGAAGAGATCCTGCCGGCCCTTGCCGAATGGATGGAAGGGAGAAGGCATCCCTTCTCTTTTATTACACAAGCCTCCATAGAACTTTCTGATAATGATGAACTGATGCAGATGATGGTCGGGGCAGGATTTGATATCGTCTTCGTGGGTATCGAGAGCCCGAATGAACAGAGCCTTGCGGAATGCAGTAAGGTCCAGAACAAGAACCGCAACCTCCTCGAGAGCGTCAGGAAAATCCAGAAATCCGGACTTGAGGTGCAGGCAGGATTTATTGTCGGTTTTGACAATGACCCCCTCACGATTTTTGACACACAAATAAAGTTTATCCAGAAAAGTGGGATCGTCACCGCTATGGTCGGCCTGTTAAATGCCATTCCGCGCACACAGCTCTATCAGCGTCTTGCAAAGGAGAAGCGATTGCTGAAAGACCCTTCCGGTGACAATACGGATTTCTCGATTAATTTCATTCCGAAGATGAACTATGACGTGCTGATAAATGGCTATAAGCAGATCCTCAAAACGTTGTATGCACCTAAACATTATTATGCACGAGTCAGGACATTTCTGAGAGATTATACGCCACCAAAGAAAAAAGTTGTTCGATTCCGTTTCAGTTATGTTGGTACATTCTTGAAATCTGTGGTAATCCTCGGCGTGATAGGAAAGGAGAGATTCCAGTACTGGAGGCTGATTTTCTGGATCATGTTCAGACGCCCCCGGCTCTTTCCGCATGCGATAACTTTTGCGATTTACGGTTTTCATTTCCGAAAGATTTTTGCACGATACCTTTGACATCCTCCGCGCGAGTAAAGGCCGGGGATGAACGCGGAGACCCTCAGCAGGGTCTGAGGTATTGACTGACATTGTTCTCGACTGAGAATGGAATCCACACTCCGCTCCGAGGAAAAAATGCAGGTCATGTGTCAACTACCATAGCTCGCCAGAGGCAGATGTTTGGTTTTTGGTACAAGCTGCGCTTCTGGAACGGGAACATTTTTGTGGAGCGCGTTGAATAATTCGACTGCAAAAGCCCGCCCTGCCGGCTGCTTTGCTTGTCATTCAGGATAAGCTTCATCCCTGAGACGTTTCACCGCAAGTGTCGTTTCAGCCGGATGATTGTCACTGCTTTCGTTGTGGAAACTTCCGAGACAGCGGTTCTTTCATAGTCACGCACTCTTATCGTAGGAGGCATCGATTATCTCTTTAAATCCTTGCGATTATGGTACATTCGCAAGTTCAAGAATGTGGGAAAAACCTGCCGACTGTTCATAACTTGTAAATTACGTCGTCATAAAAACTTATCCGTCCTTTTATCTGCCGCAAATTCTCCATTTCGCCTATTTATTGGGCATTCTAAGAAACGAGGACAATCAATAACTTTTGAGAAAGTCATGCCGTTTCTAATTGGCGGATCACTGTGAACCATTGTAACGCCTCATACTAAAAGGATTCCCGCGGGTGGCTGGGATGATTCGACTTCGAAACCCTTTATCGGAGCGCACCATGACTGATCAAGAAGTGAGTGGGAAGGGCAGCACCCTGATTGGCGCGTTCGGATGGATATAAGTACGGCGGCTTCCTTCATGAACTGAAGTTATTGGCCATTCTGCCGAAAAGCATTTTGAGAATTCAGCCGTAAATACGTTTTTTCTTGCAATGAGAGAAAGGTACCCCTATTCCTAGCTTTATCCGGTTATACTATAACCAATGAATCAAAAGGATTATTACAAGGTTTTGGGTATAAGTGAAAGTGCGGGCTCTGAAGAGATAAAAAAATCCTTTCGGAATCTCGCCTTCCGTTATCACCCCGATAAGAGTCCGGGGAGCGAAGACATGATGAAGGAACTCAATGAGGCCTACGCCGTCCTTTCAAATCCTGCGAAAAGGAAAGACTATGATGCTTTAAGACAACGGTATGGCTCCTTTGCGAGGGACCAGTTCAGGCAGACCTATACTGACCAGGATATCTTCCGAGATTCCGATATCGGTCAAGTTTTTGAAGAGTTCAGCAAGATATTCGGATTTAGCAGACCTGAAGATATCTTCAGCCGAAACAATTTTTATGGGCCTCACTATCGCCAGTTTGAATTCAAAGGGCCTCTGTTTTCGGGCGCTGGATTTCTCTTTTTCGGCCCGATGAGAAAGGCCTATCAGGAGAGGCTAAGGGCATCCCCTCAGCGGACGATGGGGGGGGCGGAGCCCAGGCATCCCGTGCTCTCCGCATTCATGTTCAAGGCTCTGGATGTAATCCAAAAATTAGCGGCAAAGAAGTTAGGGATCGAGTTACCGGAAAACGGAAGGGATTGGTTTGATGCGATTGAGATTACGACCGAAGAAGCCTCTGCCGGGGGCAAGGTTCGATATCTTTATAATAAACGGGGCAACACTAAGGATCTACTCGTCAAAATTCCGCCGGGAATGAGAGATGGCCAGCAAATAAAGCTGAAGGGCCTTGGTGGGGAGGGCAAGCACGGGGGCGGAGCCGGGGACCTCTACCTCAAGGTCGAAATTCACAGGCCTTTCTTAGAGAAAATAAAAAAATTTCTCAAGAAATAGAACGTTTCCTCCCGGGCGAAGCATTGAAAGCGGTGCAGCGCGGATCCTTCTCGCCCTCACCGAATACCAAACTCGCCGCCTTCTTCGTGTCTTCTATTGAGATTGCGGCCAAACCAACAAATTCACTGGAGTAGAAATAGGCGCTCACAATGAAGCACGGCTCACCTGATGACACGTATGATACGAGCTTCTCAATCAGTGGCATTTTCTTGGTGCCTGCAAAAGCGCCACCTGGATAAATGTTTACATGTTCCCTCAAATTGTGTATATTTCAAGCATTGACCGTGGGCCATCGCCGGTTAAAATCACTCATTAGATAGTTGGCATGCAAGATAAGAATAAAACGAAAGACAGACTGCTATCTGAACTGGAAGAGTTGCGTCAACGACTGGCTGAACTGGAGGGACAGGAAAGCATGAGGCGGCAAGCAGAGAGTCGCCTCCGGGAAAGTGAGGAGAAGTATCGGTCTTTGGTAGAATCCACCGAGGATTCAATATATTTGATAGATAGAGATTACCGGTATTTGTTCATGAACAGAAAACATCTGGTGAGGCTGGGATTGTTGGGAGACCAATTCCTCGGACAGTCTTACAGAAAGTTTCATTCTCCGCGGGAAACCAAAGAGTTTATCAAGAAGGTCGACCGAGTATTCAAGACAGGGGAATCTGTTCAGTATGAGCATAAAAGCCGGCGGGACGGCAAATATTTTCTTCGGACACTAAGTCCCGTTAAGGAGCGGAGCGGACAAACGGTAGGTCTAACGGTTGTTTCAAAAGATATTTCAGAGCTTAAGCGCATGGAGGAGAATCTCGTTGCCCTGTCATTAACCGACGAACTGACCGGCTTATACAATCGAAGAGGATTCCTGACCCTGGCTGAACAGCAGCTCAAGACAGCCAAACGGGTGCATTGCGGAACGGTCCTGCTTTCAGTGGACCTTGATGGTCTCAAAAAAATCAATGACGGCTTTGGTCACCAGGAAGGGGACTTTGTATTGAAAGAGGCAGCCGATATTCTTAAGAAAACTTTTCGAGAGGCCGATATCATAGCGCGGATAGGCGGAGATGAGTTTGCAGTCCTTATGATGGACACCACTGCCACCAACTCAACTATGCTCAGCGCTCGTTTGCAGAAAGAGTTGGATATCCGGAACGCGACGGGGAAACGGGACTACACACTGTCATTCAGCATGGGGCTAACCCGGTGTGCTCCTGGTAGCCAGTGTTCTATCGATGAACTGCTGGGGCAGGCAGACAAATTGATGTACGAGGACAAAAGGAGCAAGGATTGATATTAGTACATCCCAAGTATGCGACGTTCATCATCGAGATACGGTGCGGGGAGTTCAGGGAAGCATGAAGTGACGAGACTTTACATTCGACCCCGATTCTTCCTATACTGATAATACCTATGAAGAAAGTGATTATTGCTGAAGACCTCAAGACGATCATTGATAAGGAAAAGAGTTTTTTTAACAGGTCGGACATGAGGATATTCACAGCTGCCACAAATGAGAGAGTTCTGGCCCTTCATAAGGCCGAGAAAGCGAACCTTATCATTGCTAAAATAGACGCGCCGGACATGAGTGGCGAAAAGCTCTGTTCTCTCGTTCGCGAAGATGAAGAATTGCGCAGCGTCTCGCTCATCGTTGTATCGCCCGAAACCGAGGCCGCCCACGAGCGATGTTTGCAGTGCCGGGCGAATGCCTTTGTCGCCAGCCCGATTATTAACGGTGCGATCCTGCTGGAGGAGGCCCATCAACTCCTTCACGTCGCGCCGAGAACGGCAGGCAGGATTCCTATCAGCGTGAAACTCAACGGCACATCGAAAAAAACAGTCTTGATCGGCTCTTCGGAAGATATCAGCACATCGGGCATGCTCTTTGAGGCCGCTGCCGGTTTTTTCGAGGGGGACACGATAAAGTGTTCATTCGCTCTGCCGGGTTCGACACCTATAAATGTTCAAGCTGAGATTGTCCGTGTTGTCACGAAGGAGAGTCAATATGATACGAACCTCTATGGCATCAAATTCTTGGACCTTGACGCCGCCGCCCTCTCTGCTATAGAGGCTTTTGTCAAAAGAGAAAGCTAACGAATGTGGAGCGGGCCTTGCGGGCGATGAAAAAACGGCGACGCCTTTACCATGGCAGCTCTTCTTCAAGGTGAAGGAATTTTCCTGTGGGGCCGTCCGGTCCCAGCGTGGCGAGTCTGACCGCTGTCTTTGCGCCCTCTTCAACGTTTACAGGTGCCTGTTCTCCTCCCATGTCTGTCTTTACCCAGCCGGGATGGGCTGAATTAACCTTAATGGGAGTGTCCTTCAGGGCTGCAGCCAGATGAATGGTGAACGCGTTCACTGCTGTTTTTGATGCATCATAGGCAAAGGGCTTGAAATGTCCCTCGGAGCCTTCGGTGCTATGGATTGTCAGGGAGCCCAGGATGCTTGCAACATTCACGATGCGGCCTGCATCGCTCTTTTTGATGAGCGGCAGAAGCCCTTGCGTCAGCTTGACAAGCCCGAAAAAGTTCACGTCAAAGGTGGCACGGAGGACTTTTGGTGAAACGGTCTCCGTGCTATTTTCGGACAGAGTATCTTCCGGGTGGGCTATGGCCGCATTGTTCACGAGTATGTCGAGCCTGCCGAATCTCTCTTTCACGTACTGAACCACCTTCCTGATATGTTCCGGCTTTGTGACGTCAAGGTGAATGAGTTCAACATCAAGGCCTTCGTCGCGTAGTTTCTTGAAAGTGGCTTTACCCCTCGTTCCACTGCGTGATCCCATGAGCACTTTGATGCCCTGCCGCGCCAGTTGGCGGCTGGTCTCAGCACCTAGTCCTTTATTTGCGCCTGTTACCAGAGCAATTCGAGTTGTTGACGTGGCACACTCCGTTACAGAACATTTGTTTATTGAAGAGCATCCAGGAAAATAGCATCCCCGCGAAAAAACGCGGTCCACCCTCACTCATTCAACCGTCAGCGCCTTCAAAAGCACGCCTCTCTGCTCGTCGGGCACAGGCTCTTCCTCATGCCAGACAGTTCCATTCAGAGCAATCGACAATCGATCTTCGCATATCGTGCTCTCACCAGTACTTTTGAAAAGGGCTAGGCATGTCAAATGACGCACCGGAAAGGGGCAGCTCGATCGAACTCGGCTATTTCAGTTCCTTCCTTAACCGCTCAAGAGCCTTTGCGAGCATCGCCTCATATCTCTTGCCGTGCTCTCTGAGAAATTCGGCCATTCTTTCCTGTGCGGCCTCGTCAATCGACATGGCTGCCTGGAGAACCGTCCTCCCGTCAGGGGTTCTCACAGGCCTCATTCGCAATTGGGGATTTTCTTTTATCGTTGCCCTGATTTCCTCGACGGCCCTTTCTTTCATGTCGCGGTATTCCTTTTGCAGTTTGTCAATCGCGTTCAAAGAGTCTTCGATCGCAGCCACGTTTTGCATTTCCTTCAGCGCCTCGATGGCGAAAATACCCTCTTTCCTCTGTTGGAATTCTTCCGGTGTTGTGCCTGGTCTCAGGGAATCGACCATGTGGTGTTGAGCATCTTTCAGGAGAAGCGGCTTTATGCCCTTGAACCTTTCCCTTACCTGATTCTTGCTGAGCTCACCTTTATAGAAAGCCGACAGCAAGGACCTTAGCTTCTCCCGGTCATTCATTTCCTCCCGTTCTTCCGGAGTAAGTACTTCGATCTCCCTTATCTTTTCCATCGCCTTCTCAAAGGCGCTCTTGACCACACCCATTTTGACCGGCTCCTTTCTCTTCTGAAATGCGGAATCTGCCTTTAGCCTATCAAGAAAATGTTCTGTTAGCAACCAGGAGTTCCCCCAGGATTTCCAGGTCAGAAGACGTAACTATCTGAGGTAACTGTAAAAAATGATTTTCTGAAGTGGTCGGGGTTCGTTTTTGAAAAAATGGGGGAACTTTTTGTAAGCAGCTGAG
>JBEKCV010000098.1:0-16659 GCA_050014695.1 Thermodesulfovibrionales bacterium
TCCGGCATAACCTCCATCTCAATGATCTCGGCATGTCTCTCCTGCGCTACGCAATGAATAATACGCTTTAGGTCGGTTTCAACCTTCCCTGTGAGCACCGGGCGACGGTATTTGGGGCACCACACCATATGGTACTTGCAAGAGTAGACAACATTGTTGTTGCTTTTATACTCCATCCTTTCATTATATAACTTACAGATGTCTAATTACAACAACAGTTACAGCACTATCCCCATGGCTGAAGCGAGGGGCTTGCGTGCTGTAAAGCCTTCGGTCATAAAGGCGATACTGTCTATCCATATGGCCACCTTGACGACAAACGCTGCAATCAGAAATGGTAAAAGCATAGGATCAGATCTGCATCTTCCCTCTTATATCGTCTGTTAGCCGTCCTCTCCAAGTATATACATTTCGGGGAAAAGCAATAACGTTGCCTTATTCGCTCTTTCAGGAGAAAAGACCTATAATAAGCAGATGTTGAAAAGAAAGACATTCATCCACCACGGCGGGGCCCTTGGCGATCTCCTCCTCTCGCTGCCTTGCGTAAGAGCAATCAAGGCTGATTCCGGCTACATCCATCTTGCGGGTAGGCCCGATGTGGTTGGATTGTTAAGGGATGCCTCTGTTGTCGATGAGGCATCCTCCACGGACAGCTGCCTCTATGCGTCACTCTATACCGAACGAGCAGAAGAAAAGACCGCTGAGTTCCTTGCACAGTTTGAACGTGCATTTGTTTTTACGACGAGGGGCGAATCCCTGTTGGCCGCAAACATAGGAATGATCGTTCCGAGGACAGAGACGATTATTACTGTTCCTTGTGGAGAGACGAGAACGCATGTTGCGCATTTCAGACTGAAACAGCTCGGCGTTCACCGTGAACAGGACTACTTAGTGACGAAACTCGATATCCCGTCTGCATATACGGAAAAGGCAAAGAATTCACTTGTGAAGGCGGGGTATGCCGATGACAGGAGACCCTTGATTGCCCTGCACCCGGGAAGCGGAAGCGGGAGAAAGTGCTGGCCTCTTGAAAACTATTTTGCCCTGATCGAAAGGATGATGGAGAACCTTGATCCTTTTTGTATACTTTTTTCAGGCCTCGCTGAAAGTCCTGCAATAAGGGAGAAAATAAAGGAGTTTGCCCGGAGGCATAAGCGGATTCTCCCCGTGTGCGATGAACAGCTTAGTACTGTTGCCGCACTGCTGAGCCTCTGCGATCTCTATGTGGGGAATGATTCAGGCATTAGCCACCTGGCGGCTGCGGTGAACGGAAACGTTATTGCTCTCTACGGTCCCACTGATCCGCTGCTCTGGAGGCCGGTCGGCCAAAAAGTCCGGAGTATTTCAGCAGGAGCTCCGCCTAGTAGCCTTCTCTCAATTACAGTAAACGAAGTTTATGAGACGCTGCGGCTTACCTCTCCGATCTCCGGGATATATCAGGAAAGTGGCCGAGAAGATCATAAGAAGTTACGATCCGTGAATTTCGTGTCTAACCCATAGCACGATGCCGGATGACTGACGGATAAGAGAGAGCAAGGCTATATCCGCTTCGTATCGGGTTTGATTGATGGTACTTCATGGGGCTTTAATATCACGATCGTTGCTCC
Source organism: Thermodesulfovibrionales bacterium (assembly GCA_050014695.1). Lineage (GTDB taxonomy): Bacteria > Nitrospirota > Thermodesulfovibrionia > Thermodesulfovibrionales > UBA9159 > UBA9159. The sequence goes on from JBEKCV010000098.1 coordinate 1,608, forward strand.
CCACCCTCCCGCCTCCTCTCCTGCCAGCTTGAATGAGGCGACTCCCGGCAGCCTCTCGAGGATAGAGTGCACGGTTTTCCTCAGCGCTCCAATGCCCTTTCCGTGGATGATGCGTATATCAAGGATACCCCTTTCCCTGCAGACAGTGAGGTAGTGAGGCAACAATTCCTTCACGTCACGGGGATTGAAGGTGTGCAGGTCCAATACTCCGTCGATGGAGAGTTCAACCTCCTTAGGCTCTTCCGTATGTTCATTATCGTGCATCATATGCTCGCAGAGGGATCCATGATTATCCGAAGCAGCAACGGCGTCATGAATGACTGTCTTCTCTTATTATACGTATATTCTGTTTATCAGACATGAACATCGACATGCGGATTCCTTCATAGTCCCGCGGATCCGGTTCACTCAATCAGTGAAGTCACATGCGCAATTAATGATATGCTTTAGAAGAAGTGCAGTAATGTCTCTGAGGCCAGTGCAGTCCCAGGATTGGGGCGTCTTGGCGATGTGCTCCAGAGATATTCGGCGACGATAATAGTGAATGGCGATCTTTATCATGGCAAAAAGGACACGCAATAGTTATTGAAAAGTGTACTTAAAAGGATTAATATGTTTTTATAATGGAGATATACAGACCACATGAATTTGCGGAGTTGACCGGGAAATCGGTGCAGACGCTGGAGAGATGGGGACAGGGAGCGGATACGGAAAGCCCACAGGTCCAAGACGAACAGAAGGTGTGACACACACGAGCAGTATCTGGAATATGTAAGGCAGAAAGCCGCACCGGACAAGAAAGGCCGAGTTAAGTCATCTTATTAGCTGGAGCGCATAAGATGGCACTTAATCGGGTACATCCGGATCAGGGGGGAGGGCGCCCGGCAACCGGTGCCGTTACCTGGAAGAAAGTTGTATCAACTTGTGAATATGGTTGAGTATGTTTCGGGCGAGAGGTGAAAGAAGTGAAGGCAATGGTATTAAAAGAACATAGGAATATAGAGGAAAATAGTTTGCCCCTTGAACTGGTAGACCTGCCGGTCCCATATCCAGGAGAAGAAGAGATCCTGATTAAGGTATCGGTATGCGGAGTATGCCACACGGAACTCGACGAAATAGAGGGGAGGACGCCTCCCTCGCGATTCCCGATCATTGTGGGTCACCAGATCGTCGGAAGGGTCGAAGAAACAGGGAGGGGAGCAACAAGATTTAGAAAAGGAGAGCGGGTTGGAGTGGCTTGGATCAATTCGGCCTGCGGGAAATGCATGTTCTGCCTTGAAGGGAAAGAGAATCTCTGTGATGATTTTAAGGCTACGGGCAGAGATGCTGACGGAGGGTATGCAGAATATGCGGCAGTTTCCGAGGATTTTGCATTCAAAATCCCCGAGATATTCTCTGACCCGGAAGCTGCACCGTTACTGTGCGCGGGAGCGATAGGCTATCGTTCCCTGGAGTTGTCTGAAATAAAAGATGGAGAGAACATAGGGTTGGTTGGATTCGGGGCATCAGCGCACCTTGTTATCCAGTTGGTGAGGTACAAATATCCGAACTCGAACGTCTTTGTTTTCTCGAGAACTGAGCGGGAGAGGGTTTTTGCGAGGGAACTCGGTGCGTTTTGGGCCGGCGATATCGGAGATGAAGCTCCGGAAAAACTCCATGCCGCAATCGACACTACTCCTGCGTGGTCACCGATAGTGGAGACGTTGAGGAATCTCAGGAAAGGCGGAAGACTCGTTATCAACGCAATCAGGAAAGAGGAAAAGGATAAAGGGGCACTCGTAGGGCTTGATTACGCTCGCCATATCTGGATGGAGAAGGAAATAAAAAGCGTCGCGAATATCACAAGAAGGGATGTAGAGCAGTTCTTGCAGTCAGCAGCGGCGATACCGATCAGGCCTGAGGTCGAAGAATACAGACTTGACGAGGCAAATACGGCATTGAGGGAGCTGAAACAACGGAGGATCCGCGGGGCAAAGGTATTGAGGATCCAATAGATCGTGTAACTCCGGGAATGAACGCCGAAAGACACATGACAGTTCGCACAAAAAGTATGGGCCCGGCGGGAGAGGGGACGTCTTGATCACAAGGCTCCCGGGTCTCTCTTTTTGGTGCGTGAAATGCAGTCAGTATTTTCGTTTACGGGTACTTAAATGTATTTCTAAACCCGGGGCTTCCCTTTTCTTTTTATGACTCCTGAGTACTGTCCAAAACAAACATTAACGTGGTCGTCTCCATCGCACAACACTCCCTCCTGAAATCCACACACTTGAGCAATGATATCATGGTGTGAAGTACAGATATTTTTCAATATATGCCTAACGGGAAGATTTCTTGAGTTCTCTAAGAACAACGGCTAATCCTGTCTTGTCGAGGTTATCCGAAGCAAGCGACATCATGGAATGATAGAGTTTTCCTTCAGGATCACTAAAACTTATGCCGTTCAGTTCGAGGAAGACCAGTGCCGTAGCGAGAGCAGTCCTCTTATTCCCATCAACAAACGGATGATTCTGACAGATGTGGAAGGCATAGGCCGCCGCCATTTCAAACAGGTCGGCATGAAGAAATTGGTCTTGAAAGGAGGCATAAGGTATTGCAACCGCAGAGGAAAGAAGGTTTATATCGCGAATGCCGGAACCGCCACCATACCTCTCAATCTGATCTGCATGAATCTCTATAACTTCGGCGAGGGTAAGAAAAGTAAGCTTCTTCACTTATTCGGAAAGCCGTCTCAGGGACCCGCCATGACGCTTATTGACCTTTTCGAGGGCAGCTTTGAATTTCCCCTCACGTTTGTCATTTTCCACAGGAGATATGATAAGGCTTTTCCCATCAGTTGCAATTTCAAGTGGAGTATCCATGTCAACGTGGAGAAGTTCTAGGATCGGTTTGTCAATTACCAGGGCAGCGCTATTCCCGTGTGAAACCAATTTCTTAATCATAATCTCTCCTATTTACAATGTAATAACATTATATAACCATCGTCTGATATCGTCAAGGCAAGAACCCCTTTCCATTCTCTTATGTACCTTCCTATTCATCCAGAAGTCAACGCCATGAAGAATCTACTACTGATGAGGGGTAAGAACGGTCTTCAGCACGCATCGTCAATTGAACCCATGTTCGCTTCGTGTAGTACTAAACAAACTTATGAGGCAGGTATAGGTATGCAGCGGGGAAGAGCCTCATATTCGTCCTTTATAGCCGAAGGCAAAGCTCCGTTAATCACTTCACCCCGACATTCTTGCATCCCTGATCAGACCATTTTCACCCACGTATGGCAGGGGATGGAATAGTGCTATGGAGAGCCTAAACGGGCACGAAACTGGAAACGGCGGATACGGCCAAGGAGAGACCTACTGTAACTCGCCATTCCTTGATCCTACCGACGAGGGGAGCTGTCAGCCACTACGCCAGCTCTCTACTCGACTGAATGCCGCCTTCCTGCTTCTCTCGGCGTGATAAAAGATTTCGAACGATAATTGATAGTCAGTATTTGCGCTTACAAATGTCGTCAATATAAATACTGACTTATTCTTCACCTTCCATCCTCGCAGATTCAAGAACGTCCTCTAATGGTAACCTGAGGTGCTCCGACAGGGAATCGAATTTGCGTAGCGTATGCGAACTACCCTGGTGTTTCCATCTCTTTGAGTCTGATCTCGACTCTCCTGTTTCGGGCCCGCTGCTCTGGTGTGTCATTGGGAACAATCGGCCGCTGCTCAGCATTGCCTTTTATGGCAAACCGCGAAGGATCAATCCCCTGGGCGGTTATGAAGTATCTCAATACGCTTGAAGCCCTGGCAACGGAGAGTTCCCAGTTTGACGGATAGAGCCTGGTGTTGATCGGCACATTATCGGTATGGCCCTCGATCTCAACCGTGTAAGAAGGGCAGCTCCGAATGATATGCGCAATGTTGTCGAGTATCGGACCCGAATCTTTCAGTATCTCAGCTTCTCCGGGTCTGAAGGTGACCTTTTCTTTGAGCGCGATGATAATCCCGTTTTTGATCATCTGTACGGAAACGTCATTTTCCATGTCCAGATTCTTTATGAGAGAGTCCATGTCACGTTTGATCTTTGCTTCGGCAGCCTCTGAACCAGTCCTTAACCCGATATCAGGCAGTGCGAGGGTGACAGACTCACGTTGCTGTGCTTTCTTATCCTTTTCTGCGTCCTTCGTCATGACAAAAAACATAATAAAAAAGACGAGGAGAAGAGAGAGCACATCACTCAGGGTGATAAGCCAGTTGCTGTCGCTGTCAACAGATGATTTTGACTGCTCCACGAGTCTCATATACGAAGGTACTGGGTCTCCAGCCCCAACGGTGGAAGGTGCTTTTTTATTTGTCACTGGCGAACTCCTTCTAGGCTCCGTCGGCACTCTTCGTCATACTCAGTGCAACATGAACTCCTGATAAGCCAACATCACTCGGTTCCTGATACCCCGCTATCAGTTCTTCAATCCGTAAGGGGTTTTCCATGTTGTTGATGGCCACCATCCCCTCGATGGTTAAATGCATAAGAGCCTCTGAAACGATCGCTCTGTCTTTGAGTTTCGCTGCCAGGGGCAGCATGAGGAGATTGGACAGTATCACTCCATAAAAAGTGGACATCAGAGCCACTGCCATCAATGGCGCTATCGCATCGACAGACTGAAGATGTTTGAACATCCTGATAAGGCTGATCACGGTGCCGGCAAGTCCAAAGGACGGTGTCAGGCGGGCAACGGTCTTCAGCATATTTTGGCTAAAATTGAAGTTTACCATTTTGAGGGCCGCCTCCCTTTTCATGATATTCCTTATGTCTTCGTCCGTGTAATGGCTTGTTAAGAGGCTCGTGCCCAATCGTAGGAAAACATCCCGCATGTCCTTTATCATCGCTTCCAGGCCCCGAATGTCTGCCTTTCTGTAAGCCCTCGCTATTTCAAGAATATCCCTTGTCAGTGTTTCCCTGTTGCCGTGGTCGCTAAAGGCGTCCATAACGTCGCGTATCGTACTCCGTATTCTCGAGAAAGGGAAACCCACGAAGAGCGCGATGGTGGTTCCGCCGATAACAATGAATAAGGCATCGGGGTTAAAAAGCATCGTCATCCCGATATCCCGGAAAATGGTCACTAGAAAAGAAAATACCCCGAGGACCAATGCCGCGATTAATATGAGATTCATGTGATTCCTCCTGACCGTTCGTTGTTCAACTTACATTCTTCCATAACATAGCAAAGGGTGTGCCAAGCGAGAGACAGGATATCATTGCGGAGATCCAGGGCATTCTTGTTTCTACAAGTCTCCCTGAAGGAGGAATAATTTTCCTCGAGGAAACATTTTTCCCGTGCTTCGCTGTCATGTTGGAACGAGTTGAAAAATCATCATTTTTCTTGTCAGTAAGCGGCGAGGCCTCCAAGACATATGATTTCCGTTGAACGGCTGAGATCTACATTCAGTAACGAACACGCGTTTCCCCTATCGATTACTGAGAAGTGCCCCGAGGTCTTAACATACAGATTCAAAACTTTGAAAGGAGCTTCTTTCCTCTTTATACGAGGTCACGATGTACATGCCGAAAAGAGATGTATGACGTCCGGAAATATGCCAGATCTCTATCCTATAACTTCCGGTAACAACATAAAAAGATTTGTTAACATAGTGAACATTGTGATAATTCATAAAGTGTCAACACTAATGGGCGAAGCGATGAGGTGGGGGTCGATACTTGCATGAACTCGTTTGAGCCAAAAGAAAACACGGTATTGTCGAATCCGATGAGGAAAAGGATTCCTGCGCTCTTTATCCTTATTATATTCCTTGTCTCCTTCGCAGTGTATTTTAACGCCCTTTTTAATGACTTCGCCTACGACGATACAGACCAGGTTTTGGGAAACCGCTGGATCAGAGATGTGAAACATATACCGGACATATTTTCCAAAAGTGTATGGAGCTTCCAGAGAGAGAATCGAATTTCAAACTACTACAGACCATTGATGCACCTTATCTTTATGCTCAATTACTACGTCTTCGGTTTAAGACCCTGGGGTTTCCACCTGGTGAATATATTTTTCCATGCGGGTGTCTCCATCCTGGTTTTTGTCATTGCCTCGAGACTTCTCAGGGCCTCATCAAATGCTTCCCGGTTAAAGGAGAAAGGATTTGTCGGACCATTGCTGTTGCCGGCCTTTCTAGGGGCCGTCTTATTCGCTACCCATCCTATTCACACAGAGGCGGTGGCATGGATTTCAGGAGTGCCTGAACTTTCCTACACCTTCTTCTTCCTCCTTTCTTTTTACTTCTATATGAGGTCTGATGATGGGCCGAAGGGAATGTATCCGTTGTCAGTCGTATCTTTTTCAGTTGCCACCCTCTGCAAGGAGCCGGCGCTGATGCTTCCGGTCATTCTCGTGGCTTATGACCATATCTTCGGGAAAAAAGAGACTGGATATCTGCCCTTCATAAAGAGATACATCCCTTACCTTCTTGTTGCAGGGGCTTATCTGGGGTTGAGGTATCATGCCCTTGGGGGTTTCTCGCCCCAGAGACCACATATAGTGTTAAGCACCTATGGATATATCATCAACGTCTTTCCCCTTTTCAGCCAGTATCTTGAAAACCTTCTTCTGCCTCTAAACCTGAATGCTTTTCACGTCCTGCACCCGATCTCATCTATCTTTGAGACGGGAGGCATTGTGTCCTTAGCTGTCACAGCGGCCTTTGTTGGTGTCAGCTTTCTAGCTTTCAGGAAAAAAAGCAAAGTCTGCTTCGGTCTCTTCGTGATAGCCTTACCTCTTTTGCCGTCACTTTACATACCGGCACTCGGGGAAAACGTCTTTGCTGAAAGGTATCTGTACCTGCCCTCCTTTGGCTTTGTCCTGCTGATAGCCTTGGCACTTTCCCGGGCCCCGGCCGTTAAACCAGGACTTGCTTCCGGCCTGGTTATCATTTCTCTCGTAGTGGCAGTTGTCTATTCCGCAGGGACAGTGAGCAGAAATGCAGTCTGGAGAGACGATTTAACCCTTTTTACCGATACGGTAAGGAAGTCGCCGGATGCGGCATTGCCTCATAATAATCTCGGCAATGCATATCTGAATCAGAACCGTCTCAATGAGGCAATATCTGAGTTCAGCACCGTATTGAAGCTCAAGCCCCACGATGCTGTGGCCCATAATAATCTTGGAACCGCATATCTGAATCAAGGCCGTCTCAATGAGGCAATATCTGAATTCAGCACCGTATTGAAGCTCAAGCCTGATTTTGCGCTGGCCCATTATAATCTTGGAACCGCATATCTAAATCAGAACCGTCTCAATGACGCAGTATATGAATTCAGCGCTGCATTGAAGCTCAAGCCTGATTTTGCGCTGGTGCATAATAATCTTGGATATGCATATCTAAGGCAGAAGCGTCTTGATGAGGCAGTACATGAATTCAGCACTGCATTGAAGCTTGAGCCTGACCTGGCAAAGGCCCATAATAATCTTGGAAATGCATATCTAAAGCAGAAGCGTCTTGATGAGGCAGTACATGAATTCAGCACTGCATTGAAGCTTGAGCCCGACTATGCAAATGCTCATAAGAATCTTGGTAATGCATATCTAAGGCAGAAGCGTCTTGATGAGGCAGTACATGAATTCAGCACTGCATTGAAGCTTGAGCCTGATGATACCGAGACGCGGCATAACCTTGAAATCTCTTGTGAAAGAATGAAGGCGATGAAACGATAGATGGGAGGAAAGCTCTGACGCCTTTTTCAACGTGCCGGACAGGGGTCATATCCTGTTTTGTTGCATAACGACTTTCATCCGGCTATTATCGCATTGCTACCGAAAGAACCACGTCAAATAAAATCCCTAAACTCTGCTCCTACCGCCTGTACCTGAGCCCGTTTCACTATCGCTGAAATCGGTTGGATCCGTTTCAAGGAGGACATGGAGGTTATCGGCTCGGTACTGGAGTGTTCTCATTTCTGCGCATGGAGTCATCAATCCCAACGATGATCTGATAGCAAATGCATTCGTCAGAAGGAGTGTTGCCATCTCACGGCCCGGAGCGTATTTGTCCGAGCCGTGCGTGGTTCCGGAAGCGAGAGCGGGATTATTTGCCTATCTCCCGACTGACCGAGTTTTCCTGCTGGTTAAGGGTCTTCTGTTCCTGTTTGGTAATATGACCGCCATTCTGTCTGGCCATAGTCCGCTCTTCCTGGCGGATACCGCGATCTTCCTTATGGAGCTTCCCGGCTTCAGTGTTCGTCAGTTTTCCTTCATTCACTTTGTTGTTGATGCGGCTGTTTTGGTTCTTCAATCGCTGATTCACTTCGTGCCGGCGAGGATGTGCCTTTGCCCAGTCCGACTCGGCAAAAGCACTGGCCGCGTTGCCGAGCAGAAAAATGGTAACAACCATGATTACTAGTGCCTTTGTAAGTTTTCTCATCATCTTTAAATCACCTCCTTTTTCGTACCCCTCTGTGTGTCAGAAGCCGTGATAAGTGACTTATCGGCAGATCATCAAATAAACTTAAGTTACAATTGTATCTTTCGACAAGCGCCCTTTACGTCGTCCAGGTGAACTCCAAGCTCTTGAGTAACCTTGCTTTGTCTGTGCACATTCAGCTGATTTGCTTCCTTGTATTTGCTTTCGGGACAAACAGATATAATGTTAGAAAAAATATCCTATGGAGCTGGCTCTAGTCGAAATCAAGTATCCAATGATACATAGCATGTGTTATGGAATACACTTTAACGTTGAGACGAGCAGCAGACAGGATTAGGGGTGACTGTCAAGGCAATGCAGAGATGGGAATGGGTGGGGGCGGATAGCAAAGTCACTGCTCGCAACGGCTTTTTCGCCCGCAAAGTTGACAAAAGTTCCATGAAAATATTATAAAATATCATCTCAGGTTCCAAAAAGGAATAATAGGGAATCCCGTGGGGCGGAAACGCCGATTCGGGAGCGGGCCCGCCGCTGTAACCGGGGACGAAAGCCGACTGAGCCACTGGGGTGAACACCTTGGGAAGGCCGGCAAGTAGGAAGATCCGGGAGCCAGAAGACCTGCCTGTGAGGCTTCGTGAGATGTTGCTGGTGACGGAAGATCATTCAGGCAATCCTTAAGCCGAATCCTCCGGTTCTCCTCAATATTTCACCCATCACCCCTCCTTGCCGTGGCTGGAAGGAAAGAGGATGAAGTAAATCAGGGTGCAATCCTCAGGGCATTTTGCCTTGGGGATTTTTTATTTTCAGGGGAAAGAGAAAATGAAAAAGTTGCACCAGGTTGCACAAGGGAAGACTGCCACGATAGCTAGTCTGCCGGTGGAAAAAGCGAAAAGACTGTTTGACGAGGTGTTTTGGGGAATTCCAAAGCAAGTAGCTGTTATCGCATCAGGATTGATATTGGTAATGGTAGTTACATGTCAGGCTTACGGTGACACCGGCAACGACCAGGCGCAGGCCCTGAATCCGGAGCAGCAACAAGATCAGCAACAAGATCAGCAACAAGCACGGCTGCCACTATGGTTTCCCAAAGTACTGGGATTGCAGTTTAATGGGATATACCAGAATGTACCTGGCTTTAATAGTCCCTATGAGGGAGCCCACAGCTTTAGAACTGATGAAGGCCAAGGACATAACATCACCCATGTGTATGGAGTATATTTGGGCTCTCAACTCGCTCCGACGCTGCAGGTCTACCTTGATAGCGAAATGGCCAAGGGTTCAGGAGTAAGCAAGGGGCTCGGCCTTGGCGGATATGTGAATGGAGATGTCATCAGGGTGGGGTCGGGAGATCTGGGAACGGGCCCCTATATAGCGAGAGCATATCTGCGTTATTTCTCTCCCTTATCCGCCGAAACCGAAAAGGTGGAACGGGCAATGGACCAGCTCCCTGGAGAGGAGCCTGTCAAACGCTTTGAGATAAAGGCGGGTAAGATGGCGCCAAGTGATGATTTCGATCTCAACCGATACGCCAATAACACGCGCACCCAGTTTTTCAACTATGCGTTTCTTTATAACCCGGCCTGGGATGAAGCAAGCGACACCCGGGGCTACAGCTGGGGGTTTGTCACAGCCCTGGTTGAGCCTAAATGGAGATTAGCCTTCGGCCTCTATATGATGCCGACCGTTGCCAACGGCCATATATTCGATGCACAAATATTCAAGGCCCAGGGAAGCAATTTGGAGCTTACTCTCAAACCGAATGACTCAGGTACGGTGATACGCGTGCTCAGTTATCTGAACCAGGGAAACATGGGTAATTATGATGAGGCATTAGCGGTAGGATACGAAACAAATTCAACACCTAGTGTGAGTGCCGATGAGAAGCCCGGACGCACCAAGTATGGGTTTGGGCTGAACTTTGAACAACCATTGGCGGACGATGGGGAAACCGGTCTTTTCGGCCGCATAGGATGGAACGACGGTCATAATGAGAATTTTTGCTATACCGAAGTTGATCGGACTCTGAGCCTTGGCACTCAGGTGAGCGGTATCCATTGGGGGCGCTCTGAAGATCGTGTGGGAATAGCTTACGCAGTGAATGGCATATCAACTCAACATAAGGATTATCTGGCGGCCGGAGGTCTCGGCTTTATAATAGGCGACGGCAAATTGAACTACGGCCTGGAACAAATATTCGAAATCTATTATCGTGTTCAGATTGGAAAATATGTTCAGGTTTCCCCTGATTTCCAGCACGTTATAAATCCCGGCTATAACCGTGACCGTGGTCCGGCGAACGTATATTCCATGCGATTGCGGATGAGTTATTAATACGTGATGTATTCAATCACTATCTAAGGAGAGAATGATCATGAAAGGTAAGAGACCGGCACCAAGAAGGCATCTTTATCAATTAACGTTTTTCGGAGTATTGTTATTACTGCTCCCCTCCAGAAACGCCTATGCCATGCATATTTCAGAAGGTATATTGCCTCTGAACTGGGCAGCCTTGTGGTTTGCGGTGGCTGCACCTTTTGTGGGATATGGATTGTACCGGTTAAAGAAAATATCCCATAGCGATATCTCTTTCAAACCTCTGGTGGGCCTTATGGCTGCGGTGGTCTTTATTATCTCCTGTATGCCGATTCCTGTTCCGACGGCAGGTACATGCTCCCACCCCTGTGGAACAGGAATGTCAGCCATACTGCTCGGTCCTCCCATCAGCGTTGTGATTACCGCAGTGGCTCTTCTTATTCAGGCGCTTTTCCTCTCTCATGGCGGTTTGAGCACGTGGGGAGCTAATATTGTTTCTATGGGAGTAATGGGATCATTTGCGGGATATGGGACATTCAAGGCATTAAGGGCATTGAGGGTCAATATGTCTGTTGCCTGCTTCTTTGCAGGGTTATTTGCCGACTGGGCAACCTACCTGGGCACATCTGCTATGCTTGCTGCAGGCATAAAAGGCGCTGATCCATTTATGCCTATTTTCACAAAGATCGCTATTTCCTTCATCCCTACACAGCTACCTCTGGGAATTCTGGAAGGTGCAATGACCGCAGGCCTCGTAGCCCTGCTTGCTAAGAAACGACCTGACCTCCTTGTAAGAATGAAAGTGATAAAGCCTGACGAGGTGGCGATATGAAAGCTCTCGCTGCTGCAGGTGTATTTTTATTGCTCTTGTCTATTCTTTGTAATCTATCGATTGCTATTGCCGATCAAGAGAAATGGACTGGTGTGGACGAATCGGTCGTTCAGAAAATAGCGAAGGAACATGGCAGGGAAGCGCATAAACCGCTCATTAACACTGACCAGGGGGACATGCTTCTCTTTGTTTTCCTTGTTGCTGGATCGATAGGAGGATTCGTTGCAGGATACTATTGGAAAATACTGATGGGAAAGCCAGCAACAAGTGAAAAGGAGAAAACAACAGGATAATACAGAAGGGGAGCTCGAGAATAACTTCCCCTTTTCACAGTTGCCCCTATCGGGACAAGCACTTTTACAGCTATGTGCATCGCGAGGCAAGAGTGCGATTGGCGGCCGAAAACAATATTTAGCCTATTTCCTCGCTCGCGGTATTCGCCGCCGTCATGCCTTTTCAGGCTGTGAATTATCTGCTTGAACAAAAAAGGTGCAGCCATAACGCGATGATACAAACAGATCAAGACGGTCGCATATCCCGGACTCCGCCCTTACGGATGAATAGGCAGAACTCAGGGAGTTCAATCCTGGAAAGGCTGTTTCGATCATGACGGGATCGTTCCGGAAGAACCCGCAGTCAATGCAGTTGGCTCTCATATCCGTCTCCTAACCACCCGGCCGTATGGCGAAGCATCTTATTTGCCGAGGGTCATCCAGTGACTGCCGAATACATAAACGGAGAGCACAAAGCCCAGCGTCACATTCACCAAAACTCCAACCGTGAAAGAGATGAACGGTTTCACGCCAGCGGACTTGAGCTCCTTAAAGCGCGACGTAAGCCCGATGCTCATGAAACAGAAAATAAAGGCCCATGTGCGAAGCCCTGCAATAGGACCAAAGACACCTGGTTTAAAGACCTTATTGAAGTCCGCGGCCGAATAGCCGGCTGCTATAATGGTCATTAGCAGCGACGCCAAGAAAAATCCTAACACAAATTTCGGGAACCTCCACCATATCTCCATGGCGCTTGGCCTTACCCCGCACTCCTCTTTTTCCCATTTCAGACAGGCGATCAGGGCAAAGACAAACGACCAGATGCCTATCCAGATATCCCTGCCGATTACCTTCATTAACGTAAAGCCCTGGATCGCCGCGTCCTCATTGCCTGCCATTTTCCCATAGGCGCTGGCAGCAGCAAAACCGGCGGCATCGGCAAATTCTGATGTCCCCACCCATGCCCCGGCTATGCCAGGATGAAGATTAAGCTGCTTTGAGACAAACGGGATAAAGAAAACCATGAATATAGCCCAGATGACTACGAGGGTAACCGCGGTATACAAATGCTCCTTTTTGGCGCCAACCGCGCTTGCGATGGCCATGGAGCCGGATATGCCGCATACGGCGCCTCCTGTGCCGATTACCGCTCCAAGCCGCTTATCGAGTCCAAAGATCTTTGTTGCCACAAAGTAAATTGTCAGGCATGTCGTAATAGAGATTAGCGTTGCCTGAAAGAGAGCAACCGGTCCCGCTGATATCACAAGGTTGAGGGGGAACGTTGCGCCGAGAAGGACAATGCCTGTCTTGATATAGTATTCCACCCTGAAACCGGAATCCATCCATTTGGGAAAGGGGAAAAAGTTTGCGATGACGAGCCCTATCAAAAGAGCCGCAATCGGCGGCTCCAACATCCACCTGCCAGCGTCCTTCCATCCGGCAATCAAAAAAGCTAATATTGACAGGATGTAGAGAATGATGAACGCTGGAATAAACTCCGACGTCTTTATGCCCATTATCTTTGTCGTAATACTAAATATGACCAGCCAGAACAAAAATTGTAAGCCGTACAGCCCTATGTTATTTGAGAAGTGCTCAACCACCTTGCCGGCCGAATCGGAAGTCCATTTCAAGCCGCCTGGATTTATTGCAAGCGATTTTGCAAACGCAGAGCCGTTCAAAAAAGCGACAAGGCAAAGCAGCGCAATGCCGAAGCCAACATAGATGGCCCACCAGTCCTCCTTTAAATATAACTCCTTCCATCCCATGGTCCGGGGCTTATCCGGTGTTCCGGTTGCACATTCCTTTGTCTCACAATAATCGCTCGCCGATTTCCCATGCTCTGCCGACATACTCTTCCTCCTTTTTTCTGTCCACGTACTATAGAATTGAAATCTCTATGGTTATTGCAGGTACCGCCGCGCTCGAATGGCAGTGCCATTTCCCATTTGCCATCAACCCCTGCCGAGAGGGATACATAAATGGCCTCTTCCATAAGTCCCCAAGCTTGCCCATAACCATTTCTCTCTGCCACGGGGAAAAAGGACACTCTATTGGTTCGTATGATCTTGACAGCGCTTTTCTAAATTAGTTAAGTGTACGGTATCCAAAAAATGAATAGATTGTCAAGAAATTATTTTAATACGGTCGCTTCAATGAGCTACCTCCTGAGGATTCCGCTGCTTTTGCTGATGCCGTTCATCGATAAAAGCCGAGCGCAGATCAGGTATTCTTAACCTTCCATAAATCTATTCTAATATATAGAATACAATGATAGGATATTTGCATGAAGTTATCGGAGTACGCAAAGAAGATAGGCGTGTCATACAGGACTGCATGGAACTATTTTAGGGCAGGGAAGCTCAACGCCTATCAGACGCACACCGGTACGGTCATCGTCAGAGAAAAGGACAAGCCAACAGAAGGGAAGGTGGCCGTTTTATTGCCGCGTGTCGTCTTCCGAAAGCAAAACGGATCTGGAGTCGCAGAAGAAGAGGCTGCTGGATTATGCAGCGGCCAGGGGATATCAAGTGAGCAACGTGATAACGGAAGTCGGCTCGGGCATAAACGACACGAGGAAACAGTGGCTCTCTCTCCAGCAAGACCGTTCCATACGGCTCATAGTTGTAGAACAGAAAGAGCGTGATTTTCGGAGCCCGACTCTTTCAGGGAGAATGAACAGATTGATATCCTGGTTCGGTAAATCGTATGTACAGCAGAAGCTGAAGTCATTGACTGAAATGCTCGGCTTAACCATAACCGAAGGCAACCCTGCCTATTCTTCTCAGGAGTGCTCTGTCTGTGGTTATGTAGACAAGGCCAACAGGACAGCGCAAGCAATTTTTCAGTGTCAATGTTGTAACAACGGTATTCACGCAGATGTAAACGCAACTCGCAATCACCTCGGAAGAAGTTTTTCAGGGGTCATCGACGTTTACAAAAGCACAGAGACCGTCCTCCGTATTCTGACAGAACGTTTTCTCTCACATGCGGAGCGAATTCCACGCCTCTATGGGAAACGCGAGAGTTTACTACCGGCCAATCCTTATTTCAGGGGATACCCGGCACAGCTCAAAGGGTTTTCATAGGCCAACGATTCCGCGATAAGCCTTAGCTAACCGATATAAGTATCCCTGGATATTACCTTTTCGAGTTTTCGGCAGTAGCCTAGCAAATTCGCATTCATTTTTTTCTTGACAGTTGCCTTCATATCTGAT
>JBEKCV010000099.1:0-16637 GCA_050014695.1 Thermodesulfovibrionales bacterium
TGCTGTAGCTTCATGCTCGTATAGATGCAGCGAGAGCCCCGAAAAGACCGCTGTCACCATAAGAAGAACCCCCTCCCTTTAGGGATGGGGAGGTTCAGACCAATACATTGATGCATTTCACTTCAGAGTCCTAGGATGAACTGCATAACTTCATCAATAATAACATCCAAGGTTGTTAGCACGTTCGATCACATAGTATTGAGCCCAAAGCATCAGCTGATTACTAACCGTTCTTATGCACCATCAGGGCACACTTCCTTTGGATAATAAATGATCCCGCCCAAGGAATTTATACGCAAGATCCGTCCCTTTTCTTTTTTATCAGAAGATGATCTGGACATCATAGTATCCGGATTAGAAGTCGATCTGTTCGAAAAAGGAAAGATAATTTATAAGAAGGGGCAGACCTCGGAAAACGTTTATGTGATATTCTCTGGACTCATCGGCCTCTTTGATGATGAGGGGGCTATTGATTACCTTTCCAGCGGTGAAATCTTCGGCATCATATCACTGTATGGCAATCTATTGAATTCGACTGCCAAGAGCATCGAGGATACTGTCTGCTATGTAGTGGCTTATCGGCAATTCAAAACAATCTTCGGTTCAAATGAGAGGTTTGCATCGTTTTTCTCTTCTTTGCTCAATAGAAGATTCCGCTCGTTCAAGAGCATCGCTTCGGACAAGAAGATTCTTGAGGAGGCCTCATTCGTTCTTGAGGTTGAGAGGATAATATTCAAAAATCCTGTTATTTGCAGCCCTGAACTAACGATAGCCGGTGCAGCGTTTGAGATGGATAAGAATTCGGTGAGTTCGATCGTAGTTGTAGACACCAATGCTACACCGATTGGCATATTGACCCATAAGGACCTGAGAAAGGTCTTAATCAGCGGTGATAGATTAGACCCGGTTGCGGAGTTTATGTCATCTCCGGTTAAGACAATCAATGTGCAGGCGACGATATTCGAAGCCTATACAAAAATGATCAATGCCGGAATAGACCACCTCGTTGTCACTAAGAATGATAAAGTCTTTGGTATAATCACCAGGAAGGACATTCAGATCCACCTCGAACCCTCCTTTTCCATAGTCAAACTGTTCAGGAAGGTTCACAAGGCGGCTTCCATCGACGAGCTTAAAACCGCCTTCGAAGGTCTCATGGTATCGGTCTCGAAGATTGCGATGACCGGTCCGAATTTCTTCGACTTGACCAGGATGTTATGCTCAGTTCATGATGCCGTAGTATGCAAGGTCATTCAGATCCTTATTGATGAACATGCCCCTGCTCGGTTCCTATGGATTCATATGGGCAGTTCCGGCAGAAAGGAAGAGATCATCGCTGCCGATCAGGACAATGCCGTAATCTACCTGGGAGATACTCCTGCGGCACTGGCTAAGAATATCAATAAGGTACTGGCCAACATCGGCTACCCGAAGTGCCCCGGAAACTACATGGCATCCAACGGCATGTGGAATCAACCCCTGCCGGTATGGAAAGAGTACTTTAAACAGTGGTTTTCAGACCCGATTCCTTATCATCTCCGATACCTTTCTGTGTTTCTGGACATGAGGCCGGTATACGGAGAGACAGCGTTATACAATGAATTGCTGGAATCGATAAAACCTGCAGTAAGAGCCGAGGCTGTAAAACTGATGGCTGAGGACGCCATTGAAATCAGGCCACCACTTGGGATATTTGGAATCCTAGGTCTGCATCAGGGTGTGGACCTGAAGACCTATGGTATTTATCCTATTGTAAACGGTGCAAGGGTGCTAGCCGTAGACAGTGGAGTTTGGGGGATAACCAACACCAGGGAAAGATTGGAGGCGCTGAGTGCCAATATGACGATCAGCAGTGAAATGTGCCACGATCTTATTGAGTCGTATGGCTTTCTGCAGGATTTAAGGCTGAGACATCACGCAAGGGCAGTGCTGAATAAATCCGAGACAAACAACTTGATAACTGCTAAGGAACTCTCGCATGTCGATTTGCTCATATTAAAGGAGTCGCTCAAGATCGTCTCAGAATTTCAGAAGTTCCTGATGAAAAAATATGGCGTCAGTCGAACTGTCATTTATAGTCAATTATAGATGAGACTACATCGTTCCACGGACCTGAAAGCTGCCAAGTTTCATGCCATTGACATTGAGACCACGGGATTAGACTTTGCCAAGGATGAGATTATATCATTTGCCTGTGTGCCTATCATTGATTTAAAAATCCTGGTTCGGGATACTTTTTATACCCTGATTAAACCTAAGAGTTATAACTATAAGGCAATGAGGTACCACGGCATAAGCATGGATAATCTTGCGGATGCGCCCGTATTTGAGGAGGTCTCTGACCGAATCCAGAAGACTCTGGATGGTATCCTCGTAGGTCATTCTGTCGAGTTTGATTTCACATTTTTGAAAACTAACTTCAAGTCATTGGGAGTACGATTTAAAAGGGATCTTATTGACATAGCAATGGTAGAGCGATGGATGAGGCTGAAACGGAAAACTGAGAAAAATAATTTCAGCCTTGATGGTATGATCGCAACTTACGGCCTGAAACAGTATTACCGTCATAATGCAGCTGCAGATGCCTTCTTTGCCGCCCAGATCTTTCAGATACAGATGCGGAAAATGATGGCGCTCGGAATTGATTCAGCAGAAAAGGTCATTAGGGCTGCAAAGAGCTGCAAGTATGCCGACCCCGGCGTTGCCATCTAACAACCTGTCTTGAAAACATCCATCCGAAATAGATTTGATTTGAACTTTCTACTGAGCCGTTCCTAAAAACATGGAGGCTAAGTGGCGACTATCTCGGATGGCACCCACATGGGAGGTGGCTGCCCCGTTCTGTTTTTGACCATGGTACCTTAAGGTTACCAGATAACTCGCTTTTCAGCCCCCATTTTCCCCTGCTCTCTAGATTGTTATTTAGCGGCAGTTTCTTTCACCCAAGGATCGCCTTAAAATCCTCTTCAGGCGTTGCTGCGATCGGCCTGATTCCGAAGTTCTTCACGAGCACGTCAAGCACGTTCGGTGTGATGAATGCAGGAAGTGAGGGGCCGAGGCGGATGTCTTTTATGCCGAGGGAGAGGAGCGTAAGCAGGATCGCCACAGCCTTCTGCTCATACCAGGAAAGGATGAGGGAAAGAGGCAGCTCGTTAACGCCCACGTTGAACGCCTTTGAAAGTGCAAGGGCGATCTGGATTGCGGAATAGGAGTCATTGCACTGGCCGATATCGAGCAGTCTCGGAATGCCGCCGATGTCTCCCAAATCCTTGTCAAAGAACCTGAACTTGCCGCAGGCCAGAGTAAGGATCACCGTGTCCTTCGGGGCCTTTTCAACAAACTCTGTGTAATAGTTCCTTCCCGGCTTTGCGCCGTCGCAGCCGCCGACCAGGAAGAAGTGGCGGATTTGTTTGTTCTTTACCGCATCGATCACCGCGCCGGCAACGCCGAGCACCGCATTTCTTGCGAACCCTGTCATCACTTCCTTGCCGGGAACATCTTCGGTAAAGCCGGGCATTGCAAGCGCTTTTTTGATTGCAGGAGTGAAGTCACTGTCTGCGATATGAGAAATGCCGGGCCATCCAACGAGGCCGCAGGTAAAGAGGCTGTCTTTATAGGTATCGAGCGGCCTCTGGAGACAGTTCGTCGTCATCACTATCGCACCGGGGAATCTTGCAAATTCCTTATGCTGGTTCTGCCATGCGGTCCCGTAATGACCATAAAAGTGGGGATATTTCTTCAGTCCCGGGTATCCGTGGCAGGGGATCATCTCACCGTGAGTGTAGACATAGATGCCTTTGCCTTCTGTCTGTTTCAGGATATCTTCGAGGTCCTTGAGGTCATGGCCTGAGACAAGGAGCGCCTTGCCTTTTTTCGACCCGAGCGACACCTTTGTCGGCACAGGGTGGCCGTAAGTGCCGGTGTTTGCGCTGTCCAGCAGTTCCATGGTCTTAAGGTTGATCTCACCGCATTTCATTACAAGACCGATCCAGTCGTTGACACCGAGATCACTGCGTGTCATTGCCGTAAGCGCCTCGTACAGGAAACCATAGACAGCGTTGTCCTCTTGCCCGAGTATTTGGGCATGGTCTGCATAGGCTGCCACACCTTTTAGGCCAAAGAGCGTAATATCCTGGAGAGACTGGATATCCGGATCTACTGACTTGTCAGGGACCTGCTTCTTGACAGCCTGTCCCTGCGCCACCAGTTCTTTGATATCCGGCCCGGGGGAAAAAGAAGCACTCTTGTCTGTGAATGCAACATTGCCTCCTGCAGCCTTGACCGTTGCCTTCAACCTCTCCCTGATCTCGACAGACTTGCTGATAAGGGCTGCAAACCTCTCAGGATCAAAATCAACGTTGGTCAACGTTGAGAAAAGGGCCTTGACTGTAAAGACATCTGTGGCGTGGTCAATGACCCCGACCTTGCGTCCCTCTGCCGCACAGAGGGAAAGCCCCTTCAGTGAATAGACGAGAAGATCCTGAAGCGAAGCCACCTCCTCGTTCTTCCCGCATACTCCTACCTTGACACAGCCTGTTCCGTGGGCTGTTTGCTCACACTGATAACAAAACATACAAACCTCCTTGTAACGAAATTCGTGGAATAGTGGACTCATCTCCGGGACTATACTTACATAGTGTATAATTAAAACTTTTAAGCTACTATGATATAAATCATAACCGGAAGGATTAGGTTACTGAAGACCTCAGGAGAGCAGGAAAAAACGACGGGAGATCGCTGAATACATGATTCCAAAGATCCTGTAGCCTGCCAATATAACGGTCACCTCACTCCATAGTTCACGAGAGCATTGACAGAGTCTTTTCTCCAGCGTAAAATCAGTCAAACCAAATGGATACCATATCATACCAGGAATTTATCGAGGTCTTTCCAACGTTTCAGAATGTGCCGGAGGGACTCATCCATGACATCCTTTCTCATGCGTCATATCGTAAGTTCCCTGCTGGAATGCTCGTCTATTCTGAAGGTGACAGCTGTTCGGCTATCGCCTTACTGATTTCGGGGGAAATCAGGATATTTAAGGCAGGAGAAGGTGGACGAGAGATCACCCTCTATGAGATCGGTAGAGGAGAGACCTGTATTCTTAATGCTTCCTGCATTCTTGCCAACACGCCATATCCTGCCAATGCGGTCTCTTCGAGGGATGGCTCGATGCTCCTCATCCCCGCTGATGATTTCCGCAGACTCATGGAGAGGCATGAAAGCATAAGGCACTTCGTTTTTAGGATCATGAGCAGACGACTTGCTACAGTCATGGCTCTCGTGGAGGAGGTTGCCTTTGGCAGAATGGACCAACGGGTTATAGAATATCTCGTGGAAAAGGCTCAGGAGCGGATTCTCCGATCCACCCACCAGAAGATAGCCGATGACCTGGGAACTTCAAGGGAAGTGGTGAGCAGGCTTCTCAAGGATCTGGAACGGAAAGGGGCTGTAGCTCTTTCACGAAGTCAAATTACTCTCCTCAAGCTATAAATGGCTTTCGCCTTTGTGACTTTGTCACATACAGGCCGGTCTGTCTGTTGCTAATCTACAATAAAGAATTCATCTGAGGAGGTTAAGACAATGAAGAAGAACATTGGTTCAGCAGAAAGAATTATAAGGGGACTGGCAGGTCTGGGCATCATCTCGCTGGTCTTTGTCGGACCCCATTCCCCTTGGGGCTACCTGGGGATCATCCCGCTGGCGACGGCTTTTGTCGGTTGGTGTCCACCCTATGCTCTTTTAAGGATCTCCACCTGCAAGAGCTGCAAGTAGGCCGCAAACCAAAGGAGGAGATGGTTTAGGAGGAACATGAGCAGTAAGAGTGATTCCTCAGCAGGGTCATCTCCTCTTTCAAGAGGTTTGTTGGAGGCACGGTGAGCACGTTACTTTGAAGCGCGGCGTTTCAGTTGTCTATTATGAACTCAGTAACTTAGAAAAATGAGGAGGCTCAAGATGAAGAGGTTGGTGGTAGATGAAAAGCTGTCAAGGAGGGGGCTTCTCAAGGGTGCTGCTGCTGGGGTTGTTGTCCTGGCATCGGGAGGACTGAGTCTCTTATCAAAGGCTGAAGCCAAGGGTGGTCCTACCGAAAAGTGGCCGTGGCCGTATGTAAAACTTGAGCCTGAAAAGACGGCGGAACTTGCCTATAATGAATGGTACCGGGTGTTCTGCGGGGCAGCAGTCATCAGCAGCGTCTTCAGTCAGCTTAGAGAAAAAGTGGGTGAGCCCTACACATCATTTCCTGTTGATGCTTATGTTTTTCTTGAGGGGGGAATGGTCGGCTGGGGAACAATATGCGGCTCCAATGCCGGTGCCAACATTGTGAGCAATATGATTATAGGCCCCAGAATCGCAGGGCCTGAGTGTGAAGACGGCGCAGCAATCGGAGCGGACGCATTGCAGTGGTATGCCGAAACACCGCTGCCCTCGTATGCGCCAAAGGAGCCAAGGATAAAAGATAAGATCATACAGACGACGAGCGACTCGCCACTCTGTCATATATCGGTCGGAAAATGGATGAAGGCGTCTGGTTATGCTTTCGGCAGTCCGGAAAGAAGAGACAGGTGTGCCCGTGTAAGTGCAAGCGTTGCATATCACCTTGTCCAGGATCTGAATGCCTGGAAGGACGGTACATATAAGCCAAGATCCACATGGAAAGCGGTATCAAACGTAGCGATTACAGCGCAGCAGAACTGCACTGAATGCCACGGCACAAACGTGCCGACTCCTCCCTCCGCAAAAAAGTGATTGTGAGATCAAACACCATGGATGGGCGGAATGCTTCCGCCCATCTCAATCTTTAATGCTAGGCATTGATAATACTCCTGAGAGTATTTTTCTCTGTACGATCACTCTCATGCTCATAAAGATAAGGCATTTCCGTAAGAGCCACCGGCCCTTTTTCGAGATAGCCTGAACCCGATCTTTCTTCTTGACAACATTATGAGCATATGCTTAAATTAATACATGGCCAGACCTAAGAAGTGCAGGTGCGTCAGAGCCAGACCAAATGCCTTATATTTCAAGCCAAGGGGCATCCCCCTTACGGAACTTGAAGAAGTGCCTATCAGCCTCGACGAATTCGAGGCTATAAGGCTGGCTGACTACGAGGGACTTTACCACGAGGACTCGGCCGGTAAAATGGAGATTTCGCGACCGACATTCGGCAGGATATTGCATGAGGCTCACAGAAAGATCGCCGAGTGTCTTGTCAAAGGCAAGGCACTCCGGATCGAGATCGATAATAAGAATGAGGAGGTAGAGTGATGAAAGTATGTTTTCCCGTACAAACGAATGAGGGAGTCGAAAGCAGGGTATACAACCATTTCGGCACGGCGCCGGTGTTTGTCGTTGTGGACACCGAAACAAAGGATATTTTCGTGATTGCCAACGGAGACCAGCACCATGCTCACGGGGCGTGCAATCCGGTCAGGGCGCTTGGTGACCATAAGGTCGATGCAATAGTTGTCGGCGGTATCGGCGGTGGCGCTCTCAGGGGGTTCAATCAATCAGGAATCAGAGTTTATCAGGCGCAGGCAGAGAACATTAAAGAAAATGTCGCAATGTTTTTGAATAGTGCCCTTCCGGAGTTTACGCCCATGCAATGCTGCGGCGGACATGCACAAGGAAGCAGCTGCGCTCATTGATGACAGGCTTAGATCTTGTGTGCGACGTATAGGGAGAAGATTCAGCTCGGCATATGCCACGGAGTAAAATCATGCCACCGCCAATGCCCCATCTGCTAGAGCGCAGTGTCCTGCTTCTCTCGGCGTGATAAAAGATTTCTAACGATCATTGTTAGTCAGCAGTAGCGTTGACAAATGTCGTCAATATAAATGTGCCTTATACAGATGTACGTCATATAACACTCTACTTTCCAAAAGGACAGACCGGATACTTACACGTCTCGCACTTCATGCACAATCCCCCATGACCGAGTTCGGCAAGTTGTTTTCTATCTATCCTCTCGCCAGCGAGAACTCTTGGAAGAATTAGGTCAAAGATAGTAGTCGTTGCATATATCCCACAGGCAGGAATTCCCAGTATAGGGATTGGAATAGGGGGACCAGGGCCACTCGCCTCTGAATCCGAAACACTACTTTCTCTTTCCACATAGGCTACAAGGAACATCGCACCAGGAAGAACTGCCGAGCCATATACAATATCAGACGCCCCCAAATTTCTTATTGCAAAGCGGGTAACATCATCGGGGTCAACAGACATTCCGCCAGTAGTAATGAGGATATCCGCACCCGCGTTCATCAGTTCTCTCAGCCTGGATGTTATGAATGATTCGTCATCCGGTGCATAGTACGTGCCGACGATTTCTCCGCCGATTGCCTCTATCTTTTCGGTAATGACCTGAGCGAAGGCATCTTTTATCACGCCATAAAAAACCTCATTCCCTGTGATGACAACGCCGGCCTTCGGCTTTTTGATTCCTTTGATATGAATGACTTCCCCATACTGCTCGGCAATCCTGACAGCCAAACGCACGACATCTTTCTTAACGATCAGTGGGATAGCCCTCGTGCCTGCAACCATCTGGCCTTTTTTCACAACCGTATTATTATGCAACGTTGCACACATCACGTCGCCGAGCATATTGAATGCCAGGAGAGCTTCTCTATTAATCTTGAGAAGTCCGTCCGTTTCGGCGATGATAGTGATTTTCCCCTCCCTCGGTTCGCCATGGATGCATACACCGTGTCCCATAAGGGCATTGGCGAGGGCATAGGCTGCTTCGTCTTCGTGCATCTCATCATTCGAGAGATTCAGCACAAAAAGGTTTTCCTTTCCCAGCCTCTGAAGATGGCAAACATCTTCTTCTCTGATGATGTGTCCCCTTTTGAAGGCCGTTCTTTTGACCTTTCCCGGTTGTATCTCTGTTATGTCCTGGGCAAGGACAGTCCCTATAGCCGCTTTAACAGCTATCTTCTTCGCTGAAGGGGTTCGATGTTCGTGAGAGATGTTACACATGCAAAGCCTCCTCTATAAATCATGCCTTGAACACCTGGTTAAATCGTCTGTCGACAAGCTCTCTTATGCCGTATTCGAGAGCCGCATACTTCTCCAGAAATGTTCTTGCGTCCTCCGTGAGTGATGCCCCTCCTCCGTGCCTGCCGCCCGTCTGTCTGTTAACGAGCCTAAAACCGAGTCGCTCTTCCATTGCCTTTATAAATCCCCAGGCTTTTCTGTAAGGTATATTTATTTCCTTTGCGGCCTGGTTTATCGAACCGTATTTGTCTATGGCCTCAAGCAAGAATCTCCTGCCTCGTCCGAAAACCGGATTTCCGTCAACCTCGATCCAAAGCTTCGATTTAATCTTTAAGTCCATGATCAAAAACGTTATGGACACATTGCATAACGCATCTCAGAAAATATCCCTTCTGGTATGTTCATAATATCCTGAACCCGCACAAGGCCTGCACAAGATCTTTCCTCTTCTGCAAACTTCGCGAAAATCTTGCACATACTCTCCACAATGATCGCATCGCACCCTGCCCAGCGGTCTGCCCGGCATGTCTTCAGGATTTAATTTCACTGTGACTGCCATCACATCAAACAGGGTATCATTTGGTATGACTTTGTACGCCTCAAGCTGCGCAGAATATTTATTCTCTATCTCGGGAAAATGCTCTTCTGCCATCTGTCTTGACTCTTCTTTTGCGATAACTCTCACTGCCCTGCCCGTCTTCAGATTCAAAAAGGTTGCAGCCATTTTCCCGTAGTCCATGAACTTCATGGTTCTGTGTCCAAGACTGCATCCTGTGACTGATTGAATGGCGTCAGTGGCGCATCTGTCCATCTCAACAAAAACAAGCAAGTTTTTACTATCCCTTCCTCTTGGATCTTCGATCTCCACCGCTTTAAGCCCCAATATGGACATCCTCACACCGAGAACTTGGCCGGGGCAAAGATGCCCGTGTATCTTGAGAGATTCCTCAAGAAGAAATTCAAAATCCATATCAGCCGTCATATTCCTCCACCAAGTACCTCTCCGTCAAAACTCTAATTTGTCGGCACACACATCATAGATTTTTGAATATTTCTTTACCGTTCCCGCAAACTCGGATACCCATTCCTTCATCCTTGCGAGAAAAGCGCTGTCACTCGAGATAGCGAGCCCAAAGAAGTCAAGTTCCGCGCGCCCTAGATGCGGGGGTGATCCTTTTCATAGGAAAATGTCAGTTCGTGCTTTTCGTACAATTCCCTTGCCTTTAGGGGTTCATGTGACGCCTGAACTACCAGGGTGGAAGAACAGGTTTGGACCTCCGCGGGCCTTGCCCTCTTTGTCCATCAGCATGTCCAGTGCGAGGGTGGCCAAGTCGTCTGCCATCGCTTCCATCTGAGAGTCTTTCTCCAGGTACAACAGTTTCATGTAGCAGTTGCAGTCGTCGCAACTCTCCGCCTTGACCGCGCCGTTCGAACCTTCCAGCATGTAGAAGTTGATCCCCCGGGTGGATTCGCAGCTGCTGCACTTGATCCGCACCATGTGCCATTGAGAAGCACAGAGGGAGCAGGAGAGGTAACGCAACCCCTGACTTGCCCCAGCAACGCTTATGATACCGGCACTCGGGTATGAACCGCACACCGGGCATAACCCGCCTTGTTCCGGTCTGCCAAATGCTCCTTCTCCCAAAGTCGACGCCATGTGCACCCAATAGACCTGCAGGGCGGCGGCGACAAACGGCAACTCCCGAGGAGAAATATCGGCCAGATCTCCCGCCAATACCCTGTCTGCCATCTCCTCCAATCCGGTTTCACTCGCCTGCATCAAGCTGACTATGGTCTCACTTGCAGTTGGTGGAAGAGCGGCATCTGTCATCTGCTGAAGAATGATTTTCAGCCCCGACCGCCATGCCGGGTTTCGGGGCCAGGACCGGGAGTCCAGCAGCGGCTTGCCATGCTCGCGGCGTAACGCCTGTTCATTGGGATCAGGCAGAGACAGCGTGGGGAATTGATTCAAGACCTTTTGCTGTGCATCTGCGAGTAATGCCAGAAAGGCCAGGTACTCTCCTAAAGGATGACCACGGGAAAGCAGTCGAAAACGCTCAGCGCGGCGTGCAAAAAGATCTCGCCCAGCGAGGAATAGAAATCGGATCTGCCCGGCCGGGACTTCAATCTGGCCAGGTTCAACAATGCGGACTTCGGTGTTCATTTGTCTCCACCCGTCATCTGCCGAAACCATGCCGGGTGATGCTGTTTCGCCCAGGCACGCCTGACCTTGCCGTACAGCATCGCGGCGATGCTCTCCTTGGTCCAGATGGCGGCATAGATATGAAGCATGATCAGGGCAATCATGATTGTTGCCGCTACGGCATGGACGACAGAAGCGAAGCGGATCACCGCAACCGGGAACAGGAATGAGAAATAGGCACGCCAGATGACTATGCCGGACAGGATGAGTAGCACCATGCAGGCCACCAGCAGCCAGAACAAGAGTTTCTGACCACCATTGAACTTGCCCGCTTCCGGCATGTTCCGGTCATCGCCACCCACCATTTCGCGGACATGGCTCAGCCATTTCCAGTCGGTCGGCGTCATGACATTCGGCTGCCTGTAATGGAAAAACATAACGCCAAAAGGAATGGCCATGACCACCCCGATGAAGGGATGAACGATGCGTGTCCAGACGCCGCCCCCAAAGAACTGATTCAACGGGTAGAAGCCGGGATAAAAGAAACAGAGGCCGGACAGCGCGAGCAGCATAAAAATTATTGCTGTCAGCCAATGGTTGGCGCGCTCGAGTGGCGTATACCGGAGTAGTTTTTTCGGGTCATTTTTCATCGTCAAACTCCTTCTCGATCTCTTCTGAGACCTTGTTGGGACCCTTGGTTACATAGTGGAGAAAGGCGCCCAGGGCACCCATAGCAAGGGCAAAAGCGGCCAGAGGTTTAGCGGCCCCCTTCCAAAGGCCGACCGTCCCTCCGATAGAAGGTTTCATGGGGAGACCGCAATAAATAGCGGGTTTATCAGCGTGCTGAAGGACATACATCACATGCGTGCCGCCAACCCCTTGAGGGTCATAGATCCCTGCCTCGACAAAGCCCCGGCTTTTCAGGTCGGCGACTCGTCCTTCTGCGTGGTGGATCATATCATCCTTTGTGCCAAACACGATTGCCCCTGTGGGACAGGTCTTGACGCAGGCCGGCTCCAGGCCCACCGCCACCCGATCGGAGCAGAGAGTGCACTTGTAGACCTTGCTGTCCTTCTTCGACAGGCGGGGGATGTTGAACGGGCAGCCGGTGATGCAGTAGCCGCAGCCGATGCAGTTTTCCTCGTGGAAATCCACGATGCCGTTACTGTACTGCACAATGGCGCCTGGAGCCGGACATGCCTTGAGGCAGCCAGGCTCGGCGCAGTGCATGCAGCCGTCCTTGCGGATCAGCCATTCCAGGCCCCGGTCGGTATCTAGTTCGGCATAGCGCATCACCGTCCAGGAGTTTTCTGTGAGATCCATCGGGTTGTCGAGAACGCCATGGTTGGTGCCGATGGCGTCGCGGGTGTCGTTCCACTCCATGCACGCCACTTGGCAGGCCTTGCAGCCGATGCATTTCGAGATGTCGATCAGCTTGGCTACCTCCGGGGTTTGGCGCTGGCTGGGCGAGGGAGTGGTGGTGGCGGAACGACGGATGATGTCAAGAGATTGTAGTGCCATGATTCACCTCCTATGCCTTCTCGATGTTGACGAGGAACGACTTGAACTCCGGTGTCTGGGTGTTCGCGTCGCCCACGAAAGGGGTCAGGGTGTTCGCCAGGTAACCTTTTTTGGCAACGCCTTTGAAACCCCAGTGGATCGGGATGCCCACGTGATGGACGGTCTTGCCGTTGACCTCGAGGGGTCTGATGCGCTTGGTTACCACCGCCACGGCCTTGATGAAGCCCCGGTTGGACCACACCTTAACCCAGTCTCCCGCCTTGATACCCTTCTCCTTGGCCAACTCCTCGCCGATTTCCACGAACTGTTCTGGCTGCATGATGGACGTCAGGCGGGTGTGCTTGGTCCAGAAGTGGAATTGTTCGGTGAGACGGTAGGTGGTGGCGGCGTAAGGGTAGTCCTTGCTTTTGCCGAAGGCCTCCATGTCGTCCTTGAATACACGCGCCGCCGGGTTGCTGATCACTTTCGGGTGCAGCGGGTTGGTGTCGATGGGGGTCTCGAAAGGCTCGTAGTGTTCGGGGAAAGGCCCTTCAACCATCTTGTCCAGGGCGAACAGCCGCCCAACCCCTTCCGGTTGCATGATGAAAGGGCCCATGCCATCGCCGGGAGCGGAATCCGGCTTGTAGTCGGGCACATCGGCGCCGGTCCACTTGCTGCCATCCCAGTATACCAGTGTGCGTTTCGGGTCCCAGGGCTTCCCGGACGGGTCGCAGGAGGCTCGGTTGTATAGGACGCGCCGGTTGGCCGGCCAGGCAAATGCCCAATTCAGGGTGTTGCCCAGGCCCCAGGGGTCGGAGTTGTCCCGCCGAGCCATCAGGTTACCCTTCTCCGTCCATGCCCCTGAAAAAATCCAGCAGCCGCAGCTGGTGGATCCGTCGTCCCTGAGCTGGGCGAAGCCGTCCAGTTGCTGGCCTTTCTTCACCAAAACCTTGGTCGGGTCCTTGGGCTCGGTCAGGTCCGCCAGGGCCTTGCCGTTGTACTCCATCGCCAGCTCCTCGGGGGCAGGCGAGTGGGGAATCTTGTAGTCCCAGGTAAGGTTCAGGATCGGGTCGGGGAAGGCGCCCCCCTCCTTCCGATACAGTTCCCGCAGAGTGAGGAAAATGCCGGCCATTATGTCGGCATCGGGCTTGGCGTCCCCCGGCGGTGGGGCGCCCGTGTAGTGCCATTGCAGCCATCGTCCGCTGTTGGTGAGGGAGCCGTTCTCCTCGGCAAAGCAGGTGGAGGGGAGACGGATGACCTCGGTCTGGATCTTGGCAGGGTCCACGTCGTTGTATTCGCCGTGGTTCTCCCAGAAGCAGGAGGTCTCCGTGGCCAGGGGATCGATCACCACCAGGTATTTCAGCTTGGACATGGCTCCGATCAGTTTGGCCTTGTTGGGAAACGCAGCCAGAGGGTTGAAGCCCTGGCAGAAGTAGCCGTTCAGTTTGCCCTGGTGCATCAGTTCGAACGCCTGGAGCACGTCGTATAGTTTGTCCAGCTTTGGCAGCCAGTCGTAGCACCAGTTGTTGTCCTTGGTGGCGGCAGCGCCGAACCAGGCCTTCATCAGGCTGACGTGGAACTTGGCGTAGTTCTGCCAATAGTTCAACTGGCCGGGGCGCAGGGGCTTGAAGGCCCGCTTGCCGATGAAGTCCTTGTACTCGGTCTCGTTTTCGTTGGGCAGGGTTAGATAGCCAGGCAGGAGGTTTGACAAGAGCCCCAGGTCGGTGAGCCCCTGGATGTTGGAGTGGCCCCGCAGGGCGTTTATCCCCCCTCCCGCCATGCCCACGTTGCCCAGCAGCAACTGGACCATGGCTGCGGTGCGGATCATCTGAGATCCCACCGAGTGCTGTGTCCAACCCAAGGCGTACAGGATAGTCAGGGTGCGGTCGGGCACCGAAGTGGTTGCGATGATCTCACACACCTTTAGGAAGATATCCTTGGGCGTGCCGCAGATGTTGCTCACTGCCTCCGGCGTGTACCGGGAATAATGCTGCTTGAGCAGTTGTAGCACGCAGCGGGGGTGCTGCAGGGTTTCGTCCACCTTGGCATAGCCGTCCGGCCCGATCTCATAGGCCCAGGTGGATTTGTCGTACTTGCGCCCGGCTTCGTCGTAGCCCGAGAACAGTCCGTCATCGAATTTGTAGCCTTCACTGACGATGAAGGGGGCATTGCTGTAAGCCTTGACGTATTCGTGCTGGATATTGTCGTGGCTCAGGAGGTAGTTGATTAACCCGCCCAGGAAAGCAATGTCCGTGCCGGTACGAATGGGCGCATATAGGTCCGCCACCGCTGCCGAACGGGTGAAGCGGGGGTCCACCACGATGAACGTGGCGTGGTTGTGAGCCTTGGCCTCGGTTACCCATTTGAAACCGCAGGGGTGCGCCTCGGCGGCGTTACCGCCCATGACGATGATGACGTTGGCATTCTTGATGTCCACCCAGTGGTTGGTCATCGCGCCGCGGCCGAATGTGGGGGCCAAACTGGCCACCGTTGGTCCGTGTCAGACACGCGCCTGATTGTCGAACGCCAAGATACCGGTGCTGCGGACCGCCTTGTGGGTGATATATCCGGATTCGTTACTGGACGCGGAGGCCGCCAGGAAGCCGGTAGTCAGCCAGCGGTTGACCGAAGCGCCTGCGCCGTTCTTGGCAATGAAGTTCTTGTCCCGGTCGTCCTTCATCAGCCGGGCCACCTTCGCAAACGCCTCGTCCCAGGAAATGCGCTTCCATTCGCTGGAGCCGGGGGCGCGATATTCCGGGTACTTGAGCCGATCGGGGCTGTGGATGAAGTCCACGAGGCCGGCGCCCTTCGGACAGAGGGTGCCACGGTTCACCGGATGGTCCGGGTCTCCTTCGATGTGGAAGATGGACGACTCGGCGTTTTTCGCCCTATCGCCCATGCTGTGCATGATCAAGCCGCAACTCACCGAGCAGTAGGGGCAGGTATTGCGGGTCTCGGCACTGCTGGCCAGCTTGAACTCGCGCACCTCCGCCAACGCATCGACAGGCGAAAAGCCAAGGGCCGCAACACTGGAAGTTCCCAATCCAACGGCACAAACCTTGAAAAACTGCCTTCGTGTCACGTGCATTTATACACCTCCATGGTTTGCACAGAAGGCCATGCAGGACAAGCGTCGCAATTGCCTTCCAGGCTTGATAGGCACATTACGGGCATACGCCCGCACGACTCCGGTGTTCAATCCCAGACGGGCACCCTTCCCCACGACAGCCGTGCCGATAGTCCCATTGAACTCTTAAAAAACTGCCGTAGGGTGACTTTCACAGCATCTTACTCCCGTCCGGGGGATACATCTTGTTTCATGAACTACCCCGCAGCAAGCTGCGAGGTATCGAGAAAACAACAAGGAAGTTATACGCCGATGCAAGCATCGAGAAATTCCTTGTTTAAAAAAAAGATAGCGCAGATTCTGCTGGTTGTCAAGTGCGATCAATTATGCTTTGTAAATTGACCGAAAGCTTTGCAGCACGCAAGCCCCTCGCTTCAGCCATGGGGATAGTGCTGTAACTGTTGTTGTAATTAGACATCTGTAAGTTATATAATGAAACGATGGAGTACAAGAGCAACAACAATGTTGTCTACTCTTGCAAGTACCATATGGTGTGGTGCCCCAAATACCGTCGCCCGGTGCTCACAGGGAAGGTTGAAACCGACCTAAAGCGCATTATTCATTGCGTAGCGCAGGAGAGACATGCCGGGATCATTGAGATGGAGGTTATGCCGGACCACGTGCATCTGTTGGTTAAAGTGGATCCGCAGTACGGTATACACAGGCTGGTCAAGCAGATGAAGGGCAGGAGCTCCAGGATGCTGAGGGACAAGCACAAGTGGCTTAAGAGCCGCATCCCGAGTTTATGGACCAACAGTTATTTCATTTCAACCGTAGGGGGTGCGCCACTGAAGGTCATCAAACAGTACATCGAATCCCAGAAGGAGGTCTGAAATGGCAAGAGACACAACTCCCAGTTTTATTGTCGAA
>JBEKCV010000100.1:0-16437 GCA_050014695.1 Thermodesulfovibrionales bacterium
TACTACGGACAGTATTACAAGTCAGCACTGCAACGCGTCCTCAAAATATTCAACCATATTCTGGTTAGGTGGGCAATGAGGAAATATCGTCGGTT
Source organism: Thermodesulfovibrionales bacterium (assembly GCA_050014695.1). GTDB lineage: Bacteria > Nitrospirota > Thermodesulfovibrionia > Thermodesulfovibrionales > UBA9159 > UBA9159. The sequence goes on from JBEKCV010000100.1 coordinate 96, forward strand.
TAAGTTCCATAAAACCAGAACAACGCACTGGCTAAACGCTATTGCTTCACGGCAACCAGTGTTGTTTGCGCACTGGCAAATGGGCTGTAGACCGTAAGGCTGAACAATAAGAGCCGGATGATGGGAGACTATCACGTACGGTTCTGTGAGGGCGTGGGGGTGAAACTCCCCTGCGCTACTCGACTCTGCCGGCAATGGCCTGCTCCACGGAGGTTCCACCACTTTTTGGACTTCTTCCTGAACACCACACTCATGGAATCAGGTCGAAGACTACCGAGTACTCTTCGAAATCAACGCTGGACAAAGTTCCAATGTCATACGAACTTCGCCTTTGGCGACCTTATGAGCACAAAATACGAATCTCCTGAAAAGTGGCCTTTTTGATTTTTATGCATTTTACCATTCCCTTGTTTGTCTGTTTTTGTTATATTCTTTAAATAGGGGCCTCAAATGGAACTTCGCGTAATCATTGTATTAGAACGATAAAAGGAGAACATAAATGAACCATGATCAAATTATCAAAGTCACAAACAAAGTGTCGTTCTACGCTACAGTCACTTTGTTTTACTGGGTCTTTGTGTTCCTAATAGTCACAGCATTTGACATGAAAATATTTAGAGAACATATCACTGAGATATTCTACTTGAGCCTTCTCGGTATTTTCGCCATTTTGGGCGGCGCAATTGTTCTAAATGTCATGTCAAATCTTTCGAAAATTTCGATAGTGATATCAGAAGAACGCGGATACAATCCTCCCAGTCAGAAGCTGTCCAAACCAGCAATTATTGCAATAGCTCTGTCATTTCCCATAATATGCGGTGTTCTGTTTGCGGGCAATTCACTGTCAGCTGAGAAAAAGAAAAATCTGCTTATCTCTTCGGCGCAATCGCCGAGGCAATATGGGGCCTCAGATGCAGCGGAGTTATCGCAATATTGATAGGATTGTCTGTACTTTGGATGTCGTTGAAAAATTAAGTCTTCAGAAGGAAAATATAAGGACACTTCCCTATAATAATCTGCGGGAGGCTCCTGCCATCCAATGGTGCAGAGTTCAAGGAAGGAGCTGAAACATTTCTTCGGAGTCTTGCGAAGTATCTTTTTGGACCATAGCACGGGTCGGAATCGGCAACGGACTTGCATCGCAAGTTTCTTCCACACCACACTGTCGATTTTCTGCCACGGGCGAGAGATTCTTTTCGAAATAAATAGTCAATGGGCATCCGACGGACAAGGTTACGTGTGGTACTGGATAATGAGATAAATGACGCGGGGGGCAACCAGCCGTCGCAAAAAACCGCAGAGGCTTATTCCACGTCGCCTTGATTTGTTTGAAAGATAATCATTCTTCAAAGTAAGATGTAAGATCTCTCCTTAACGATTTTCTCCCAAGCTTTCTTTGCGGCCCCTAAATCGCCTCGTGTAGCACCTGGTAATACTATCCCTTCCCATGTAGTGATGCTTCCCTCTTTGTCTGTTGCCTCGTAATAACAGATGTTGCGAAGGGCTTCATAACACATAATACCCAAAGATACCGGTTTGTCTTTATATGTTGCCCGTGTTGGTTTCACACTGTCTATACAGTCAACTAAAGTCGTGATCACCTTGTGCGCGGTATCGGGGTACTTATCTATGATGTTACCAAGGTGTACGAAAGCTGAGTCATCACCGGAGAACACAGTGACACCAGCTCGTTTAAAGCCGGTTTTAGTTTTCAGGAATGGTCCTTCTTCCTTGTATTCAAATTTACCATCAAGCGCCTCCAGAATGCTTACAATGTTATCGAGGAACTTTTGATCTTCCGGCTTTGGTTTTGAAGGATCCTGATCTGCTGCGAACAAAAGCGATGCTGAAAATATAGAAATGAGTGCGAATGTAAGTATTTTTTCAGTCATATTTTATCTCACTTTCTAGCGCCCCAAATCACGGGGAGAGTAAGACGCGATCCCGTGCATGAGGTCGTTAGACTTATTATTTCGTTTTACCCTCAATTTGTTTCGGTTGTCTTAATACTTAGTGGCGTCCAGTTTTTCAGACAGCAATCCCGAGTTTCCACAGTTATTAATCTGATAGCGGCCCAATTCATAATCGACTCGATTTAATTGTAACAGGCCGATTTATTCATATTTCACTCCATAACGGTCGAAATAACCGGCGGGGTTCCAGTTGATTGATTTGATTCTCATTAGTCTAATATGTCACGGATGATAAGTCTTCTTACATAAATAATTATTGAGATACTGATAGCCCATCCAATGATGACACCAATTAGACCTGGACGACCTAAAGCCCCAAGCCAGTTTTTGAAACAAATTTGATAAACGGTCATCAGCATTCCGATAACAAAGGCTGACAGAAATAGATAAAATGCAGTTCGCCTTAGCAAGAAAAAATAAATTACTCCTACGACATTTAATGTGGCAGTAACAATTGTAAGCAATATATCTAATCTGGTCTGGGACTTCCAATAAGATGCTTGCGCCTCGTCCAGTGGGATGACACCAGAATAAATTAAAGCAAATGAAAGTAGTGTCCACGCAGCTGAGATGACATAAAATATTGTTATTACCCAAACAAGTTTAGGGCGCTTTTTTTAAATCGATGGTGGGCTCATTGAATCTACATTATTCATTTCTCCTCCTATGGCACACAATTACTATATCCAGCGATATTTTGTCCCCATTTATAGACATGATATTATAACATTCAACACCTTATGAAAAAAAACGATTTAAAAAATAGGTCATGCAGGACTGCGGGTTTCTTTAGATAATCTTGCTCTCGTCAAAACAATGCCAGTGTGATATTGTCGGTGAACTCGGTGTGCGGCCTTGATGAACAATGCCACGCCACGAGTATATCTGTTGCCGATGAAGGTTTCTACCAAATTGTAAAATCCTTGTCAAAGCCTGGAGCTTTCTGTAAGATAACGAGAAACCGGTTAATGATATTGTTGATGGATAATAATCTACGCACCTTTTTCATAAGGCAGACCAAATGTATAAAATCATTTTATATGCCGTCGTAGTTTTCATCGTAAATGTTTTATTTCCTCAGCAGAGCTATGCTGACGGCATTTCTCCAATACTCAATTTGTTCACGCGTGAAACGTTATTACCAGCCAGTGTTATTACGTTAGTTATTATTCTATTTGAGGCTTTTCTTCTGAGATGGCGGATTCCAGAAATTAAATTTAAAAATCATCTCTGGCGCAGCTCAATAATTAATATTGCTTCTAGCGCAACTGGCTCAATCGTTGTCTTAATCATGAAAAGGGATCATTACTTTATTTGGGAATCATTCTCTCTTATTTTGCCACTTTATTTTATAACACTCATTACAGAAACTCCGTTATTGAAAGCGCTATATAAAAGAGTAAATATTACTTGGTCGAGGGCAATAAAGTTATCAATCGGTATAAATGCAGCAAGTTATCTCATAGTGCTTCTTTTAGAGTTTGGCCTTTTGTTCGTATTCCTTCAGGGACCGATTACACCAAAGGGTGTAGCTGAAGCCTTGATAGTTGGTCGTGATTTCGGCGAAGGTAGCATCATTAAAAGGGCAAACAAATATGGCGATCGCATTCTAGAACCTCTTAAACAATACTCCAAGGACTTTACTTTATTAAATCGTGAAAATGCAGCGAGAATAGCTACAGTTTTAGGTACTAATAAATCAATTAAATCTGAGGAAATTCTAGTGGCACTCTGGCATAGAGAGAGCCCGTATGGTCGGTTAGTAGGTGCTATTGGATTAGCTCGTCATCATAAATTTCCGGAGAATCTTGAAAAGGAGTCATTCTTAGCAAAGAATATTCATGATTGGATAGCCCATCTAGGAAATCGACCTTCCTATGACTCCCCACAATATGGAAAATGGATGACCGACGATACGGAATTAAAATCGCAATCAGACTTATCAATCATCGCATTAGGGTATAGTGGTGATCGTAAGGCATTGCCGCAGTTGTTGGGCGTTTTGAAATTAAGGGGGATCGAATACTGGACGCATGTTTATGCATGTGAGGCTGTTGCGCGCATTGCATCTGCTGATGCTGTGCCGGTACTCGAAGAGTGCCTAAAATCTTCAAATTTTTACGCGATACCAGAAGCATTTCGTGCACTAATTACTCTTAACGACAAGCAGGCCGTTCCTCTTGCAATCGCTCGAGTAACGCCGGAAATTAAGAATTACAACAGTGGGTTTATCGTAAAGGAACTTTCCAAGGTTACTGGCAAGGATTTTGGATATAATCGAGACCGTTGGCAATCCTGGTGGCACGCTAACGAACACTCATGGACAATTCCAGAAGAGTATCGCAAGCCATATGATGAGCAACGAAAAATATATTAATTGCTTGTTCGATAATAAAGTGAAGTGAATTAACCAGTCGTTCTACGCCGACCGCTGCGCTGCGTGTGAACTCATCGTTATGCGTAGTTCTCTCGAAAATCTTCACTGTTGCAGCAATTCGAATTGTGTGGAGTAGTCGGTGGAAGCGAGACGCGGGGCGCGTAAACTTGAACCTGATCATGATTGACATAGAGATGGAAAAAGTGTAATGACGCGGCTGAGATCAGATTCTCCCGATAATCAACACGGACGGCCTGTCGCCTGAAATGACAACCTTCAAACCGAAAGAATCAGTCTGGGTGAACTCGGTGAAAGGGCATTCTTAGTTAAAGGCCTTTAATAGCGCTCTTCATGAATAGGTGCATAATGAAACCATACGGTGCTCCCGTTTTCCAGTGAAACGGTCAAAATATGTCTGACATGAACTCCTCTAAGAATGGATTCCGGGAATTGATTGTTTCCCTATATTCTCTGACAAGCTCCATTATTTCCTTCTTCGTAGTCGGCTTGGACAATATCGCCATGATTTCACTGAGCCCCCCGATAACTCTGTCATAATCACGCGCTTGCTCACGTATAAGCTGCTGGGCCTTCGATTCCGGATATCTCGCAAATTCAGACAGACTCATAAATCGTGGATGATAATATAATGCGGCATGCTCCTGTTCAAGCACCGCAAGCTGTTCCCTGAACGACGCAATATAGAGTTTCAGTTTGTCATCCGGCAAAGTGTCAAGCGCGGCGCTTTCCGATGCGACCCATTCCATTTCAAGTTTCAACAGCGTCGGAAGGTCCTTGTCGGCATAGGCTGCGGTAACCTTCTTCATCAACTCTTCCTTCCGGGATTTCTCCGCAGGGTCTACTATCGTATCTGGATGCAATACCTTGGCAAGCGAAAGATATATGCTCCTTATGCTCTTCAACGTGAGCTCTGCCTCCAGTTTCCGAAGCTTTTCCCTCTTGCGTTGTTTTTTCGTTGCCTTTCGTTTCGAGAAATGTCCTTCCTGCGCGTTTCCATTATCAAAGAACTCATCCTGCAGCCGCTTTGCAAAGCGAGCGAACCCTTCGGGCGTATCATCGATTTCATCAGGATCGATTTCCACACCGAATATATGGTTTACACGCTCGGCGATCGTCTGCTTCGACAGATCGCCTTGGCTCTGAAGTTCCTCTCGGTAACTCGATTCCGACCATGCATCATAAAAAAGCTCTGTTTCCTCATCAGGCTCTATGTATGAAAAAGCCTCATTGCAAAGGCAGAGGATCACATCGCGCAGATGCTCGTACTGCCGCTTCCGATAGTTAATTACCTTCGTCGAATGCCCCAGTGCTTTTGCCACTGCCAGCAGGTTGTTTGCAAGCACCTTTTTTTTCTCGGGTATTTCAGTCAGATAGAACTTCAGCAGCGATTCGAGTTTGACGGTTTCTCTCTTGATAGTGTTCTGTAGCTGTTCGATGCGCCTCGTCAACTTATTGAACGTCTGCTGGTTTTTCGACAATGGCCTATTGCGGCCTGCAACTATCTTGAGGTGGTTGCCTTTTAAATATTTCTTCGCATTAAATTTAACATCGCTGAATAGTGAATAGGTATCCTTACCCATGTCTTATTTGCTTTCCTGTTTCGTTGATTGCTTCACGCTTATCCCTCTAGCCGATAGAAATTGCTTTTTTAGCATGGGAGTAAAATAGCACGAAAAAGGCGAACTTATCAATACAGATAAATGGCTGATTTTCATGAATTCCACAGCAGTATGCGGTTCCACTTAAACGGGTTTTGTTTGGTCATAAAATCCTCCTCGTCTCCATCTTGGTTACAACGCGAGAAGGTAATTTGTCAGAAAAATCCCTTTTTTTGCAACAGAACCGTTCACGGTCTGTTCACGGTTTTTTAAAAAGAAAATCTATTTTTAATAAACTTCTCACATGCTTCATGGCCGCAAGAGCTTTGAGTGATTCCTCAACAGTAGCCGATTCACCGGGATACCGGAACTGTACAGAAAAGGGATTGAGTATTCTTAATTCCGGCGTTAGAGTATTCAGTGAGGGTTCTTTCTCCGCAAGAATAGTGAGGAGTTCAATAAGATCATGAGTCTTCGGGAAATCGATTTTCTTGAGAACGAGTACAGCTTTTAAATATTTTTCTATACACTGCTGTGAGTGAAAACCGACAATATCAGGAACAGGATTTTTTCTTTTCCGGGCCATGACCATCGCCGTCCATAATCCTGCTCCGCCTTATTCACCCATTCGAGAACATCAGGTCTTTTTCTCATAAAGCACTTTCCCGTTCTTAGCAATATTCCTCATGAAAGGATCGAAATAATCTTTTCTTTTCCTGATCTCCGCCGGGGTCTTTACAATAAAGTCCATGGGTATTTCTCGCGGCTCCAGCACCTCGCTTACCATGGCATACCTTTCTATCCCCTTCTTTCTGGTATTCAGTAACACAAAAAGATCTATGTCACTATCCTTGGTCTGCTTTCCAGTGACATAGGAATCGAACAACACGATTTTCTCCACGTCAAAGCGTGTCACGAGCCGTTCAACAATAGAGTTAAGCGTTGACTGGATTTCTTTTTTGTCAACTTGTACCATGGATTTAAATTAGCATAGCTAGAAAGCAATGTGAATACGATATCTGCCGAGGGTTATCCCCAATTAGCACCGCCTTCGAGTTGATCTGCCATGTCAGGGCCTTTTGATTACTTCTGAGGGGATCATCCTTTGCCCAATCATCGTGTCACTTTAATCGCTGCCAGCTGGAAAGCTGAGCGAACGACGTACCCAGATTGGACATTATCGTTGGGAGGGAAACTGCAAGAGGAGCGACTCGGAGAGAAATGTGGCAGCATGTAGAACCGATGTTAGCATATCCCCCTCCATTTTTTTCAAAGGCTCACCGGAAACACACGGTTCTCGTGCCGCGAATGGTTTCTTTCCTATAGAAGAACCGTGCGTCCTGTACAACGGGGTGAATGTTAGCTATACTTATTTAAGAAAAGAACGGCTCTTTCGGAGCCTTTATTTGATTTTTTCAAGGAGGCAGGATTATGAATGATTACGCCTACGATAATCAGACGGTCAAAGGCTTCATCGTCTCCTCTATCTTCTGGGGCGTCGTCGGTATTCTCATTGGGCTCTGGATCTCGATACAGTTCTGGAAGCCGGAATGGAATATTCCCCCCTTCTTCACCTACGGGAGGCTCCGGGTGGTTCATACCAACGGCCTCGCCTTCGGACTCGGGGTTGGGGCTATTTTCGGTATTTTTTACTATATAACGATGAGACTCACGCGGCGTCCGCTCCTTTTCCCTAAGCTAGCGCGAGTTCACCTCTACCTTTTCAATATCGTAATAGCCCTGGCTGCGGTGAGCCTCTTTGCCGGTATGAACCAGGCCCTGGAGTATGCAGAGCTGGAATGGCCGCTGGACATCGCTATCGTTATCCTGTGGGTTATCTTTGCCGTCAACATTCTCGGCACAATAATAAAGCGGAGAGAAGAGCAGATGTATGTCTCGCTCTGGTATATCATGGCCACGGTCGTTGCCGTAGCGGTGCTCTATATCGTGAACAACCTCGCAATTCCTGCCGGTCCGTTCAAATCGTACCATCTCTATGCCGGCGTGAACAGTGCCAATGTACAGTGGTGGTACGGCCATAATGCCGTCGGCTTTATCTTTACGACCCCCATACTCGCCATGTTTTATTACTTTCTGCCCAAGGCGATTGGCCTGCCCATATACAGCCACCGGCTCTCGATCATCGCCTTTTGGTCCCTGATCTTCGCCTATCTCTGGACCGGAGCCCACCACCTCGTCTATACCCCGCTTCCTGACTGGATACAGACGCTCGCTATCGCTTTCACCGTCTTCCTGATAGCGCCCTCGTGGGGCTCGGTCGTGAACGGCTATTATACGGTCGGGGGCGACTGGGACAAAATGAGAACGAACTACCTCACGAAGTTCTTTATAGTCGGCATAACCTTCTATGGCCTCCAGACGGTACAGGGGCCGACTCAGGGGCTGCGGATCGTGAGCCAGCTGATCCATTACACCGATTGGGTGGAAGGCCACGTCCACATGGGGACGATGGGATGGGTCACGATGACCACTGCAGCGTCTATTTATTACATCATTCCCAAGATCTATAACACGGAGATTTACAGCGTGAAAGTGGCTAACACCCATTTCTGGCTTGTGCTTATCGGACAACTCATATTCTCCATTACCATGTGGATTACCGGCATCCAGCAAGGCGTGCTCTGGAAGGCTGTCAACCCCGATGGAAGTCTCAAATATACCTTTATGGAGGTCCTGGCAAAGAACTATCCCTTCTGGAAGATGAGAACCCTCGGGGGCGTTATCTTCGCGGTCGGGATGCTTTTTTTCACCTATAACATCTATATGACGATCCGCAAGGGCAAGGCCCTGGCGGCGACCGCATAAGGAGGTGGAGGCATGGCAAGCAAATTTCATCATAAACTCCACACAAGCCCGATCTTTTTCGCCATACTCGCGGTTGTCGCCATTCTCATCGGAACGATCGTGACGATGTTCGTTCCGATGCTTACTACCCAGATGCACCCAAAGCTCGACAACCTCAAACCCTATACCGCGCTGCAGCTCGCTGGCCGGGATGTCTACCAGCGCGAGGGGTGCCATTACTGCCATACGCAGACGGTGAGACCGCTCAAAACCGAGGTGATGCGCTACGGCGAATACTCAAAGGCAGGCGAGTTTGCCTATGATCATCCGTTCCTGTGGGGCTCGAAAAGGACAGGGCCGGACCTCGCGAGGATCGGGGGAAAATATCCCGACGCATGGCACTATTTACACTTTGACAACCCCCAGGCTTTATTTGCCAAGTCCAACATGCCTCAATACGGCTGGCTGAAGAAGAACTTGCTCGACCCGAAGGAGATCGAGGCGCACATGAACGCCCTGGACTTCCCGTATTCGGCCGGCGAGATCAATGGCCTGAACGGAAAGACCGAAACGGACGCGCTTGTGGCGTACATGCAGGTGCTCGGGACCGCGGTAACGGCGAAGGCGGTCGCAGAGGCCGCGACCACCACGGCCGTTGAAGAACACAATCCGCTCTCCGGCAAGCCGGAAGCGATTGCGGAGGGCAAGCAGCTCTTTGCTGGCAACTGCGCTGTTTGTCACGGGGCCGACGGCAAGGGCGGGATCGGCCCGAGCGTTGTGGACAACGTGTGGCTCTATCGGGAGGGAGATGTCAGCGATGCGACGATATACGCAATCATCGCTGGCGGCACGAAAGCTGACATGGAAATCGCCGGGCGAAAGGCCAAAGGCGGCATGCCTCCCTTCGGATCGTCCATGGATAAGAACAAGATATGGTCCCTGGTGGCATACATTCGTTCCTTGCAGGGGAAATAGGAGGGCACAATGGAAGAAAAACTCGATGAATTAAAGGAGTTTCTCGTTGAAGAGGGAGTGGACGCAAAGCGAAAGATCCCGATCGGATGGCAGATACTTTTCTGGGGCTTGATCCTCTGGGGAATTTATTACTTCATCGCGTACACCCCTGCCATCAGCGGCTGGAGCCAGCAAAAGGCATACGAGGAGTCGGTGAAACAATAGTAACGGCGAATCAATCCTGAACGGCGAACTGTGCGCGGAGCGAGATCCCCGACACTGCTCCAGGCGCTGTTCACCCTCAGGCAAATTCCGGAGGATTTGTCATGGATATCTCAATAGTTGCTACGATAGGCTTCACAACCGCTGCTGCGGTCGGCATACTCTATCTTTACCTTTCGATGAGAAAGAGCAAATAGCACCGTATCAAGAAATCATCACAAACTGAGGGTGATAACCGATGAGCAATGCAATAAGTTATGTCCTGTACGGTCTCGTACTCGTCGTCCTTTTTGTTTTCATTATCGCCTTCTTCTACTCGAAGAAGCGACAGAGGAAGGTGGAGGAGCCGAAATACCGAATGCTGGACGATGACGATCAAGATTAAGGGGATCCAGCAATGGAGATGGCTCGCAGAGGCGCTTCAGGGAGTCCTTCTCCTCGGAATCCCTTTCCTGAGGGTAGGGGGCGAGAGCGCCTTGAGATTCGATATCCCCTCTCTGAGGCTCCATTTCTTTGGGGTCACTCTTTGGATGGAGGAATTCTTTCTCGTCCTTGTTGCGATCATGTTTGCGACGTTTCTCATCGCTCTTGTCACGCTCCTCTTCGGAAGGGTGTGGTGCGGCTGGCTCTGTCCTCAAACGGTGCTGGCCGATTACACCTCCCCTGTCGGTTCGGCCGTCTCCAGGGGGCTTGTCCGAACCGTCATCGCATATCTGAGAACCGGCATAGTAAGCACGGTTGTAGCTGCGGACCTCATCTGGTATTTCGTGTCGCCCTATGAATTCTTTGACCGTCTTTTTGCAGGGCATCTCGGAAACCTTACCTGGGGCTTTTGGATTGTCCTCTCGAGTGTCCTGTTCCTCAATCTTATTGCGCTCAGGCACAGCTTCTGTGCAACCGTTTGCCCCTATGCGAAACTGCAGAGCGTTCTCTATGACAGCGAAACCCTGGTGATCGCCTTTGATGCAAGAAGGAAAGAGGAGTGCATCAACTGTATGGCCTGCGTGAGAACTTGTCCCGTCGGTATCGATATACGGAAAGGAGTGAATCAAGCTTGCATCAACTGCGCAGAATGTATTGATGCCTGTACAGGGGTGATGGCAAAAAGAGGCGCGGGCGGGCTGATCGGGCATTTCTTTGGCCTGCCGGGACAGGGGAGCAGGATACTTCGGCAGAACGTTGTGTTGGTCGGTTCGGTAACCGTCCTGTTTTGCCTTTTCCTCGGTTATCTCGCCGTAACCCGCATTGCTTTTGATGTGACGGTTCTTCCGAACAGCGGTTTTCCGCCAAGGATTGCTGCCGATGGGACGGTCATAAACAGCTATCTCCTGGCGGTCAGCAACAGAGGGAAAGCGGACCTGACACTGCATGTCAGGATGGAAGGCATGACCGGGGATGTGAGTATTAAACCAGACAGTATTATGCTCAAAGCGGAAGAGGATAGGAAGATTCCGCTCTGGGTCTTCGCAAAGGCTCCGAAAAACTGTGGATCGGTGAAAACCGTAAGCATAGTTGTCGAAACGGCGGGCGCCGGCAAGGGTGCAATTTCGAGAGAGGCGGGTTTTATTGTTCCGCAGTGTTAAATGAGAATTCTCATCGCGATCATCGTTCTGCTCGGGCTTGCATCGGTCATTGCCGTTATTTATTTCGGCGAGCACACGTTTGAAGGTATTGTCGTCGAGCACCCTTACGAGCAAGGTCTTGCCTGGGATAGGGTTCGGAAAGAAAAGTCAGCCCTGGGCTGGGCGGTCGACCTGAGCAACAAGCAGTTCAAACAAGGAGATAACGAGTTGGTGCTTTCCGTTCATGATAAGGACGGAAGTCCTCTGCGCGGCGCAAAAGTCTCTGTTATCGTGAGCAGACCAGCAACTGCCTGTTATGACAGGCGCTACGAAACCGTCGGTTTCGCCGACGGACTCTACCGCTCAGCAGTTTCCTTTCCTCTCCGCGGACAGTGGGACGTGCGGGTGGAGGTCAGTCGGAACGGAAACACGGTCGTCTTCGATCAGAGGATCTTCGCGGAAAAGGAGGCCTCTTAGTGGGAAGCCGGCTGGTTTTTCTCGTGGTTCTTTGCATTGGTGTTCTGTCCGCTGAAGGTCTTCACAATGCTCAGGCAACGGAGGACAAGCCGGACTGCGAGATAGACAGAAAGCCCTGTTCAGGGCATGTCGGCGCTCATGAGGTGATTCTTGATATAACCCCGAAACCGGTGAAAGCGATGCGACCCCTCGACTTCGCGGTAGTGATAAGCGGTAACACGGGAAAGGGAGAGCTTCGCGTTGACCTCGGGATGCCCGGCATGTATATGGGTAGAAACCAGATCATCCTGAAGGGCGACGGCACCGGGAAATTTACCGGCAAGGGCATTATACCGAGATGCTCGAGCGGCGGGACCCTCTGGAAAGCGACGGTGAATATACCGGGTGCCGGAACAGCAGAGTTTCTCTTCAATGTTGCTTTTTGATTCCATCTATATCATGGTTTTTTTCTCCGGTCTGCTCGGCGGCTTTGGCCACTGTATCGGGATGTGCGGGCCGGTTGTTGCAACCTATGCCCTGGGCATGAAGGTGCGGAGCCCCGCTCCCCACCTGCTTTATAACCTCGGCCGCATCACAACGTACAGCTTGCTCGGCGGGGTCATAGGACTGATGGGCTCACTGGTGAACGTTATACATTCACTTGAACGGTATCAGCATCTGGCGCTTGCACTGGTGGGGGCAGCAATGGTCCTCATGGGCCTTGCAACCGGCGGGTGGTTACCTTTGCGGAGAAGACTCGAGAATGTGGGCGGGTTATCAGAGGGGGTGGCGAATGTTGCCACGTTTGTTTCCGCCATAAGGACTACCGGAGCATTGTTCCCTATGGGACTGGTGTTGGGATTTATACCGTGTGGCTTGCTTTACACTGCTCTTATCGCCGCGGCCGGGGCAGGCGCTGATTCAGGCAACCAGGCCGAAGGTTTTCTGCGGGGCATGCTTATGCTTTTTCTCTTCGGGCTGGGGACCTTTCCGGCGCTGTTCCTCGTCGGACAGGTCGTCTCCCTGAAAGGGCAATGGCTCAGGAATAAGTTGCGCCGGGGTTCGGCGGTTGTGATGGTGGTGATGGGGGTTGTCTTTGTTTTCAGGGCCCTCAGGTATTAGAGGAACTCATCAGGCGGTTATGACTGAAATGCTTTCAAAAAGCGTTCGAAAGTTTCATCGAGTGTCGGCAAGACCTTATGCGTAAGCGTCATGCTGAGATTTTCTCACGAATTCACAATCCAAGAAGCCCCGTGGGGCCGGCTCATTCTGATTTGAGAAAGTAGCACGTAAAATAATTTGTTGATCACTGAATACTTGCGGAGGGCATAGGCTGCGCAAGGGGGAGGCTGTTCAGGTTGCAATGTGACCATTGCCTGTTGACCTTTCATGAGAGGGATGCCCTTTACGACGATCTCGACGGACGGCAGAAGGTTTTCTGCTGTCATGGCTGCAGAGGCATATACAGGCTGATCCATACCTCGGGTCTCGACGAGTTCTATGAGCGGAGAACTGGTTGGAAACCGGGTCCGCCCGAAGATAGGGAGATTACGGCAGAGCCCTTCCTCGAATCGGTCCGCGTAGCCGGTGAAGAGGCAGAAATCGCCGTGAATTTAGACGGCATCCGCTGCGCTTCCTGTATCTGGCTGATAGAGCGTTTTTTTGCGCTGTGCGACGGCATCAGTCGCGTCTCTGTGAATTATGCCCTGCACAGGGCCAGGATCAGGTGGTCACCCGAGCGGATCAGCCTCGACACTATCCTGAAAAGGATGGTGTCCCTCGGATATACACCGCACCCCGTTTCGGCATCAGCCCTTGAGGAGCGACTCGAGGGCGAAAAGAAGGATCTCCTCATCAGGTTTGGCACGGCATCTTTTTTCTCAATGCAACTTATGCTCTTCACAACGGCACTCTACGCGGGGTATTTCCAGGGGATAGATCCCCTCTATAAAAGGATGTTCGAACTCCTCGCCTGGGCTCTCGCAACACCGGTCATGTTCTACTGCGGGTATCCCTTTCTCAGCAATGCCTGGAGGGCAGCGAAGAACGGTGCCTTCACTATGGATACCCTGATCGTCATCGGCTCGTTCAGCGCCTATGCCTACAGCGTCGCCGTCATCTTTCTCGGGGGTGAGGTCTATTTTGACACGGCAGCCATGATAATCACGTTCATCCTCCTTGGACGTTTCATGGAGTCCGGCGCGAAAGCCAGAGCGACGGGCGCGATATCCTCCCTGATAAGCCTGCTTCCAAAGGAGGCGAGGCTGATCAGGGGCTCCGGGGACAAGGAGAATGCTTCTGCCACCGTCCCCATCTCCGCGCTCAGGAAAGGCGACATCATTGAGGTTATCCCCGGTGATAAGATCCCTGTTGATTGCGTTGTTATCGACGGGACTTCGGAGACAAATGAATCGATGCTAACCGGCGAGTCCATGCCGGTCAGTAAGTCGAAGCGATCGGACGTATTCGCGGGGACTATGAACTTGAACGGGAGGCTTGTCCTGGAAGTCAAAAGGATTGGCGATGATACTGCGCTGAGTCAGATTATCAGGGCCGTGGGAGATGCGCAGGAGAGAAAGGCCCCTATCCAAAATGTTGCCGACAGAATCGTCGCTTGGTTTGTTCCTGCCATTGTCCTCATCGCAGTAGCTGCCTTTCTCTTCTGGCTGTTCCGGGACGGGACAGTGCAATCCTCTTTGCTGAATGCGATTTCGGTCCTCGTTATCTCCTGCCCCTGCGCACTCGGTCTCGCGACTCCCCTCGCAATCCTCATCAGCTCAACCGTTCTCTCGTCCCGCGGCATTCTTATGAAGGGCGGAGACGTCATCGAAGCGGTTGCCCGAACGGATTTCGTCTCATTCGACAAGACCGGAACGTTGACTACGGGTGAGCCTTCCTTGACGAATATCCTGAATTACGGAATCGACAAGAGGGAATTGCAGCTGCTTGCCGCTTCCCTTGAACGGCACTCGGAGCATTCTCTTGGAAAGGCGCTCAGCAGGGGATTCCCTGTCGACGAACTCTTCTCCATCGATTCCTTTCAGGCCTGGCCGGGGCAAGGGGTTGAAGGGACTCTGAACGGCAAAGGGCTCTTGGCCGGTAGTGTTTCTTTCCTGAGATCTCGTAAGGTGATTATTGACGGCTTTCAAGCGGAACAACACGCCGCCCTGTCGTCTGAGGGCAATACGGTGATCGGCTTTGCTATTGAAGATGATCTCAAGGGCTGGCTTGCGGTCTCGGACGCCCTCAGAGGGGATGCGACAGAAACCGTGCAGAGCCTGCAACATCTCGGCCTAACGGTGCATCTCCTCACCGGCGACAACAGGGGGGCGGCTGAGGCGGTCGGAAGACGAGCGGGAATCAGCCTGATCGACGCCGAGGTTTTACCCGTTCAGAAGGCCAGGAGGATTGCGGAGATTAAGGAAGCTGGGAATAGGGTGCTCATGATTGGCGACGGTATCAACGATGCACCGGCGCTTGTCGAGGCTGACGCAGGGGTCGCTCTTGGAAATGCAACGAATATCGCCATGGAGAGCGCTGATGTTGTTCTGATGCGAAACGACCTCGGACTGCTTCCGGAGATGATCAAGGTTTCGAGAAAGACGCTCTCTGTCATTAAGCTGAACCTCTTCTGGGCATTCTCTTATAATCTGATCGCGATCCCGTTAGCCGTTTCGGGCAAGATCCATCCCATCATGTCAGCAGCGTTCATGGCGATAAGCTCACTCATTGTAGTCGGCAATTCTCTGAGATTACGTACGGCGGGGAAACCCGAGGGACGCTTGTGAAGGTATCAGCAGGGGTAATATAAATGGCGGGGCATATGGTTTCGATAACAGCGTAAAGGAATTAAAGCGGTCATGTGGACGATATTTCTCCTTATGTTGCTAACTATTTTTTCCGGGGTTGCTGCGTGGCTCATCTTTTTGTGGTCTGTCAAAAGCGGCCAGTACGATGACCCCGAAAGGCCCAAATATAGGATGCTTGATGATGAGGATGAAAATAAAAAATAACAGATCGGTCAATGGCAGACTGCGAGTCTTGCCTCTATATCAACGGTTGTGTTTCATCGTTTCCCTTTCGCGGATTCTACCGGAAGGCCCTCTTCTGGCATAGGTCTTATCACTTTCTATCGGCCGGCGGCACCCCGCTTTCTCTCCTGACGCATTCCGGAGAATTACAGAGGGCTGAGAAAAACGAGGATGCCTACCTCCACCCTGGCGTTCTGCTCAGGTTGGAGAATGCGGCCCTAATCCACCATCAAAAAAAATAAAAAAACTCGTTGGTCCCGTAGTGACGGGATGTTAGAATAATTCTGCTTGGAAAAATCTAACACCAACGAGGTGAAGAAATTATGGCACAGAGCACGCTTCC
>JBEKCV010000101.1:0-16240 GCA_050014695.1 Thermodesulfovibrionales bacterium
CCTAATTGGACAGCAGATGATAACTGACATGGATAACCTGGATTGCAAAGAGCATTTTTACTTGTCCAAAAGCTTTATTTTATGCGGACTAACTATGCAGCTTTAGGATATTTTGGACAGCAATGATATGCAATACTATCAGACTGGTCGACAAAATGTCGTCTCTCTCGATATTCCCTTCTGCCGTATTGTCCTAAATTAGAAACTCCTCTCCTGAGTTGTGATGTTTGCTGTTTGGTTTTTTATAGAAGGACATACCTTCGCAGAGTCTCGACATTAGCAATTCCATGCAGTGAATACATAGAGTTAAAGCAATTTACGTACCTGAATATTAGCTGCTAGAGAAACGGATTAAAATTAGTTGTAATTGAAGTAATCTTAATGGTATGTTATGCGAGAATCAATCCGTCACAAAAAAAGTAGTTTTACGAAAATGAACGCAGAGTTATTGAGCCGGTCGTTAATGACCAAAGGGCTCCGCTAGCGGTGGGGTGCGTTGTCTGATATGCATGAAGCAGGATGATTGGCAAACGGTGAACGTTTTCCTTTATGAATTTCTGTCTTTGATTCGGATGCTTTTACACTGGGACATTGATAAACTCAGCCATTTGTCTTGGCGAATCTCCGTGAACCCATCAGTCCTGGCGGACGAAATTTTCTTATCCCCACCAACGAGTCGGGCATTCTTTATCTTATGCTCAAGACGATTCCTGGATGGTGATGCCGAAGTTACTCGAGGTTCTCGCCAGGAAGGACAAGGTTTCCTCTGTTTTTTGTAAGCAATAAGAAAGGGGGAAGTGTATGGATAAAAGGGTCAGCAAGAGAATACCCTTCAGTTTAGAGGGAGATCTCGGTTTCCGAGGCACAATTTATAAAGTCTTAATTGGCAATATATCAGCAAATGGCATACATGTGATTGCATCGCCCGGCGTTAAAGATGTTGAGGATCATGATAACACACCGGTCGAGTTGAAATTACAGGTTTCACCGGGGCAATTCTTGAATCTGCATTGCAATATAATATCGTCCGATCCTGGTGCCGATCATTCAACAACCAAAATATGCCTGGAAATTCCGGATCCCCCGCCTGAGTTCAAGAAATTCTATAAGGATACTTACTATAAAGTAAGAAATGAAACATCTCATGATGCTATCGCCATTGTGGGCATGGCCGTCCATTACCCGGGTGCCCCGAATTTAAAAAAGTTCTGGGAAAATATCCTTGCGCGAAGAAGGGAATTCCGTCGCTTCCCCAAGCAGCGCCTGCCCCTGTCAGAATATTATGATGCGGATCCTCTTGTGCCCGATAAGACCTATGGGAATCGGGCTGCTGTTATCGATGGATTTGAGTTTGACTGGATCAAACGGGGTATCCCAAAAACGGTTGTTGAGTCTTCAGACATTGTCCACTGGTTGGCATTGGAAATTGCTATCCAGGCCATGGAAGATGCCGGATACAGCCGTAACAATATGCCCTGCGATCGGACAGGGGTTATTCTCGGAAACACCTTAACAGGCGAGCACAGTCGATCACAGAACATGCGCTTGCGCTGGCCCTATGTCAAGAAAGTTTTGAAGGCTGCCGCATCAAAAAAGCAGTTGCCCCCCCAAATGATTGCCGAGTTGGTTGAGACCATGGAGATATATTACAAGGCTGCGTTTGCTCCTATTACCGAGGATACCCTCGCCGGAAATCTTTCTAATACCATTGCCGGAAGAATCTGTAACTTCCTGGATTTACGGGGCGGGGGCTATACGGTGGACGGGGCGTGTTCTTCATCTCTGATTGCGGTTTTAACGGCAGCGACAGCTTTGTCCAGTGGCACGCTTGACGTTGCAGTTGTGGGAGGGATTGATATTAGCCTTGACACTTTTGAACTGATAGGCTTTGCGAAGACAAATGCCCTGACCAGGGGCGATATGAAAGTATACGATCGTCGTGCCAGCGGCTTCATTCCAGGGGAAGGAGCAGGCTTTGTTATATTAAAAAGACTGGAGAACGCGCGCGTTCACGGAAATTATATATATGCGGTTTTGGACGGATGGGGAATGTCTTCGGACGGCAAAGGAGGGATGACGGCTCCGAAAGCGCAAACTCAGGCCCTTGCTATACGGCGAGCGTACGGTAAAGCAGGATACGGCCTGCGTGACGTCGATTTTATCGAAGGCCACGGGACTGGCACAAGAGCAGGAGATAAAGCAGAACTGGAGGGCATTGCCCTTGCCATGGACAACGAAAAGGGCGATTTTCTTCGTTCTTGCGGTATCACATCCTTGAAATCACTTATTGGTCACACCAAAGCTGCATCCGGAATAGGGGGCTTCATCAAGGCAGTTATGGCAGTGAACAGGCGTGTTATTCCACCTACTGCGGGATGCAAGGAACTTAATCCGGTATTCCATGAGAACGCCCACAAAGTATACCCTGTCATACAGGGGGAAATCCGTGGTGCAGATGACTCGATCCGTGCGGGGATATCAAGCATGGGGTTTGGAGGGATCAACTGCCATGTGACAATCGAATCGGCGGGCGAACCCGCAAAACATCTTGAACCCCCCATCGGTGAAAGAGAACTCCTTGTATCGCATCAGGAAACGGAGCTCTTCGTCCTCTCTGCCGAGTCACAGCACGAAATGACCGACCGCGTAAACGATCTCAAAAACCTTGTTGACGGGATCAGCAGCGGCGAGATGCTTGACCTTTCGAGTTATCTGACCGAAGATGTTTCTGCCGAAAAGCCTTTCCGTGTTGCCCTGATCACTACCTGTCTTGAAGGTCTCATCGATTGTCTCGAGCGTATAGAACAAATACTCAGTACGAACCATATTCCAAAAGGTGAAACAATGTCCAGCCTTCAACGGGATATTTGGGTTGGAAATTCAGTATTGCGCAGTCGCGTTGGCTTCCTGTTCCCAGGCCAGGGATCTCAACAGCTAAATATGGGACGGCGCATGATAGAGCGTCATTCCTGGGCCCGGGATTTCAGAGACAAGGTGGAATCATGGCTCTCAGAGAACCAATATAAAAAAATAAGCGCATCGATTTATCGACCCCTTGATCGGGCTCTTAATAGCGATCAAATAGGGGGATGGAAAAACGTACTGTCCCGCGCCGAAATTGCACAGCCGGCCATATGCATGACATCCCTCTTATGGATGCGGTATCTTGACCGCCTCGGAATCAAACCCGTAGTGGCCGGCGGCCATAGTCTCGGCGAACTGATCGCTTTCCATGCGGCCGGAGCTTTCGATGCCAAAGCATTGCTCCTGTTTGCAGCAATGAGAGGACGAGCTACATCTGCTCCTGATGGTAATCCGGGGATGATGGCCAGTTTTGCCTGCGGCAAAGAAAGAGTTGAAGAACTGTTAAAGGAGATTGAAGGCTACGCGGTTGTTGCAAATATCAACAGCCCTACGCAGACGGTGATATCTGGTGAGAGACCAGCCGTAGAAAAAGCGATCCAATTAGGATTAAATCTGGGCATCGAGACAAAACGGTTGGCTATTTCAAATGCGTTCCATTCACGATTTATGAATGACGCAGCTGATAGAATACTCAAACACGCACCCATTCCAGAGAATCTGGAAAGAACGAAGATAAAATTATTAACCTGTATGGATGGCACAGAGGTGATGTCGGGAACGAATCTGCGCGGCCATTTTGCAAAGCAGCTGACGAATCAGACAGATTTTATTTCGTTGGTCAACTCTGTGACACAAGAGTGTGACGTGCTGTTAGAAGTGGGCCCGAGCCATGTGCTGTCTAAGTTGGTCGAATCGATTACGGGAACGGATGGAACATTGTGCTTTCCCATTGAATCAAGTGTCGGGGACGATCGTTCTCTGAATGTCTTTCTCGGTTGCTACTTTGTGCGAGGAGGTGATATCAATTGGAAAGCCCTTTTCGGAAACCGGCTGGTCAGGCCTTTTATCCCTGCCTCGAAACGTATGTTTATTGACAATCCATGCGAACGTCCTTTTGATATCTCCGATGAAGAAATATCACGTTCACTTCTCACAGTTGACACTCAACCAACTGTGGTTCCCTCCCTTGAACCAGAGGACACAAGCGGACCATTCACACGGCAACAAATGGATTTTATCCGTAGGTTGGTACAGACAGAAACACAGAAATACACTGATAAGCCCAAAAGTTATCTTGAGCGTCCCATGAAAGAAGTGCCAACTATTGTCTCTCAGTTCGACAATACGACTGTGGAAGTATCTAATGGCCCAGCAGGGGGTAAAGAAGAAAAGCAGGAAGGCTCGAAACAAGTGCCAAAGACAGATGTTTCCATTCCAGATCTCCTCCTCGATCTCGTAGGAAAACGTACCGGGTTTCCCCGGGAGAGTCTCTCCATGGAAGCACGGCTCCTTGATGACATGAATCTTGATTCCATTAAAGCGGCAGAACTGATTGCGGCCGCTTCAATGCGTCTCGGTTTGGCGGGTGGCCTCGATGCCTCTAAGTTTGCTAATGCAACACTCTCGGAAATAGCAGACACCCTTGCTAGTCTTACCAAAGAAAAGGCGGGGGTGGAACGACTGTTCGATACCAGGCTGGATTCACTTGTTCCGAGTAACATGAGGAATAGATGGGTACGAAATTTCGTCGTGCATTATGTTCATGAGCCGCTTTCTTCAACGGGGAATGGGCACCGGGATGCTTCATGGGAAACGTCATGTGTTCTCATCATCTCTGATGATAGCGAATCAGCTATTGCGACAGCTCTTCAAAGTGAATTAAAGGGGAAAGGTGCACAGGCTCAGATCGTCTTCTTCTCCGAGGCCCCTCAAGGGCTCGAAAAAGGCATCGTGTTTACCCAGTACGTCACGATTCTGCCAAGGATACCGGATTATGGTTTATCTCCGGCTGCACGTCTGCTCACAATGGTGGAACGATTGCGGACTGCGGTCATCCTTGAATCCTCGGTCAAAACACTCACTTCAAATACGACTATAACATATGTACAGTTTGGTGGAGGATTCTTTGGAACCGAGATGAAACACGGCGACATCGAGCAATGCTGTGCTGCGGCATTTGCGGCTAGCGTTCACCACGAAAGGCCTCAACTGAAAGTGAGGGTAGTGGATTTTTCTCCCCTCATCGGTGAGGCCGTTATTGCTCAGTGTTTAATGCATGAGCTTTCAACTCCCGATCGCTACTCCGCTGTTGGATATGATTCGGAGATGATGCGCCGCGTTGCGAGACCGCGAATTCAGGAGCCCTCTTCTTCCGTGCAGCGTTCCATTACATGGTCTTCGGATGATGTCGTCCTTGTAACAGGAGGCGCAAAGGGTATTACTGCCGAATGTGCCCACGCATTTGCTCGGGTAACAGGCGTCCGAATGATACTTGTTGGAAGCTCACCGCTTCCTGATAATAAGCCCGGCAGCGGCAGCAGCTCAGACATCATCCGCATTCTGGAGAGGTTCTCATCTGAAGGATTGTTCTGCAGGTACTATAGCTGTGATATAACTGATAGCAACTCTCTCAATCTATTAATACAGCGGATACGCAATGAGGTCGGTGAGATTACCGGCGTAATCCATGGAGCTGGCCTCAACAGACCAAATCGGACGGAAAATGTATCGGCAGAAGAGGCGTTGAAAGAAATCGGACCGAAATTATATGGTGCAATGAACCTCTGCAATGCGCTTAAAGAGATTCCCCCAAAATTGTTTGTCGGCTTCACATCGATTATAGGGGTAACGGGGATGCCGGGCAATGCATGGTACGCCTTTTCAAACGAGGCCCTCGATGTCGTTCTGCGCAAATTCGGAAGGGAGAATCCGACATCATCCGTTCTTTGTATCGCGTTTAGTATCTGGGAAGAAGTAGGTATGGGGGCACGCTTGGGGAGTGTGCAGCACCTCGCAAAGATGGGGATTGGCGCCATACCGACAAGTGAGGGAGTTCATCGCTTCCTCAGTTTGCTGCTCAATAATACTGAAACGCGCCAAGTCATTGTCACGGCTCGCCTGGGCGGGCTCGATACCTGGACACCGGAACATCACACACTCCCTGCTTCGAGGTTTTTGGAGAATATCGTAACCATTGAGCCAAACGTAGAAGTCGTTTCACGCACGCATCTGAGTCTACAGAAACACACCTACTTAAAAGACCATCTTTGGCGAGGAACTTACCTTTTCCCGACGGTCTTTGGGCTTGAAGCAATGGCACAGGCTGTATCTAATGTCACCGGTAAGAACAATTTTGATGCGCTTCTTGTCGAGGATATCCGTCTTGAGCGTCCGATAGCCGTATCCTCCGAGGCTGGGGCTACGATCGAAATTCATGCTGAGGTTCTTGAGAGGGAGGCGGCAGCCGAACCACTGCGGGTGAGTGCCGGGATCCGCTGTGACCAGACCGGCTTCTCGACAGACCATTTCTCGGCGACCTTTATTTTCGATAATGAAATCAAGCCACCACTAGGCGAACATATTGATATACCGGAAAGGCCACTGGATATTGAACCAAAACGTGACCTTTACGGTGGTCTATTGTTCCAGGGTCCTCTTTTCCAGCGGATTCAAAAGATTTATTCGCTGAATTCTAGAAAGTGTGTATTTCTTTCCAACCTTCACCCTGACCAGACTGTATTTGCCGAAGATAAAGCGAGTTCCTGGCTTATGGGAGACCCGTTTTTTAGAGACTCTCTCATGCAGGCTCCTCAACTTCCGCTTTCTCGTCACATCTGTTTACCGCTCAGGATAGAACGTTTGGAACGGTTCGGAGTGGGTGGTCGTCTGCCCGAGTCTTTGATCGGTGTCACTATTATTGAGAATCACCTCGAGCAAGAAGTGACTGCAACAGTGTTTATTGTCGATGAAGGCGGCTACGTGGTGGAACGCCTTAGCGGCTACCTCTTAAAAGTTATAGAGTATCATGATGATTATCCGACTGCGGAAGAAATAGCTGACCCCGGTAAGCGTGATGAAGAAATCATTTGCAGCGAGATCGGAAAAAGAACTCGTGAATTCGATCTAACGGCACCTAAGATTTCATCGGCACATGTCCCAGGCATCCACCAGTCAACCAAAGCAGAAAGACATAAGGAAGAACTGCCTTTGTTTCAAGAGACCTGTCGTCGGGCGCTGAAGGGCAGCGGTTATGTGATAGAGAACGTTCGAATCACGTGGCTCGAATCGGGCAAACCAAGGATTGAAGGAGCGGCCGCCCCCGGGCTGGATATTTCTCTTTCTCATGACCAAGGGACAGTGCTTTGTGTTGCGGGATCGGGTATCCAGGGATGTGACATCGCATCGATTACGAATCGAACCCGTGAAGAATGGATCGTCCTGTTTGGAAAAGCAAAGGACCCTCTCTTTCAGAAATTGATTAACGGTATAGATTCTCACGACCGGGCCGGGACGAGGATATGGGGAGCCATGGAGGCTGTCCACAAGGCTACCACTTCCTTTGAGGTAGACCTTGCTATCGAGAAGCAACAGGCAGACACTATTTTGTTTCGATGTGATTTGTCTGACAAGAGTTTGTTCATTCTCACCTTCCCGGTGGCGCTGACGAGAGGCCCGGAAAGGATGATTGCCTTAGTTTGCCAATCGTTAAACCATCAGCATTCGGTTAGTCTCAATAAACAGAAGAAAGCACGTGGAGAACACCTTGGTTTTGATCTTGAGTCGCACAAGGTTGATATAGTAGCCGGACCACAAGGGCGGCCTCTTTTGTCATGTCAATTTCCCGTAACATTCAAGGAGGCATCAAATCCAAGCCGTACTCTCTATTTTTCGCATTACTTCGAATGGATAGGTAAATTACGGGAGCTTGCAATCCAGCCCATTTATGAGAATCTGGTCGAATCATTTTCGACCGGTAAATGGGGAATGGTAACAAACCACGCTGAAACCAGCATTGTTGGAGGTGCTCAGTCCGGCGACATAATCGATGGTCGTGCCTGGCTCGATAGAGTTTCAGGCAAAGACCGGTCCAAAATTGATATCTGTTTTGAATGGTGGAAGAAGACTCGCGACGGGAAACGTGAGCAGATCGCCTTCAGCACAATGAGCACCACTTGGGTGGCGATTCGCGGCCACGGGATTGTTGAAGTCCAGCCTCTCCCTGAATTTGCCAAGGAATTTCTCGATAAGTGGCTTCCGCCCCTTAATACTCAAGGTGGTCATTATGGGGTTACCGAACCGGTTGCCGCTTTCGATTTTGGGCAGGACATTTGCCGAGAACCCGCCGGACCCATACGACCAACTGCACTCCTCATGGAGCGAACCTTTGAGACTACTCTAGAGGATGCAAATCTCGTAGGCAATATTTATTTTTCAAACTACTATCTATGGCAGGGGCGTGTGCGAGATCACTTTATCAATAAGATAACACCTGAATATTTCAGTGGCTCAGGGAAACAGGGAGAACTGAGGTGCATACTGTGTAAGGTAAATCATCTAAACGAGGCCATGCCCTTTGAGCGAATAGGTGTTAGGATGTACAGAACCGCAATTTTTGAGCGGGGGGTTAAACTCTATTTCGACTATTACCGTGTTGATCCTCACGGAAAGCGCAAAAAGCTTGGGTATGGAGAACACGAGGCCATATGGTTTACCCCAACGGGGAAGAACAAGTGGGAACCCTCGAGTCTCCCAGAAGCAATCCGTGATGCGTTGCTTCCTAAAGAAGGAGCCGATGAGCTCGAGCCCCTCCCCCGTTCATGGAGCACGGAGAAACGAGAAATATGATGTCGTCCTTGTTGGCTCAGGGATGGGAGGGTTATCGGTTGCAGCACTCCTGGCTAAGCAGAGGAACCACGTGTTGGTAATTGAGCAGCTCGATAAACCGGGGGGTTGCATTTCCTGGGAACGTCATGGAAAGCACGATGACGGGAATCTGGAACTTGTCCTCGAGACAGGCGGTCATGATATTACGGAGGTCGTTCCAGGGCAATTTAATGCCTCTTTTAATCAAGAAATTCCTCGATGCTTGCATCGGGGTATAACTTCCTTGCCGTTGCTTTTAGATACCTTGCAGCTTACTGCGGGGTAGTTCATTTCTTTGCAACGGATGGGTATTGTCGTTGCACCAGGGAAGGAAGCTACGTCCCGGCGGGCCAATACCAAGTTTTTCTAAAGTTTTTGAATCAAATGACCGATAAAATGTACATAGTTATATCAGTTATATATGAATAAAGGGATTCCTCATATTGAAGGAAGAAATGCAATCGTGTCAATAGAAATGCCTAAATTCAGAGGCAATTTTTGAACCATTACGCGGTCTGTCTTTGCGGAGTCGTTACGCTCGAGGCAATCTCCTAGTGAAAAGGCGAGTTTGCTTTGATTCATCCCTCATTGATGATTGTCTCTGGATATGGGAAATATTAAATTGACAACCTTCATGCTCGGAAGGCAGGACAGGTGGAGGTCAAGTTGATTGGGCAAATCTTAAACATTCGAAATTACGCATTCTCCGTCTATTCCCTCCCATTATTCCTTACTACGATCGCTGCGATATTGATGGGAGGATATGTATTTGTCAGAATACATACGTCGACACTTGGCTTTAAGTTTTTTCTGTTTGCAGTATCCATAACTCTCTGGCTAATCTCATTCGGCATAGCTTACTGCACTACCGATGCGGAACTTGCCTTATGGTGGTTCAAGCTTGGTCTCACAGGAGTCGTACTTATCCCGATCACAAACTATGCCTTTATTATTTCTATTGCTCAAAAAAAGGATAAACATCGCTGGTTCATGATAGGAGCATTTCTCATATCCTTCATCTTTGTTTTTTTTACGCTGTTTTCCAATTTAGTCGCGAAAGGGCTAAAACCGTTCTTTTGGGGGTATTATCCACAATTTAGTATACTTGGTATTCCTTTGATCATATTTTATGGGCCAATGCTTGCCAAGATATTTTACACTCTTTGGACCTCATATAGAGATGCGACTTCCGACCGCGCTCGAAAAAGGATGAAAGGTCTGATGTTGGGACTCTCTATCGGCTATTGTAGCGTCTTTGATTTTGTGCCTACTTTGGGCATCCATTTGTACCCCTTTGGGTACTTTCCTCAATTACTATTCGTGGGTATCATTACTTATGTGATAATACGGTACCGTCTCGCAGATATTACTCCCCAAACAGCTGCCAAACAGATATTGAAAACGATGCAAGGACCGCTTATCGTTGTGGACCTCGAACAGAAAATACGCCTTGTCAATACCGCTGCATGCATCATGTTCGGTTACCAGGAATCGGAGATACTCGACAAGAATCTCTCAGAAATTCTAGACCTGCCGGTCGAATTATGCAATTATCAAGTGATATTGAAACATCCTGTCAACAATTTCCAGTTATCCTTCGCCGATAGACAAGACAATCTGCTTTATCTGAGCCTGTCAGCCTCCGTGTTGACTACGAATGATAATGAACCCTATGGAATTGTATATGTTGCACTCGATATCACGAAGCACAAACAACTAGAGAGGGCGTTAGCAAAAGCAAAGGATGATGCTGAAACTCTAGTCAATGAACGCACCGCAGAACTATCGGAAACGGTCGTGAATTTGCGTAACGAAATTGAGGAGAGGATGCGCATGGAGCAGGCGCTTAAGAAGGCTGCTGAAGAGTGGCGGAGCACATTTGACTCAACCAAAGACATCATAATAATGCTAAACAGTAAGTTTGAGGTACTTAAGGCTAATAGAGCCGCAGTCGAAGTATTAGAGTTATCTTTTCCTGACATACTTGGCAACCCTATTATTGGTCCGGATGGGCACTGTGATTTTCTGAATCGCACTGATCTTTTTAGTGCCCTAAAACAGGCGAGACATCGGACAGAGCGTGAGCTGTTCCTCGAAGAGAGGGGCCTATCTTTAGTGTTGACAGCTGACCCCATTTTCGATTCTGAAGGAGAATTTGCTGGTGCAGTATTAATTGCAAGAGATGTGAGTGATGTAAGAAAGGCGGAAGAAGAGCACAGGAAGCTTCAGTCTCAGTTTACGCAGATCCAGAAGATGGAATCGATAGGCCGTCTAACAGGTGGTATTGCGCATGATTTCAACAACGTCCTGTCTGCTATCCTGGGATATGCTGAATTGGCCTTGTATAAACTTGCCGACGGTCACCCAGCGCGTGACAACATTAAAATCATACTTGACTCCGGTGAAAAGGCAGCGACACTTGTCCGACAGTTGCTCGCATTCAGCCGCAAGCAGGTCCTCGAGATGAAAGTCATTAACTTCAACTCGACTATTGATAACATGAAAAAAATGCTTGAACGGCTAATTGGCGAGGACATACAGCTCGTGGTAAAGACTCGTTCGTCGCTGAGAAATATTCTTGCTGATAGTGGTCAGTTGGAGCAGGTGCTAATGAACCTAGTGGTAAATGCCCGCGATGCTATGCCATATGGGGGCAGCCTCACAATCGAGACTGCTATGGTGAGTCTTAACGAGGAGTATGCGCAGCGCCATGAGGGGCTCAAAGCAGGCTCCTACGTGATGTTGTCAGTAACCGATACCGGAGAAGGTATAAGCCGAGAAATCCGGAAGAAGATTTTCGAGCCATTTTTTACGACAAAGCCTATGGGGAAAGGAACAGGTCTCGGCTTGGCCACCGTATACGGAATAGTTAAACAGCATAATGGATATATCTATGTGAACAGCGAACCCGGCCAGGGAACAACATTCAAAATCTATCTGCCCGTTGTTGAGGAAAAAGAGACCAAAGTCCTTGCACAGGGTGACATTGGGTTTGCGCATGGTACGGAAACAATACTGGTAGTGGACGACGAACCGTCCTTACGCAAATTGGTCAGAAATTCCCTTTCAGCTGTTGGGTATCGGATCCTTGAGGCATCCAGTGCAGAAGATGCGTTGGCCATTTGTGAAGATTTTGAAGGTAACATCGACCTTTTATTGACCGATGTGATTATGCCTGGAATGGACGGCAAACGATTGGCCGAGATGTTTTACTCAAGGCGCCCGAAAACAAAGGTGGTTTTCGTATCTGGTTACACGGATGAGATTCTTGCTCATCGAGGCATATTAGACCCAGGAATAGTATATATCGAGAAACCGATAACCCCCACGATGATTTCCAAGAAGGTAAGGGAAGTACTCGATGGCGAAATGAAAACAGGACTGAATGGAATGATGCGGAAAGATATTGGGCATTTTGATATTTCTTTTTAGTCGACAATGCTAGGGCGGAGTGAGATTTACCACCTGACCTCGTCCTGAGTTTTATACACTAGGTTTTTATTGTAAAGTAGAGACGGTATATTATTGATCTCCGCAGCCTAAAGAATCAAGGGTTTCCGCAATGTCATCTTCTGTGAATAATCATATTTGTGCTTGCATTTGCTTTTAGACTAGTGTATATTATATCCACTATGAGCTTTATTCGTAAGATACAGAAGGGCGGCAAAGTCTATCTTGCTGAAGTCGAAAACAAATGGATCGACGGCAAATGCATTCAAAAACATATTCGCTATATCGGGAAAGAGGTCGACGGCAAGACGGTTCTTGCCTCGTCCATTTCCGATATTGAAGTGGAAGCGGTTAAGCTCTATGGCCCTCTTCTTGTGTTACACCATATTGCTCAAAAGATTGATTTGTCACAGCATCTCGGTTCCTACGGCGATGAAATTCTCAGTATGGTCTACGCTCATTGCTTGGATTATCAGAGTATCACCAAAATGGAGCAATGGTTTGAGAGGACTGACTTAAATATGCTTCTGGAGCTTGACGGAGTGACGGAAAAGCGCCTCTTGGCAGCATTGGATTCCTTAGAGAAGCACAATACGGAAGTGCTTCAGACGGAGATATTGAAATCGGTTCAAAAAAAGTATCGTTTGAGAGTTTCCGGAGTCCTCTATGATGTCACGAACACCTATCTGTACGGGAAGCATTGTCCCTTAGGGAAATTGGGGCACGACAAAGAAGGCGTCAAGGGAAGACCCTTGGTACAAATTGGCCTCGGCGTAACGATGGATTTTGGAATCCCGATGTTTCATAAAGTCTTTGACGGCAATGTCCATGACGCCAGGACTCTGCAAGACCTGATTTTTCAATTAAAACACTACGACGTGAAAAATAAGTTGTTTGTCTATGACCGGGGCATATCCTCAGCGAAAAATATTAAAGACATCCGGGGACTGCAATGCGATTCCCTCTGTGGCATGCCTATCAAAGGAGATTTAAAGAAACTCCTTCGGTCGGCAATTGAAAAGAACACATGCATTCAATTCAGCAACAGAGTCCATTTACAGAAAACCATATTCTATGTAGTAACCCTTCCGTATACCATAGACGATGTGCCGGGGACCTTGGCAATCTGTTTTAATGAGCAGCAGAGAAAAGACTTAAGGGAATCGAGATATGATGAGCTAGAGAATGCCCGCACACTCTTATCGAAAAGACAAACGATCAAGGCAGAGCCGGAGAAATTCTTTGACAGTCGTGGACAGATCAGGGAGGCCGCTCTTTTAGAGGGGGAAGAATTCGATGGCTATTCATGCATATTCAGCACCAGAGCGTTGTCAAAAGAAGATATTGTCCGTTTGTATTTTGACAAAGATTTAATCGAAAAAGCTTTTCGAACACTGAAAGGAGTCACACGGCTTCAGCCGATCCGTCACTGGCTCTACAATAGAGTGATAGCACATGTCTTTCTTTGTTATCTGTCTTACTTATTGCTCTCCCTGCTAAAATATCATTTGAAAGATATCGCTGTTTCGCCGGAAGAAGCTTTAAAAGAGCTGAGTACCATGTACAAGGTGTATTTGAGGGATACAAAAAAACAGTTCAGAATATCACGAGTTGTTACGTTAACCAAAAAACAGGAAGCCATCCTTAAAGGTATCGACTCGAAACTTCTGAAAACCTAGTGTATAAAAGCAGGGTCGAATTCAGGTTACCAAGCTTGCTCGAGTTGTTGTTATGATTGGCTATCCTGAAGAATGAGCAGCTGTAAGAGTTTTTAGATTGTGTGTTACCGGCCCTCATATCGCCAATATGCTTATCTTCTTCGTATTCATATGCTTTAAAGTCTTTTATTGTTAAGGGGTATAGCACAACAAAAAAAGGAATGCTACGGCGCTCAGATCGGGTGACAGAACGTAAAAATTCCAGCCGGCCATTCGACTGCTTTTGAATTGATTCCTGATGGGATGCTGTTTTGTATGCTGAAACTGAATGTTGTACCGACACCAAGTTCCGAGTCACACCAGATGCGGCCTCCGAGTCCCTTGACCAGTGCCTTTACCTAGGCAAGCCCCATTCCTTCGCCCTGGACATCTGGCTTCCCGACTCGGCGGAAGATCTCAAAGACCTTGTGCATGTCGTCTTTGGCTATGCCGCGGCCATTGTCTCGTATATGAAAGATAGTCTCCTCTTGATTGTGCTCCGAGGTTATTTCAAGCTCTCCATCCCGTCCGGGCATAGTATGATACAACGTGACGGGGATAAAAATTACACCTATGAATGCGTATTGCCAAACAGTAATCGCCGATGATGGATCAGTAGTTTTTCCTATGAAGTAAGAGCCAACCCCCCAAATGCCAATCGCAAGATTAGCAAAAAGACATATCTTGTGAAGCCTTGTTTTTCCATAGATGGCGACGATTAATACTAATATTGGGTCTTCGCGTAAGAGTGTGGGTAAACTGATGAGCATAGAGCGGTATAGAGTGGCTTCAGATAAGGTAGAAAGAGCTTTCCTATGAGGGTGAAAAACTGTATGATTTCTGGATGGATAAGAAGAGACGATTACTGGACGAATACCACTTCCCCGGGGTTCGCCCTAGATCGGCGATACGGGGGATATTTGGAGACTCGAAGGCGCGGATCATCCGGCTTGTTCGTACCGAAAAAAAACGGCATGTGGCTGTTGCGGAACCGTGCATCGGAGCTGCTACGACAAAGCAGTGCGGCGGATACGGGACCTGTCCTGTGGGGATGCTCGGATATACCTGGAAGTGGAGGTTCGGCGCATCCCGTGCAAGCTGTGCGGGACAGTGAAACGGGAGAAACTGCCCTGGCTAGCGAACAATCCTTTTTACACGAAGCGGTTTGCCTACTACGTGGGAAGGAAGTGTCGTGCCATGACCATCAAGGACGTGGCAAAAGAACTGAAACTGGACTGGCACGCAGTCAAGGCATTGGAAAAGGAGTACATGCAGGAGCAGCTTCGGCGCAACCCGGTGGCAGCACCCCGGGCAATCGGGATAGACGAACTATCTCTGCGGAAGGGGCACACCTATCGGATCGTGGTAAGCGATCTGGAGCGCAGGCGACCGATCTGGTATGGCGGGGAAGATCGCTCTGAGGCAAGCATGGATATGTTCTATGAGGGTCTTGGACCGAAGAAGGCAAAGAAGATACGGTTGGCGGTCATGGACATGTGGAAGGCATTTGAGAAATCGACAGGGAAGAATGCCTCTGGGGCCGCGATCCTCTATGATAAGTTTCACGGTATGAGACATCTGGGAGATGCGTTGGATAACGTACGCAAGATGGAATATGCGCGGTTGTCAGGAAAAGATCGCTCATACATCAAGGGGCAGAAGTATACGCTCTTATCGAACCGCGAGAATCTCACTCTTGATGGAAAGAAGGCCCTGGAGAAGCTGTTCAATGCAAATAAACGCCTCAATGCTGCCTATCTCTTAAAAGAATCTTTTGGTCAGTTGTGGAGTTATGAGACCGAAGGGTGGGCGAGGCGATTTTTCGACAACTGGAAGCAGGCGCTCAAGTGGCAGCGTTTAAAGCCCTACGAGAAGTTTGCGGAAATGATCGAACGGCACTGGGATGGCATAGCCGCCTATAGCAAGCCGGAAAACAAAGTGTCTTTGGGATTCGTCGAAGGGCTAAACAACAAGATCAGGGTCATCCAGAGAAGGGCATACGGACTAAGAGACGAGGAGTACTTGCGGCTGAAAATCCTTACGTGCATGCTCAAAGAGATATAAAATGACCCACACTCTTACGCGAAGACCCCTAATTATTAAACAAGTAGCGCTAAGTAGTATTCCCGAGAATGCAAGTGCGTTCAAAGTCTGTCACGCGCCATATGGCATTATACCCGAGCCATGACAAGAAAAAATAGCAATTTTACAGAAGAACCACCATGCTATTCTGACCATGCATGTGATTTTTCAGGAGCATTCCCCACTTTGAGGGGATAGTTTTTCAGGAGCATTCCCCACCCCTTTTTCAGGGTCATTCCCCACCTGATAATTGTCAACCAGACGTAGCAATCTTGATAACAGCC
>JBEKCV010000102.1:0-15924 GCA_050014695.1 Thermodesulfovibrionales bacterium
GTGGCATTCCGACGGCTGGGGAGACAGTTTCAGTCAATTCCCCGGATCCTCTTCGCCGAAACTGAGGCCGTCACCCTCAGAAAATCCTCAAACTACCGGCATGTTTCAGTTTGGTGGTGGATTCTGGTTCCATCCCCATGCCCGTAAGCATTCTTGGAAATGTTTACCGGCTCCGCATGATATAATAGAATATGAAAAATAATGGGATAACAAATGCCTACTTCGTGGATAACCTATATAATGCTTTGACGAAAAAGGCGCAGACAGCAAACAAGGATATTACAAGGGAAATAGTGGAAGATTGGGTGGGTGGTGCAGGTACTGTTAATAGACAAATAGCCTTCATGTCTGTAGCGCTTGGTGAACTCTATAGCGGAAAATATACTGCCAAAGAAATGGTGGAGGATATTCTTCAGTTAACGTATTTGGATAACTAATGAAAAAGAAAGCATCGCATTTCTCGGTTGAGGACATTATCAGGAAAGAGTTCAAGAAACCTGTCAGCAGGGGAATTATCGGTAAGGATGCCGATGGATTGCTATGGGCGTACGGTATTGTTCTGAAAGACTCCCTCTACTGTGTTGAAATTATCACGATAGACCTGGAGACTCATAAGGTGGAACGGATAAAGGACAAAGAAAGCTCATATGAGCAAAGGGCAGATGCAACAGCTTATATAACAGAATTGATAAAGGGCATCCTTCCGGTAAAAATTCCGTCCGGAGGCTCAATAAAACAGGATTAGACTCGGCTGGGGCTACAGCCTCAGCGATACTGGATCGACTAAGCATGAATGGCAGATTTATTACCTGTGAAGGGAGGTCTTATAGCAATAATCAATAGCTTTACTGCAAACTGCCCCAAAAAGCCCTGCGGCCATTTCTTTATAGGATTATCTTGTTCAAAATACTGTTGGTCGACGGAGACGTGCGCCCTAGTCAGGCCAAAATCAGTTCCCGGTGCGCCAGATTTGGTTCCTTTCCAGAACCGCCAACAAATAAGGGGAGAGGACTCAAGGATGCGGTAAAATAGGGCGTTCCTGGAAGTCTTCCTCTCCCAACAAAACCATTTCCTTTCACCCTCATTCACCTAGGGGAAGTCTTTATATTAGACACTACACGCTCCTCGTAAAACTTTCAAAATTTCATCGGCCTTTTCCCCGTTGAAGTCAATGCTGTTCTCATCTTCGAAATTAATCACCACTTTCGTTTGCTTCTTTGCAGTCCCGAAAAGAGCTTCTTCAGAAACATGAGCAAAACATATCCTGTCGAGATTTATGATTT
Organism: Thermodesulfovibrionales bacterium; assembly: GCA_050014695.1. Classification (GTDB taxonomy): domain Bacteria; phylum Nitrospirota; class Thermodesulfovibrionia; order Thermodesulfovibrionales; family UBA9159; genus UBA9159. The sequence continues at coordinate 1,284 of JBEKCV010000102.1, forward strand.
TGTCTCCCACTTCAACGAACTCTGCCATTTTTTACCCTCCTTGAATTACCTGACTTCTTGGCACTGTTTCCGCCTTCATTATCGTATCATGTTCTCAAATCATCTTGCATGACAATCACGCCATCTTTCAGTTCACAGAGAAGGATTCCAGAATTTATTTTTTCGCCCTTATATGAGTACATATTCCAGAATCTCATTCAGGTTGTTACATAGGATGAATCGAAGCTCTTTCTCTTCAACAGCTTGTCAAATATCACTGGGTTTGAAAACTTCACAGGACCAGCAAGGCAATCCTCTGTTGTGATAAAGAAGGTGGATTGTTCTTTTGAAAAGAAGAAGCCAAGTGACCCGATCTGCTTAACCAAAACAGCGTCGACAGGAAGCTCTTGTGCATGTCCATTAATCACTCATCACATTCTTCAGGATATTATAGACCCTGTTGAAATTTCTATGGGTGACGATTCTTTCGAACCTGCCATATTCAATACCCGGAGTTTTATCTTGTCTATCCACCCGGATACCTTTTTATCAGGTTCATCGTCTTATTGCTTGCTTAAATCAATATGGAGGCAGAGAGCCTCACTACTCTTGGTCTTTACGAGTGGTTGCACGGAAGTGGACCACTTCCGTCCTGGCTCAAATGTGGCACGTCCGATTGTTCCTGCTCCTCCAATTTTGATGAGTTCCACTCTCCGTTTCGGAAAGGTTCTAACCTCATCAGCGTTATTCAAACTTTTCAGATCCGCTTTTCCCATAGGATGTGGTACACCATTACCTCCGATCTATTGAGATTTTACAACCATTTCGGACTGAGTTCAAATCTAAAGTTTCTTGTATGGTTTTCAAAAAAGATAATCTATGTAGGTGGTTGCAATAGGTTCTTCAACCCATCTACGGGATACCCGTATCCTCAAATCCCCCAAAAACAAACCATCCCGCAGGGGAAAGGGAAATATCCTGCCAGGTGTCTAGCAAAGGTCGGGGAGGTTGCGGGGTTGGCTTTTGAGGCTATTGGTTGGATTCCACTGCCTGATCCGACGCAAAAGGGTAGGGGGATGATTGCTTGGTTTGGTTCAGGCTGCAAGGTCAAGAAAATCAAAATCCATCATTGTCCAAATTTTTGGCGAAGGATTGGTGAAGATTTCGTTTTTAGCGTGTACAATTATATGTTACATCCACAGGTTAGGGCTAAATAATTGCATAAACGCCATTTTTGGTATAGTTTTTCACCCTATACATTGCCTCGTCCGCGAGCCTCAAGAGTTCCTCCTTGGAACGAGCGCTCTCAGGATATGAGGCTACACCGAAACTGGCGGTTATCTTGATACCATAACCTTCTTTTTTCAGAAAGATATATTGTTCTATCGACCTGCGTATCCTTTCCGCAACGTGGGAAGCGATATCAGGTGCTGTCTGGGGAAGGACGACGACAAATTCGTCACCCCCATAGCGCGCAACGATATCGATAGAACGGAGACTCCTGAGCAATAATTGTCCTATCTCTACCAGCACCTTGCTTCCTGTGAGGTGTCCGTGATGGTCATTTACCTGTTTAAAGTAATCGATATCCATAAAAATGAGAGAGACCGATGTCTGCGTACGCTCACACCGCTGCATTTCGACTTCGATGGTTCTATTCAGATAGCGGGTGTTGAACAGTTTCGTAAGGTCGTCAGTCACTGAGAGTTCGGCCATTTTCTGATACAGGGAGGCAACTTTTATGGCGATAGCCGCGTAATCTACGACCCGTGCGAGAAGATCAAGATCCTCCTTGGTGAACCTAGACCCCGAGTTCTTATTGGTAAATTCGATTACTCCCACTGTCTTCCCTCTGCTTTTTACAGGAACACAGATGAGTGAGGTCGTCTGGTGGGATAGACGCCGCTTGCAACGCTTATCCTGCGAGACATCAGGGACGATAACGGGGAGTCCTTCACGGGCCACCCAACCCGCAACTCCTTCTCCGGGCTTTAACCTCAGCTTCTGAGGTTTTCGCTTCTTATCATCAGTGCTGTCTAATACAAGTTCCCCAGTCTCTTCGTCCAGGAGAAATATGGACCACGTTGCCGCCTTGACTCTGTTCTTTATCTTTTTCATGATGAGAAAGAGCATATCATCAAGTTCTCTGTCAGATGTGAGAACCTTGCCAATTACGTCAAAGAGAGCGAGTTCTCCCCTAAGGGAGAAGAGTTCATTCCTCAGCTGCGAACTTTCCCGTTGGCTATTCATTTCGGCGATGAGACGGCGAGCAAGGACAACAACTTCCTTTCCATCGGGGTTGTGAAGCGGAAATGTTCGGGGCAATCTCAGCCACGGGCCGAAACCACTAAAGGAATAATCGGAAGACACAATGAGTTTCGGGACATCCGCCATTGCCTTTGAGAAATCTCCGAAGGAAGCCTCCTTTTGTTGGTCCTTATCGATGATGAAAAGGGCGATTGAGTCATTCGTCGTAACAGGTACCTTGTCGATAGATTTGAGCTTTGACAGTGCACCATACTTCTTAAGGGGATCAAAATTCCTCTTGATGATCTCTTTCCCTATGATGAAAATCTTATGCATTCACACCGCAGCACTTTTTGTATTTCTTGCCGCTACCGCAGGGGCAAGGTTCATTCCTCCCTATTTTTTTCCCTCTGCTTGCTGGTTGGCTGGCCTCCGAGCCTTCTCCTCGGTTATATCGAATCGTCTGCCTGGGGAGGATCTGCTGCCTCTTCACCCCTTCGTCTTCCTTCAGCTGGATCTTGAACAGCCTGCTGAGCGCATCCATGGATATCCTATCCGTCAGTTCTGCGAACATATCAAACGCCTCTTTCTTGTATTCCGTGAGGGGATCTCTCTGTCCATAGCCCCTCAGACCTATCCCTTCCTTCAGGTGGTCCATGGCAAGGAGATGGTCTTTCCACTGAGCGTCAAGCACCTGCAAAAACATCACCTTCTCCAGATACCGCATCATATCGCTACCGACATCTGTCTCTTTCCGCTCATATGCATCTCGGGCAAGGGTTGCAAGAGATGCTCGGAGACCATGAATGTCGTCCGCCGGGGTGTCAAGCACGGGAACCGAGAAAATACCGTAGAAGGAATCCTTGAGGCCTTTCATGTCCCACTCCTCTGAGTGCCTGTCCTCAGGACAGTAGATTCCCAGCAATTCGTCAACCACATCATCAATCAGATTGAATAGTCTCTCCTTCAAGCCTGCCCCCAGGAGGATTTCTCTCCTGAAGCCATAGATTTCTGTCCTCTGCTTGTTCATGATGTCATCATATTCGATGAGGTGCTTCCTGATATCGAAGTTATGCGCTTCAACCCGTTTCTGAGCGTTTTCGATAGCTCGAGAAACCATCTTGTTCTCTATCGGGATATCCTCTTCCATGCCCAGCCTGCTCATTAGCCCTGAGATCCTGTCTGAGCCGAATATTCTCATGAGGTCATCCTCAAGGGACAGATAGAATCTCGAAGAGCCGGGGTCTCCCTGTCTTCCTGAACGACCCCTCAACTGGTTGTCGATTCTCCTTGCCTCATGTCTCTCCGTGCCCAGGATATGGAGTCCGCCCGCGCGAACCACCTCTTCTCTGTCACGCTGACATATTTCCTTCGCCTTCTCCAATACCTGCTGCAACTGTTCATCGGCCGTATCTTTTCGGTCCTGTAAGAGGTCCTTGGCGAGTCCTTCCGGGTTACCCCCCAGTACAATATCCGTGCCTCTGCCGGCCATGTTCGTCGCGATAGTGACCGCACCCTTTCTGCCAGCCTGGGCGATTATCTCAGCTTCTCTCTCATGGTACTTCGCATTCAGTACGGAATGGGGAATTGCTCTTTTCCTGAGCATCTGGCTCAAGAGTTCGGACTTTTCTATGGAAATGGTTCCAACGAGGATTGGTTGTCCCATCTTGTGTAATTCCTCTATCTCCTTGATGGCCGCATCGAACTTGGCCTTCTCGCTCTTATAGATCATGTCATGGTGGTCCATCCTGATCATGGGCTGATTGGTGGGGATGACGACTACATCGAGATTATAGATCTTTGCAAACTCTTCCGCCTCGGTATCCGCTGTTCCGGTCATGCCGGCAAGTTTGCCGTACATCCGGAAATAGTTTTGGAAAGTGATAGTCGCCAAGGTCTGGTTTTCGCTCTCTATCTTAACGTCTTCCTTTGCTTCTACCGCCTGATGGAGCCCGTCGCTCCAGCGTCTTCCCGGCATCAGCCTGCCCGTGAACTCGTCAACGATAATGACTTCGCCGTCTTTCACAACGTAATCCACGTCCCTCTTGAAAAGGGTGTGGGCCTTTAGTGCCTGGAGGACGTGATGGACAATCTCTATATTGGACGGGTCATAGAGATTTGATATGCCGAGAGAACGTTCAACTTTCATATTCCCTTCGTCAGTGAGAATGGCTGTCCTCGCTTTTTCGTCAATGGTGTAGTCAACTTCCTTCTGTAGCTTCGGTATTATCTTGTCGATTTTGTAATATTTATCGGTGGAATCTTCTGATGGTCCGGAGATGATCAACGGTGTCCTCGCTTCATCAATGAGAATGCTGTCCACCTCGTCAACGATGGCGTAATGCAACTCCCTCTGAACGTACTGGGATATCTCGTATTTCATATTGTCTCTGAGGTAATCAAAACCGAATTCGTTGTTGGTCCCGTAAGCTATATCAGAATTGTATGCGGCCTGCCTCTCCTCATCAGTGAGTCCGTGGACGATCACTCCAACGCTCATCCCAAGGAAGTTATACAGCGGTCCCATCCAACGCGCATCCCTTCTCGCAAGGTAATCATTAACGGTGACTACATGGACACCCCTTCCGGAAAGGGCATTGAGGTATACGGGGAGGGTAGCGACGAGGGTCTTCCCTTCACCGGTCTTCATCTCGGCGATCCTTCCCTCATGGAGCACGGTCCCGCCGATCAGCTGGACATCAAAGTGCCTCATCCCGAGAACTCTCCGGGAAGCCTCCCGAACAACGGCGAACGCCTCGGGAAGGAGATCGTCCAGGACTTCCCCCTGGCTGAGTCTGCTCCTGAACTCCGGGGTCTTTGCAGTAAGCTGCGAATCAGTGAGCGAGACGATCTGCGGCTCGACGGCATTTATCCTTTCGACGATGGGCCAGAGCCGCTTCAATTCCCTTTCGTTCTTTGTCCCGAATAGCTTCTTAAGGAGAACTTGAACCATGACATAATGATAAATAATATGTCATGATAATTGCAAGGAAATGAAGAGAGGACTGTGTATAGTGAGATCCGGCTCTATCCTTCGGTTCACCATCTCCAACTGGGCTAGTCTTCACTGTGGATCTGACAATAGAGCTCTCCGTTCTGGCATTCGGCACATTCAAACTGGAGGATAATATGATTGATCCCCATCTCCGTCAGTAGTTTCTCGATCCTTTGCCTTATTCCTTCGGTCTCGCTTAACCGTTGGTCATGGATCCATACGTGCGCGGTGAAGGCGATCCTGTGGTGCGCCACTGACCAGACATGAAGGTCGTGAACACCCATCACTTCCGACATAGCACAAATCTTCTTTGCAATCTCTTCAGCGTGGAACCCAGCCGGGGACATCTCAAGAAAGATGCCCGCTGCTTCCCTTACGACTCGCACGCTGCCCGAGAGGATGACGAACCCGATGATGATACTCGCAAGAGGGTCTGCATATAGCCAGTGGGTAAAAGAGATGATAATGCCCGATATGATAACGCCGATGGAGGACAGGGTATCTCCCAGAACATGCAGCCACGCACTCTTGATGTTCAGATCCTCATGCTCCCTACCGATGATGAATGCCATGACAACATTGCCAGCGAGTCCGAGCACGGCTATAATGAGCATTAATGAGGTGTCTATCTGATGCGGAGTTACAAACCGTGTGTACGCTTCAAAGAAGATGAATCCTGAGATGGCGAAAAGGCTTATCCCGTTTATCACTGCAGCCAGCAGACCGACCCGCTGGTAACCATACGTTGCCCTATGGTCCGAGGGTCTCCGGCTTATGCGTGCGGCGATAATGCTCAAACCGAGGGCAAAGACATCTGTTAGCACATGCCCTGCATCGCTCAGGAGTGCGAGGCTGTTACTTAGTATCCCCCCGACAACCTCCAGGAGGAGGATCAGTAACGTTACTCCTAAGGTCAGCGTGAGCCGTTTCTCTCCGTTCAGGTCCATAGGGAATTAGAGGGTATTTATCTTGTGAGAAAGGCACCCGGCGCCAAAACCGTTGTCAATGTTCATTACTGCGATGCCGGGGACACAGGAATTCAACATGGAAAAGAGTGCAGTGAGCCCGCCAAGACTCGTACCATACCCGGTAGAGGTCGGAACCGCAATGATCGGCCTGTCGGTCAATCCACCGATTACAGAAGGCAGGGCACCCTCCATTCCCGCAACGACAACGACAACCCTCGAAAGCGAGAGTTTTTTTCGTTTATCCAGCAGTCGGTGCAGACCTGCAACCCCGATATCGTATTCCGTTTCCACTCTGCTACCGAGAAACGAGGCTGTGACGGCAGCCTCTTCTGCAACGGGGATATCCGAGGTGCCTGCTGAAACGACTAAGATGGATCCTCTCTTCTCTTTGAATCCGCTCCCGACCGAGATGATCCCCGATGCAGGATAAAAGGTGGCATCTTTAAGTTCGAGACTGTCATAGATTTTCCGGGTAGCCCTTGTAATCAAGAGCCTCTTGCTGGTTTTATACAAGGTCTTTGCTATTACTCTGATCTCATCAATCTTTTTGCCCTGTGCGAGTATTACCTCGGGTATTCCTTGCCTGAGATCTCTGTGATGATCAACCTTGGCACAGGATATGTCTTCATAGGGGAGATGCCTGAGTCTTTCAAGTGCCGATTCAACAGACACTTTTCCCGATCTGACTGAAGCAAGGATGTCGACTATCTGCGAGCTATGCATGAAACTCTGTGGTGAGCGTCCGATTCATCAAGTCCCTGACGGCAAGGCCGGGATCCTTGCCTCCGTAAAGGACGGCATAAACCTGTTCCACGATAGGCATCTGAACGGCGTATTTCCGGGAAAGCTCAAAGGCTGATTCGGCTGTTGCGACCCCTTCCGCGACACTTCTTGTCTGCGAAAGGATGTCGGTGAGTTTCATACCCTGGCCAAGTTTTTTTCCCACGGTGTAGTTTCTTGAAAGGGACCCTGTGCAGGTGAGGAGGAGGTCTCCGAGTCCGCTTAATCCTGAAAATGTATGCTCCTCTGCAGCCATACTGATCCCCAAACGTTTTATCTCGGCCAATCCTCTGGTTATGAGAGCGGCCCGTGCGTTAAATCCAAGCTCAAGTCCGTCTCCGATGCCCGATGCAATGGCGATGACGTTTTTGAGCGCTCCTCCCAGTTCAACGCCCAGAATATCGGTATGGGTATAAACCCTAAAATACAGAGTATTAAAAATCTCCTGCAAGAGCAAGGAAGCTGATACATCCTTGCAGGATAGGGTGACCGCCGTGGGAAGCTTTCTGATCACCTCCTGAGCGAAGCTCGGGCCAGACAGAACCGCAACTTTGTGGGTTGTAATTTCCCTCAAGATGGATGAAACCGTGAGGAGGGTTTTCCTCTCTATCCCCTTTGATGCATTCACAATGACAGCGTCAGGATGGATGGAGGGCAAAGCTTGTTGAATGATCGCCCGTGTGTACTGCGTTGGCACGACCGTGAGGATGTACCGTGCTTTATCAACCGCTGCTCCAAGATCATCGGTGATGGTCACGGTATCAGGGAGAGAAAAACCGGGGAGGTAAACACTATTGATCCTGGTTGACCTCATTTCGGCACAGAGGTCTTTTTCATAAACCCAGAGAGAGGTATCATAGCCTTTCTCTGCGAGGAGACACGCCAAGGTCGTTCCCCAACTCCCCGCTCCTATGACTGCTATATAACTCATACAAAAGTATTCATTCTTAGATAACGATCAGTTGAATATAACAGATTCTTTGGTACGGATGCAATCGGCTGCTATGCGGCTGAGCGTGAGAAGAAGAGCATAGGGCGGTTTTATAGACTTGATGAAAGTGCCGGGAACTCAGGGACCGTCTGAACAAAACATACATTCCATCGGACAAAAAGAGAGTGGGCACACAACAGGCTCTTTGAACGACGGCCCTTACAGGGCTCCATGGCCGGCGGCAACCCACGGCCGTTGTCCTCCAGACCCGCAGTTTATCACTGCGTTCAGTGCATGGCGATATCCCGATTTATAACTCAAGGGGGGGTGCGCGAATAAGGCGAGAATCTATGACGCCAACCAGCAGTGGCGCTGTTCGAGTGCCGTATATGTGATTATATGAAATCACATATTGTCAGAAAGGGTGAGGTGACACCGATTGATTGATACCTGCAATCACCGGAGAATGATTATCTTTGGTATACTATGAGACGGAGATGAAAACAGAAAGCATTTTCACAAGAACAGGAGTTCAAATATGAACGCATTGAAGAATATCCTTTCCCTTATTGTTTTTTTCATTCTCTGCGGCTCTCCTTTGGCCGATGGAGCTGCCGTTCGCTCTTCCGTTGATACGGGGGATGCATATTACAATCAGGGTCAATATGACAAGGCTATTAAAGAATACAGCAAGGCGATCTCCATAAACCCCTCACTCGCCGATGCTTACTATCATCGCGGACTCTGTTATTATCTGATCGGGCAATACGATGATGCCATCGGAGACTACACGAAGGCCCTCTCCCTATATCCCTCTCCTCCCGATGCTCAGGTATATCACAGTCGCGGGATTGCATATCTCAAGAAGGGGCTCTACGACGAGTCGATTGAGGATTACACTGCGGCCATTTCCATAAACCCCCAGTTTCCCGAGGCCTATCATAACCGCGGTATTGCTTATTCCCGGAAGGGACTTTACGATGAGGCAATCGAAAACTATAACAAGGCCATCTCCCTCAGACCAAGTTTTGCCGAGGCCTATTTTTCCCGTGGGGTCGCCTATGTCGGGAAAGCATCGGCTGACTTCAGGAGACTTTGTGATATGGGCAATAAGCTGGCCTGCGACAATCTAAAAGAGCTTTCGGAATGAATGATTTTTCATGTCTGAACGGGACATCGGAGATTGAAGCCGTTCCTAAGAACATGGATAACTATTCCATGACGTCATTCGAACGGTGCTCATAACGATTCGCCTGCCGGAATCTCGCCGGACAACAAACGGTATGATCACAGGCTATGCCGTGCCTTTCGGTCGGTGACAACCTGGATCGGGACTCGCCCGACCGTCCGTGCGCTGCAAGCGCTGCTTGGCCTTCCGCGAAAGAACTGCCCACGCGCTCTACACATGCTTCCCTCGCGATTCCTTACAGGGAGAGGGAGGGTGACCTGAAGCTGACTCATATCATTCGCCGGTGGCTGCCTCCATGGCGCGCCTCGCCCTGGTCCCTGCCGGCAGTTGCTCCACAGGTATAGGCAACTGCCCCAGCTTCCACATCCGCCACGCGCTCTTGTACGATATCCCCTGCTGCTTTGCCCATACGCTCAATTTCATGGCTATATATTAGCATATATGATCATGAAAGTGTCGACTATTGTCAGCCCCATCCGCGAGGCGCATTCCCTTAGATTTGTTCATGAGTCACTTGACCAGTTGTCGTCTCTTTTCTAATTCGATGTCGAGATCCTTTAATTGTTCCATCTTCTCTTTCATCTCCTTGTTCTCCGTCTCCAGTCTGACGATTTCCGTCAGCAAGGATAACCAGTCTTGAATGATCTCAGCCTTCCCTCCTTCAGGGGCGAGGGATACATACGTTTCTAGTTCCTTGAGGGCAAGAGAATAATTCGGAGCTTGATTCCGGTGGTGCGCAAACAGTAGGGCGAGTCGAAGATGAAGCAGCGCCCTGGCCGCTGGATGTTGAGTTTTTGGGGCAGCTTCCTGCAGCCGTTCAATCTCATTATGAAAATGCGAAGGCTTTAGATCTGCATAATGCAAGGAAATTGTTTCGATGTTCGCCTCTTTCTGGATATTCGGAGGAGCGCATTGAGCGATGAGGGCTGTTCCACAGATGACAACGCCCAAGTAAAAGATGTTCTTTCGGCTGAACATCTTTTATCTGTGTCTGCCTATCGTGATCATTCTGGAAATGTCAGAACAGTCCCATCCTGCTCGGATTGAAGGTCATCTTTTCTGTGCTTGTCCACGACATAGATGCTGCCGGGAAGGGATTTTGCGTATTCCTTCAACTGGGCGGCTATCTCACCCACCTGCACAGGATTGATGAGGCTATATCGCAGGTTAGTCACAACAGCTATGGATAGCGTCATGACTGGAAAACTCATGTTCTGCCCCTGGCGGTTTCTTCCGATTATATGACCCCGCTCAAGATCATGAGGGTCATAAAAATCTACGATCGTTTTGTCGAATCTTCTGATAATGGTATTACAGATTTCCGGGTATCGTTCCGGCGAAGTGATAACAACAAAGTCGTCTCCACCGATATGGCCTATAAAGTCCTCATCCATCCCGAGTTCTCCAACCGTCGCCTCCATGATCCGGGCGACAGCCTTGATGACTTCGCTGCTCCTGGCGTATCCGTAATGGTCATTAAATGCCTTAAAGTTGTCCATATCGAGAAGGCAAAATGCCAGTGGAGCGTTGCTGTCCAATCTTCTCTTGAGGACGTTCTCTATTGCTACGCCTCCGGGAAGCCTTGTGAGAGGACTCGCATCTAAGCACATCTCCTCGAGACTCTTCAGCCGCCTCGACATCTCGCTGAAAGCAAGGGATAACTCCCCGAGCTCATCCTGTTTCGGGATATTGGATTGATACTCAAACCTCCCCTCGGAGATCTCTTCCGTCGCGTGTTTCAAGTGGTTAATTGATTTCGAGATTGTTCGGGCAATGAGCATTCCGGCAGTTATGCTTAGAAGAATTCCTACACCGCAGAGAACCCCTGCGCCCCTCAGAGCCACCGTCCCGATGTAGGCGTTCATGCGCATTTTATCGCCTTGAGCCTTCCGGGTTCCCGCAGATACCTCTTTGAGCAGTCGGATCAGCTCTTCCTGTTTTTGTGTAGTCCGCCCAGTGGAGCCCTGCGAGACGGCAGAAGAAAAGCTGTTCATAAAAAGATTGTTGTATTCCGTGTGGAGAGAGATGAGACGATCAACAGGTACATCCTGTGTGCCTGGAAGATTAGCAATCTTCTCGGCCATGAGGTCGAACTCCCTGCTCCTTTCCCAAAATAATGCCAATATGTCTGAACTCCTCAGGATACCGTAACGACGTGCATAAAGCTCCTGAGCGAGGAGGCTGTCGATCATCTTGTCTGTTGCCTCTATCAGCGGGAGATCTCTACGAATGATACCTTCATTCATCTCATTCAATCTCTTGAGGGCCGAAAGGGCGACAACAGAAATAATGATAATCAAGGCGGCGAGAGCCAGGTAGCCAAAAAGAATTTTTTTTGTGATGCTTGGCCGGAAGAGGAAGTTCACGAGCCTTTTGACAAGAGAGGTTTTCTCGGCTGTCATTTCATCTCCGATGGTCGACCCCTTGTTTGACTATCCTGAAAATCGTTGGTGGTTGTATGTTCATTGGATATTTCACCGTTCCTAAAAACATGGACACATAATCCATGACGTCATTCGAACGGTGCTCATAACGATTCGCCTGCCGGAAGTGTATGCGGCCGATTCCTCCAGGACTGCTACCCGGACTATATCATCCTTCCTGTCCTCAGGCTCAATCACCGTAAGCGTTCTGCCCTGAGCAGAAAGCGCAGCCTCCCCATACTCAAAACCAAACCTCATGAGCCTGTCGCGGTGTTCTATCACCACGGTGCGGCTCGCGGGATTCCTTAAGATCTTGAGCAGTGCCCGGCGATGCCCGTTCAAACCCGACCCGATCTCCTTCACGACGTCGCTTACGGTGAGCTGCCTGGATGCCGCAGACTCACTCAACCGGGCTATCTGCCGGTCAAGGTCCGCCTTTTGCTCAGCGCTCGATACCCTGGCGTACAAAACCGTGCCACCTTCCGTGACAGAAGCGGGGCGATGCACTATCACGGTCCCGGTCGGCAGTTGCTCCACAGGCATAGGCAACTGCCCCAGCTTCCACATCCGCCACGCGCTCTTGTACGATATCCCCTGCTGCTTTGCCCATATGCTCAATTTCATGGCTATATATTCGCATCTATTGCCATAGAAATGTCATCTGTTGTCAACCCTTCATCGTAAGCTCCTGAGGAACTATTCTCTGTCGCCAGCATTCGTCAAGAACGAAAAAGCATTACCCAAGGTCGCCCTCAAGAAACTGAATGATCGCTGTCGCGGCGATCGCTGCTGTTTCCGCGCGGAGGATGCGATTTCCAAGGGTCGCGATGCGCAAACCCCCCGATTCGGCGATGGCTACTTCTTCGCTGGTAAAGCCTCCTTCGGGTCCGATGGCAACGACGCATGGATCTCCTCCCGTCACCGCATCGAGGGTATCAGTTATTTTTTTTCCCCCTTTTTCCCAGAAAATAAGACCGCGTCCTGCACGTATATTCGGTGTGTACGCGTTCGGCCGATGGGAAAAGATATCGGCGAAGGGGATTGGATTATGGATAAGAGGGACTCGCGTTCTTCCGCACTGCCGGGAAGCGTCCTCAGCTATTTTCCTCCATCGGGCGGCCTTTCTCGTATCCCTTACCTGGCTCCGTTCCGTTATTGCCGGGAGGATCTCCTTGACCCCGAGTTCCGTGGTCTTCTGAATAACAAGTTCCATCTTGTCTCCCTTCAGTAACCCTTGGATGAGGATGAGGGTGCGTGAAGACTCTGTATCAGACATGATGGCTTCAGTGACCTCAGCGAGGACTTCTCTCTTTGTAATCCCCTTTATTGTGGTTTTGTAAGAGGTGCCCTGAGCGTCGAAGATTATCAATTCATCACCTTCTTTGCATCGAAGGACTGTTGAGAGGTACCGTGCCTTCTCTCCCGTGATTGTGATCGTGCCAGAAGGTTCACTCAGTGGCAAGAATATGCGCGGCATGAGTTATTTCTCCGCGCCTGTCAAAATGTCCTTTATTTTTTCCTTGAAGGTCTTCGATGTCTTGTTGCCGCTCAACTGCGCAAATTCTTCGAGAAGTTCCCTCTGGCGAGGAGTCACATGTTTCGGTACCTCGATGCTTACCACAACGACTTCGTCCCCTTTGCCATGTCCACCGAGTTTGGGAATGCCTTTCCCTTTTAAGTGGAATGCCTTTTCTGAGGGAGTACCCGGAGGGACCCTCAGCTGTGTTGAACCGTCGAGGGTTGGAACTTCAATCTCGGCTCCGAGGACAGCTTGGGGGTAAGTTATATTCACTGCGCAGTAAATATTGTTGCCCCTTCTCATAAAAACAGGGTGTTCTGCAATATCGAGCACAATGTATAAATCGCCGGGAGGTCCTCCGTAAGTCCCCGGCTCGCCTTCTCTGGACATCTTCAGTCGTGAACCCGCATCCACACCTGCGGGTATCTCCACCGATATGTTCCGGACGGTTTTCACCCGGCCGCTGCCCTTGCACGAAGCGCAGGGGTCGGTGATGATCTTTCCTGTGCCGCGGCAGGAACCGCAGGTCTTAGAAACGCTAAAGAAGCCCTGCTGAAACCTCACATGTCCGGTTCCCTGACAGTTTGAACAGGTGACTGCCGATTTCCCCGGTTGAGAACCGGAACCATTACACGGAGAGCACGTCTCCCATCGAGGCACCTCGATATTCTGTTTTGTCCCGAAGGCTGTTTCCTCAAGGGTTATTTCGAGGTCATACCGGAGATCGTTGCCTTTTGCGGGCCTCTGGCGCCGCTGCTGCCCTGAGAACGTCCCGAAAAAGTCCCCGAAAATATCTTCGAAGATATCACCGAAGCCGGCTCCCGTAAAGGCTCCAAATCCAGCGCCCATGCCCTCTGCTGTTCCAAAGCGGTCGTAATGGGATCGCTTCTCGGAATCGCTTAGGACAGAGTACGCCTCATTAATTTCCTTGAACTTCTCCTCAGATGCTTTGTTGTCAGGGTTTCTGTCAGGATGATACTTGAGCGCGAGCCCCCTGAATGCCTTCTTAATCTCCGCTTCAGAAGCATTTCTCGCGATGCCAAGCAATTCATAGTAGTCCTTCATTTCTCTTTCTTGTCGACTTCTTCAAACTCCGCTTCAACAACTTCTTCTTCCGGCGGTTTTGCCTGCGTTTCGGGGCCTGTTCCTGCCTGTGCCTGGGCGCCTGCGCCTTTATAAAGATGTTCCGATATTTTGTAGGAGGCCTTGGTGAGGCTTTCGATGGCAGCCCTGATATCCGCGGCCTCGGAGCTCGTCTCTTTCACCTTTCTGCATCTCTCCAGCGCCTCTTCGATCTCTCTCTTCTCAGCCTCGGTCACCTTGTCCCCGTATTCCTTGAGGGATTTCTCCACCGAATAGACGAGGGTATCCGCCTCGTTTCTTGCTTCCGCCAACTGCTTCTTTTTCCTGTCGTCATCCGAATGGGATTCCGCGTCACGCATCATCTTCTTGATCTCATCATCCGAAAGACCGCTGGACGCGGTTATCCGTATCGACTGCTCCTTGCCGGTACCAAGGTCTTTTGCCGAGACGTGGAGAATTCCGTTGGCATCAATGTCAAAAGAGACCTCTACCTGCGGCACGCCTCTCGGCGCCGGAGGAATACCGAC
>JBEKCV010000103.1:0-15778 GCA_050014695.1 Thermodesulfovibrionales bacterium
TTAAACTCGCAAATGGAAAGCAAAGCCCTAAAGCTACTATAGCTGCACAAGCAGAGAAGAAGAATCACAAAGCCACTTACAAAGGTCGAAAAGGAAACTCTTAAGGACTTATCTCAGATTTTCCCGGGATTGACTGTTGCTATCAAAGATCCATCAAAGAGAGGAGAGAAAGCTTAGCATACGGTTACCTTTTAAATGTCTCAACGATACTCTGCAAAGTTACATTCTTAGATGGCTTGACGGGTGAGATTGACTCTTCTATTGTAATTACATTATAATAACGCAAGTAATAAACTTTCATGGAGGTTTTATGAAGGTCAACATTGTATCGATAGGCAATTCAAAAGGGATAAGAATACCAAAGTCCATTCTGGAGCAGTGTAATTTCAATAAAGAGGCTGATCTTGAAGTAGAAAATAACAAATTAGTCATAAAGCCGGTCAAAAAGAAAATCAGAGACGGGTGGGACAGTGCATTGAGGCTAATGCATGAATGCAAAGAAGATGCCTTATTGGTGGATGATTCCCTGGATAGCGAGATGAAGAGCTGGGAGTGGTAGTGTGCAATACGATGTGTATCTTATTAATTTAGATCCGACCATGGGTCATGAAATAAAGAAGACAAGACCATGCCTTATTATATCTCCTGATGAGATGAATGATAACCTGCAAACTGTCACTATAGCACCCATGACGACTAAATCTCATGACTATCCGACCAGGGTAAAGGCAGATTTTCAGAACAAGACTGGATGGATTGTTCTCGACCAGATAAGACCTGTTGACAAGAAGAGGCTGACGAAAAGACTTGGCGCGATAGACAAGAAAACGGTTCTAAAGGTTAAGTCGGTAATAAAGGAAATGCTTGTTGATTAACCTGCTCAATCAAGGCATCATCTTAGTGCTTTAACACTTTCTTTCTGCTATACGTAATAAAATGATACTCACAGAAGAACTAAACCGCTTCGCGGTGGTTGACGAGTAGTCCGCCCTATCGAAGGAATAAAACGTTATCGGTGTAGGGGAGGCTTTCCGTTAGTTCCCACCTTGTTGAATAGTCTCAGTCCTTCTTACAATCTCCTTATGTTGTAGCGTCGGCATCTGTCGGCGTATATCTGTTTCGAAGGAGGTTGTACATGAGCAAGTTAAGAGAGCAGATGGTGGCAGATCTTTTGTTGAGAGGCATCACTCCGGGAACCCAAAGAATCTATCTGAGAGAGGTGAGCAATTTGGCGAAGTACTTTGGCAAGTCACCGGAGGATCTGAGCGAAGAAGAAGTAAAGGAATATCTCGTTCATCTGAAGCAGGACCGGGGGTTATCCGAAGGGACATACAAATACTATGTCAGTGGAATCATGTTTCTGTATAAGACGACCCTGCAGCGTGAAGAGGTAGTCGAGAAGATCCGCTATCCAAAAGCCAAGACGAAACTTCCCGTCATACTGGATCTCTCGGAGGTGAAAGCCCTCTTTTCAGTCACGGAGAACATAAAGCATAAGGCGATCCTGATGGTCACGTATTCAGGGGGACTGAGAATAAGCGAGGCTTCACGTCTGAAAGTAACGGATATCGACAGCAAGCGCATGACGGTGAGAGTGGAGCAGGGCAAAGGAGGCAAGGACCGCTATACGCTCCTGTCCCAAACGGCCCTGGAGTGTTTAAGGCACTATTGGAGGGACTATCGCCCCCAACGATGGTTATTCGAAGGCCAGAAAGAAGACACTCATATCACTGTCAGTTCGATAACTCAGATTTTTCAAAAGGCAAAGAAACGCGCCGGAATAACGAAGCCGGCAAGTGTGCATAGTTTAAGACATGCCTTTGCAACTCATCTGCTTGAAGCGGGAACCAACCTCCACCATATCCAACTGCTGCTAGGCCACAAGTCCCCAACAACGACGACCATCTATCTGCATGTCAGCAAGCCGGGTCTTGCGCACATTCCTAGTCCACTGGATGTGTCCATGGAAAAAGATCAATCTCCCCTCACCCCTCTTTCTCCAAAGAGGGGGACTTCACACCCCCTGGCCCCCTTTTCTAAGGGGGAAGCTCAAGACCGCAACAAGAGCTAACCTATGGGTTTCCCATGCGAGGGGACTACGGCATAGAAGTAGCCGACATCTTCCGTCAGTACGGCCCTGATTATCGAGCCTCCCATCAGTTGCCCCGGAATCAACGAAGGGCTATGTTCGCCATTGAGGACTGCAGAACCTCAGCACTGGGAGGACATAGATATCAGTATGACTGCGACCATGTGGATATCTCTTACAACTCCTGCCGAAATCGGCACTGCCCCAAATGCCAGACTTTGCGGAAAGAGAAGTGGATCGAGGCACGTTGCGAGGACCTTCTGCCCATTCAGTACTTCCACGTGGTCTTTACCATCCCTTCAGGACTGAATCCTCTGGCCATCATGAATCCGAGGGTTCTGTACACTCTCCTGTTCC
This sequence comes from Thermodesulfovibrionales bacterium, assembly GCA_050014695.1. GTDB lineage: Bacteria > Nitrospirota > Thermodesulfovibrionia > Thermodesulfovibrionales > UBA9159 > UBA9159. The sequence goes on from JBEKCV010000103.1 coordinate 2,447, forward strand.
ATTCGGTTTCCGAAACGCTCCTTGAACTCTCCGAGGATCCGAAGTATCTTGGTGCGCGAATTGGTTTTCTGAGCATTCTGCATACCTGGGGGCAGAACCTTATGCACCATCCCCATATCCACTGCGTTGTGACCGGCGGCGGTCTCTCCCCTGACCAAAACCGCTGGGTTTCGTGTCGGAAAGACTTCTTCATTCCCGTAAGAGTTCTGTCCTCACTGTTCAGGGGCAAGCTCCTTGACGCTCTCAAAGACAGCTTCGAAGCAGGTGATCTTATCTTCCCCGGCGATATCCGTCATCTCAAAGATCCTGGAGTCTTCGAAAGCTTTCGAAGGCAGTTCTACCATAAGAAGTGGGTCGTTTATTGCAAACCCCCCTTCAATGGACCTGAGAGCGTCTTTCAGTACCTCGGCAGATATACCCACAGGATCGCAATCAGCAATAACCGCATCCTCAAGATTGACGACGACACGGTTTCCTTCCTCTGGCGGGACTACGCTGACGGTGATAAACAAAAGACCATGAAGCTCAAGGCCGATGACTTCATCAGAAGGTTCCTTCAGCATGTTTTGCCTGACCGCTACGTGCGCATTAGACACTCCGGACTTCTGGCCAATAGAAGGCGGAAAGACAATATCTCGTTATGCCGTGCGCTTCTCGGTGATTGCAAGATCGTAACAAAAGAAAAAGACAAGCCCGAGACTTGGCAGGAGCAGTTGCTCAGAATCTGTGGTATTGATGTCACCCTCTGTCCCGTCTGCAGGAAGGGCAAGATGATCAGCGTAGAGGTTTTGCCTCCTTCCCGATGCAATGGCCCTCCGGATCAATACCGATGAGCCCCACGCACAACACAAAGATCATGTCTCAGTGCCCCCGCGAAAAACTCATACTTTTTCGCCACACCTGCTTATTGTCCAAAATCGTCTCATTCGACAGACTATCACCTCGATGGATTCCTTTCGTCCTCGTAATAGTACCTTCAATGGGCTATTTTCAGTTCACCGGGGTATGCACTGGTACCGAAGCAGCAGAACCATATCCAATTCATTAGACAAAAGACCGGAAAGTTTCTATTGAATACCCATATCCTGCGCAGCGGCTTCGTTCTTCAGGCGTCATTCTGCAACTTCGCAGCAGAATGACGCTTCTTCGAAGCCAATAGGTTCAGATTGTCGCAACTATGTGCGGAGTACAACCGTTAATGATTACCCTCGTTTGCGTCTTACGGGTAATAACAAACAGATTTTATGAGTGAATCTGGTTAACCAGTACTCTCTATAATCAACAGCGCCGGGCCCTCCCTTAAAATGACATGTTTCAAACCAAAAGACGCAAATTGAACAGTCACAAAAGAACGAAAAGCTTGATCATCCATGCCATATTTAACATTTGCAACAGTGACAGAGCCAAGCCAGTGGTAGTCCAGCTTACATAGGTAAAGTGCAACCCAAGCGTGTGGGTGGTAGTGCAACAGTATAGACCCCACGACGTTAGTTATTTCTTGAATGATCTCCTGCTGAAGAATCTTCGCTCCGAAAGAGCTGTGCTGCCAGAATTGCAAGGCATAATTGAGCAACAGCAAAGACGGCAAGCGCTGTATCGAATCCGTGCTTTAGCAGTAGCTCAAAGGCCAGAGCGCCCAAACCGAAACCACTGAATAAGGAAAAGGCGTTCATGCCCATTGCGAGACCCCGCCGAGAAGGATTGAGCGAAGTAATGATTCCAACCAAGAGGGGGTGGCTCATGTCGTATCCCAAAGAGAGAATCGCAATGATCACTGCTGGCCAGAGTAGTGGTGCCCGTGGAATGAGTGCTGCTCCGGAGAGGGCGCCAATCAGGATGCCTAATGGGATTATGCGCTTTCTCCCGACACGATCCGCAACACGTCCGATGACCGGCCCAAACAGCATTCCTGGAACGCCATAGCCCAGCAGGGCTAGGCCAATCCCTTCATCGCCGAGACGATAGCGTTCCGAGAAATAGAGACCCAGCCAGGTGAAGACTCCGGAATGGAACATGCCGTTGAGAAGGATATAGGCATACGCTTTTGCTCCTCTTGAACTGGTTAAGAGCGACCAGTATCCTGCAATCGCCTTAGCAGGGCTTAACGGATGGACTGCTATTTCGCCCTCGAGAAACTGACGAAGGCGAATGGCGAAGGCCAGAACGGCCGCACTGAGACTGGCTGTTATAAGGAACTCTCCGCGCCAGCCAATAATGGGATTCAACAAGGCCCCGAGGCTTGACCCGAAAGCCATGCCTCCAGCTATCGCACCAAACATCCACCCTATGGGCCGGCCGCGTTGTTCATAAGGAAAGAGATCTCCGAGAAGAGCCAGAGCGATTGGTATGATTCCGCCGCTTGTGATCCCGCCTAGTAGGCGCCATATCATCATCTGAGTCGCAGTATAAGCTGTCGCCACCCCGGTTATCGTTACGACCATTAGCCCCAGCAGCGCGAGAATAACCGGCTTCCTGCCAACCCGGTCAGAAATCGGTCCATAGAACAGAGTCGATATGCCATAGGGCAGCATGTACGCAGGAACGAGCATGCCAAGGAAATCCGTAGACTCGTGGAACTGGATTGAGAGCGCCGGGATAAGCGGGGCTACAAGATACGCTTGGAAGAATATGAGAAAGGCCGCCGCTGACATTACACGCAGCACCGCTTCACGCTTGCTACCCGAATCGTATGACATTGTGGCTGGTCCTCCTGTATTTTGTTCCGCATTCGGCCCGCTTATGCGTTGCTTCATGCCGGGCATTGTTGTTCACCCTTTTGCGCTGTGATGTATGTGAGATGTCTAAGAGGGTTCTGTTGAAAAAATAAGTCTTGGGCAAGTGAATCCGTTATTGAGATAATCTTGCAGGATTAAGCAAACAAACCTCCAGATTAGTTTGAAATTGGTCGAAGTCTATCTGGAGGTTTTGCCGCGGGTTTTCTGGTCCCTTCAAGAGGTCAGCAAAATGCCCGTCCGCATTGAAAGCCACCGACAAGGGCAGTGGTACTTCACTTTGAATAAAGCAATAGTTATGCCTACCTCAGATTAAACTTGAACCCTTATTCATGGCTTTTTGTATATACCTTACTTTACCTACTTATGGAAGATTGTGACAATAAATGACATAGCAGTGATAAAAAAATGTATGCCTAATCTGAGCAGGTCGAAGTTTTTAATTTACGTATCTGGGGTTTGAGGCGCAATGGAACAGAAAACCGAGTTAAGAATTTATTATGAGTCCCTATCTGCAGGACCGCGCAAGGGCCTTAACTCAGCCTTGGCCATCGCTTCCGGCATCGAGAACGAGTACCTCCCCAGCATGGTTAATATGCTCGTGCTGGAGACCGCTAAAAAGCGGGGGAAACGCAGATGTTGTGGTGATAGAATCTCTGTACAATGACTGATTTTCACTATATTCTTCAAACAGTTATGGGATAGGACGATGAGCACCTCCATCAGTTCACCATTTGTAGGGAAATCTGCCTCCCCCGGTTTTTAGCGGTCTCGAAATCCGTCCATATTGTTGATCTTCACTTTTGAGCCTCATTGTTACTATAGCGAAGAATAGCCTCATATTCAGAATTAGCGGGTACGTTTGCTTGTACTAACTTACAACCGCTCTCCTTAAGAAATAATTCTCTCAGATTATTGAAAAATTTGCCTAACAATCCTACTATCAAAGAGAATATAGTTGAACAAATCTACTTTGGTATAACCTTATAAGTCTGGATAACCTACTGTAATCAATGGAGAAATAGCTCATTACAAAACAAAATTCCTTAGCGTTGTTTTTTTTACGTTTGCTAATCCCTCCCCATGATGAGACGATTTCCACGGAGTTCGTCGAATCGACCGTGATATGGCGCTGTCGAGATTGTTCCCATTTAATGCATGAACCCTCTCTGCAAAAGCTATGGCTGTAAAAAGCCTTGCAATATTCGTGAACGCTTCATTCCCTGCCTTATCGGAAAATATGAGATACTTCATGTGCGCCTGACTCTCGCCAGAAAAGGCTGCTTAAGATGCTCCTCTTCATCTCTTATGATGTCTTCAAGCATACGGCGTATTATAGGGTCTTCGAGTTCTGCAGCCAGCTTCATGTGGGACTTGTATTGCTTGATGGCATATCTCTCTCCAGCAAGGTCTTCTTCCATCATCGTTTTGAGGGCTTGACAGGGAGCGACATAGAGCGACATAGAGCGACATAGAGCGACATAGAGCGACATGGCTCCAGCACTTCCCCGTGAGAGACGACACTCAGTGCGTTTCGTGTGTCTCGAAACCGAAGATAGGAAAGATCTTGCTCAGTATCCAGAACAGAACAAAAGGAGTTACCGCAACGGTAAGAGCACCCATGAGTCCTTCTTTAAAGGTTTCGACGTTGTAAGGAATGATCGGCAGCCGGTAATGCATATATCCCATAAAGGTCAGCGAGAATGACTGGCCGCCAATGACAACATTCCACCTCATCATGAAGACACCGAAGAGGACGAGGATGACCCCGACAACGGCTCTCTTGATCGAGAGCTTCGGTATCAGGAAAATGACAAAGGGCAAAAGGTTCCCGATGCCGTATTGGAAGACAAAGATATCGGTAAAGTCCTTGCCGTAGATCACGCTCCGGAGAATGTCCCACGTCTTAACCGCCGTGTATCCCCGGAAGATGAGGTCTAAAAGCTCAAGGCTTATGGCAGCTATCATGAAGAACAGGAGATACCTTGCTGTCATCCGTATCTCATGCAGTTCGACCCCCCGTATCTCTTCCGTGGAGGGATAAATCCTGTACGGTGACCTCTTGCGCGCTGCGAGCAGTTTCCGTATTTCCATGACGATGATATAGGTGAGCATGCAGAGGGCGATTCCTGAGACGATGGCGGACATGATGAATATAACCGGCATAAGCGGTGTCATCCAGAGTGCATTTGCCTTCACAGAGCCGAAGATAAACCCTGCGTACCCGTGGAGGAAACATGCAACAGGGATACCGATGCCGGCAAGGATCTTTACTGCCTTTTCATCTTTATGGAGGGCCTCGGCACTCACATCATACGCGCCGAGTGTCAGGATCGAGAATAGACGATATTTGATTGCCTCTCCCAGGGTCCTGTCCTGCTTTTTCTTCAGGGAAATAGCGGTATCAACAAAGTGTTTTCGGTACACAAACCATAACTCGGAAGCAACGATAGCCCCATAGGTCGAAAAGACGATGCCGAAGGCGGCGATGGCAGAGGTGAAATGGGGGCTCAGCATCACTTCGATCCCCCTCTGCGGTTGTTGGAGATGCAGCATGAGCGGCATCATCGCCACCGGCAAAAGGGCAAAGGAGAAGACGAGGGAAAACCGCGCCATGTCCTTCAGCTGTTTTATGCCGAAGACATGATAGAGCGACGAAAGAACAAAGGCGCCGGCGACGAGACCGGTCATGAAGGGGTACATCACGATCTGAATAGACCAGTAGATATACTCATTCGGGTAGACAAAGAGTTCTTTTATTGTCCATGCTTCTCCATGAACCATACTTATCTCACCTCCTCATCCAGCCCGATGTAATAGACCTGTGGTTTCGTTCCGTATTCGCTCTTCAGTACCCCGACCCTCTCGGTCATGATGATCTTTGCCACCGGGTCATTGGGGTCCTTGATATTGCCAATCGACCTTGCCCCGAAGGGACAGGCCTGCACGCACGCTGTTTTCAGACCCTTTGTTATCCGGTGATAACAAAAATTGCATTTTTCAGCAACGTGGTATATGGGATGAAAGAACCGCACCCCATAGGGACACGCCATAATACAGTATCCGCAGCCGATGCACCATTTCCTGTCCACCAGCACAACGCCGTCAGCTGCCTGGTATGTGGCGCCTACGGGGCACACCTGGACACAGGGAGGATTTTCACACTGGTTGCAGAGTTTCGGGACAAAGAACGCCTTTTCGATCTCCTCGTTCTTAATATCGCGGTATTCTCCCAGACCGAGGTCGATCTTGTTTGTGGTGAACCCGTCCCGTGCGCCCTTCGGTGTGTCGGCAAAGATCTTTCCTTCCTTCGTAAGGACATACCGTTCAACCCATGTCCTGGTGACATTGGCATCGTAGGGTATTTCGTTTTCTTTCTTGCACGCCTTTACGCAGAAACCACAACCAACACATTTATGGGTATCCACGAGAAAAACCCATCTCACCCTTGCCGTGTCGCCTTTTGCTGCAAAGAGTTTTCCCGGGGCGAGTATTTCAAACGCCGCAACCGGCAGCGCCAGTCCAGCCATCCCCTTGAGCGTATTTTTTAGTAAGTCTCTCCTCGTAATCATTTCATGCCCTCCAGCGTAGGCTTGTGCGGGTTGTGGCACATGACACATTCAATGTCCGGGTTATGTTTATCAGGATCTATGCCGCGGATGTTCGACCGTCCGCTCGTCGGGTACGGCAGTGGATAATGGCAGCGCAGACACTGCGCCCTGGATCTGTCTATAGGCAGCTTGGGAGGGTCAGTCGGGTGGTCAAGTGCCGGTCCATGACAGTTTTCACACTGAATAATAGCATGGGGTGTCTGCATGATTGAAGCATATTTATCGTTGTGGCAGTCCTTACAGTACTCTTCTGATTTGTATTTAACCTTGAAAGCCTTCCACTCCTCTTCGTTGCTCTTTCGGTGCAGACCATACATATAGCCCCGTTCCCCTATGCCGAAGTCTTTCGGCACCAAGAACTGCCTCACGATGAGGACGAGGACGACGAGTCCGATCACCAAATAAAGCGGTCTCCAGACATGACTCTTCATGACTATAGCTTAACCTCGCTCGCTAGGGTACGAATCAGAGGCGGAAGAATCAGAGAAGACGTGTCCCTTCCCCCGTGTCCGCCGTATATATTACCACATTTCATATTTCATCAACTGACGAATCGTTTCGGCTGCCTGAATTCGTGGCACTTAACACAGTCTTTCTGGGCACTCTCTGTGGTTACACGCCAGGCGTGAGGCTTATGGCATTCCTTACACTGCATGCCGACAACTTTTATGTGCAGCGAATGCTTCCCCACATCAATGATATTCCTGTGGCAGTTGAGGCAGTTACCCCAATCCGGTCGAACCTTTGCATGGGGTTTGTGGCAGGTATAGCAATCAAACTGCATGGGTGCATCGGCCGGGACATTAATCTTGATCGCCTTTTGAATGGTTGCCTGACTCGGCTGATAATGGGTCACATCGAGGGATGCATCAGCGATCAATTCTTTTCTGACATCCTCGCCGCCATGACAGAAAAGGCATTTTTTCCTTCCCGGTCTGAGGTCCCGTGTTCTGTCGGTGTGGCAGTTCAGGCATGCAAGCTCCCCCATGCCGATTCCATGGACTACCTTGCCCTTATGGCATCTGACACAGAATCTCTCTTCGGGGGTGAATTTGTGCACCATGTAGCCGTGACATTTCGAGCACTCGGTCTGTTCCATGAATACGTGCCTTGCATGGAGAGGCGATCTGTTTATCTTGATCGCCTGGGGATATCGGTCATCCTTTTCCCAGTGGCACTTCATGCAGAATCTCCACGGGACGATTATCTTCCCATGCCTATCCGGCACTACGGTCGGCCGTTTCAGGATGAAGCTGATAAGCAGCTTGTTCATTTCAGGGATGGAGAGGTGGTGGCACTCGTGGCAGTTAATCATATGGTGTTCGCTCTGCTGCCACGCCACGAAAGCCGTCTTCATGAGATGACAGCTCACACAAAAATTCGGGTTGTTTTGCGTAAAGTCATAAAACCGATAGGAAACGAAACCGCTGCCGACCAGGATGACCAGGAGCAGTAACGCAATGATCACTTTCCCCTTAAGGGGGATGCCCTCATCGATCCAAGCAAGCAGATTCTTTGACCACGTGATGGGTTTCCCCAGATACTTTAACCACTGTAACGGATTCACCACAGTAACCTCCCCTTAGTAAAGGCCCTCCACCTCATTTTGTTGTTTTTATCCACCGACCCTATAATGTCAGGAACCGTCTCGGATCCCTGTATTCGTGGCACACGATACACTCTTTTTTCGCCTGAGCCTCTGTTACACGCCAGGAGTGCGGCTTATGGCAATCCTGGCAGCGCAGGCCAACGGTTTTTATATGCAGTTCATGCTTGCCGGCAGAGGGAATATCGCTGTGGCATTTCAGGCAATCGTTCCAATCGGGCCTTACCTTTTGGGCATCATGTGGTTTGTGGCATTCATAGCAATAGAACTGCATCGGCGCATCATCAGGGACGATGATCTTGATGGCCCGGTTGACCGTCTCGGCGGAAGGCAGAAAATGTTTCACGTCGATGGTTCCGCCCCTGATGAGTTCCTCCCTCACCTGCTCGTTGCCGTGGCAGAATAAGCATTTTTTCCTTTCCGGCCTCAGATTCTTCGTCCGGTCGGTATGGCAGTTCAAACAGGCAAGCCTTTCCATGCCCGTACCATGGACTTCCTTTCCGATATGGCACTTGACGCAGAATCTCTCATCGGTCGGGAACTTGTGGATGATATAGCCGTGGCACTGCGTGCACTCGAGACTCGCCGTCGTCGCGTGCCTGATGTGATACTGGGAGTTGGAGACATTCGGCGCGTCGGGGTATTTCTTGTTCCTCTGCCAATGACAGTTCATGCAGAATTTCTTCGGCACTATGATTTCGCCGTGTCTCGGCGAAACCGTCTTGTGTCCGAGAAAGACGAACTTCACTATCTGCATCACCTGATCCTGCCTTGTTGCGTGATGACAGTCATGGCAGGTCACCTGATTATGCTCGCTCTTTTGCCATGCGGCGTGGGCGGCATCGTGGACATGACACATTCTGCATGCGTCGGGATCATGCTCGAAATACTCATTGATTCTGAATCCTGTATAACCCGTACCGACCACAATGAGCAAGACGAACACGGAGATGAGTATCCTTGCCTTCCTCGGGAGTTTCTCCGTAAACCAGGTGATAATTCTGTCAATCAGCGTTAATGGGTCGAACACCGAAGTCCCCTTTCATAGACTGCGCCGGCAGTCATTTGTTGATCTCTGACAATGCTGCGAATGCTGCATCAAGGGTTTTCTGTATATCTTTCTCGGTATGAGCGAGAGAGAGAAACCCTGCCTCGAATTGCGACGGGGCAAGATAAATGCCGCGACTCAGCATGCCCATGAAGAACCGGCCGAATTTCTCAGTGTCAGATCTTTTTGCCGAGCTGTAATCGACGACTTCACGATCGGTGAAGTAGGTGCAGAACATGGTACCAGCCCGGTAGAATTTTGTTTGAACGCCTGCCCTGCCGGCTGCGTCTTTCAAACCTTCCTCAAGGCGCTTCATCATTTTTTCAAGCTTCTCGTACGTTCCTTTTCTTGAAAGGATCTTTAACGTCTCGATGCCGGCGGTCATGGCAACAGGGTTTCCCGAAAGCGTGCCGGCCTGATATACGGGCCCCTCGGGAGCCACCAGGGACATAATCTCCCGTTTCCCGCCATAGGCGCCCACCGGCAAGCCGCCGCCGATGACTTTGCCAAGACACGTCATATCGGGTTTGATCCCGTAGGCGGCCTGTGCACCCCCGTAAGACACCCGAAAGCCGGTCATAACCTCATCGAAGATAAGGACGATCCCGTACTTCTTCGTCTCCTTCCGTAAGGTCTCCAGGAAGCCCGGTTTCGGCAGGACGCATCCGATGTTGCCGACAACCGGCTCGACAATAACGCAGGCTATGGATTTCCAATCTTTCCTGACGATATCGGTAAAAGCCGCACGGTTGTTGAAGGGAACGGTTATGGTATTTTTCGCATAGGATTTTGGTACCCCCGGGCTGTCAGGGACGCCGAATGTCATTGCTCCGGAACCCGCCTTCACGAGAAGGCCATCGGCATGACCATGGTAGCACCCTTCAAATTTGACTATCTTATCCCTTCCGGTAAAACCCCTCGCAACTCTTATCGCGCTCATGGTCGCCTCGGTGCCTGAACTCACCATTCGCACTTTCTCGATGGAGGGATAAGCATTGATGATGAGTTCGGCAAGCTCTATCTCGAGTTCCGTAGGCGCACCAAAACTGGTGCCCTTTTTGATCACGGACATCAGGGCCTTGAGCACACCGGGATGGGAATGTCCCAGTATCATCGGCCCCCATGAAAGCACGTAGTCGATATACTCATTTCCATCAACATCATATATCTTGGAGCCGTTTGCGCTTTTGATGAAGAGTGGGTTTCCACCCACTGCCTTAAATGCCCTCACCGGGCTATTCACGCCACCGGGAATTACTCGGAGCGCCTCTTCAAAGAGTTTCTGCGATTTTTTCCAGTTATTCATCTATCTTCATCCTTCACCGTACAGAGATCACTAAGCAAAAAAAATCCTCATAGCACTAGTAAGAAAACACAACTCAATGCGGAATATATTACACGGCTATGAGAGTTATGTGAAATAGTTTAAACTTATAATAGAATAAAAATTATTTTGTTGTCAAAAAAACCTCATGGAAGCCCTTTTTTATCGGCTATGACTCCAACAGGGTTTTCAATGGGTTTTTTCGGTTAAAAGGGATTGGCCGTGAGGTTTTGGGAGCGGGCTATACGGGCAAGGAGCTTTTTCCGCACCGTTGTTTCTTCTTGCAGGCGACTCGTCTTCAGGGTGCGGCCCGGGATGGCAACAGGAGCAAAAGGAAAAAGAGACAGAGGAGACAAGGCTGCCGGCGGTAAGCGACGGAGGCGCATAGTTATCCGCGAGCGTGCTTTCAGGAACCGGCAAGGACCCGGCGGCGTCTCATTTTTCGAAAAAGGACTGTGATTGCGGGAAGGTTACTTGTTGTAATGGGGGTTTCTTGCCCCCATTACAACAAGTTTCAAATGCGACTTACTTCTGAGGATGCAGAAGCCCTTCAACTTTCTTGTACCCCTCTTCTACGACCTTTCTGTATTCATCCCAGCCCTGTTTTCCCTTTTCGGTCCATTCGCCGACGATCTTCTCAGTATCCGCCTGTAGCTGCTTGTGCGTTTTCACGATGTCTTTGACGATCTTGTCATTGTACTCCTGGACCTTCGTGAGACTGTCGAAAGTCGTATCCAGGGAAAACCTCATCATCTTCAAGAAATTTTCGTTCACACTCTGAGTATCGAAACCTGCAAAACCTGTTTTTGTTTCCATTGCTAAATCTCCTTTTTTTGGTATAGTTTTTGTCTCTTCTTTGTGAGAGGCTGTCGCCCCTGTCACCCCTGCAGTCGCTTCCTTACTTGTCATCACCTCCTTCTTTGCGACCGGTATTGCTGTTTTTCCCTGATGTGGTTGTTTCATCGGTACCTCCTTCCCGTGATGGGCTGCCGGGATAGCCGAGCGCCCACCAGTTGAACATTTTCTTTGTAAGGTCTTCAACATCGCTCATGGCGACAACCTGTTTAAGCCACAGGCCGAAGAAGCCGAAATAGTTTTTCAGATCCCAACCGGAAGTCATAAGCAGAGGAAACACCCTGTTGAGGTCCCGGATATAGGATCTCAGTACATAAGCGATGTTTACGTCGGGATCGCCGAATTCGCTGAGATATTTCTTCAGTTTTTCGTACTCTTCCTCGTCGAGTCTCAACGTTATCGGTTTCAGTGCCATGCAGTCTCCATTTCGTTTGTCATCTTATATCCATATAATAGTATTACAATTGTAATTTGTCAAGAGAAAAGAATGATTTTTTCAGGTATGGTTAATTATATTGATTTTAAATGATTAAATGTTCGGTTTCGCTGCTACTGTCCAATATTGACGTCTCCGCATCCCATCGGACTAATATTGGTTATGCCGGAAGGGTGCCGTATGGGCGGCCAATTTTTAAACGACGATCTGAGGTCCAAGCTTTCCAGCGACTGACTCGATGCCTTCACTGCCTGTTCAGGTAAATCAAGTTGGCGACAGTTCACCAGTCAATAGCAATGCATAGTCGTTGCCAAGGCACTGGCTTATGGCAGAAATCGTTTGACAGAAAGGAAGTTCCTGCTTAAGATAAATCTGTCGGGCTTGGTCGTTGTTTCGAGAAGCGAGACGCTATAACATCTCACAGGCCCTTTACCCCGCGAATGGGCTATACGAGTGTTGCTTATTGCAGCAAAGTAACGGAGAATTGGCATGGAATCAACATTGAAAGTCATTTTACTGAGGCATACCCCTGATCCGGAAGAGGCTGTCGCAATGGCGGCTAAGCTATGCTACAGTCCGTCGAATATCGAAGCTCTAAAGGAAAAAATAGAGGCTAAAGACCAGAACAGCTTCCTAAAACGACTCATGGAAATGCACCACATGAGCCCCATCGAGCACGCATCCTTTACGTTCGCGATCGAAGGCATCTCCAGGGCATGCTCCCACCAACTTGTGCGCCACAGGGTCGCATCGTATTCGCAGCAGTCTCAGAGATATGTGAGTGAGGAATCGGGTTTCGACTACGTGGTCCCGCCGATTATCCAGGAAGACCGGGAACTCAGCAAATACTTTGAAGACGTTATGGCTCGGGCGCAAGAGGCTTATAACCATATCGTGAAAGAACTGAATAAGAGGGGGATTAAAGAAGAAGGGGCAAATCAGGATGCGAGGTTCGTGCTGCCGAATGCGGCGGAGACGAAGATTATGCTCACGATGAACGCGAGGGAGCTCCTCCATTTTTTCTCGCAGAGGTGCTGTAACCGAGCCCAATGGGAGATACGGAGAATGTCTGTGGAGATGCTAAAATTGGCGAAGAAGGTGGCTCCGGTCATATTCGAGAAGGCTGGGCCCGGGTGCCTTTTCGCACCCTGCCCTGAGGGTTCGTATACCTGCGGCAAGATAAAAGAAGTGAGGAAAAAATTCCTCGCCCTCTCCATTTAAGACGGTCGCTCCGGACCCCGTGCCTTCATCTTAGGAGCGAAACTGTTTTTAAGTAATCCCTGGCTTCCGTATCGAGAGGATCTAACAGCACAGCGATTTGAAACTCTTTTTTAGCTTCTTCAAACCTATGTTTTCTGAAATACGCAATCCCTAAATTGTAATGAGCTGACTGCAATTGAGGATTAAGCTCGATAGCTTTCCTGTAAGCAAGAACAGCATCTTCAAAGTGATTCAGGTTATCGAGAGAGTTTCCAAGATCAATGTAAACTCTTGCCGCATCAGGCGATTTCCTCACCGTATCGGTAAAAAGGGTTACATCATCTCTCCAGACGGCATTTCTGCTCACTGTCCCTGCGGAATAGACAACTGCCACTACGAGAGAAATAATAACCAGGCCGGAAGCAAGTCCTGGTTTAACGGCTTTGGCCCGGGAAAGTGCCAAGGCTATCAGCAGGACAAAGCCGAAGGAGGGCAGGTACAGATACCTTTCAGCAAAGAC
>JBEKCV010000104.1:0-15097 GCA_050014695.1 Thermodesulfovibrionales bacterium
ATGATCACCGTCGTTTATTACTGCTGCTCTGCTCAAAGTTCATATTCTCTAAGGAGGTTGTAGCATAAGAGGCAAAGAACATTACTCCTACTTGACAAGGTTAATACATATCAAATGAGTGTCGGTGAAGGTCGCAGAAGGGGCGTGCATACTGTGGGGCCAAAGCCGCAAGAAAAAAGGATCCTGACTTGATAAGTGCAACGGTGTATTCCCTAGACCAAACACTTCTCAAAAAAATGGCAAGGGAGGTGTTCTAGGACTGTCCCCAATCGTCCGGAATAGGTGTCCCCATTGCTCAGGAACGACGCCGCAACGGCACGGAACAGGTGTCCCTAATAGCCGGAATACCCACTGAACTACATCTAATCGATACTGACTTATAAAATGCTACAATTCATAAAGCCAAAATGAGGTACGAAATGGATTCTCGCTTTTGCATAGTTGTATTCCTTCTGCTATTAACGATGGAGCCTGCCTTTGCAGGTCCGCCACTACTTACTGACGATCCTGACACACCTGGAGACAAACGCTGGGAAATTAACGTGGCATACACCCTAGACAAACGTCAAACCGAATCAACGATGGAAACTCCCATCCTCGACCTCAACTACGGCGTTGGAGATAATATCCAAATAAAATATGAACTCCCGTGGCTGATTCACCATGAGCAGGAAGCCGGAACAAGGAGCGGGATAGGCAACTCTAAGGTCGGGGTTAAATGGCGGTTTCTTGATGAAGAAAAGTGCGGGGTAAATATGTCTACCTATCCCCAGTTCATGTTCAATTCCCCAACTTCTTCGGCAGCCAAAGGACTTAATGACGAAGGGACGAGTTTGCTTATCCCTGTGGAGGTATCTAAGAAATTTGGGCCTGTCACGGTAAACGGAGAAGTCGGTTATACATTCAGCCAGCATTCCGACAATGAATGGCTGTATGGCCTCTTCATTGGCTATGAGATTCTGAAGAACCTGACTATTCTGGGTGAAATTCATGGCGGAGCTACCACAGAATTCAAACAAAATGAAGTCGTTTTCAATATTGGCACTCAATGGGACTTTACGAAAAAATACGGTCTTTTGGTATCGGCTGGTAGGAGTCTCAGTCATGTCACAAGCGACGAGCCGAATCTACTTCTCTACCTAGGGCTGCAAATCCGTTTATAACAACCAACTCAAAGAGATAAGATGGAAGTTTGCTGCGGATATTAAATCACGGCGCTTCCTACCACGGCATCCGTTATCTTCCTTGATTTGTCTGACGTACACCTGTGCTAGCTTATCCCCCCTATTTTCCCACGCAGCCTTACTGGAAAAACACAGTGTACTGGCTGAACATATTATTACAAGACTGTTTCTTTCGGGTCAAAACTTGTAATTTTGAGGGAGGGATTGTCTGCGTTGATTATCGGGAGAACTTCGCGACGGCTGAGCCCACTTGGTTTTGCGGACTTAGAGGAAGCAATTCTTGTATTCTGAAACGGCGAGAGCTGAAAAATCATTGATACTAATTACGCCTTTCAGTTACTATTATCAAAACAAGTGATGGAGCAGTTATGAACGAGACAATAGCGGATGAGCCTGTTGATAAAACCTCTGATCAGCTTGGACCTGAAGCAAAAGCATCCCTGAATAAAGGAGTAACGCATGATATCGACTGATTCGGTCTTTTCTCTCAATGGTACCTTACAAACCATTAAGAACCGCCACAGCGTCAGGTCTTTTACGAAACAGGAAGTATCTAACGACCAGATAACCATTTTGCTGAAAGCTGCAAATGAGGCCCCCTCCGCTCATAATCAGCAGTCATGGCGATTTGTCGTTATGAAGAATAAACAAAAGCAAGAATTAGCACAGCTCGTCGCCTCGAAATCCAGCGATTTCCCTCGCCCGGCATCCGCTCTGCTTCGCATGGCCGCAAAGAGCATCGCAGGGGCGCCTGTCGTAGTCGCGATAGTGAATACCGGCGATCTGATTTCACATGGCACCCAACTTTTCAAGGTAGACAAGGAAATGGCATATGATTTCTTTCGCACTATGGAGATACAAAGCTCCGCAGCGGCTGTCCAAAACGTACTCTTGGCAGCGACGTCGATCGGACTCGGAGCCGTTTGGTTGGGAATTCTTTTCTTAATCAAGGATGAAGTCCTGCAATTTCTGGGAGAGCCAACGGGAGAATTCATGGCTGTTGTTCCTGTCGGCTACGCTGCCAAGCCCGGAACCGGACCACAAAAACAGCCAGTAGAGATGAAGGTTAAGTATTTGGACTGATGTTATCTATCGCTTCTTGATTCTGTGAAACCGTTCGCTCCCCGCGCCCGGGTAGACCTTACGTATGCTTTGAGTCCGTGATCGATTATCTCGGACACCCAGAACTCCGCGGCTTCAAGCCTGTCTTTCAGTTCCCAAAGCGCCTCCTCGGTATCCGTGCCGTTAGAAGCATGCTCAAAGATAAACAGCCCCGGCAACCGGATAGTCATGCTCTTTTTTCGGGAACGGGCTCGACCCTAGACCACTCGAAAAAAGCAATCAGTCGCTCTCACAGATTTCTAAAAAGTACTGTCTGCAGCCGGGCTTCCCAGGGCCGACGACTCATCTCATCCCGGGCAGATCCCTCCGGAAACGAATAGCCTTATTTTCGGTTGCCATGGCCAGATGATTGATTCTGCTGTTCCTTATCACGAGATGCCTCCCCCCTGAACACAAAAAATTGATTTCTGCAAGGCTTTTTATTTACAATAGAGAAAACATTCTGGAGGTGATTCTTACATGTACATGGTATCAGTGAACGAAGGGACCTGCACAGGCTGTGAAGAATGTGTGAATGTCTGCCCTCAGGGCGTATTCCAAATGGCCGAGAGCAAATCAGACCCGTATCAGACAGCTGAATGTGTTTTTTGTGAGAGCTGCGTAGGGGTCTGTCCCTCAAATTCGATAACAATCAAAGAGATGTGAGCGTAGAGGGAGCGGGGTAATTAGGAAGGGGATGCTGGTTTCAGCATCCCCTTCCTAATGGCGCGATTTTCCTTAACCGTCCTGACAGCAAAACACTCTTAACTCTTCTGGATATACAGCTCCCAGTATCCCTTGTCATCGAGCTTTACGGACTCAAATTTGTATCCCTGCCTCTCTGCATATCTTGGCAGGGAATCTTCAGCCGATGCAGGAGCATCGCACAAAATCTTGAGCAAGCTACCGCCCGGCAATTTCTCCAATGCCTTTTTCGTTAAGACCAGGGGATAAGGGCATACCCTTCCCAGTACGTCGAGGGTCTCTGTCGGTGTCATTCCAGCAAGTTCTCCCATATACTCCTCCTTTAAAAGAATAAGAGATGGTCCGATGATTCCATCTCCTTCTGAATCTCGCTGAATGAGACGATATGGGCCTTGGTCTCTCCGCCGATATTCTCAGCATCCATGACAAGAGAATCCTCTGAAATACCCAATCGTTCCACGTCCTCCTTACAGTATAGAACCTTGAGATCGAGAAGCAGGGAGTTTTGTAAATGCTGCTCGATACTTGTTATCCCATACCGGTTCATTGCCTGTTGATTCTTGAGACAGTTTAGCACACCGTCTCCGCAGAAGGCCACGACGGGTTCGACCAAGTCTCCGTCGGCGAGATATATCTCCACCGTCTGGCTTGCAATCGCGTGAGTCAGTGCAAGCCGCGATGCCTCGGTCTTGTATGGCAGGGTTTTCACGATAAACGCAAGTTTCTTTGTCGCCATATCAATCACCTCCTATATGAAGGACCCTATCCGCACTGAAACAGCTCGCAAGATACCAATCCATGCTGTGGCGTTTACATCCTTCCATGGTATCTTCTTTGCGGTAACCCCTTGCCTCGGCACATGCCTCACACGCAGTCACCTGAAAATTCCCGGTGGCCAACAGTTCCTGAATTTTTTTCTCCAAAGCAGAATAATCCTTAAAAGCCTTCTGTCCCTTCTTAGCAAGCATGGTGGCGTTTCCAGAAAGCCAGAGATCTACTTTGTGTCCCTTTTTTACTGCGGCGTCCGTTAGCTTCACCGCAAAATCAAGGGACAACGAGCCGACCAGAGAAGAAAAACAGCCCATAGTCAACTTACCCATGATTCCCTCCTATACCCATATGACTTTTTCGTACTCATTGAATATCAAGTCGACAAGATCGCTGTACGTCACAGGTTTCACCCTGCGGTCAATCTGTTCAGCTGAAAATCCTCTTGTCTCCAAATCCTCCGACAGAACATACAGGTGAGGACTCTTGCCCAAAATTGAAGAAGCCCCTCCACCCTCCTTTACCGCAGCATGATAAACACCATTACTGACGAGGATAATCCCGAGTTTATCAGCCGTTAGCTTTGACAGGATATCGTCCATATTCCTGAAGTCGCTGACAAGAACACCTAGCTTCATAAGAACCACCTCCTGGACAGAATTTTGGGAGTGTACGGCATTTTATATCACTTACCGAGGCGGATTGTAAACAAAAAATCCTTTATAAATTCATTAATATTTGTTATAAGTATTTTGTGACCTGTGATACTACTTTGATACGGGGCGACGCCGGCAAACCGACCGTTGTTTTTGTCCATGGGTTGGGTATGGATAAGAAGATCTGGGAATCGCCTGACGAGTCGAGGATACTTGGTGGCAGATTCCCCGTCAGCTTGTTTGTCTGTGAGAAGCCGGGACCAGAGGCTGACATCAAGAATGAGCATTCTTTTGCGAAGCGGTTGTCTTTCGGCAGACACCCAAAGAATCTCTCCACACTTTTCCACGATCTCAAAGAACAGGGCTTTACGCTTATAGCATGGAGTCAGCAACGGCCGTCTGCAGAAATAGATGTCGTCGTTGCAGAGCTGAGAGACTTGCTAGCCACGTACAAAGAATATTGCAACGAGGGGATATTGCTTATAGGGCACAGCAGGGGAGGACTTGTTGCGCGGAAATACGTCGCCTCTGGAGACAAGAGGGTAAGAGGCCTCATAACGCTTGCTACTCCCCACAGGGGCAGCAGAATGGCGCAATGGGCGGGGTATCTGTCGCCATTGGCGTCTCTTCTCAACCCCCTGCTGCCTGAGGCAGAAAAGGGATCGTTGCCCTCTGCCCTAAAAAGGATTGCCGAATTCCTTATGAGTAAGGCGGTTCAGGAACTGCTCCCTGATTCCCTGTTCTTTAAAACCCTTGACGATAGGGAAGTCGATGGAGTATATTACTGTTCTGCGGGCGGGAATGACCCATCACTTTTTTCTCTCTACATCACAGGGGCGGAAGAAGTACCGAACAGTGGTCGGTCGAGGCGCGTCGCCAAGGCAGAAGAGATTTTCTCTGTCCCTGAGGTTTTTGAAAAATTGCTCCCTGAACGGCTCTTCCCCGAAGAGATGAAGAAAGGCAGGGGGGACGGTCTCGTGTCCCTTGAGAGTTCGATGCTCCCCTGGGCTCATAAACACTTCGTATTCGCCATTAATCATGCCGGAATCTTATTCGATGAGGATGCAAGGGTCGGGATAGTGGATTTCGTGAACCGGATAATCATGCAATGACTATCGCGATGGCCTCTGCTTTTGCCGTCATCACAGTGGTCTTTCTTGCTTATATAATGCTATCCCGAAAAAGACTGAGGGATCTTACTACACAACTCACCATCGAACAGGTGAAAGTAAGAGAACTTGCTGTTCTCAATGATATAGGATCCCTCTTTTATAGGGATCTGGATGAGGCATCCGTCAGAGAAACAATTGTCGATAAATCAAAGGACCTCATACGCTCAGAGTTTTCAGCCCTGCTATTAATCGACAATCACGCTGTGACAGGGTTTTACACATCAATCGGCGAGAGCTCGACGTGCAAGGCAAAACCAACAGGTATTTTGGAAAAGGTCTTCTATGATGTCTTGCCCCTTCGGGGACGAGACATAACTGAACTGGCGGGATATAAGGGGTTACCCGGGGACCATCCGGCTAAGATCAAGAGCATTCTCGTTGTTCCTGTCATGCTCAGGAATGTAGTAATTGGTGAGATTATTCTGGCTAATCGTATCGGCCCGGAGGAATTCTCTTCTAAGGATGAAGATCTGCTGCTGACTCTGGGCTTCCATGCCGCCTTCGCCTTGGAAAGGGCGAGAGACCACGAGGAGATTACAAGACTCGCCACCACTGATGGCCTCACTGGCTTAAACAATCACAAAACCTTTCACGAGAAGCTCGAGGTTGAGGTCGACCGGGCACGACGCTTCAGAGAGAATGTATCCCTGCTCATGATCGACCTCGATTTCTTTAAGCGGTTGAATGATACTTATGGCCATCGTGCCGGCGACGACGTGCTGAAAGGAATTGCCTCCGTACTGGGGGAGAATATAAGAAATATAGATCTTGCGGCAAGATACGGCGGGGAGGAATTCGTCATAGTTCTTCCTGCAACCCCTCTTGAGGGTGCCATTGTCACTGCTGAAAGGATTCGGACTGCAATCATGAAGCATGAGATAAGCATTGGTAATGATGCAGTTCCCTTGACCGTAAGCATAGGGGTTTCGACTTTCCCGGAAGATGCCCTCCAGAGAGAGGCTCTTATAGAAAATGCCGACATCGCACTTTATGCCGCAAAGCACGCGGGGCGCAACAAGGTCTGTTCCTTTCGAGACTTCTGCTGATTGATGCTTCTGCCCCCTCTCAGACATGAAAAAATATTGACAAGAATGCTTCTCATACGATGAGATTTTCTGAATGCACTCTGTTGCGTGACCGTCTGCGGGACCGTCGCTCAGAAAGACCGGTTCTTCAGATTCGGCTTCGAGCGGTTCGACACCCTCTGGAGGTCACACGGCGCGAAGGTAGTCATGGTGACAGCGAGACTGTCCAACCGAGACTCCAGAAACTCAGCCGGCAGTGCGGTGCGTCAGTTGGAGAGCACGTCAACTCGTTCTTTCGGGTACCAGTTCATGACTTTTCCTGGTGAAACCCCGGGAAGGCCGCATGCCATGATGCGCTGTGACACTCGCTGCGGTGGATGTTGACAATGGATGGATTATCGAATACGATATGGAGAGTGCAGTTCGTGGGGCAGAAGATCGAGACTCCGACGTTTCCCGAGTGTCTTTTCTTGCTGATGAAGAAGGTGCGTTGGAAGAATAGCTATCCCGGTGACCGCGGGAACAATGTTCTCGAGCCTGGGAGAATTGCTCTTTTACAGAGACCGTTCTCTGGCTCTCTCTCTGAAAGAGATGGAATCGGCGCAGCAGACACGATACAGACGGTACAAGTACAAAGTGCAAAGGGGAAGATGGAGGAGGGCGGATGAAAAAAGATCAAGCAAGACATAAAGGGAAAAGGCCGTGCATTGTGAAATACGCACCAGTACCTGATTTTATCACCTGCCCCAAGTGTGGCGAGGAGATCGAACTCTGGTCAGATGAAGAAGAGACTGTCTGTCTCTTTTGTGGCCACAAGATATTTAAAAGAGAAACAACGATTCATTAAATGCTCCCTTCGGAGCTAAAACCTTTCATCAAAGGAGGATTTATGGCAAGCAAAGGATTGCTCGACAAGCTTAATGATGCAATAGCACGGGAGATGCAGGTGAGTGTCCAGTATATGTGGCAGCATGTGACGATAAGGGGCATCAACGCTGAATCAGTAGGAGGAGTCTTCAAGGGCTTTGCTATCACGGAAATGAAACATGCAGAGGCGATAGCAGAGAGGCTTGATTATCTCGGCGGCGTACCGACAACAAAACCGACGCCCATAACGGTCGGCAAGAGCGTAAAAGATATGCTCAAGATCAATAAGAAGGCAGAAGAAGACGCGATAAAACTCTACAGGGCGATAGTCTCCCTTGCGGAAAAAGAGGGCGACATTGTGACAAAGCGGCTCTTTGAAAGCATACTCTCGGATGAGGAAGAGCACCATAACACGTTCTCAACCCTGCTCGAAGATTAAGACCGTCTCCGAAGAGGTTTCTTACCCTCGGAATCAAAAGACTGGCTGGCGTTTGCGGAGGGGACCGTCGAAGGAGTGCTGTCTGCAGGAGTCCTCATGAAAAATGCGGTCGGACGGTTGGTTATGCGCGAATGACTTCCTCGGGATTGAGGCATTGTAACTGCAAGGCATGAAATCCATCTTTGAAGAGGATTCGGGGGAGGGGAAGGCCTTCGCGTTGATCCCGCGCGGGCGGGCGGTACCTTTCTGTTGTTTTTCCATAGATAGTTAACGCACGTGTTTTTTCCATTGATTTGACAGGATCCTGCGGCATGGTATGGAATGCTTGATTTCCGGCAGAAGAACGCCCAGATGCTTCGACCTCCTGGGACAGCTGGATGGCGCAAAGGCGTTCACTTCTGCCAAAACATCACTACTTGCTCTCTTGGAGAGTGCAAATCTTTACTTATTGAAAGGGGCTCATCCTTAATGGCAAGATCTAGGGAGATGCCACAAGAAACATCATGAAGGCAGTCGAATTGAAAAACGGCATATACTGGGTTGGCGCAATCGATTGGGCCGTCCGGGACTTCCACGGGTACGCGACTCCCCGCGGCACAACGTACAATGACTATCTTATCATTGACGACGAAATAACGCTCCTTGACACGGTTAAATACGATTTCTCCGACATAACCATCAAAAACATCAAGAGCGTTACCGAACCTTCAAGGATTCGGCATATTGTCATCAATCACATCGAGAACGACCATGCAACCAGCCTCGATAAAATAATGGAACTGACTCCGGATGCCACCATCCATATTACGGAGAAGGGCAAGAAGGGACTCCAGAGATTCTTTGATATATCAAGATGGAAGATAGAGGTTGTAAAAACAGGAGATACCCTATCCATAGGCAAGAGGACGCTGCTTTTCCTGGAGACGCCCATGCTCCATTGGCCTGATTCCATGATGACCTACATCAGGGAGGAAAAAATCCTTATCAGTCAGGATGGATTCGGACAGCATATAGCATCAGCAGTTCGATTTGATGATGAATTTGTGACCTGCGAGTCCATATCCGAACTGGAAGATGCCATCGTGGATTACTACGCCAATATCCTCATGCCGTTTGGGCCTGTCATAAAGGCAAAACTTGCGGAGATTGATAAATTGGGGCTGCAGATAGAGATGATCGCCCCCGACCATGGAGTGATATGGAGGGGGGATCCCCAGAAAGTAGTGCGGGCATATCTTGATATGGCTGACGGGGTAGCGCGTTTGGGTGTCTCCATTATCTACGACACCATGTGGCAGAGCACGGAAAAAATGGCCTTGCCGATCATGCAGGGAATCAAGGACGAAGGGGTTGAGTGTAAAGTCATAAAACTGAGAGCCACCCCCACGAGCATTGCCATCAAGGAGTTCTGGAAATCGAGGGGATGCCTTATCGGGACACCCACTCTGAACAATATCATGTATCCAACCTTAGCAGAATTTCTCCAACACCTGAGGGGGCTCAGGCCGAAAAACCGTGTCGTCGGAGCCTTTGGGAGCTTCGGTTGGGGTGGTGGTGCGGTTAAAGAGGCATATGAAGAATTTAAAAGGATGGGACTTGAGACCTTTGAGCCCGGATTACAGGTCCTCTACCGGCCTTCATTAGAGGACGAGACAACCTGTTACGACTTCGGAAGGGAGTTCGCAAGGAAAGTCAAGGAGTATCACCTGAAGTTTTAGAGAGAGATTATGAAGAGACGCGGATACGCTCTCAGCATGATACCAGTATCCGCAGGGCACCATAAAAGATTCTCCATAACAATCAATCAGAAGAGAAGGAGGAGGACAAAGATGTCGAAGACAGAAAAGGATCTTCAGGATGCTTTTGCAGGAGAATCACAGGCGAACCGAAAATATCTGGCGTTTGCGAAGAAGGCCGAGCAAGAGGGATTCAAACAGGTCGCAAAACTCTTCCGGGCGGCTGCGGAGGCGGAGACCGTCCATGCACATAACCATCTCAGAGAAATGAGTGGAATCAAGAGCACGAAAGAGAATCTCAACGAGGCGATCCAAGGCGAATCCTACGAATTCCAGAAAATGTATCCAAGAATGATTGAGGACGCAACGGAGGAAGGAAATAAAGGTGCACTCAGGACCTTCACGTATGCCAATGAAGTAGAAAAGATCCATGCAGCCCTTTATCAAAAGGCCCTTGAAAACCTCGGCAAGAACCCTGACGTGGATTATGCCGTCTGCGAGGTTTGCGGCTATACCGCAGAGGGTGAGATACCGGATGAATGTCCGGTCTGCAAGGCAAAAAAACAGGCTTTTAGGAAGATAGACTGATGAACGTAGTGGCTTTTCAGGGCAGTCCGAGAATTGAAGGGAACGCGGATATCCTGCTCTCCGAGGCCCTGAAGGGTATCTCTGAAGCAGGGCATGAAGTCCGGCTATTCAGGCTGAATTTCATGAATATCAAGCCCTGCCAGGACTGCGGAGGATGTGAGAAAACAGGCAAATGCGTTATCAACGATGATATGGACGCAGTATACGATGCAATCAGGGGAGCCGACAGGGTTATCCTCGCCTCCCCTATCTTCTTCTTTGCTCTCAGTGCGCAGTCAAAGGGTATGATAGACCGGTGTCAAGCCTTCTGGTGCGAAAAATACCTCTTAAAAAGACCCATTCCCGGAGGACCCTTTGGGAGAAGAGGGTTGCTTTTGTTAGTGGGGGGAATGAAGAAGGAGGTTGGCGTTCAATGCGGAGAAGCCACGGCAAGGGCATTTTTCAGGACCATCAGCGTCCCTGAGCACGAGTCCTTAAGTTTTTTGGGGGTTGACGCCAAAGGCGCGATCCTTGAGCACTCGACCGCCCTTCGACAGACATACGAAGCGGGCAAAAAGTTGATTTCCCCATAAGTCCTCGGCGCATGTTCCCGACAAATCCCTGGTATATCCAATATGTTACCACTGAACTGCGATGCATGAACGAGATTCTCTGATAGCGACTCGCGCTGCGGACTTTTTTCCAAGACCTTGCCACTATGCGTGAAATACATCAGATGCCTTACTTCCTCTTGAACATTTTCTTCAGGTCATCGAGGGAAAGGAAAAGCCTCGTCGGCCTTCCATGAGGACACTGATCGGGATTTTCGGTTTTTTCAAGGTCGGAGAGAAGCCGGTGGAATCCTTCTTGAGTAAGAATCTCCTTGCCTCGGACCGAACTGTGACACGCGATCCGCGCGGCAATCTTCTCTTTTAACGGTTTGTGCGGTAGTATCCCTTCTAGCACGGATGCTGCGACATCCGAAAGTACCCCTCTCATGTCAGATGCTTCCAGCGCATCAGGCAAAGTCCTCACCATAAGTGTGTCATGCCCAAAATCATCAGCCTCTATCCCCATTTCGTGAAGCACGCCCTTATTCTCAGTAATTACCTTATATTCTTTATGTGACAGCTTTATCTGCTTTGGGAAAAGCAATTGGTGGGAATTGAGGTTTATCCCGTGAAGAAAATTCTCGTACAGTATCCTTTCATGGGCAGCATGATGGTCTATGAGCGTCAGCCCCCCTTTACCTGCCGTTGCGAGAAATGTATCACCTAGATAGATAAATGGCAGGGAAGGCTGATACCGGAGTTCCTCGTTTTCGGAGACATGTCCCGCCAGCGGAAAAGGTACTGCAGATTCCAAGGACGTCGGCGGATTCTGTTCGAATTCCGCCTGGCCAAGTGCCTGGGTAAAGGGTGCAATGTAGTGGGCTCTTTCTTTCCTTGTGGCCTCCCGAAGACTGTTGCTGACAAATCGATGCATCTCTTCTTTGTCCTCAAATCTCACTTCGCGTTTTGAGGGATGAACATTGAAGTCGACCCTCCCCGGATCTATCTCAAGAAAAAGAAAAAATACAGGATGTTTATCCTGGGGCAGGATCCCTTCATAAGCCTTATAGACTGCATGAGAGATTGTCTGGTCTTTCACAGGCCGCCTGTTGATAAAGATGAATTGATGCGTCTTGCTATTCCTGAAATTGTCCCCTCTGGTCACGAAGGCATACATCTCAAGGCCGAGATCTCCGGTATTCACTTCAGACAGCCCTTCAACAAACTCTAAACCGTAAATTTGGAGAATCCTTTCCCTCGGCTCCGATGCGCCTGGAAGGTTTATGGTCTCCTGATTTTCGGTGAACAACCTAAAACTTATTTCCCAATGGGATAAGGCCTCCTTCGTGACCGTATCAATAATATGAAAAAGTTCTGTGCTATCAGACTTAAGAAACTTCTTCCGTGCAGGGGTATTAAAGAAGAGGTCGCGCACTTCAATGGACGTGCCGAGGGCTGGAAAGTCTCTCGTCTCCATAATCTTTCCCCCTTCGATCTCGAAGGAGACACCGAATGGAGAATTCTTCAGCCCTGTAACAACCCTTATCCTGGATACCGATGCGATAGATGGCAGTGCCTCTCCTCTGAAGCCCATGGTCTTAATATTAAATAAGTCGTCCTCATTCCTCAGCTTACTCGTCGCATGTCGCTCAAAACAGAGGAGGGCATCTTCCGTATCCATTCCGATGCCGTTGTCGGTAACCTTTATGAGTCCCTTCCCCCCCCGAAAGACCTCCACCTGTATATCCGTACTCCCTGCATCAATCGAATTCTCGATAAGTTCTTTTACCACTGATGCAGGCCGCTCGACGACCTCACCGGCAGCTATCTTGTTTCGCAGTTCAATCGGAAGGATAGCAATTTGTGGCATACGACATTCTAAAAAAATTGGGTTGATAAAGGCAAATGGGAAGCTTGTAAAAAAAAGAGATGTCTTGTATCTTAATAACTAATTGGTTTGATGATGAGTAATTCGCAGGTTGGTGAAGGGAAACATCTTTTGAGTTTATCTCGTCATGCGTCATTATCTTCTGGAGGTACAGATGGACATAAAGAAATATGTGACTGATCGTGCTCTGGAGGCCAGAGCTGGTGCGCGGTCCCTTGCAAAGGCAACGACAGATCAGAAGAACCGTGCGCTCATCAAAATGGCAAAAGCGCTCAAAAAAAGATCGATGGAACTGATCACCGCGAACAAAAAGGATATTGCGTATGCTGAGGGGAAAGGCCTTTCTAAGGCCTTGCTGGACAGGCTTACCCTCACCGATGAAAGGATCAAGGAGATGGCACAAGGACTTGCCGAAGTAACGCAACTCCCCGATCCCGCTGGAGGGATTGTAAATATGTGGCAGAGGCCCAATGGCATGACCGTCGGAAAGATGCGGGTTCCAATCGGCGTGATCGCGATAATCTATGAATCGAGACCAAATGTCACTGCGGATGCAACAAGCCTTTGCCTCAAGGCAGGGAATGCTGTCATCCTGCGCGGCGGTTCAGAGGCGATTCATTCAAATAAGGCAATTGTGAAGATCTTACGAGACGCGGCAAAGGCAGAAGGCATCGCTGAAGGCGCGATAACCTTCATTGATATCCCTGACAGAGAGGCCGTCATCGAGATGTTGAAGCTTGAAGGTATCATAGATCTCGTTATCCCGAGGGGTGGGGAAGGACTCATTAGAACTGTGGCCGAGAATTCCGTCATACCAGTGCTTAAGCATTATAAAGGTGTCTGTCACGTCTTTGTCGACAGGGACGCGGATTTAATCATGGCCGAAGAGATATGCTTCAATGCGAAGGTCCAGAGGCCGGGGACATGCAACGCCATGGAGACAATGCTCGTTGACGAATCAATCGCCGAAGGATTTCTGCCCAAGATGCTCAAGAGGTTTGAAGATGCGGGGGTTGAACTGAGAGGCTGCCCGAAAACACTCTCCTTTTATCCCGATATTCCAGAGGTCAAAGAAGAGGATTATTACAGGGAATACCTCGACCTGATCCTGAACGTAAAGGTTGTGCAGGATATGGAAGACGCGCTCGAGCATATCGCGAAATACGGCTCCGCCCATTCAGATGCCATCGTCACCATGAACTACAACCGAGCGATGAGGTTCTTGAGGGAGGTTGACTCTTCAGCAGTACTTGTCAATGCCTCCACAAGGCTCAATGATGGCTATCAGTTCGGTCTCGGTGCCGAGATAGGCATATCAACCGACAAAATACACGCGCGTGGCCCCATGGGACTCGAGGAGCTAACCTGCACGAAATTCATTGTTTTCGGAAGTGGACAGCTCAGAGAATAGAGTAGTTAATAGTTATTTATATTTATGATCCCTCATGATACAATATTATCGTTAAGGATACATATTAAGCAAAAGAATTTGGAAAGTTAATAGGCAAGGCAGTGGTTACGCTGCAGAAGTGGGACCGGAAAAGGGTACTAAGAGCATACCGGACTCCCGGGCGGTTGATAGCAAGCAGCGGTGGCTCCCGCAAAACGGTGTTATCGAAGCCCTCGACTTTGGCTACACGGAGGCCTTTGTCTCTTCCCGCGGCAAAGCCTATGGCAAAGGGCTCGGCAAGATACTCACCGACTTCTCCCATAAGCTGAACACTACCGGCAAGGCCCGGAACAAGCTGCATGCCCTTGAAAAGAAGTATCGTGCCGAGAACCAGGTTAACAGCGGGTGCAATGAGTTGTTTGAAGGGGAGCGGCCAGCGGTACTGGTTGTTGAAGATTTAGGGCATGTTTTCACGTTTGACAAGCATAGGGATATGAACCGAAGACTCTCGATCTGGGCAAAGGGGATAATCCAGGATAGGGCAGAGCTGAAAGTACAGGTCGGAGGTTCCGGCCTCAAGCAGGTGAATTGCGCCTATGGCTCACAACGGTGTCCGGAGTGCGGTTTTGTCTGGTCTGGAAATCGCGCCGGAGACACCTTTCAGTGTCTGTTTTGCGGGCATGAGGGCCATCGTGATGCAATTGCCGCCACGAACTACCTCCAGAGAAGTATCGATACCGAAATTGCCTTGCACACTCCGTACAGGGCGGTACAGGGTATTTTGATGGGGCGGTTGCTCCGCCGGTTGGAATGTGCCGGGGTGTTGACTTTGCCTTCGGGCCTTGCGCCCGAAACCATGGCCTCTAGCATGAAAGAGTGGGAATCTTTTGTGCTCAGGTCGGCAAAGACGGCCCCGGAGCGGACTGTTCCGGGCAGGACTGCAGACACCGAAGCACGACAACCATCAGACGTTGTCGGAGACGCAAGTCGATCAGTGGGAGGGTGGAGTCGGCCCGTCAATACCACGTCGGTCAATCGCAGAGCGAAA
>JBEKCV010000105.1:0-14570 GCA_050014695.1 Thermodesulfovibrionales bacterium
CCCTCCCTTTAGGGATGGGGAGGTTCAGGGCCAACTGGGTTCTCTCTGGAAAATTCCCCTCTTAAAGGAACTTGGAGGGGTTTCCCAGAGAGAACCATTCCTGTACTGAGGGGAAAATAATGTTGCTCTCCAGCTGCATTATATTGTTGAGCATTACACTGCCGCTCAAATATGTCCATTGCACGAACCTATCCTTGCACGTTACACCTTGTATCAAATCCATTTAACGGGGTTTTTGGATACAATTTGGATCTAATGGACACAGCATGATTTTGTTGGGACAATATGTAAATTCTTTTAAAACAAATAGTTTGGGGCAGAAACAAAAAGGCATCTAAATTGCTAAAGATAAAACTAGAGGACAAGGACGTGCTGATAAGGGTGCAGTACAAAGATGATAGTTATGACACAGTAGCGCCTTATCTTCTCAATGAGCTTATATCTTCAGATAAAATTAAGAAGTTTTTCCGTTCAGAGGGATGGGTAATTCCGGGCATGCACCAGATAAGAGTGATAGGCGAGGGTCGCGGGAGATCTGATAGACGAAGAGGCCCTGTAACATCAAGAAGAAAGCAATCTGAATACAAACAGGACAAGGGATGGATGGAGAAAGCTCTTAGCGTGGATGCCGCGAGTATCATAGAGACAAAGTATAGGCCAATTTTATTTCCGGTAGACACTTTGAAAATGAGCATAGCGAAACTAGATTTTTATAGTACCTTTAACCAAGCATCTCATGAAACGGTAGAAAAAATATTTGTCAACAAGGGTTATCAGATAGGGAAGTATATGGACTCTGGTAGTGTAAAAGGTGTCCTTTTTCCTGTTTGCCTTGCAATCATGTATGGCGACACTATAGCCGCCGAGTACCCGGATTTTATATTAAATATTAGTGAATCCTGGGTTTTCGTGAAATCGGAATCTCCTATCTCCAAAGGCAATGCCGTGCTGATGCATTTTTATATCCCTCCGGAATATAAGCTTTTAGCAGAGATTAAAGGTGAAGTCGCAGGAGTTAATCGAGATAATGCAGGGTACCCAAACGGAATGTTAATAAAATGCGATTTATTTTCTCGGAAGCGGTTGCGGAGTCTTAAAAATTACTTAGAGGGGAAAAGTCGCTTAATAGACAACAGAGTCTAACTTTATTGCATTGTATCAGGGTTAAGGGATTCTGTCGTGTTTGAAATACATCTTAGACTTTTTGTATGCCGATGCTGTTCACAATAAGGCCAACAGCAACAATCAGTACAATATGGAGCAGCGGCCCATAAAGAATACCCGTTTTCGTGGTTGCAGAAGATCCTAAACGACCACCCACATTCTTCGAAGCATCACGTGATGAAGTTCGTTTTTTCCTTGAAGCCCTTCCCATGAGGGAATATAGCACTTCTCATCTCAGCCTTTCACCTGGAGGATGAAGCCTTGCGCCTCCCGGGTCTGCATAATTTCATTGTATGTCGAAATAAGGCCAAGCGCAGCGAGCAGGCCGCTACAGCAGAGTTCACAAACGCTGAACCATGGCCAATTAATGAGCGATGTGATCCATGGCCGGAAAGATAGACCGGCAGGGACCCTCGGCCGGTTGAACCACCCGCGACAACGGCATTTCATGTGCTATAGTATCGAATGGATATGTTACCTGAGAGTCTTGTTGAGAGGTTTCGGGCGGCTCAACGCTGTCAGTCCGATATTCGGCAAATTGCGCAGGATATGTCCGGTCTTGCTCCCGACCAATATAATGCTCTCGCAATCCGTCTCATAGAAGGAGGCGAAGATCATGCCCTTGGTATCCTGCTTAATGCCGCCGCGGTCAACAAAATATGCTTTGATCCTGCTGTCCTCGCAAGCTCGCTTAAAGTTGTTAACATCATAATCGACATCAAGTATCCATATAACTACCAGGATGAAAGTGCAATCGCCCCACTGCTGACCGTCGCATTGTCGGAAGATCTCTCCTTTGAGAGGCAGATACTTGCCGCGCGGCTCTCCGTGGAGCTTGCGCTCAAGTTCAATTACCCCCGCCAGCCGGTTAAGAAGGTTCTATGGAAACTGATGGAAGATATACGCTCCGGAGAAGCGCGCTTCCTCTTGCAGGCGAGTCTTGACCTGCTAGAAAACGCAGACGAGAGCAAGAATAGTCCGCTTCGGCTGCATCGCGGTGATGTGCTTTCCGAGTTGCCCGCCGAGAGACCGCCTGTCGTTATTGGTGATGGGGGAACTGTAAGGCGGCCAGTGGCAAGGCTCGGAAGGAATGAGCCTTGCCGCTGCGGCAGCGGAAAGAAGTACAAGAAGTGCTGCTACGATGAAGATCAAACAAAAATAAGGGATGCATCCTCATATGGAGGCGTCACAAAGTCGCAGCTCCGAGAAAACCCTTCTCTTGTTGAGGATGCCTCCTATATCGAGGAACTGAGGCCATACGAACTGAGGAAACTGGTCCCATCCAGAATGAATGATGATCAATTGTTGACGGCATACCGCCGGGCGGACATCTTTGGGCTGAGGGAGCTTGCATTTGCCATGCTTTTGGAGTTAAAGGGGCGCCCGGGAAAAGAAGAATTGGCGGTTGAGCATATGAGTGATCTCTTTGACTCTGCTCTTACGGCCCGGGATACGGAGTTGATTCGAAAGCTTTCCTCGCAACTTCCAGAGGAACAGCGATATTTCTCTGAAGCAGACAGGTTAAAGCACGAGCTCTTGGAAAACACCGAGAAGTATAGAGACCTTGAAGCCATGTGCAAGAAAGCCTTTGTCAAGAGTGAAAAGCATTGGCTTCTTGAATTGAGTTATGCGTTTGAGGATATTCTGCCTGCTCTGAGCATAGTATTTGGCCGAGCGGCGATCTTATCTGAACCGGAGCGGTGGATGGATAATGAAACCCTGATTGACGCCATACATAAGCGAAGAATTGAATTGGATCTGGAGCCATGGGGCGATCCGATTGAAGACTATTGGGACTGGATAGCCGGGAAGGATTCTGAGGGGGCCGCCGATGAGGACAAAAACGAGAAAATCAGGGAACTGCAGGAACTTTTGTCGGAGGCCAGAGAAAAGAGCTCATTGGCCCTGAAGGACCTCCGTGAAAAGGAAAGGGAACTCGAGGGGTTCGAGAAGAAGTTTCAACAGACGATGCCGACCAAGGTTGCCACGGCGAACGGTCCGACAACCGATAAGAAGGAAGAGGGAAAAAAGCAGGACATCGATACCCTTAGAAGAAAAATTGATACGTTGAAGGATGAAATCAGGAGCCAGCAGGAGTCCAAGCGGTTGTTGAGGAAAGAACTGCAGGATGTTAATGAAAGAATAGCCAGGCAGAACAAAGATAAGGCGCCAACAAGCGAATCACATGACGAAGAGCCTGTTGATCCGACTAACATCCCTGAAAAGATCAATGTGCCGGAGTTCAGCGACGCATTTCGCAGGAGCTGTGAGAATCTTCCTTCGACCTTAGTGGCGAGGGCTATACAGGCAGCTGTCGGGTTTGCAGTCAGAGATGTGGCTGTACTACGCCAGACAGTAGGGATAGAGAGGATGCCGGGTCACTACCGGATCAGGATAGGCATTCACCATCGGCTAATCGTCAGGCAATCAGCGAAAAATGAATTGCAGATTGTGGACGTTATCCCACGCAAGCAATTCGATACATGGATACGGCAACATTCACCGTAGAATAGCTGAGTCGTCAAAAGGTTGTTGTTTTCCATGCCTCCTCTTTTCAAGGCTCTAGATAGCTGCGAAAGGGATGAGAAGGAGCGGCAACTATCAGATGAGTCGCCGCTCCTTACTTCCTTGTATCTGACACTATAGCTTTTTTGCCACAGGGCAAGGTTTCAATCGTTCTTCGGGTCGATGTAGAGCGCAGAGTTCCCTCCAAGTCCGCATGACAGGCTCAGAGCGAAGGCGCTAGTTTCCGGCGGCAGTACAGTCCAAGACGTATCTTTATCCCCGTGAGGCTGCAGCGTCATAATGCACTCATAGACGCGAGCCGCGTTAGTAGATCATACACACTGCGTTGAGATACCCGACAATGATGGATATTGCTCCCAGTACAATACCCTTTGGCACATGGTTGTGAGGTATGTCCGCCGGCAGATGAGGGAACACAGCCTTCACACAGAAATAGACAAGTATCTGGGCTCCCATGGCAATCAGCGCCCAAATGATCATATCCAGGAGTCCGGCACTGTGAGCGACCGCGCTGCCGAGTGGAATTGCAAATCCGATCAGGGCACCCATAAAGCTCAATGCGGCGGCCGTATTCTCTTTCTTGATGAGCTCGATCTCTTTGTAAGGGGTGATGATGCTGTGGATCAGGCCGAATATTACGAGCAGTCCGAGGGAGACACCAAAGTAGATAAGGAATGCTCCCAGGCCTTGAAGGGACGTTTTCACTGTTGCGAGTATCATACAGTTCTCTCCTTTCTTATGGTTTAAAGTAATGAGGCAAAAAACGTGACGTGTTTGTGGTGATCCGGGTGTTATCTTCGCGGACACCGATACCTGCGGGCTTTCCGTCGATAACCCACGATCCGACAACAGCATGGTTGCCGTTGAAGTCGGGCAGCGCACAGTACTGCTGGTAGACAAAACCCCTGTCGCCGTAATCGCCTGTGCTTGATTCTGTCCAAGACCCATCAGAGATCGTGATATTAGCGCCCTCTCGTGACAACAGCGGCTTCTTCACATAGCTCGTGACCTTATCAGGTTCGAAATAGGCGGGTAGCAAGTTGGGATGGTCGGGGTACATCTCCCAGAGAATCGGCAGGATGCCTTTATTGGAAAGGATCATCTTCCACGCCGGCTCGAAGATGCGGACGGTCTCCATGAGGAGATTCTTCCCGAATTCCTCTGCGATGAGCCATTCCCAGGGATAGAGCTTAAAGAGCATGTTTATCGGCTGTTCTTCCAGATCCGCAAATTTGCGGACATCTTCGGACCATCCGATGTCGTCGATGAAGATATGACGGGTATCAAAGCCCTGTTGCGTCGCCACGTCCCTCATGTACTCTGTCGAAACGAAATCTTCCGCGCTGTCTTTCATGCAGGAGAAATGGAATGTAGGAGATGAAACAAGTGTCTTTCTCATATTGGAGAAGGCATCTACAAGCTTTTCGTGGATGGAGTTGAACTGGTCCATGGTGGGATGGAGGTCCTGGAGCCATATCCATTGTACGATGCTCGACTCATAAAGCGAGGTGGGCGTGTCTGCATTGAATTCCAGCAGTTTGGGGTTGCCTTTTCCGTCGTAGCAGAGATCGAAGCGTCCGTAAAGGGAGGTATCCTTGCGTTCCCATGAGCGTTTTGCAAGATTCGCGAACGCATGGGGGATGCCCAGCCTCTCGAAAAGGTTATCGGAGATCACCCGGTCTACGGCCGAAAGGGAAAGCCGGTAGAGTTCTGCAGTGGCGTCATCGAGAGTGTCTATCTCCTCTGAGGTAAATTCGTAGCAGGCGCTTTCATTCCAGTAAAGGCCTTCTTCGGTGGTATGGAAGCAGAATCCCATTTCCTCACAGCGAGATATCCAGTCGGGGCGCTTATTCGAACTGGTTCTCTTCATATTTCCCGTCTCTGCACTTTCTAAGACGACGCCAAGCGGAAGATCCCCGTGAAACCAAAACCTCCCCTGGCGATGTGCCCTATCGAAGATGTCCTGCCAAGGGAAAAGGAAGACCTCTCCCCGGACTGCAGCTGTGAGAAATGGGCGGCGGTGCCAACGGGTGTGGGGTCGCTGTCGGGTCCGTGGTAGATGTAGGGATAGCCGCCTCGATAGAAATAGTGGGGACCATACCAAGTGTGACGCTGTTGGTCCTGTGTATCCTCGCAGTCCTGCTCGCTGTTCCAATCGCGGAGGCAGTCTTCCTTACTTTTGTACTGCTCGCGATTCAAAGAGACCTGCGTAGGCTCCTCGGCGCATCCTGTGGTGAGCACGACTGTCGCAAGAATGCTCAGACTAATCCGTTGTGACTTCTTCATGAACCCCCATGTATTGTCCTTTTACTATAACACCTTGGGCATAGTATGTTCCTCGATTGACGTTCATCAGACGGTATCGCGTTCTTAATCAGTCCTGCTCGCGGTTGCGGATGAGTTGTTCACTCAGTGTCCGTCATGCTGCTATGAGGTACCTGCCTGTTTTTTTGACCTCCCTCGCTTTTACGATCCCGTGTTCAATAAGAGGCCTCGGGATGAAATGAGCACCATGTCTGGTTATTCTCAGTTTCCCCTGAATCTCCTTGATTCACCAAGGACGTTCCCGTAGCAGTTTCATGAGGGATTATAAATATCAATAACTATTAACTACTCTCCGGCAGTCGTCTTGCCGGCTCAGAGAGATGGACACTGAGCAGGAGGGAATACGTATCAAGCATCGGCTTAACATAGTACCAGCTACTTCTTCAAGGTATTGAGAAACTTAACCAGAAGTCGCAACTGGTCCTCTGAGGCACGTTTCGAAGCATCGAAAATGATGCGCTGCAAGTCCCTTTTTCTGACGTGGTGACCGAAATCAACAAGGTCCCTCAGTTTCTATGGAACAAGTAGATGATATCAGACTGCGGGATTTCGACAAGTCAAGAAAGAGATACGTGGCTCCGATCAGTATTTAATCGTTGGCATCGACGTGACCAAGGAGAGGCACAATGCTTTTTTCGGCACGGCGAACGTGTTGCGTGTCCGAATACCTGTGTAGCAGGTGATACATGCAGAATGACGCTTCTTCGTAACACCCGCCGCTTTCCGTCTCCTTCTCTCAAAGGGTTCAGTTTTGTTGGGACGTCTGTATTTGTCTTATTTGTATCAAAACTAACTTGTCCTTGTCAACTTGAAGTTTAAAGTTTGTAGTAACCTTATAATATCTTCACCGATGTTATGCTGCCCGTTTATTTACGGATGAAAGACGCACTGTTTGATAGATATTAAGAGTGTTTAGTATAGGGAGAACTTCGCAACTGCTGAGTCCCCTTGGTTTTGCGGACTTGGAGTGGAAAGTGAAAGTTATCGGAAGCCGAAACTCCGGCGTCTTTCTGGAGAATTACGCAAAGCCTCATGCTCAAGAAAAAGAACCGCTACTACCGGCAATTGAAATTTCTTGAGGACGCTGGTTTTGCGTCTTTGTCGGTGCAGTCCGCAAAATAACCATGCCTGTTACGGTCCCAAACATGCACTGAGATGTCCTTCATGAAAGAAACACTCTGTCGGCTGCGAGCGCATGCGATGTACTCCTCCAAGTCCGTAAAATAAAGACTTCTTGAGTGGTCTCAGTTATTCCCTATACTTGAGATGCACACGACATCGTCTGAAGTTTCACTTACGCCTGAGAACCAACGCTTTCTTCACGACTTAAGATTTGATGATTTTCGTTCGTAATCGTTAGCGTTCCAGAAATACTTTGATTCTGACCTCCTTTCTTAAAGTCCTATCGATGACTATGGTAACGTTTGTCATGACTATCTTTGGGCAGTGTTTTTTTGTGTTATCGGAAGCCTTGCAGAGCAACGAGAATAAAGCCCTGAGGAGAACTTACAGAATGGGCTCGACAATATCGCGAAAATGTTATTTTCTGGTATATTAAAGCCAGTTTCACTATCACTCTAAAGAAGTTCTTGATGAAGAAAGGAGGATTGTGTGATCCGAAGTGGAATATATTTTTTTTGCATTATGCTCTGCCTGATGTGTGCAGTGGCATCTTCTGCTGATCGTTCTATCCAAAGTATTGAAACACGTCCAGGAGTGGCGTTGAGCTATCTGATCCATACTCCTGACACCCCTGCAAAGGGGGTGCTTATACTTTTCTGCGGAAGTACTGGCGAAGGAGATTTTTCAGGTTCAGGAAGTGACGTGTCGTTGAGTGATAATTTTCTGGCTAGGACTTCTCCCGATTTCGTCAAGAATGGTTTTGCTATTGTTATAGTAGGAGTACCATCAGACCATTTGAGTCGAATGAGCGATTCATTTCGCACATCTTCTGAGCACACGGCCGATATCCAAAAACTGGTGCAGGTGTTGGCTGAGAAAAAACTTGGGCCAATATATCTGGTCGGAACTAGCAGGGGAACGCTCTCAGCTGCTTACCTGGCAACCTCACTTAAAGACGACCGGGTAAAAGGCCTCATATTAACTTCGTCATTAGATTCCGTAGGAAGCCTACCACTTAAGACAGTGACAATCCCTGTTTTAATTATTCACCATGTGCATGATGATTGTTTTACTACGACCTATGGCGCTGCACACTCGCTTACAGGTCGTTTCGTGAGCAGTCCCCGCGTCAATTTTGTTACGGTTTCGGGTGGATCAGCAGGCGTCGGATCTTATAGCGCAACCGGTAAGAAAAAGGGGCCTGATATGGGCATCAGCGCAAATCCATGTAAGGCACTCTCGCACCACGGATTCCTCGGAGTTGAAGGGCCGGTTGTTACCCTAATAACTGATTGGCTCGAAGGAAAGTCTATTCCCCAAAGTATTGGTGACTGACGGAATTTGCGTATATCGCATCAGTCGAGGTAATCGCTGTTTCTCCTAAATGTGCTACCGAGTGAAACCTGTTCAATATTTGGGAGTCCACTAAACCTCTCTTGCATTCTTTCTAATAAATGCCTTGGCAGAAGGTTTTTTCTGCAACTGCAACTGTCCAAATGACTAAATTCCAGTTCAATAAACGATCATTTCTGATAGTATAATATATATGAAGTCCCTATAAGTCCTTCCATGTGTGCTCAGAGGAGGCAAAAGGATGTTCAGAAATCGTTTCTGCCTTTCAAAGCAAGGCTTGATAATAATAGTTCTCTGCGCCACTGTATTTGTATTTACAACTTCTCTCTATGCGTTCGATCCGTATCCTTTTGAAATAGCTGAAAAGGGAAAGGCTAGAGAAGCCCTCAAAGAATATGAAGATGAGGCACTAAAACGTGAGTCGGAAGGAAAGCTCGAAAAGGCGGTTACAGCACACCTTGATGCTACATGGCTTGCAAGAGTAGCAGGGGATTACCATAGGGCGATACTGTATGGGACAAAGGCAATAGAACTGAGTGAAAAGGGAAAATATCCTTTCTTACAGGTGGAAGCACTTTTCCAGACTGCCCAATCATATGTCGCGATAGCTGATTATGAAAAAGCGGTGCGGCTTCTCGAAAAGGCAGCAGACGTCGTATCCACATCAAAATACGAAATGCGTGGGAAAAGAGTGGCCATTGACGTTCAAATAGGCGATATATACAGAAAAGTCTCTGATCCTGAAGAGGCTCTGAAATACTACAAAAAGGCCGATGATTACTATAGGACTGTCTTTGAAACAGCAGCGGAAACGGCATTGTCAAGGGGTACTGATATGACTGAAACACAAAAGGAAAAGGGCCCATCACGACGCGGGACCGGTAAAGCTCACCCACCGGGAAAAAGCAGAAATATTGAAGGAACAAAGATGAACTTTATAAACAATCTGATAGCAATGGGAGCGACCTATGCAGACCTGAATGATTACGAGTCTGCATCAGAATTTCTTAATAAGGCTTTGTTCTATGCGTCACGCTTTGAACAAATGACACTAAAAACGTATCTCACCATGGGATATCTTTACTATAAGAAAGGGGATTACGAGAGGGCGCTGGAATATCACAAAAAAGCATGTCAGATCTCGGATATCGTGAATATTCCTTCTTACACGGTTGGTGCCTATTCCGGAGCAGCAAAGGATTATCAGATTTTGAAGAGACCGGAAGAAGCGGTTGAGCACTATAAGAAGGCGATAGATTCGATTGAAGATCTGCGTTCTCTCCTCCAATCCGAAGAGATGAGGAGTTCTTTCTTTGAGCAGATGGTCGAAACGTATGATAATATGATCTCAACACTTATTGATCTTGGCAAGCCAGAAGATGCATTTAATTTCAGCGAACGGGCACGGTCAAGGACATTTCTTGATATCCTGGGGAGCAAAGTAGACCTTTCACGTGAGATGGCGTCAGCGCTTGCAGACAGGGAACGGGAATTCAAGGCCAGGATGAGCGTTCTCCAGATAAGACGAAATAATTTGGAAGGCAAAGATGAAGATGAGATAAACCGCCAGATTGATGAGCTAAACAAAGAATACGCCCGTTTCCTTGAAAAGCTTCGTAGGGAAGACGTAGAACACGCTTCTCTTGTGTCTGTTGCCCCATTAACCCTGAAGGAAATTCAGGCATTGCTATCGCCGGATAAGATACTTGTCGAGTTTCATGTTTTGAAAGATAAGGTTGTTGCTTGGGCAGTCAAAAAAGACTCCGTGCGCTCAGTCGAGATAAACAAAAGCAGGAAAGAAATCCTCGATAAAGTAAGAGACTTCAGGGAATCTATAACGAATATATCCTCTGAGCAAAGAGTCAAAGTGCTTTCTCAAGAGCTTTATTCCACCCTCTTTCGTGCCATTGACATACCGAAGGGAGAAGGGCTTATTATTGTGCCTCACGACCTGCTCCATTATCTACCCTTCGAGTCTCTTGTTACCCCTGAGGGACGATATCTTATCGAAGACCATGAAATATCGTATCTCTCAAGCGCAAGCCTGATGCAGTTCACAACAGATAAACGAAAAAAGGTCGGAGAAAACATCATTGCATTCGGCAATCCCGATGTTGGCGATCCTGCCTACAATCTCATATATGCTGAAAGGGAAGTAAAGGAGATAGCAATCATTTACCCCAAATCCGAAATCTATATTAGGAAAGAAGCGACTAAGTCCAACGCTAAAGAGAAATCCCCGGGACACAGCGTCCTTCATTTTGCGACCCACAGTCAATTGAATGAAGGGAATCCGATGAAGTCATCTCTCAAAATGGCAGCGGAAGCAGTTAATGATGGAGACTTCACAGCAGAGGAGGTTTTCAGCTTGAACCTCAACGCGTCCCTCGTGGTTTTAAGTGCCTGCGAAACAGCGCTCGGGAAAGTCAGCAGCGGAGACGAGCTTATCGGATTCATCAGGGCTTTTATCTATGCAGGCACTCCCTCTGTTGTTACGACCCTCTGGGCAGTCGATGATAAATCCACCTTCCTGCTGATACAGGATTTTTACCTGAACATGAAAACCATGGGCAAGGGGGCGGCACTGAGAACTGCCCAGCTCAATGTTATGAAGAACTACCACCATCCGTTTTTCTGGGGAGCTTTTATTCTTACAGGCGATCCCGAATGAAGAAAGATCAGGAGATCTTACATAAATAGATTACGGCCTCCTTATCCGGAGTAGGGTGCAACACATTTTATCCTTGAAATAGTATTTGTTGTTTTTGTAAGGATGTTCCTGAAAACGAGCAGGACACCGGTGATCTCCAACGCTCCCGAGTAAACCTGACGCTTGTCGTGCGAGATGAAAGGGCCCCACCGCCTCCTTCCGTATCCGTATTTGAGAAATTCCTTCGAAAAAACTCCGGCGTAGGCTTTCCAGTATCTTTGTCCGGTACGCAGTTTGATGACATCAATCCCTAGAAGGAGGAGGCTTTCTCAAATGCAATTTTGTCACTTTGCCGTCCTCTATTACAACCTCATCGCCTATGTCCACCTCCCCGGCATCTTTGACCTCCACCGTGGTCTCTTTACCTGCTTCATCCCTGACGGTCACGGCATCCTTTGTCACTTCTGTAACAACACCCTTCACTGGCTTTGCCTCTCCTGCAAAACTGAGGCCCACAACGGCAAGAGTTAAGGCCGTTGCTACCAACAAAGCTATGACTAACTTCATCTTCATTATGATTCACCTCCTCTCTTTTTGGGCGTTACCACTGGCACCACATCCTATATCTAGTTGTGATCGTAATTGGCGGTTCTCAATTCTTCCTCACTGTATTTAATGACTGTGTCTTCTGTTGGACTTGGAGATAGAAAACTCTAGTTCTTTTCTCCTTTCTTTCGAATACGTAGCCCTCTCGGCTTGTACTTTATGAGCCAACTTTAGCACGGAACATTATATCTGTCAATTTGAAATCCCTTCCAGCATTCAGTCACGAAACGCAGATGATTAAGAAAAGAGGTGAAGCAAGAATCCAGTGGAGGTCCGATTCGGATCGGTAAAATGCGAGGCAAGACCTGGCTGCATGAGTAAGACATGCCGGGGATTGAAACAGGCCTCTGTTGTCGGATCGCCGCAGACAAAGACTTTTGGTGCTATCGGCAAGAGCCAGCGTCAGGTAGTCATCGCGGCAATCGCATTGCCTTTCTGCCCATCGCCCCTTTTGATCCCTGAAGAGGAGGGTGTATTCGGACCATCTTTCCGGTCAGACCCTTCGGTAGAAGCGGGAGTAGGGCAGATGTTGGTCAATCCAGGCGTTCTATGGAACTGACAGGGAGACATCGAGGAGCTTCGTCAGCGTATTCGTCATATCGAAGGACTCATGCCCCATAATCCGATCTATCGTCACGATTTTTTTTACTTGACAATAATCAACTATGATGTAAACTATCAATTATATTCTAAAAACTCAAGAATGATCAGTCAGCTTTAGGGACCAATGAATGCTTCAGTCTCATACGAAATATCACTTAATGAGGATTAGAATACGTGGTATTGTTGTGCATAGAATCCTGAGAGCTCTTGCTATCGGTACCATTGCAGGTTTAGCTGGCTGTGCGGCACTTGGCCCTAAAGAAATACATTACGGCAGAACGAACTACAATAGCGCAGTTCAAACAACCACAAACGACCAGATGTTCATGAATATAATACGAGCCAAGAATGCCGAACCTACATTGTTTGTGGACGTGACAGAAGTAATTTCGGCAGCTTCCTTTCAAGCTCAAATTTCTGGTGGGGCAACAGGAATAGGTGCCCATCAAGGCAGTTCGGGTGGCACGCTTGCTGGAACTGTCGGGAATATATCGACCTCTTTGCAATATCAGGACCAGCCGACTATTCATTATGCGCCTCTTGGTGGGCAGCCGTTGATTCAACAGCTTGTCCGGCCCGTTGACGTGGATTCGATATGGTTTCTTTCCGATTCAGATTGGCCTCTTTCATCCATCCTCACCTTTACAGTGAATTACTTATCGCCCAACTTTGAGGATCATTTCTCGGCGCTCAATGCCATACTACAATTGGATGCTTGGGGGGCTCTTGCCATAGCGGCAGTAAAATCAGATTTGATACAACCCCCATCACAAAACGATGATGCCCTGGTTCTGTACTTGGAACCCAATCACGTTCGAGCGAATAAGTCAGCTGAACTGGGAAAAAGAAGAAAAGACGTATTAGATCTCTGGATTCGACTACTGAGACTCTACGAAGGAACTCCTCAAGGGTCGTGGGGCAAAACGCCTGCTGCTCCAAGTTGTGAAACGAGCGAGACATTGGCGAAGAATTTGTATGCTCTGCAGAAGCGAGTAGCGTCGATGGAACTGGCAGAAGTGAACCATTTCTTTCAATGTTTGCCTAATTGGATGGAGCTTCGCACCGCCCCGATAAAGTCAACTGCTGAGACAGAGGGAAAATTGTTAGCACCTGTGATGCGTACGCGTTCTGCTTTGGGGATTCTCAAGACATCGGTGGAGGAAGAGGAAGGTAGTCAGATCGAATTCTTACCATTTAAGACTTATGAAAAGATCCGCGATCGTCAACCGAAAGAGTCAGATTTTTATATATTGTTGCAAGGGGAACGGAAGGGGGAGCGGAAAAATGATCGAGATTTGCATAATCCCGAAGAATCTGGCGCAGACAGGTGCGCAGAGTGGAGCGAAGTTGCAAAAGCAATACAAATGCTTTCTGCAAACAGTCGCGATAACGAGCCCGCGCTGAGAAACGCGGAGAACCTGTGTAGGGATGGTGCCGTCTTAGATAAGTGTGGTCACGTGTTTATGGATATGTGTGTGACCCTTAAGATTCAGAACGACCTTCTTTCTGGGGTCATTCCTTATAGTTATTATGGAGTCGATTCGCCAATGGATGTGGATAATTTCACTCACGTGAAAATGGAAAACAGACTGGCCCACCTTCGGCGGTTCATTTTAATTATTGAGGATGACTCACCACCAGAACGAAATGGAATTAACTCTTTTGTGTCTTATCAAGCCATCGATGATCGTACCGGCCGCAATACGTGGTATTATATAGATAATAATGATAGAATTTCCAAAAATAATTTTACTCTCCTTCTAGAATTCTTCACAATAATGGCAATTCCATCACAGACTCCGGCATTGCAGTCTTCCTACTCCGTGACACACTGAAAGTTAGGAGGTCTTATTTAAGTAAATTTCGGTATCCTTCTTTAGAGGATCGAGCTGTTGCGTGGTCTTAATCTTTTCGCCCATTGTGCCTGGGTGATATGCTTTGCCAGCCATAACTGTGATACGGCAACGTAGCGCTGCCTCGGTCGGAATCCGCTACTCGTGTCGAAGCGCATCAATAGGGTCGAGCCTGGCAGCACGCCTTGCCGGAAAGAAACCGAAGACCCTGCGGTGAGTAGTAAAGCTGCTCAAGAGATGCCTGAACCTCCCCATCCCTAAAGGGAGGGGGTTCTTCTTATGGTGACAGCGGTCTTTTCGGGGCTCTCGCTGCATCTATACGAGCATGAAGCTACAGCATCCCCGACGTCGACTGGTGTCCTTTCCCC